>NC_014829.1:668810-1337620 GCF_000177235.2 Evansella cellulosilytica DSM 2522 | reverse complement strand
ATGTGCATACATTTCCCGATTGGATGCATGAAGTTCCATAGGCCATTCCATCACGTCTCGGAGAACTTCCTCACCACCAGGAACGGTGGCTGTATTATCGGAAATCGCTCTCATCACCTTTCCATAATCCTTCACGGTTGCATTCGGCAGACGATCAGACCATATTTTCTGCAAATCCATCGGGATAGAAACGCTCTCATGGAAAAAGTCGGCCTCTCCTTCCTTCAGCTCATCGTGAACCTCCCACGCTATTTCCCTGTATTCTTCAAGAGACATCGATTGGAGCAGCTCCTTTAATTCGTCACTGCTTAAGCTTCCATCGTGCTGCTCATTTACAAATTCTGATACTAGCAATGCAGAAACAACTGGATAGACTGGGTCGTGATTTTCAAGGTCTAGTGCTTCTATAACATGATTTATCGAATCAGCACCTAATTTTTCTATTAAAAAATCGGTGTTTGCATTGGAACTGAACATGATCATTCCTTTAGCCACTTCATGTAAAGGGACTTCATTATTGACTATTTTATTTGAAGCGCTCATTTCATCGAGCCATGCGGGGTGTGCGCCGCCATCCGTATTGGCAAGGTAGAACTTTTCAAGCTCTTCTAATGCAATGAGCTCCCCTGGATCGACTGTACCCTTAGTCGCCTGGTTCGCATATTCGATCGCAATAATCGTCTTTACTACGCTAGCGAGAGGACGTTTCATATCTGCCCCTTCGCTAACGATCGATTCTCCGTCTACACTCACATGCATGGAAGCGAGATCAGGATTGTTGTCTATGTATTTCTGTACATAGTCCGGATCATCATGAAATATGTAATAGGCTGCCCCACCAATAAGGATAACAATCACACTAACGATAATGGCACCTGTCTTCGTATAGGTAGACCTGTCCGTTAGAAAACTCACGATAACAACGAAAATGATTACTGGAAGTGGCGGGATTTGTAGGACTTCAATGACAAACACCGCGAGGATAATGGAAAAAGTGACCACAACAACTTGAACCACCTTCCACACCGTTCTGTGTTTAGCAGAAAATAACGGCAGCGCGGTAAAAAGTATGAATCCTATAAAAACGATCCATAAATATAAATACATCGTATATCTCCTCTCTATCATACTGAAACTATGAAATCGAACTAGTTGAAAAAAGTCTACTTATTATCTTATTCAATTTTCATACAGTGTTTTCCTTTAATACAGGAAGGACGGAATGATTGGTTCTATTCTCCCATTCGTGTATAGATTAACGAACTGTAGTGCTGTGCTGTCGATCCTTTCCATTGGAAAAATCACCCATAAAAAGTTCATTTTCTTATTAATGAGTTGTATAATAGGGATGTGGGAGGGAATGCTGCGTGCCTATTATTTATTTTCTATTATTTTTTATTCTTTGGATTATCTTAGATCGATTTATTCACAGGAAGTTTAACCTTGAAAGACGCTGGAGTCGTGAACCAGTTAATAAGCTGCACAAGTATGTTCAAATAATCTTTTTTGTTGTATTTATTCTACTCATATGGATTTATCCTGGTTCCTTTATACAAGATTACTTGTACCTCTATACTTTAGGAGCTGTGGCTGTCATACTTTTCTTTCGAACAATAATGGAGTGGTTGTTTGAAAGAGAATCAAAACAGTACATCACCAGTTTTATGTACTCTATTATGATTACTTTGTTAACTATTATGTCTATCTTTTTCCTATTACCGAAAGACATCCATATCGTCCATACTGGATATATGTATTCTGAGAATGGCGAAATAAGTGAGCCTGTAGATGTAAAGGTATATGGTAAAATGGAACCTAATTTAATTTTAGGGCATTTATTTGTAGGGAAGTTAGAAATTGATGAGAGCACTTTTTGGGTTTCCACAGCTAGGAAAACTCAACTTGAAGTATCAGGAAAACAACGCTCTTTTTATCTGTCAGAAAAAGAAGGATCTAGTAATGGGGAAATTTGGACGACAAGAAACTTTGGTTCATTAGCTGGTAAAGCTTCCGCAATTAACCTTACTCAGCATGGACGCTCAAGTATAACATTTGCTTTCCCTGCCGAAACAAAACTAGAAGCAGAGCAATTATTTAACGAGTTCGCCGAGGAGTAACCATAAGAAAAACTAAAAACGAGCTTGAAGCTCGTTTTTAGTCTTTCTTAGAAGCTATAACCTTTTTTCCATTAAATATTCCTCAATCATATCCTCTAAATCATTCATCTCATTGATGTCGAGAACATTTGTCTCTTCTGCAATCTTGATTATTTGTATACTAGATAGAGCTAAGTAATGATATCCTTCAAGAATTTTGTCATAAAACTCTGTTGTTACATGTTCATCATGAGTATCATTATGAATATCATCAATGTGAGGATGGATATTTTCAACAGCTTCTAAATGAATTTCCATCGCTTGTAAATAATATTGGCGAATGAAGTCTGCTTCATCAGTTTCTAAAGTCAATCTCTTTAAGTCCCTAATACGTTGGGGAGTATCATCCATAAAGAATTTATAATGAATGGGAATTGTCATCTGTTGGTCTACTGCCCTCATAACAGATCCTAACCGAAAGACGTATTCATTCCCTAACTCATCAATTACGGTTTCAAAAAATAGTTCTAAATCACCTTTTAACGCTTCTTCTGGCGAATCAACTTCGATACCAACCCCTGGCCAAGCCCCTTCATATTCAAATCTTTCAAACTCAGAATCTTCATTATCCACCCTATCAACGTCATCAGACGTACTTGATTCTTCATCTTCAGAATTCTCTACTGTCTCTTCGCTTTCTAGAACTTCATCTGTTCCTAATTCTTCAGACTCGTTACTGTCAATCAAATCTACCCTTTCCCCAGACGTTTGATTACTATTACTACAAGCTGCAAGTGCAATTAAACATCCAACTAAACAAAAATACATTACTATACGCTTCAACTTTCCCATCACCTTCTTATTTCTTATAGGATTCCTGTGCAACATAGATATTTTATAAGATCCCTCGTTATAATTACACTAAAAATTCCATAATATGAAAAAAAAGGTAATTTAGTCTTATATTATATTCGCATTCTATTTAATCTCACTCTATCCATTAGTATTTTAATACCATAGTGAGAATTCGTTATTAGTAAAATAGTTCAGGTTATTGATGACTAGACTAATTAGTAAACGATATGAAAAAAATGGTTTATTTTATAGATAATTTATTCATATATTTCCTTTGCTTAACAAAATTGACCACAAAAACCGCATCCGATCAAAAAGCTAACCTACTTTTTTATTCTTTAATTGATTAAAAGGTAATGCCGTTAGCCACCGCCATATTATTTCAAATGGACCATGATTAAATTTTTTCAACCATAGGTGTGCAAAGACCATCATAGAAAGACAAATGAAAGCTAAAATTGCAATAGTTTGTAGTGCGTTAACCCTTCCCCCTAGACCAAACCCCCAACCATAAAAGATAATTGAAGCCATTATATTTTGTAACATATAGCAGCTTAGTGCAGTTCTCCCTACTTCTGAAAGCCTACGGAGTATAAAACGATCCGGACGTTTTTCCACCAACCAATGGAAGGCCATTAAATACCCAAGCGCCATTAAAGGGGCAAATAGATAACGTACAATAACCCCCAGGGAAAACAACGGAATAAACATAAGCGCATTTAGTGGTATACCTATAGCTAAACCCCAAAATAAGTATTTCTTTCTCGCTTGTATGCTTTCTGGTGATTGCCTAAAGATTCCTTTTCTTACTAAATAAACACCGAATAAAAATAACAAAATATTCATCGGGATGATAGCAATTGCTTCTCCTCTCATCCCCCAAAAGTCATTTAAGCGAAGCAGAACTTGATCAAAATAGGAGCCTGTGAGATAAACATAAGATATTTCATTCATCATCATGAGAAATTCTTCTCTAAATTCGTCCACTCTCATAATAATCTCTATTAAAATAGAAAATAGTAAAATACCAACAATATGTATAACTCCCAAAGTAATTGTCACTGTTTTAATTACACTAGTTTTACATTTTATTAGTAGTGCAACAATGATTCCTGTTATGGCATAGCCCATTAACACATCGTACTCAAAGACAAATAAATAATGAAGGAACCCATCTGCTAGGAGTAGAAGCATCCCCCATATGTACACCCAAATCCACAGCTTTTCTTTGTTATTTCTAATATAAGATTGACGTTTTAACTCTAACCCAATTCCAAATAATATCGTTAATAGACCTAAAAACTTTCCATTTGTAAAAAATAAAACAATTGCTTCTAAAATTAGATCTAGTGTAAAAACACTTGTCGTTTCCGTCCCTAATAAGACTTCATAATTTCCTAAATTACTAAAAATCCAAATATTCGTCCCTAGCGTCCCTAATATCGCAGCTCCCCGGGCAATATCTAAGACTAAAATTCTCTTTGACATCAGAAAACACACCTTTTATAGTAATCTTTAAAAGTATTTACGTATTTATTTTTAGTAGCAAAATTTCTATAGCTACATTAAATCCACTTTATTTCTCAAGCTTTAGAAAAAAGGTTCTCATTTGAAACAAATATAACTACAAGAAAAAATGGTAAAAGGATGAATTCTAGTCCCTCGTGCACTAGAATCCATCCCTTTTATATAAAAAAAGGAAACTTATTCAGCATTGCGATAGTGATAATCATACTGAAAATAATATACGGCGTCATCTGTTTGAAAAGAATACCTATTCCATACATTAGAATCTGTATTTGTTTCTTCTGTTTCTAATAAAAGTATTTCACCTGGATCGGTTCTCATGAGAGAGGATTCGATTACTTTTAATTCATTTTGCTCTTCATCTAATGCACGGATGAGAAACTCTACTTCTTTTTTCCCCTCTGAATTATTACTAATATAAAAATGATTATCGTATTTCCTACCTGCGCAACGTCTCACACAATCTCTCTCCGAACGAACGAGTACTATAGAAAATTCTTCTTCTTCATCTGCTTGTGCCACTGCATCCACGGCATTATGGAAAGCTAATACATATGATGCTTTCTCAGCAAATGGCATAAACCAAAAGATGAATAGTAAGACAATGACACCTATTCCTCCAGTAACTTTCCACACTAACTTGCTATTATAAGCCCCTTTGGGCATATTCTTCTTCTTGCTCCAAATCGTTACTCCTATGTTAATGATAGCAATGAGTCCTAGTGAAAAAGCAACCATAAGAAGCCCTATCAAATATTGTTCACCAGTTACATATAATGGAAGATCATATTGCATTAAAAAGTAAATTTGTCCTATTAAACTTGCAAGAAATAACAAAGAGAATAGCAGCAATGCAAATTTTACATTCACCTTCTCTCGCTTCCCCTCTTTCACATAGTGCTGTTGCCACAACAATATAAGAAACGGAAGCATGAAAATGATCATCAATATAAAAACCATAAAATCCCTCCTAAATTATCCATCTATGTATTTGGAAGTATTGGGACGAAAAACGCTAAGTGAAAAACTTATATTTTCCCACGAATTCCAACCTGTTCCTATATTTCCAAATTATATACGTTTTTTATAGTGATAAAGTTTCAATTTCTACACTTTTTTTTGGCTAATAGGGACGGTTCTTCCTTGCCAAAGAAGAACAAGAAAAAAATCCCTGCCCCCCAGCACTGTAAAGTTATACAGTACGGGGGGCAGGAACAATAAATTACATAACACTTCTCCTAAAAAGAAAATATCCTCCCCATATAAACCCAAGTCCAGTAATGATTGCCCCGATTGTTGAGATGATAGATTCTAAGGCTCCAGCTACCGTTCCTAGCGCAAATACAATCGTTCCAAGAATAAGTAGTAGTCCAACTACAGCTGGAAATATTCTCGCTCTCATCATTGAAATACCAACGAAGATCATACCTACTACAAAAAGCAGTGGACCAAACGAGTAAATAAAGTGATTCACACTTACTGCAAATATTTCATCCACATTAACATTTGAAACGCCCGCCATTTCAACAAACACAATTGCCGTTACGATAATCGTACCGATCACACCTAAAATCATACCTAGCGATCCGAAAATACCATTTTTATCTCTTTGTAATTCATGAAATCCAAAAAACGCAAAAACAATAAGAAGATGAGCAATAAATACAATAGCTTGTCCTATTAATATACCTTCGCCATTTGAAAACAGCAGATTGATAGAGTGAGCTGTAGCAAGAGAGAAACCTGCAATGATAGACATAACCCCACCTAATTGGATACGAAACGCATTCTCCATTCACATTCCTCCTTTATTTGTTAATGCTGACATGTCTCATTGATTCCATACATACATTAGAATTTTGTTGACTATAACTAATGCTCCGAAGATAAATGCTAATGTAGATTTAGAGACAGCTAACAGTGCTAAAATCGCACATCCAAAAATTGCTATCTCAAGTAACAGACGATAACCCCCTGTTAAAGGTATTTGTGCTGCTGGGGAACCAAATAGTCCCCATATTATCATGATCAACAAGGGTGTACCAATACCTAGTAGTATTTTGAAAACCATTCCTTTTCCAACAACAAACCCCCAATAACTAACTGCCACAATAGCACATACTTCCAACAGAAACCGTAATACGAGATTCATAAACAACTTGTTTACACCCCATTATAAGAAGCGTGTCAAGGACACATAAATTTTGACCCATAGACACCCTCTTTAGTTAGTCAAACTCATAAAATTAGTATTTTTTAACAGTTAATTCCTTTATATTCCAACCACTAGCTATTGTCAATCAAAATATATCGGCTAATAGGGACGGTTCTTCCTTGCCAGAGAAAAAGCTGCCAAGGTTAAAACAGATTCTTTCCCCGACAAATATAACTAGGTAATAAGATATAATCTAACCTTCCTAAACGTGTTAAGGAATCGACACACTTTACAGTTTTTTACAAAATACAGTAAATAGGAACCATGCCCATTTAGTTCCATTTATAGGTTCAAATGTATGTGATTAATAGTATGATTTAGATGACTTTAACTAATTTTCCCTTAACTGGAAGATGGGGTTATTTGTAAAACGAGAGGAGAGTTGTTTCATTGAAGAATTGTATCGTTTTTGTTTTTTCTATACTCTTAGCATTAGGATTAATTGCATGTGACATTCCCGAATTAATGGATATGGTATCCGAGGACGAGAAAGTCGAAGAACATGATCAGAATTCAGATGAGCAGGGAGTTGATGAAGAGAGCCCAGATGGTGAAGATGCAGAGACAGCAGCTCCAACAGAATCCGATTCTGGCGTTCAACTATTAGAGGATTCCTCCGCTCACCCACAAGGAGTATTCTACAAAATAGAAGAAGGCTCAAATACCGTATATTTATTCGGATCCATTCATGTCGGTGTAGAAGACCTCTATCCTCTACATGACTCTATCGAATCGGCCTTTGCAGAGTCGGACTATATAGCCGTCGAAGTCGACATTTCTAACATCAATGAATTGGAAGCGATGGCAATAGCCATACGTGACGGTATCTTTTTAGATGGTAGAAACTTAAAGAACAAGCTCGGCGAGGAAGCTTTTGAAGGTCTTGTAAGCTTAACCTCTGAATATGGACTACCATTAAATGAAACGGTCCTTAACTACATGAAACCTTGGGTAGCTAAGGATTTATTGACTACTGCCATGGTAGAAGAGGCCGGACTCCAAACAGAGTATGGGATTGATTTATACTTTCTAGAAAGGGCCACCGACGATAGTATGGAGATAATTGCACTGGAAACAATGAGGGAGCAATTAGAAGTCATCCAAACCATGTCTGACGAAGCTCAGGCAGCAGACCTCGCCAAGTCCATAGAAGAATTTGACGAAGGCGTTGAAGAATTAAGTTTGTTAATGGAGCTGTGGATCGATGGCGATATAGAAGCAATAAGTGCCATGCGACATGTGGGCGACGATGCTACTGAAGAGTACAGAGAATATATTAAAGCACTTACTGACGATCGTGATGTAAAGATGGCGGAGAAAATTGAAGAGTTTATTCTTGGAGACAATAATGACACTTACTTTGTTGTTGTCGGTGCCATGCATCTTGTTGGTGAAAATAGTGTTGTAGATTTACTTACCAAGCAAGGATATAATGTCGTACCAGCAGCAGGCGGTTAAATGAAAGGCTAATAGGGACGGTTCTTCCTTGCCAGAAGCCTCACCAACATACATAATGGGGCGCGCCATTGCTTTATACCCCATTAATCACAATCTTATAAAGAAAAAAACTAAAAACGAGCTTGGTAAAGCTCGTTTTTAGTCTGTTCTTAGAAACGGTCATTGTTTCCAAAATAACCAATTACTCTCTTTTTTTTCAAATTCACTCTTGTCTAATCCAGATAATTCCCCTGCTAAAGGAATTGTTGTTTTTTTGACCTTTAAAAAAGAGATTATGAATGAAACCTTATCCTATCTTTATTTGAAGGAATGCAATTAAATTGTTTTTTCCACTCACCATCTCTAAATACTTCATACTGTTCAAAAGCGGAAGGCAGCCCGTTTGCAGTATTGATGTCACTGCTATCCATAAGCTGAAAATGTAAATGTGGAGCAAAGGAATTACCTGAATGGCCCACTCTTCCGACAAGCTCACCTTTTTTTATTCTCTGTCCAACTGAGACCTTAATAGAGCCTACTTGAAGATGGACTAACGCAGCATATACATTGTCACCACATTTCATAATGATGTAGTTGCCAGCAACTGATTGTACGTCGTCTTTTTTCGGATCGAAATAACGGGCATTTTTATAGGCATTAGACATATCAGAAAGTAAATTCGTTCGTGCTCGTTCTTCATAACCATCCTCTGCTTGAACAATAACCCCATCGCAAGGTGCATATACTTCCTGACCCCAACAATAATATTCATGTAGAGGCACTCCAAAAAGAAGGTATTGTGACAAACTGACGCGATAAGCAGGCCATCCCTTTCTTTCCCAATCCACTTGTATAAAGTCATAAGCATACCTTGATCCAAATTTGTTTGTACCATGACTCGGAATTCTCGATCCTGGAGTGTTCGGAGAAAGCCATTCTCCTCTCATAGGAAACTCTACAATTATCGGCTCACGTGTATCAATCATCATCACTTCCCCCGGCAAGACAAGGGGGACAGGTCCCTCTGTCTTATTCACTTACGAAACCAGATAAGACAAGGTACCTGTCCCTCTGTCTTACACCAATTGCTTCATCGTTTTTAGTAGCTCACGAACATCCTCAACATTTGTTTTCCCAGTCTCCTGATTAATAATGGATGAATACACATGAGGAATAACTTTCGGAACGTTAGCTTCTAAAGCAATACGTAAAATCATTTCAAAGTTCTCTTTGTCGATTCCACCCGTTGGCTCTAACGAAAATCCTTCTTCTCCACATGCCTTTGCAACTGCACGATACTCATCTTTACAGTTTAAACCTTTCATCGGGAAGAATTTCAGTGCATCACCACCCATATCACGAACTAGTGCAATGGCGGTTTTAATCGGTACTATCGCATGCTCACTTTGTGCAGCACTAATCGGTCCTGTTGAGATATTGACATATCCAACACGTCCTGTTGGGGATACTAAACTATTAATCCAACTTGTTTTTTCACCAACATTTGCTCGCGTTGCCCCAACTACCGGGAATACTTGATTAATATGACTTCCTTGGTAGTGTTTTGCAATCTCTGCTACTACAGCAGCTTGGCGGTTATCACCTGCACCTAAACCAATCGAAACCGCCTCGTCAATTTCTTCTCCATATTTTTTCATTGCAACTACGGCTTCTTCTACAGTTGAATAATTTTTTGAAAGAACCCCTACTAAAACATAGCCTTCTGCAGCTTCGAAAACCTCTTTGGCATTTTCTATACTATTTGCTAACACATTTAATGCAACACGACCTTTATAAAAACGCTTTGCAATGTTTGACATGTTATATTCTCCTATTAATCTTGTATTTTTGTTGCAAACATAAAGATGTCTTAGCTTGATGGGGATCGATATTAAAAGAGCCTTGTCTTGTCTTGCAGCATATTCACCGAGTATTTAAAGTAATCCAACAGTTTTTCTTAGTACGTCCGATTTAACATTATAATGTTAAGATAACACTGAGATTATCTCGAATCAATGATTAACGTGAATATTTTATTGAACTTTCAGAATATTTTAGTTACAGATAAAGTTCCTGCCCCCTGTACTGTATAAGTTTGCAGTACTGGTGACAGGAACCATAAATTCTAGCTGCTAAAATACTTCTTCGTATAATATGGTTTTGAATCATCATTGAACGCTACGCCAACACCTAAACGACGAAGGTCTTTGTTTAGGATATTTTCTCTGTGTCCTATGGAGTTCATTAGTCCTTCGTGCGCAAAAATGCTACTGATTTGACCGTATGCCAAGTTTTCAGCGGCCATCATAAACTGTATGTTGTCTTCTTTCATTCGTTCGAATGGCGATTGCCCTTGTAAATTGGTGTGACTGAAATATTCGTTTTCTGCCATATCTAGGCTATGCTTTCGGGCCGTGCCTCGCACATGCTCATCCCAAGTTAAAAGAGGCAAACCATGATTTCTCCTAGTAGCATTCGTCACATCAAACAACTGATATTCAAATCCCTCTTGCAGCTGTTGGCTCGGTTTCGTATATAAACCAGTTTTGTTACGCACCCATTCATCATCAATGACTTTCATTGCGGTAACCGTTTTGTTTTCATGCTGATCGTAAAAAATCGTGACATATTTGTTGTCGAGATGAAACACATCATACTCACCGTTAGTTGTGAGTTGATAGTTGAAAGTTCCATATCGAATCACAGATTCAGGAGTTCCAAGCTGTTCCTGAACGAACTGCATGGAACTACCTAAACTTATGTCTGTTGAAGAAGCAATCAAATCCTGATTCGTATACAGACCCCGAACGATATCATCCTCATCATACGCCACCATAATAAAATTCTGATAGTCATGATGATATGTGTTCCAGTTACCCCCATATTCATTTAACGTGCTTCTATTTGGACTTCTGCCGATAATCTCCTCTACTTCTGCTCTTGTATTTCCTATTTCCACATTATGAATGGAAAAAGGTTGTTCTCTTGGCTCCGCCAATTCAGGCGCTGCGATGTCTTCAAATACATCTCGTTCTTCTCGTGGGCCGTCTGTAGGGTCTAGTAACAAATCGATTTGCTGGGTTATGGAATCCATCAATGCCAGAAACGCTTCATCTTCTTTTATCTCATTCACCTTAGAAGAAAAAGATTCCATAATAGTTGTAGGATCAAGTTGTTGTACGTGCTCTTCCCATAACGGCTTTGACACATAGGCAAGAAAAACAATCATAATCAATAAAATAAACCGTCTCACAACAATTCTCCAATTCTATTTTTTATATTAGTTATTGCCGTAGACTTTACATTATAATCATATAACAGCTAAGACAAGGGGGGGCATAACTGCATTACTGTTTCCTTGAAGGAAATTCTTTCTTTAACTTCTCTACAACTATTCCCGATAGCCCAGTTATCTCAATAATTTCATCAATCGATTTCTCTTTTTCTAACATTCGTTTTGCAACTTCTAGCCTTTCTTGCTCCCTGCCTTGTTCTATGCCTTGTTCTAACCCTTGTTTTATACCTTTCCTTTCATAAGAAGTCATGATTTCCATTATCTTTTCACCCTCCTTTGGGTTCATAGCTTTCACCTCTTTTATTAATTGACTCTCCTCTTGAGCATTTAATTTTAGATATGATTCAAAAAATCCAGTAAGTAATGCTTCTCTAGCTGTATCTAATTCTAGCCTTATTAATATTCTAAAAAACTCTTTTTTAACCTCAACTCGCTCCTCTTTAGTATACCCCATTTTGCTTAAAAGTGCTGCTGCAACTGGGTTATCCTCGCGAATATAGCTTCTCCAATTTTGTTTTTTTAGCTCAACAATGAGGTAATTAAACTGAAGAATATCTGCAAATGGGAAATGAAGTGTCAAAGAATCTGGTTCATCTCGAGTAGTATCATAAGTGAAGATGGCAATAGGAAGAATTTTGCGTCGGTATTTCTGATAGATACGACTAAAGTATATAAACATGCGCTCATTAAACTTTTTCTGTGAAGATGATTGTGGTTCTAAATGAATAATGACTAAACCATCCTCTCCTTTTAATTTCGTTTCTACTAAAAGGTCTACAACATGCTTATCCCCTTCTGTGACATCAGTAAATAACTCTTGTGAAAGGAAACGAAGATTCTCAAAGTCTAAGTGTTCAAAAGCCTCAGGAAAAAATAACATGATAAACTCCTCAAAGAATGTAGAAATTAACTCTTTAAATAACCGATCATGATCAGTACTCATCCCGAGCATGCCCCTTTCAGAGAACATATGTTCCGTCTTTTATCTGCATTATATTACGATACATAGAGCTAAATCAAGAATGATTACTAATCCTTCTTAATTTTTATTGGAAAAATATTGTTCGATTCAATTTGTCCACTAAGGAAGCTCTTATACTCTATTGATCCGGCTCTAATTCAAAGAGAAGTTTGCGAGTGAAGTGATTTTACTTGAAGATTAATTTTGGTGATTGTCTAAGAAGATTTTTCTTTCAATTTGTAGCATGATTGAAAGAACGTGGTGGAATGCATCGTGCATCGTATCATGTTTTAAGAAGTTATCAAAGTGATACATCATACAAGAAGCCATTGCTTCTCTAGCTTGATAGTCAAAATGATAAAAATCAACAATAGGAAAGTAGTCTCCATTGCCTAAGGGAATCAACGTTCCGAAAACAATCTCCCCTTTTCTTGGTGGCGTAGCCTCAGGGTCAAGCATCAATACTTCTGTCGTCTCTCTCGTTAAAATATCTACTACAACAAAATAGCCATTGTGAAAAATATGACCTACAAAATAAAATTTTGGAACCGCTTTTTCCCATTCCCTTAACCATGGTAATAATATGGGCTTCTTTTTCATCAAATCATAGTTCTCTTCAATAAATTCTTCCACAACACTAATCGTGTCTATTAGGCTAGACTCATACAACAGACGGCACCAAAAAAGGTTTAAAAGCATAGAGCGATGTTTTTCCATTCTAATCTCATGTTCATCCATGTATTCCACCAAGACCGGAACAAATGTGGAAAAAAATTCTCCAAAGACATAGTTCCTAAATTTGTTTGTAACTTCATTAATCATCACTTTCTGAACTTCTTCTGAAACAGCATAGTCATGGCGAAAAACTTTTTCATTCTTTTCCGATTGGGTAAAATGCACTAAAGTTCCCTCTTCTCTCTTCATTTCATTAACCACCAGCCTCTCATTATTTATTCACATGGAGATTCGACAAATATCGTAATAATCTCCTCCCAAAAAATGAAGGATGTATGTCTTTTTCTTGAACGTTTCAGGGGGGCGGCAAATAGGGACGGTTCAAGACAGTGGGGTTCCACTGTCTTATTCACTCGCAAAACGTGATAAAACAAGGGAGTGACGTGGGGACGGTTCTAATGCTCCCTAATTGTAGTTATTACTAATAGGAAGCACGAGAACCGTCCGAGACTAGTGAAAAAGTACTTACCCTTTAAGTATAGATTAATAAATATAAGGTTAAATGAATATAGAAGTTGATGTGACCTGTGCAAACTCGCTTTCCGCGGGCGGCTGGTGAGCCTACTTGATACGTAGTCTCACCCCTGCCTTTTCTCCCGCAGGAACGAGCGATGCTTCTTCGCTAGTGCTTCGAGTTGTCTCGACGGATACGCTACGAAGCATAATTTAGTAGAGGAAACAGTTACCTCGCTTACTCCGGTCTCATCAACCTATTATATATTTAGATATATTGAATATTAATACAATAAAATATCATGATTTCTACTTTTTCAGTGGCCTCTTTTGAAAGCCCTATATTTTTATTTGTTCTTCTGAATCTATCAGATACTGATTTATCTAATGTGATATGATTTTTTTCCATTTCAAGATCTTCTGTTATAAATTTAGGATTATAAATAACCTTAAGTAACTCTTCAAAGATCTCCAAGAAATATTCAGGTAGCTCCTTTACATTATACGTAGTAAATTCTTTTGATGTAAAAGCTCTCATAAACCTACCTGTAATATCAACGAATTGGGTAATTGGTATTTATTATCACTCTTTATTCTTAAAGAAGTGTGAAATCCCATTAGATAACTCACCTTCCATTACTGAATCAACTTTGACTACTATACATACTGACATTGCTTTATAATATTTTTGTTGAAATAATATACCTGACTTTTTAATAATTTCTGTTTATCCCACTTTCTAGTGTTCCCTCCTATTAATAATTATTTCAAATGCTTTATCCGGATTATCAGTTCTAGCATTTTTAAGAAAATCATCATAAGAACCTTCAAATACTATTTTACCTTCAGACATTACATAAAGTTGGCACTTTATGAATTTAAATTCATGAAGTGTATGGGTTGTTAATACAATTAGTTTATCATCGATAGAACTCAGCTTATCAATTCGCCTTAATATATTTACTCTCGCCTCTGGGTCAACACCCGACGTTGGCTCATCAAAAATATATAATGCTCTATCGAGAAGACATATCGAAATTGTTGTAAGCCATCTACGTTCTCCTACTGACATCGCTCCAAAAGGAAGGTGCCAAAGCTTTTTCAGCATATACCTTTCCCTATCATTAATACATTCTTCTAACAAAGTATTATATAAATCGTTATTTGATTTTTTTTTATGATCTGTATTAATGTAAATTCTTACATAGTCTTTTCCCTTTAATGATAATGGAAAGAGAACCCCTTGTAATTGGTAAACTATATCTTTTTGTGGCGGAGCATTATACACTTCACTAGGTCTATTAATTGCACCTGACAAAATATCCAAAAGAGTAGTCTTCCCTGAACCATTATGACCAATTATTACATTTACTTTTCCACTTGAGAACTTTAATGACATATCATCAAGTATTTTCTCACTTGTGTTTTTATACATAAAATTCAAGTTTTTTATCTCAATCATATTTACTCTCCTAAAATGTTTATTAGACTTTTAGATCTCAATTTAATTAATACAATTAATTTCTTTTCACAACAGATATTATCTTAAAATACCTCAACATAAGTAAGCCTATCAATGTATATGTTATAGTATTAATTATAAAAAAATTATTAGCATTTTTATTACCCACAGATGTAATACCAATATTGTTTGCTATGAAAATTGTAATATTATGAATAAATTTTACTGGGTTAAATGATATAAAAAAGTCTAATATTAAGTAATCTGTATAATTAACAGAAAATGCTATAATAATCAAAGGGAAAACAGCTATATTCATTATTGGAATGATGGACTCATTTTTAATGGGTAAAGTAGTAATCCATAAATTAAAAAGGCTTATCGGAATAAAGGTAATTGTTACTACTAATAAGCCTAGTTGCAGAAGCGAATATAAGTTTTCACCTGATAAAAAAAAGAATACTAATGATACTATGATAATATTTATATATAAAAAACATAATTGAGCTAAAATTTGTCCAAAGACAATAGGTATCTTGGAGCCAGTAATAAAAAAGAACATTTTCAGAAATCCGGTTTCCCTCAATGAAATTAAACTTAAACTAGCATTTATTGAAACAACAAATATAATATAGCTAAAAAACATTGCTATAGTTTCTATAAAAGAATTATCATCAAATCCATTACTTAATGTAATTCTACTAAACAATAAAATATATATTATCGGAAATATGAGAGTCCATAGAAATGCGACTTTATTAGTTACTACAATCTTTATGAAGAGTAAATAGAACTCAAATAATCTTCTCATGACTTCTCCTCTATTAAAAGTTTATCCAAATGGTATTATTTCTCCTTCATTAGGAAAATTAGTTACCCCCATTACTTAGCGAATCTTATATTCGCGCGGATTATATTCTGTGGTCAACATATGTGGTATTCCTTGAGGTGATATGACCTTAACAATCTTGGATTTAATTGATTGTTTCAATGGGTTGATTAACCATCCATAAATGTCCATTTCCAGACCATTGCAATTTGTCTTAATCTCTCGGTAAAATTATTTGATGGATCAACGAAATAACCTTCAGAAGGTAATTTATAATTGTTTGTCAAATATTCAAACTTTCTCTTAGGAATCTTAGGGCTTAACACATCTTTAAAATAATTCCCATAAATATGTGCATCTATTATTGGACTACCAGAGTTCCTCTCATCACTTTCAATTTCTTGGATTCTATTTAATAATTAATTATACTCATTTTCATCTAATGTACTGAAAGGAATTCATCCATCAAAATATTGTAAAAGTTCTTTAAGGGAACCAAATTTGCTTCCCACCTTTTCAAGCGGTTTGCCAAAATATATCATTTATTAAAAATCAAAGACTAAACTCACTATTGGCTAATAGGGACGGTTCTACTCTGCAGAAAAAAGTCCCGAACCTCTAGTATGCAATTTTATAATTTGGCAAGTAAGAACCGTCCGAGACCGCTGAAAAAGTGTAGAAATTTATATATTGTTGCATGATTATTCAGAGTACCTAATTAGAGAAAGAGTTGATGAGACTGGAGCAAACGAGACTCCTGCGGGAGTATAGGCAGAGGTAAGACCCCGAAGATGCGCAGCATAGAGGAGGCTTACCAGCCGCCCGCGGAAAGCGAGTTTGCATAGGTCTCTTCAACCCCTATATTCTATAAACCTTATATTTATTAGGAGGCTCTCTAATTGCAAGTACTTTTTCACTGGTTCCGAACCGTCCCCATTTGCCTCTCTGTCTTAATCAAGTGCACGATAATCTTTCTGATACTTCCCTCCGTCTGCCACTTCCGCATGGTACAAGGCTTTCACGGCATAAATCTTCTCCAAGTCATGCTCCGCCATTAGCGCCTTCAACTTTTGTTGCAGTTCTTTATTGTTTTGAATCAGTTTGTTCATTTGCGGTTGTGAATACCTCATTGGTTGGCAACTCCTTTTTATTGAACGCCTCTACATATACAGCTATTTAATAGCTAAGCTAACCTTCAGTTTCTTTCCTTTGATCGTTGTATGTTCCATTGCTTCTAACACTAACGAACCTTTTCCATTATGAATATCAACGTAAGTTAACGTATCTTGGATCGTGATGATCCCAATGTCCTCTGCGGTCACTCCAGGAATATTAGCAATCGTTCCTACAAAGTCTACTGGTCGAAGCTTCTTCTTTTTTCCACCATTAAAATGAAGCTTCATAATATCCTTACTTACCCGTGCTGTCTTATTATTTCGAACAACTCGACGGCCACTTAGTTTTTCCTCAAAAGCAGATTTCCCTCCAGAAACATCCTTTTCACTAGGTGCCTCCATGACTGGTATGGAAAAACCAATGTACTTCTCGATCGCTTTAAGGTACTTCCCATCATTTGGCGTAACAAACGTAATCGCTCTTCCTTTATTACCAGAACGGCCTGTTCTCCCTGTTCGGTGAACATACCCTTCTTTTTCCATGGGAACGTCATAGTTGATCACTAACGTGACATTGTCCACATCAATTCCTCTAGCTGCTACATCCGTCGCCACAAGATAACGGAAATTCCCCCTCTTAAACCCATCCATGACGGAAAAACGGTCTTCTTGTTCTAATCCACCATGAAGTTTTTCACAAGAGTAATTAGCGCGTTCCAGTTCGGAAAACACCGTATCTACATGCTCCTTCGTATTGCAAAAAATAATACAACTGTCTGGATTCTCTACTACAGTTATATCTTTAAGGAGCGCTAACTTCCCTTTTGGGTTAACCTCCATTAAGTGATGTTCAATAGAAGCAGTAGTAATCCCTGAAGACGCTATCTCAATATGCTGAGGATTTTCCATATATTTATGACAAAGGTCCTCCACATCTTTCGGCAACGTTGCAGAAAACACCATCGTCACTCTGTCAGCTGGGAGTGCTTTCATAATCTCTTCTACATCGTTGATAAAACCCATATTTAACATCTCATCTGCTTCATCAAGAATGAGATACTTTATTTCATCCAACGCTAAGGTTTCTCTTTCTATATGGTCCAGCATCCGTCCAGGTGTTCCAACAACAACATGATTTCTCTGTTTCAATTCCTCTTTTTGCTTCGCAAAAGGCTCTTTTCCATACACAGCCAAGGCCTTGATCAACTTAAATCTACCGATATTGGCGATATCCTCTCGAACTTGAACGGCAAGTTCTCTTGTTGGTGTGAGAATTAACGCTTGAGGTTTTCTTTCCTCCCAATTCATCATTTCACAGATAGGGATTCCAAAGGCAGCCGTCTTTCCGCTTCCGGTTTGAGATTTGACTACGAGATCTTCCTTGTTCATCGCTAGAGGAATTACTTCCCGTTGAACCTCTGTTGGCTTTTCATATTTCATTAATGTAATTGCTCGATGTATTTCCTCACTTAACTGATATTCATCAAAACTACGTATACTCATACCCTAACCCCATTTTTTATGATTTTGTTACTTGTTCCGCTTAAGAATCTCTGTTATTGCAGGCGTAAATTATGCAATCGACTTGGGCCTCTCGTAAGTAACATTACATTATCTCGTCCGTAATTCAGACCACAACTGCTCCAGCCACTTATCAAAATCCGCACCTTTCTCTCCTTCATATGTATCATACAAATCAATTCTCATCTTTTTTAGTTTTTCTTTGAAATCTTCGTAAGAGTGATCCTTAGGCAGGCTCTTTTTTATGCGAACAAGAATTTTCTTCGTATCTTTAACCGCATGGCCTTCCTTCCGTTCCGGCATCGTCACCTGCTCGCCTAGTGACTGAAGCTGACGATAAGCAGCTTCTTGAACTTTATAGACAGAATCACCTGTCATGCTATGCTTTAACAATTCAATCGTCTCTCTCGTTTTCCACTTCCCTAACTCATCCACCGCATCCATTCGTTCACGCCAATTAGCTGTTCTATTAATAGACTTCTTTAACTCCTCAAAATTCTCAGGTAAATCTGTTCTTTCTACATTATTACTCATTGTATTCGACTCCTCTTTTCGCTGTATAAACTCGACAAGACACTAAGAGTTAGTTTACCATAAATTACAATTCAACATACACGAGACAGGAGGGACAGGTTCCACTGTCTTATTCATTAAGCAAAATCTGATAAGACAAGGTACCTAGTATGGAAAATAGATCGAGATAATTAAAAAAGACCACCGTTTTCATTGTAAAATAGAAGGACCTTCCACAGTACTTCCAATTACAAACCCTTCCAAAGGAGATGAGAACGATGGCTTATAATTTATTGAATCATATTCAAGGGAAAAACGGAAGTCGCTGGGCACAATTTATTAAGGAAACTGGATCTGAGAATCTATTATTAGTGGCAATTGATGCAGCGAAGTATACCCATAAAGCAATATTAACTACGTTTTATGGGGACATTTTAATAAAACCATTTGAGTTTGATGCGTCGCAAACGGGACTAGAATTGGTGAACAGTCAAATTCATTCGGTGAAAGAGGAGTTTGGTCTCACGGAGGTTGTAGTAGGCATTGAAACGACCGGCCATTATTATGAGGATCTTGTGAGGAAGTGTATGCAAGCAGGACATCGTGTACGCGTCGTAAATGCAGCCACAACGGATCAGGAAAGAAAAGCTCTTATGAATTGGTCAAAAACAGATAACATTGATCTAATGGCTATCATACAATCGCTGATAAATGGTAGAGGAACATCAAGTGAACTGTCGTCTGGAAGTATAGGGGCCTTACAGAAACTAACAAGGGCTCGCCGTGAATTAGTGGATGAACGCACCTCTACACAAAATCTAATAAGAATGCATATGGATCATGTGTTTCGAGAGTTTCAAGGAAAAAGTGTTTGGGAGAATGGGAAAAGAAAACATGTTCAGCCTTTTTCCAAGTTATTCGGTAAAGCCCCATGTTTTATTATGAAACACTATCCTCATCCTAGTGATATTTTGGGTCTTGGAGAAGAAGGGCTACGAAAGCTGTCGATTCAAGAAAACTTGAAGCTACGAGATAGTACGATTAAATGCTTAATAGATTTTGCAGAAGATTCAATTTCACAGCCTAAGCGAGAAGTAAAGGCGGATATCTACCTTTTAGCTCAAAAGCTGGATCGAATGGAATTGATAGATGAACAAATTAAAGAATTAGAAAAGAAAATTGAAGACCTCTTCCTTGAAACACCTGGTGCCATTATTTTAGCTGTACCTGGCATTGGCTTGGTTACAGGGGCAGAATTCTTTGCTGAGATGGGAGATTTATCTGATTTTGACCATGCAGGTCAATTAATAAAACTGGCCGGTACTAATCCTATAGTCAAGCAATCTGGAGGCCATCGGCCTTCCTATTACGGTATTTCCAAGCAAGGAAGGCGTACATTTAGAAACATTGTCTATCAAGTAGGCAAATCGTTATCTGTTAATAACCCAGAAATGAGAGAACGTTACTTAGCGTTAAAAGATAAAGGGAAACACACCAGACAAGCTTATGTGGCAATAGGTAATCGAATGATTCGTTTAGCCTTTTCTATGATCCGTCATCAATCCTTGTATCGTACCAACCATGAAAACTATGCTTTAGTGAATGTGTTGAGTAATAAGCTGCGAAGCACTAATGTAAAAAGATTCTATGAGAAATTTGTTCCCATTAACTCTAGTAAGTCTGCTTAAAGATGTTTAGTAATAATGAATAGTAGATTATTCAATGCAGTATACATTTGATATTTTATGAACTTGAAAATGAAACTCCCCTAGGACGTTAGATCACATTGTTTTCGGTACCTGAGGCTTTAGACCTCGTGGGACAGCGTTATGGATCTTGTCCTATAAGTACGGATAATACGTGAAATCGAAAATTGAATTTGCTAGGTGGTACCAATGTAGGATGAAAAAGCAAGGTCCTTTCACGTTCTAGAGGAGTTTTATTATATAGTCTGTGGTAGTTGAATTCTATTTCCAATAAATGGGTTGCGTAGGGTTTTACTTAAGGTTGGTCTTTTTTATGAAATATAGCTTCTTGACTTATTTACCATTATACGCTGTCCCTCTGTCTCATTGGTTCCTAAGTAAACTATTGGCAATAAAATAGGTCTCTCTTACATGAATCAATAGTTCTATGAAATGAGATTGCTATTTGCTTAGTTTTAGATAATACTATCTTTAATAGTCTAATAAATTTCATTAATATTGGAGGTGGATATTGATAGATGCAAGCAAAAAAAGCAATCATTATGTTTCTTTCCTTTGTTTTATTTTTCCATCTTATAACGCCTTTTTCTGTGGTTGTAGCAACACAAGGAAGTCTACTAGAATTGGAAGAAGACCTAATAACTTCAACTAGTGAAAATAATAGGTTAATCGAATCTGATAGTATTAATAATATTTTTTCTTCAAAAGAAATTGGTATTAAGGAAAATAAAGAAATAGAAAGCACCAAAAATAATAATGATGATGTTAAAGAAGATAGTGAACTTGAAGTCAGAAATCATCAAGATCAAGTTTCATATGAAAGTCCTGATTCTGACGAAGATAAAGTTATCGTTTTATTTAAAAATCAGGCAAACAAAGATCTCATAACAAATGCAAAGGGGACAATTCATCACGAATTTAAAAATATCCCTGCGTTGGCAATTTCGATTCCCCATCAAGCAATTGAAGGTTTAAAGAATAATCCAAATGTTATATCGGTAGAAGAGAATAAGTCCCATGTATTTCAACGTCAGACTGTTGACTGGGGGATTGAGCGAGTTCAAGCACCACTAGCATGGGAAAATGGATTTACTGGTAAGGGTGTAAAAGTTGCAATCATTGATACTGGCATTGATACTACTCACTCTGACCTTGATATAGCAGGTTGTTTTAGTGCGACAAATGCGCCAACTTGTGAAGATAGTGATGGACATGGAACACATGTTGCAGGGATCATTGGTGCAAGAGACAATGATGTTGGTGTGGTTGGTATAGCCCCTGAGGCTTCAATTTATGCAGCTCGAGTCAGTAACTTAGAAGGAGAAATTTGGTCAGCTGATATTATCGCAGCAGTTGACTGGGCAATATCAGAAGGTGTAGATATTATAAATATGAGCTTAGGGTCAAGCGAGTATTCCTCCATTTTAGATCATGCACTAACAAAAGCAAACAACGAAGGAATTCTTCTAGTTGCTGCTGCAGGAAATGATAATAAAAGCCCAGTAAATTATCCAGCTGCCTTACCACATGTTATTGCTGTTTCTGCAACTGATAAGAACGACAAGCTAGCAAGCTTCTCTAATATTGGTAATGAAATCGAAGTCAGTGCACCTGGAACATCCATTCCTTCAACTTTTATTAATAATTCATATGCCACAATGAGTGGTACTAGTATGGCTGCTCCGCATGTATCTGGTGTCCTTGCTTTAATGATAGAAGCAAACCCAGATTTAGATCATGTTGAATTAAGAAAATTAATGCATGCCAATTCTATGGATATTGGTCCTGAAGGTAAAGATCATTACTTTGGGTATGGTTTAGTTCAATTTACGATCGAGGACGAGGAAACTACAGATGTTCTTCCAGCAGAGCCTACAAACTTACAAGTAAGTAAAGTCGGTAGTAAGAATATTAATCTATCATGGGATACTGTCAATAATGCAGACACTTATCTTGTTAGTGTAACTGACTTTGCTGAATTTGAGGTAGATGTCCCTGAAATTCAACTAGACTTTTTATTACCCAATACTACTTATGAAATAAAAGTTGCTGCAATAAACAGTTATGGTAGTAGTAAAAAGGCAAGTATTGAAGTAATGACACTTATTGCTTCAACAGAAGTGCATAGTAAAAATATTACGTCAAATTCAATTGAATTATACTGGTCTAAAAACAGCGATGCCACTTACTATGAATTGTATCGTGACAATGTACTCATCTATATGGGAACGGAAACCCAATTTAAGGATATAGATTTAAAACCAGATACCAATTACCATTACTATTTAATTGCAAAAAATACAGTAAACAAGAGTGAACCTTCCACTCAAATTACTGTAAAAACATCAAATAAGACGTCTTTAGATACGGAAGAATTAATACAGTTCCAGGAAGATTTAATGAGATTAGGTTTCCTAAATAATAGCGATGTGAATGGAGAGTTTAACATTGAAACTGAAGTTGCTATTAGAGATTTTCAAGAGTATTACGGGTTAGTCGCAACAGGGATGATAACTACGGACACCAAAGTTAAAATCCAAGAGATTCTATCTAGTCCTTTAAGAAATGGTCAACATCATGATAGTGCCATACAGTTAAAAATTAATTTATCATTCTTGGATTTTCATGTGTCAAACAACCCAACTACTTACTACGGACCCACAACAGAAAGAAAAGTTAGAGAGTTTCAAGAAAAATATGGATTGAGAGTAAATGGAATAGCTGATGAAATAACTTTGAAGAAAATAGAAAGTCTCATAAATAGTCCAATGGCATTAGGAACATATCGAAAAGATGTCATAACGTTAAAGAATAATTTAGCAATATTAGGTTTTCATATATCTAATAATCCGACGACATATTATGGTCCAACAACCGAGAGGGTAGTCAGAGAATTTCAAGACTATTATGGTTTAGAAGTAACAGGGATAGCGAGTCAAGAAACTCTAGAAAAAATTGAGGAAATTCTGTCTAGTCCTTTAAGAAATGGTCAACATGATGAGGGTGCTATACAATTAAAAATTAATTTATCGTTGTTAGGTTTTCACATATCCAATAACCCAACAACGCATTACGGCCCAACAACAGAAAGGAAGGTCAGAGAATTTCAGCAAGTAAATGGATTAAAGGTTAATGGAATAGCAGACAAAGTAACATTGAAAACAATTCAGGAACTCTTATCGACCACAATGGCACTTGGTACCCATTCTCAGGAAGTCGTAACACTAAAGAATAATTTAGCTACATTAGGTTTTCATATATCCAATAACCCGACGACGTATTATGGCCCAATAACAGAGCAAGTTGTAAGAGAATTTCAACGTTACTATGGTTTAAAAATGACAGGTGTAGCAAGTCAAGAAACGTTGAATAAAATTGAAAGTGTCCTGTCTAGCCCATTAAGAAATGGTCAACATCATGAAAGTGCTATACAATTAAAGATAAACTTATCGTTGTTAGGTTTTCACGTATCAAATAACCCAACAACATATTATGGCCCTATGACAGAAAGAAGAGTTAGAGAATTTCAAAGTGCTCACGGCTTAATAGTAAATGGAATAGCTGATGAAATAACTTTAGCTAAAATTGCCGAATTGTTATAAACACAACACTTAAAATTGGGAATACCATTTTTCTAAATGAAATGGGGTATTCCCATTGTTTTGTTTTTTGACGTGTTGAATCAATAAATCTTCTAAGACAAGGGGAAAAGTTCCACTGTCTTAGTCACTTGCAAACCCATGAGATAAGGTCTCTTTGTCTTATGCCCCTTTGTCTTATAATCCACTGTTCAATGACAACACAATCTTCTTCATTCCAGCCCATAGGGCAAATTATTGTTAAAATCGTAGGATCAGTACATAGATTTCGTCTTGCCTAGCAGTCTCTGTGCTTAATGGCTTTTCTTATTCTTACGCCAACATAACTATACACATAAGGCACAAAAGGTCCTCTAAATAGCTATAATCTACTATACTAGCTACTAGCTATATATATTTTCATAATCAAACATTTTTAATTATCAATATATTAGATAGAATATTCTTTTTGAAAAGTTTTTGTCAATTGGAATATTATTAGCATTTAACCTTTTTTTTATAAGTTTCATTTGATTTCCAGTTAACTTAATATAGTTGAATCGCTTATTTATAATTTCCAATGGACTCTGATCATATTTTATAATACTTAGTAAAGTATTGGTTTTATAAGAATTTAATCTACAAGAAAAGACTAGCTTCTTTATTTCATATACTAGTTCTTTTATCATAGTCTGATCATTAATATATCTATAATTATATCCCATTCCAAACTTAAATTTTTTACCATTTTTATTATATGATGTAATCCCAAAAAGTATATTTACAAGTCTATAATATAAAGTCCAAAAGGCTTTATTAGAACTTTTATTTTTTTTATATTTATAAAAATCGTTTTTAATTTTATTTAATATCTTCAGGTATTTCTCTTTCGATATACTAATATAAAGTTTTTCTTGCCTAGTATAAAACCTGTAACCCAAATAATTAAAATCTATATCTTTTTTCAAGTTACTTTGATTTAAAAAAGATACTTCGGTCTTTTTACTGTTAATTTTCAATTCATACTTTGAGAGTAGTCTGGATATTAGGTCTTTCATTTCATTCTCATTTTTCTCTCTTGTTTTTCGATCCTTAGAATCATCATAGTTAATTATTAATATATCATCCACGTATCTGAAGTACATAATTGGTTGAAAGAATAGTTTAATATCATTATCAAAATCCTCCAAAAAAAATTCAGCCAGATGATTAGAAAATTGAAATCCTAATGGAATTCCCTCTACCTTACTAGTAAAAATAAATTCTTTGAGAATATTCAAAGAATCATTGTTAAGTATATTTGAATTATTCAACTTTTGATACAAAATATGTTTACTTACTGAAGGGAAAAAACTCTTTATATCGGTCCTTAAAATAGATAGATTTAACTTTTGAACTGAAAAATTTATATAGTCACCTTGTGTTAGATAACTAATTAATACCTTAATAATCTCATCTCTACTCTTTAAGTTAAGATTAAATTTATTCTGCATTTCAAATTTTAACCTAGTGTAATCTTCTGATTGGTTTTCATCTGGTATGAAGTACGTTTTGTTACCAGATTTAATTTTTTTTGAATCTTTAATACTTGTCATATCATTTCCCTTTCTATGCACTTATACTTTGCCCAAAAGAGTTATGAAAATACCCATTTGGGCAAAAGGTACAACCTCTACCTTTGAGAACCTCTTAGTCCTCATCGTGTGTGTATTCAATTTAGCCTCCATGCGTTTCCGTACAACTAAATGAATTTAATAGCCTCAAACTATCAAGTATAATGTGCAGTGATTCTTCAGTCATAAGAATAAACACTTATATGTAAATTAATATGAATCTAGATAATCACAATTATATAATATATTATATAATTAGGAAAAATCAACTAAATTTGGAGGAAATATGAGGGAACAACTTTTTTTTAAAACTGACACATTACCAATAGAGTTACCAATATTATTTAGTAATAGAAATTTATACTCTAATTTTACAAAAAATTATTTAACACAGTTATATACTATCGACACTAGTTACCAAAATTTATTATCATATAACACAGTTCCTTATCAATTTTATGTACCTAAAAACGAAGAAAGTAACCGAAAAATATCTCTACTTCACCCAGTTGCCCAACTTCAAATTTTTAGTTACATATTGCGTTATGAGCAACTAATAGTATCGTTTTCCAGTGAATCAAAATTCAGCGTACGATCTCCTATTATAAAAAACCAACCTGTATTTACACTAAAGAGTAGGGATAAAACTTGGAAGCGTCTAGATGAAGAATTTAGTTTTAGTAAGGAGAATGTAGTAACATCTGAAGAAGATGAAAAGTATTTTTATTCATACTTTTCATATAAGTCTTTTAAGAGTATTCAAAATTTATACGATTCTCCAAAATTTAATAGAGTAAAATACAAATTTAATTATTTTATAAAATTAGATATACAAAATTTCTTTCCAAGTATCTATACACATGCTTTAGCTTGGGCTATTTTTGGAGATAAATCACTTGCCAAAAAGTTAAGAAATGAGAAAGAAATATTTGCTAACGCAACAGATATAATATGCCAAAAAATTAACTTTAGTGAGACTAATGGAATAGTAGTAGGACCAGAGTTTTCTAGAATAATTTCAGAACTATTACTAACTAGAGTAGATACCATAATTTATAAAAAACTTCATGACTTGGGCTACATTTATAATAAAGATTATGCAATTTATAGATTTATAGATGATTATTTTTTATTCACTAAGAATAAAGCAGTTGCGAATAAAATTGAGGAACTTCTAAAAGTAGAATTAGACATATTTAATTTAAAAATTAATGATTCTAAAAAGCACATCCAAGAAAAGCCATTTGATATGTTAGATCATTCAATAGTTGAATTAAAAAATGCTTTCTCACTCTTTAATTACAATGTCAGTAGGTATGAAAATTCAAATTTCAAATCGAAGAGATGGTTAGATAGTATTTGGAGAAATTTATTTAATAATATCGAGTTAATTATAACTAAATACCCTCATTCTAAAGATAGAACCATCAAATATTTCTTAAAAAAAATAAGAAACACTATTCCCATAAACTTTGAAATTAACATGTATAGTTTAACTAATATAATTGAAATCATTTCTCAGATTTTTTCTCTCAGCATAAATACATATACTACTGATTATGTCATAGCAATTTACACCAAGATTGTTCAAACTTTAAAGAAAAGTAAAGAAGGCAATGGAGATTTTTATAATTTCATCAACGAAAAAGTATATCAATATTGCTATACTTTACTTAAAAATAACTTCGAGAAAGTTGACAGAATGTACGACCTAATAATATTCACCAAGTTTTTAGAAAAAAAATTACCAAGTACATTTTTAACCAAAATCCTTGAAGACTATAAAAATAATTATTTCGTTCTTTGTTCTGTTGGCTATTATATTCTTGATATGGATCTAACAGGCATTAATACTCAATACATAACTTGCATTAAAAAGTTAAGAAAAATCATTTTCACTTTTAAAAAACAGTACAAAAGTAAAGGGGCTGAACACCCTATTTTAGAATCTGAGTACTTCTATGTAATTAATGATTTTTCTTACTATCCAGGTTTTAGAGATAGTGATAAAAATAAGTTGAAACGTGAACTAACTCGAGCAATATCTAAATTACCATTCAACAACAATGATGATGAAAACTTTAAAAATAAATACACTGAAATTTTCTCTAAAATTACTAGTTCCTCATATTATAATTGGAATAGAAATATCTCTAGTTTTTTAAGAGAAGTCGCTAAAAAAAGCATCAATATTCCAAACAATAATTTATCAAATTACAACTAGATATTATCATATCATTGAAGAAAAGAATTAATCTAAACTACTTTAACGAACATATATGATTATATAATTGTTTATTAGTAAATACTCTTTATGATACCTGACCCCCACTTCCTTATCACCGGGGGTCAGGCACTTTTAATCAGTGCTTTGTAATATATAAATATAGCTGCTACCTTTTTCTATAACAATTCATCCAATCAATATGATTTATTGAAGTCCGTGGAATTGAAGCCCTAGTTGTTTCTCCTTTGTCATTATCATCGTTACCCTCTACTAAATGGAAAAAATTCGCTCTTCTCTATCGTCGTCATCAGCTAGATCCAAATCTCACCTTCCTCTTCAATATGTTCTGACAGATCATCAAATCCTCCTAGGTGGAAACTACTCAATTCCTCTGGTATACTCTCATTCGCCCGCTCTCCATGATTAATGCAATCAAATTTAGCCACTTATGCGTTGTTTTGAGCCAGTTATTGCGGAGTAAAGATTCACTTGTGACCGTCAAGTGAAATGAAACAATTTTTTCTCATTAATTTGATACACTTTCCTGCCCAAAGATATTTTTACGGTGTTTCATACGATAACTATCACCATTAAAATGTATAATTTCAACACGGTGAACTATACGATCTAATATAGCCGTAGTAATTGCTGGATCTCCTAATAACTCTCCCCACTCTTTTGGTGCTTTATTTGACGTTAAAACAATAGATGACTGCTCATGTAGATCGTTAATCAAGTGAAAGAATAGGTTTGCTTCATGTTGATCCATTGCCATAAACATCAAGTCATCAATAATAACCAAATCTGCATCTCTAATTCGCTTTAACCTTGCTTTTGATTTACGGGTAATCTCTTCGGTTTTTAATGCATGTACTAAGTCACCCATTGTTGTGAAAATGACTTTGTACCCTTCATAAATCGCTTTTATCCCTAGCCCTATGGCCAGGTGTGTTTTCCCCACACCTGGAGGTCCTAATAATACTAGGTTGTAAAGTTGATCAATCCAATGGAGATCAATTAGTTTATTAAACTTCTTTTTTCTAAGGGCTTGTTGCTGATCTAGATCGAATTCCTGAAGCGTTTTGTAGTGGGGAAAACTCCCCCCTTTAAACGCTTTTCTATTTACTTTTCCTCACGGCGCTTTTGCTCATATTCCATGATTGACATTAAGAATTTAATATAGGACTCTTAATTTCTTTCAGCTGTCTTTACGAGATTAGTAAGGCTAATAGGGACGGTTCTTAAAGGGGACAATCGGAAGTTTTGCGATAAAGAAAGCACAACGAGCAGCGTTCGACTGCACGTTGTGCTTTCATCTTATCTCATCCCAAACTATACACGCAAAATACTTGATTGCCCAAAGAAGCGTGGGGACGGTTCTAATGCTTCCAAATTGTATTAACTTCTAAATTGAAGTACGAGTCGAGTAGGAGGGAGCCTTTCTACTTAAAAGCAGATTGTGCTCCACCCCCCTCCTAGAACCGTACGTGCGGTACTACCGCATACGGCTCTTCCTATCACCCTTCACTTAATAAAGCTAATTTCAGATCTAAGATCGTAGATGTTTACCTTAACCTTCGGTTTAGGTAGAGGATTCTTTCTGAGGAATAGGTTAAACTTATCCCAGTTAAACGATTTACGTTGGCTACGCCTATTTAACCATTTAAAGAGAAGTCTTTGTACTTTATCAACGAATTCCCTTACCATTTGGATATTATCCGTAATGCAATAGTAGTTATAGTAACCTGATAGAGAGCGTCTGAACCGAGTCATGATTTTGTGAATGTTCATGTTTCGGTTCTTCTTTAACCATTCTTTCGTTTGTTTGAGTTTGTTACGCATTTTCTTCTTATCGGTTGTTCTCTTAACTCGAAACTTTCCTACTTTGCTTTCACTACAATAGTGAGTAAATCCCAGGAAATTAAATGTAGGCGGTCTTCCATTACCTTTTCGCCTTGCGTTCTCCTTGGCAAACTTTCCAAACGGAATTACTTCAGATTTATCCTCTGCGATCTCTAGGTTAAACTTGTTTAGTCTATCTTTCAGTTGGCCAAAGAATTTATAGGCATCTTGTTGGTATTGAAAACAACATACAAAATCGTCCGCATACCTTACAATGTAAGCTTGTCCTCTACACTCTTTTCTAATTTTCTTTTCAAACCAAAGGTCTAGCACGTAATGGAGATAGACATTCGCAAGAATGGGAGATGCAATACCTCCTTGAGGAGTACCTGATTTCTCTTTGACGTGTCTGGCTTCCTCCATGAATCCTGATTTTAAGAATCTAGCTATAATTCTTAAAAGGTTAGGATCGTTGATCCTATATTTTAAGAATTCCATCATCCATTTGTGATCAACATTATCAAAGAATCCTTTAATATCAACGTCTACTATATAGTTCGTATACTTTTCTTCTATATAGTAGTTTAATACTTTAAGAGCATCATGGCAGTTTCGCTTAGGTCTAAAACCAAACGAACTATCTAAGAAATCATTCTCGTAGATAGCGTTAAGAATCTTGGATAATCCCTTTTGAACTATTTTATCCTCATAGTCTGGAATGCCCAACGGGCGTTTCTTCTTCGATCCAGGTTTATCGATGTAAACTCTTCTTGAAGGTTGAGGGCGGTAGCTCATTCTTTTCATTCGATTAACCTAGTTCTGTAGGTTCTCATCCAATTTCTCACTGTATTCTTCTTTAGTAACTCCCGTTACTCCTGTAGCTTTGTTAGCTGCTATTTCACGATGACACTGTCTTAAGGATTCTTTGTTTAGTAAATGTGCTAGTGAAGTAAACTTCATCTTTTGATTTTCTTTAGCTAGTTCTGCTATTCTCATTAGTTTTGTTTCCACTGTTATTACCTACCTCTGTGTGTAGTCAATGTTTCCCTAAATAAGATGGTGATAGGGAGTTTACCTTTCCTCCATCAGAATTACCCGACTTCATAGGTACTATGTAAACTCTCCGACTTCCTAACTGGCATTTGGTTTCCTCACTTTGTATCGCTTGTACACCATACTCCTTGCTTCCACAAGAAGACCGTTAGGATCTCCTGAGTTGCTACAATATATCTGTGTATGACGTGCCGAGGGCAGTTGACCCCGAGGAGCCTTCTTCTTTCTTGCCATAAACGAAAGAGAAGTGTTGCTTTCTACACGGTCCAGTGCATCAGCACTCCTATATTAGGATTACGGGGCTCAATCCCTTCAACCTTGGCTTACGGCCCATCACCTAACTGTCTACGCTTAAAGGTAAGAGTTACCCCTTACCCTCCAAGACTCGCTACGATTGAATGGCTAATTCTTCATCGGCAGGAATCCCACCTGCTATATATTGCAACCTTGCTCAGTCGCTCGAACCGTCCCCCTCCTTTCCAAAATGAAGAATGTGGAAATTTCCTTCAGCTTTATCCAAAGGAAGACTCCGATGATATTTACGATATCTTTGGAAAAAATGAATTGGGAATCCTAATTCAAGATTGGCTGTCCCGGCAAAGGTAACACCCCCCTTCTACAATAATAGAAAGTGGGGGCTAAAGTTAAAAATATCAGTTAGCTTAAAAAATGATTCCCTTATAAGATATCATCTAATTCGGTTGCCAGTTGTTTTTCCTCAATAATAAGTCCTTCCAAAAGAGGAGAAGGAGTTCCCTGATAGAACACTTTAACTGCTTGCTGTGCTCTTGTTAGAAGAACATATAATAATTTGGCGTGCAAATCATCTTTAGGGAAAGTTTCTTCATTACCATTTACAAGTAATACTGCATCAAACTCCATCCCTTTGGAATTATACGAAGACAACACATTTATCCTGGTTTGTGTAAATTCTTGTTCAGGATTAATATAAATTACTTCATTACTATACTCTTTCTTAAGATGTTCCGTGAGTCTTTTTGCTTTTGCCTCATCTTTGTGAATAATAGCTATTCGCTTGTATTGCTTCATCCATTCTTCCACTTGTAAAATAATGCCATCCACCAATTCTCGTCCAGAGTTCACTCTTGTATAAGATACTTCAGATCCCTTTCGGTTTAATGGAGTTATTCCCTTATGGTTTTTACCAAACTGATTAGTTAAAACTTTATTTGCAGTATCAATAATTTCTTTCGTGGAGCGGTAACTTGTTTCCATGGATAAATACATATCATTTCCATTTTTCTCGAAGAAGGAATCAAGGATCTCTGACCAATTATTTTGCCCATAATCCATAAATATCGATTGTTCTTTATCCCCTAAAATCGTCATTGTCTTCGTTATTGTCTTGAAAATAGCAAAATGAATAAAACTTAAATCCTGTGCTTCATCAACTACAATATGAGAATATTTCTTATCGATACCATGAATAAGAAGATGGATATAATAAAGTGGTGCTAGGTCGAATACTGTAACATCTTTTTCATCGTTTTTATGAAAAAGTTCATGGATTTCTTCACCTAATTCGTGTTTGTACACCTCTAAAAATAATGGGTTTAAAATTCGTTTATAAACCGTTAGTGCACCGTCTATCATCATCAAATTCTTCCAAGAAGTGTAATTTTCCATTACTTCTTTTTTTAGTTGCTTTATCTTATAATCTTTAACAAAATTTAACTTAATTTTAAACTTTCTCTCCTCTTCAGAAGGTAATCCACCATTTTCGAGATAGCCTTTTGCAAAATCATTCTGATTATCAATTTCTTTTATTTTCTTCTTCAATAAATCATTATAGTAACCTTCTACATGCTCTAAAAAACGTTGTACTCGTTTTGAAAATGGTAAATATTCATATCCGTTGTATATTTCTTCTAACTCTTTTGGATTTAATCTTTCACCAAAGATTTCAATTGGCTTTAATTGATTTAAATAATTTACTTTCATTTCTTCTACATAGATATCAATTAACATTGCAAAAGATGCTGACCCTTTAAAAGCGATTCTCTTCTGTTCATCTCTATTTTTCTGAAACAAAATATTTTCAAAGTAATGGTGGTTTGAGTTGACTATTTTTTTCTTAACGTATGTTTTAAGATATGGCATTACTAAGTCATAAAAAGTAGACTGTTGAATTCCCTCCAAGTCCAACTCAGGAAGTAAACCTTTAAAGGAACTAATAAACAAGTTAGATGGACCTAGTATTAAAATATCTTCCGGCTTTAAATTTTTATTATTGAATAAGAGAAATGATAAACGATGTAGTGCAATCGATGATTTTCCTGATCCTGCAACTCCTTGAATAAGTACATTTCTATCAATTGGTTGCCTTATTGCTTTATCTTGCTCTTTTTGAATTGTTGCTATTATTTCCTTTAAATAACCTGTTGTTTCACTTTTTTCTAGAATATCTTGTAGAAAAGCATCTGTAACATTTAATTCTTCACCTTTATCACTCTTGGTAATGTTTAATTTACTATCAGGATCAGCCACCTGCTGAATCATCTTAATAATTTTAGCATCTTTAATAGTAAATTCTCTTTTTCTTAAGACTTCAACTTCGTTTGTAATTTTTCTACCATATTTATCTTCAAAACTAATAGTTTGTAGTGATTCCCCTGGAGTAAAATTATAAAACACAGAAGCCATCGGCATTCGCCAATCAACGACGATTAAATTTTCATCTAAGTCACGAACACCATATTTCCCTATATAAAATGACTCCCTATCTCCATCATCTATATCAAGTTTGCCAAAGAACGGCTCTTTTTTAGCTTTTAGTAAATTTTGTTCATCAATTTTTGCTCTAGAATATACAATTTCATCCCCTACACTGTTTTCTCTTTTTCTAAAAGAATTTCGTTTTCTGTTTATTATTTCACTTATATAATAACTTCGATCGCTAATTTTTTTCACAGTCTCATCAAATTTCTTTTGCTCTAGCTTAATTTCTTTATCCATTATATCCCGCTCCCCCTCCAAATGAACAAAAGTCTCCTTAGTATTATATATCTATTATCCTTAATTTTTCTGGAAATAATAATAATTCTCCCTACTTCAAAACCCCAATAACCTTCCCATTAATCAACACATCTTCCCTTTTCATTTGTATCGGTTCGTAGCTGCTATTTTCTGAGATTAGTAGAACGGAATCGCCCATCAGCATGAATTTCTTCATCGTTGCTTCTTCTTCTATAATCGCAATGACGATATCACCATTGGATGCGACGTTTTGCCGATTGACGATTACCTGGTCGCCTTTATCTATGCCGGCACCGATCATACTATCTCCCGTCACCGTTAGTGCAAACGTATCATTAGGAGAGGCTATCCAATCATTCGGCAGGACAATCACACTTTCATATTGCTCTTCCGCCGTGGTTGGGACACCAGCCGCAACATTTCCAATAAGAGGCACCCTCGTTTTCGTTTCATATTCCACGAACAATCCACTTGCCGAGTCACTTATTTCCATATTCTCTGTATCACCAATTTCTGTTGCATAAGAGTATTTCTTTCCGTTCTTTAGATTTAGATACATTCTTTTTTCTTTTGTTTCAGGTAAAAATTGAGGACGACATTTTGGAATATCGTTAAGCACTTCTCCTTGTCGATCAACACATTTAATTTCCAACCCATCAGTTACAACTCCATACCGAACCGAGGCATCTGCCTCTATATAGGATGTCAGTTGCGCGAAACCAGACTCAATTCCTGCACCAAACCGCTTGATTTCTGCAAAAATATAAGGAACCATCTCACCGTTCACGAAAATACTCACGCCAATATCCACATACCCTCGTTTTGAAAATTGCTGAACAGGAAACTCTAGTTTAATAAGCTCTAACGGATATCCATACGTATTCACCAATTCCTTCAGTAGCCATTGACGGACAACCTCTTCCTTAGCATTAATATCCACCAGTTGATTCGTTAACTGATAATCCTGTATTCCAATCGAATGAAACGGTCTTAATGTACAGTCCCGTTTGACCCGTAAATGATCGTTAGTTATTTCCTTAATAAATTTAGATGGTTTTCTGACGGAAGACATGTATAAAAGATCATTCGCTCTCGTCATCCCCACATAAAGCAACTTCCGCTCCTCCGAGTCTAGTGTCGCCTCATCATCCAAATCATAAAGGCTATCATTTGGTATGACCCCTTCATTTAAATCAATGAGGAAAATAACTTTAAATTCTAACCCTTTTATTGAATGCATGGTTACTAGTTTCACTTTATTCGAATCAAAATCCGGCTTAGTAGAATTTAAAATTTCACTAAATATCTCTGCGTTTTCTAACCCGACACTCACACTTTCAATCAAACGCTTCTCTTTGGCAACAATACAAATATCAGAATGCCTATAGTCATTTAATAATGTAGTAATCTCACTGATTAAGAAATCTAATTGCATCGCACTGCTTGTGAAAAAACGATACATCGGTGGGTGACCGTGTCTATCGATTAAGGATGGCTTCACGAAATCCACATTGTTATTAATATTTACATCATGCTCAATTAATCCATAAGCAGCAGTTGAGATTTCCGTTGTTGTGCGGTAATTCTTCGTCAGCATGCGAGACTTCCCACTCATATCATAGCCAATCGTTGTATAGGGGCGTCCCTTCCCTAACCATGATTGAGAGTAAATACTCTGGGTGTTATCCGCCACAAACATAATCGAAGAATGGCGCTTTTCGGAGTAAATACACTTTAAAAATTCTAGCTGAACCTTCGTTAAATCCTGGCTTTCATCAATAATAATATGAGTATACTTCCCATGATTCATCTGTTGCGCCTCTTGCAAGGCAAGAAGATTCATCTTCTTAAACGTTATGTATCCATTGTTTTCAAGTAGTGCATTAAATATTTCCATTAACTCAAAAATAGCAGCCCTTAGTTCCGAATTTTTCGTTAATTTCTGCGGTGTACCACTACCACCCGTAGCTCGTCCAATACGGTCGATGTTTTGATACGTTTCCACATCTGGAATATTGCATGCATTAATCCATGTCACTTCATCTCGAAGAAAAAGACTGTTCTTTGGTGACAGGATCCTATTTGTAGGATACTTTTCCTTCAACTGGTGAATCGCCTTTATCATCAGTTGGTTTTCCACAGGCGCTGTTGGTGTTTCGTATTTCGTCTTCACTCTCTGTTGATACTGATTAAAGTACTTGTACATGAGACTATCAATCGTCACTATTTTTATTTCACTAGTTGATTGAAACAATGACTCTAGTTCAGGCTCCGCTTCCTTAAGCTTTTGATATTGATGCTTAATATAACTGAGTAATGTTTTGTTATAGGTAACTAGTAATATATTATCATCCTCTTCAGGACAATAATGATCATGCAAAAAGGAAATACGGCGTACCGAAACCGTTGTCTTCCCCGATCCCGCAACCCCTTTAATCATCATATGACCACTCGGCTCTAGTTCAACAATTCGCCTCTGCTCCATATTGAGCTTCATAACGACCACCTCCATCATCCATCCATCTATGATTTGATCTGGTTCTATATAGTTAATACTAGTATAACAGGAAAATTTACTCATTTTTACAAATAATGATCATTTTCAGGAAAACAGAGGGATTTATTGGAGATTACTAGAAACGAGAAAAAGCCTTTGAAGGATATTTATCCCTAGAGTCAACTTTTCGCACGTAAAAAAGTGCTAGGCATTCAGTTCGTTGCCGTTCACACTGATTGCCTAGCACTAAAGCCAGAAATATTATGTTAATATGACAATAATTTATTGGAGAAAATGGAGAATTAGCATATACAATAAAGTCATCTCTTCCTTGATAATGTCACTCCAGTCCTAACACTAGCCTCATCAATTCCACTTTAATGTTATTTGCTTCTAACATTGATTAAAGAGGGTTAGAACTTTGTACCAAATACATTCGACACTTTAAGTACCATTATCATTTGTTAAATACCTTATGAGTACTTTTAAAGCCTTTACATAATCCTGTGAATCAGTACCATCATTTTTATTTTTTTTGATATTCAACCCTATTACTTTTAAATTTTTCTTTGCTAATTCTCTAGCGGTATCAAAATTTGGGTTTGCTACCACGATATAATGATTTCCACTTATTACGTTATAAATCTTATTATATAAGTCTTCAAAAAAAGCATCATTAAAAGAAAATCCTAAAAATAATAAAGGTTTGGAACCAATTAGAGACACAAAACGAAAATTGTTATCGTTATCGCTATAAAACTTTTCATAACTCTTTTTAGAAACTACCATACTTTCCTTTTGTTTTATATTCCCATGAAGGTGCAATACTTGATTAGACCCAATATGTAATTCCTGGGAGTCATCGAATTCATTAAAATTCATTGCGGATGTATATTCATTAAATTTCGATAAATATTTACTTAAAATTAAATCATAATTAGTTGTTAAATAGAAGTTAGATTCTAATTTGACTATATCTGAATAATTATGCTCTCTTTCTTCAACATAAGATAACTGAGTATTTTTTATGATTTCAACTACTTTTGTTTGAAGCTGTTTTTCACCTGTAATCAAATAAGACTTATCTTTTATTAATTCTAAAGCTTCCATAAAATCACCAGAGTCCATTAAATCGTCAAACATCTCATTTTGATAGTTTTTTTCAAACGACGGACTTAATCTTTCAATTAATCCCCTCCAATTTGGTATACCAAAAGGGAGGGATAACCCAGCTCCTATGAATGGAATTATCCGGTTACTTGCCTCTTTCAATCTCTTTAGATTATCCAAAAATTCGTGTTTAAAATACCTTTCTTCTTCTTTTTCTTTCAACCACTTAAGTACATCTTTATAAGCATTATCTTTCAAATGGTATATAAATTCCACTTCGTGGTCAATATCCCCCATTAAATTCCCTTCGCAAAATTCACATTTATTAGCAGAAGGTATTGTTTCACTTGATTCATTAAAAACTGGACATTCATATGAAACTTCTGTGGTGATTATTTTTTCATGTTCCATATAATTAATTATTACCAAAATTTGCTCGTCAGTAAGATTTTCAATTAATAATCTCTTTGTAAATTGCTCACGCCCAATACAATTTATCATATTCTCTATCAAAAAAAACGCATCTTCGTCTGATAATTGTAAATCAGAAGCTACGCTTTTCATTAAGTTCTCTAACGACATGGTATACAGTCCTTTCATCTAAATGTCTTGTAGGAGCAAATAATACTTTGAAGTAGTTTGTTTTTGAAATAATTCTTGTTCGAATTACATCTAAGTCACTTCCCTCAAAATCTGTAAACCAAGCCATTGACCACTCTTCTAAACGCTTTGAACTATTAAAATCTGTATATAAACTATATAGTGTCTCTGAACCATAAATTGGTTTTTTTGCAGAATTAGAACCAGTAGAACTATTGTTAGCTCTACCATTTTTATAATTTATTTTTGTTGGATACCCTAATAACTTTAATTCTTTTGCTTTGGATCTTAATTTTTCACCATGGATATTATTTCTCATATATATCCCTAATAGTAACGATTGAATATTTTTATTAAGATCACTTATATGACTGGCAGACGACATCTCTCCAATTTTATCCAGCTTTATTTTTGCCTTTTCAACAAAATCTAATGTGTCTTCTTCTATCGTCTCCATTAACTTTTCTCTGGATTCGTAAAACATGCTATCTAATAATCCCTTACAAAAATCAAACATCGCTTCTCTATCGGAATTAACATTCACGTATTTATTTATGAATAAATAAGGAAAAATCTTTTTTTCTATGTAGTTATGGAAGCTAGTCGGGGTACTAACTTGGTCATCATCGTCTTCATCTTTTGGAACTGTTGAGCAATTATGAACTAGTACCAGGCATTCTCCCTTCGAATAATGTATATCTATTCCAGCCAACATATACCTTAATTTCGAGTCATTATATGTTTTTCCAATTAATAATCGGAGCCTATCTACTTTATCATCGACAACACTATAATTAATTGCGGCAATAAAATAAACATTACTTTTTCTTATATTTAATTGATCAAGTAAATTATATCCATTGGGTGACATAGCTTCTTGAAGAGGAACTGATATATTAACGGATTTATATTTTTCAATAAGTAGTTCTAAATTTGGAGTTAATTTATTAATTTCAATAGCTTCTGCACTTTTTAATTTATGAACATATACATGTTTAAGTTGCCCATATAAAATATGTTCAAAAAGTAGTTTATTTATTATACTTTTGGGACGCAACTCTATAATATCTTGATAAAATTCAGCGAAATTTTGAACTCCCTTATCTGGCAAATCAAATTTCTCACAAACTGTTTTTTTAAATAATTCTACATCAACATATTCTAGAAACTTTTCACCATTAAATAGATAAATAGATTCAACAGTCATCAAACGCCCCCCTGAAATAACAGAATTTTACAACATCTTCTAAATTATATCATCAATCCTTTTTTCTTACAAAAAGGTTTAAAAAATATGATTATTTTAATTACTTTAATTATTTTCCAACAATCATAGTTACACCCAAATCTTAAAAAAATATGTGGATCTACTAATTGGCTCACGCTTACTTTTTTCTTTATTTACGATGAACCGTAACCTTTTATTTGTAAAAAACAAGAAGGTATAGGGGAAATCTTTCAAGAGATGAATACGGACACAAGAAAAAAAAGTGCCAGACCCCCATTACTATACAGTACTGGGGGTCTGGCACCACACGATAGAAGGAACCGTCCCCGTAATACTAAACGATTTCATCCATAAAAACTGCCTCACGTCTATTTTATAGAATCGTGAGGCTGCTTTGCTAGAGCTTGTTTATTCCTTAAATGCAGTAATCTTATTTAAATAAGAAAGTACTTTCTGCTTATCTCCTTTACTGAAAAATTCAGCCAAAAGTTCGTAGCAGATGTGCAAATCAATTAAATAGCACTCATGCGTGCTAGTGTCATATACAAAATGATACATACTTTTCTCTTTAGAACTATCCACCACTTTGTATTGTTCCAGGTCAAACAATTCACGCATACCATCCTGTGCTAGACTCATAAATTCTTCCCTCGAAACCTTTCTAAGTGCCACGAAATCCAGTTCTTCACTCATATTAGTACCTCCAGTTTATCTATTATAGTCGACCATTCAGAGAACATTATGCATGACCCAGCTTTTTAAATTTTATTATAAATTCATTGGCTTGGGTAGTATTTGGCATTTAGAGCAAAGATCAATCTAAATAATAATAGAAAAAATTCTTGATTTTCAATATTCCAAGAAAGATTATTTGATGGACAATCTTTAACGATACCATTACGCACCGCTTTCCTAGCACCATATCTATAAATATCTTATTAATAGAAAGATAATTTCTTAGGGGGAAAAGGAGAATAATACTATTACACTAAAGTGTTCTCTTCCTAGATTTTTTATGAGGAAAATTGTATTCGCTTTTTCTTTAATTTTGATTATATAATCACTATATATTACGAATCTATTTCAAAACTAGCAAGTGCGAATCGTCCCCATTTGCCGCAGATGTTCGTTTTTTTGCTGGATATCAACATTAACGTTTAACAGAGCTTAAAATAAAGAGCCTCGCAAACTATATCAAGAATTATATCATCAAACTCTTTCTTCGAGATATTCATTGATGATAAGAACCTCTTGTTCTTTTTAAAGGACTTCGACAAAAGTTTTTTATCCTTATCATCTAATTTAATTTTATATAAAAGATTTGATAATGCGATGATCAAATCTTTATGTGAGGAACATAAAACTTCATTAGCTTTTCCGTTACCTTCAGAAATAAATTTACTGAAGTCTTCTTCATTATACTTTGGTTGCAAACCTAATATCGGATTTACAAGCAATTGTGTTGATGCTGACATCAAATTTACATAAGCTCCTAATTCAAACTGCTGAACTTCGGTCATTTGATTATAATCCACTCCAAATGATTCTATCTTTTCAATCGCATCGTTGAGTTTAACACTTTCGTCTTTTATACGAGATATGCGTTCATTAAGCTCAACAATTGCAAGTTCATATGATTTTTTATCTCGCTTACTTATCAATGTAAAAATGTTTTCAAGTCGATTCCGATCACTTTTAGTCTTCCAAAAAAGAAGTCCACTACCCAAAATTGCAATGCTTGCAATTGCCCAACCAACAGGTCCAGCAAGAGCTAAGAAAGCATTTCCGGCTGCCATACCGCCACCACCTGCCGCAAGTGCTCCACCACCTAACCACGCTAATGCAGCTTTAGTGGCTGCAGCACCACTCAGAGCGGATATAGCCGTACCTGTTGATGCAACACCGAAAGTTGTCGCTATTCCCATTGCTGCAGTTGGACCAAGGGCGGCTACTGCAACACCTGCGCCAACACCTGCTACACCTTTTCCAGCATTCTTGGCTACAGCATTTTTATAATCTGACTTGATTTTTTCAACCTGTTGTTTCCAATACAAACGTACTTCTTTTAGTTTTTTATATTCCAAGTGTTTCTGACTTGGCACGTTTCTAATTTTATCAAATAGCTCCTGAATATCGTTTAATGCAGTATAAAGATTGCTAGTATATTTTCCAAGCTCCTCTATTTTATCATTTGTCTTTTTGATGGTAGATTCAACTTGTTCTTGAGCAATTTGTAAATTTGATCTCTTCTTACTCACACTTTATTTCCCCCCAAAAAATAAGAATCTATTTCCATCTTATTTTTTAATATTTCATTATTTTTCACATTTCTCTTTCTAGCTAACAAAACAGATTTTTCAAAAGCGTGTATATACATATCACTATTCTTGAAATCAGTTATAAAATTTAAAAGATTTTTATCTTCATATAATTGGGATAATAGTTGAAGTCCCTCAATATAATTTTCTACAACCAATTTTTCTTTTCTCGCGAAGATTATTTCTCTTTCTGCTTTTTGAAAGCCAATTTCACGCTTAACTTCACCGTATAAGGAAATAGTAAGTCGTCCAACCCCTACGATGTTAAGACGTAAGAAAAACTCAGTCGGATTAAAAGATCCTGCACCTGTTACAAAACCACGAACAGTAGCATCACCTATATCTATAAGGCAAAACGTCCCATGTGCTACAGTCAACATTCTTTTAACAGTTGGATTTGAAAAAGGCTCACACTTTTTCCACATAAGTGAAAACGAACGATTTTCTTTATTGGTTTTAGCAAAATATTTTATAAGTCTTCTGATAGCAAAAACAAGTCGAACTAACATCTCGTTTATAAAAACTGGAATGGCTTGAGCCGACTGGAATCGAGCATCATATCCTTTGTTATATATATTTACAGCTAGCTCGTTTATTGAGTTATCAAACTGTGACACAGGAATATTCAAAGTCCTTTTTAATGCAATGATATCATTTGTCCATGTCCATAAAGGAGAAGGAATCCCCATTCCACGGCCCTTGCTACCTGCTGAGCCTGACATATCAGATATTAAATGACCAAACCAATTAGTAAATGCACAGAATAACTTGCTTGGTATGTTGTTTCCTCTTAACTCGAATTTCTCATCTGCATCAACTAAAGATATAAGTTCACCACCGGAAATAAAATGCGAAGAATTTGTAAACTGGTCTAATATTGAAAAAAACAAACCAAGCAAACTAGGATTATGTGCGAGTGATTTAAAATGATGATTTGTCGGACTTAAATCAAAAACAGAACTTGCCGCGTCACCAGCTCCACGCTGGTCATATGGAATTTTAAATTTATTTTCAAGAAAACGAATTGCTGAAGACAAAGAGTTCTCTCCTTTATCTTCCCATCCATACAATTTAGCAAAATCAGTTGTTCGATTAGCAAACCACTTATCAGTAATATCTCCGAGAGGTGATTCTCCAGGTTTACCAACCAAGAAAATATCAATGATGCCACACAATGCACCTGAACTCGCAGCTAATATATAATCCAATTTATCACAATTAGGCTTTAAGCATTGAATTGACTCAATTGTTTCATCTAAATTATGTATTTCTAATTCTGCTTGACTTAATGCTGCGACAATAGACGATGTGAAGTCATATTCACCATCCACAACACTCATCTCAAGCAACAATTTTTTATTTTGATTTTCTCTAAGTATCTCACCCACCTATACACACCTCATTATCACTTATTTTTGTTCTTCCTATGATCGTGATATGTAATTTTAACCTCTGCATACAACTGAAAATCATCGTAAGAATTAATTTTCTTCTCGCTATCAATAATGATTGATTCTACTTAACCCTCATCGATTAGCCAACCAGTAATAATATCATAATCCAAATTTACCGTAATGTTTGTATATCCAGCCTCTTCAAAAGATTTTACTACATCTTCATAGTTCATCCATTTTGCCTCCTTCAATGGACTCCATTACTGCGTGATGTTTAATCCCTTCACTACAGCAATTTCTCTCATCTAAAGACCATTTGCCAACATAAGCAGTCTTCTCTGCTGCATTTCAGTTAAATGTCAAAGGAGGATTGAGTTTAACAGTATATGTCTTATAACTAAGCCTGTATGCTCTAGGTTTTCTTCTAAATACTTTAATAAAGCCGTATCATCAATATAATAATACATTTTGGTACTACAAATCCGGAATATCCCTTCTTAATATTTCGAATGGTATGTGTTTAGCAAAATTCTATCAATAAATCGGTTGCCGTTTTATACTTGCCAAACACAAACTAACAATACTACCGGATTCCACATGTCCAGAGTGTATGTGGTAACACACTATCATTTTGTGGTTTCCCGTTGCTAGTATCATAATCTGACCCATTTAATCCAAAATTTAACCAAAGATCCTTGAAGACAAAACCATCTATAGATGGAGGTCTTCCAGTTGTTTTTTTCAGTAAACACATTTAGTAAATTGTTGCTCATTTTATATATTTTATTTATTAAAGAAGAATACTGCACAGCCACACTCCCCACCTTTATGTATGATAATACGAGAAATATTAACTTAATTTACTAAATAATAACATCCCTAATTAACATTATATACCAACATAAATTTCGGAATGTAATAACCTTTCATTTATTTATGGTACTGTTCACTAATATTAAAACTAAACTTTATCCTCCACAATTTAGGCAATTTTGTTGAAAACAATCACCTATAAATAAAAGGTATTTCTTTTAATGTAAGTGAATTCTTTCAAACGAAATCTTTTGCTGCGCAGTAATCGTCTACTATACGGTAGCTTAAAGAAAAAAGCCCCCCCCCGGCGCCATTAAAGCATGTACTGGGGGCAAACACTTAATATGCACGATTGTTTGTATCAGTATCGTTTAGTTGCTCATCCATATCTTCAAGCCAAGCTTTACATTTATCTGGAATCATAGGATATGGATGACGAAACCCCCATTTTGGTGACTTATAACGAAGTCCATAAAGTATTTTCTCTACTGGTAAGTTACAGAGAACCTTATTAGCCAATTTTCTAATATTTGTATTTTTTCCCCATGCTAATATTAATTTTGTCTTCGGACCACTAAGTAATAGTTCCAACTCTTTCACCCTATCTTCAGCAAAAATGGTGTGATTATCGAAATTATACTTTTCTGCTTGTTTAAGGTTTTCTCCGAATTTTTTCATAGACCCTGAACAAAAGTCACTCAAATTAACGATGGAGATAACATTCCAGTCCAATAGCTTCATTAGCCGCATTAATTGTCGTTGTGTTGGATCATCATTAACACTAATATATGGAATACTTTTAACAATACCTTGAACGGTTGGAAACTCATATGACCGATCACTAGGACTACAGCTGCCAGGATTAGCCATCAAAATAACTGCATCAGCTTGATCATTTCTTGTAAATCCTTTCCTCATAATGACGGCATGGTTTCTACACTGATACTTTTTTTTGCCTATATTTGTTTGATAAAAACTTGCCTCGACTTGAAATTCCTTTCTTAGTTGATCTGCCGCCAAGAACTCTCCTTTACTAACTAACTTTTCCATATACTTTCCACCTTTCAATATTTTTTCGGAAAATTCAGACATCTAAAAGCATAATTACTAGATGTCTGAATCTCCAATCTTCATTCACTCTATAAAATGACCTTCAGAATTATATATAGATTCATACATATATAACAATACAAATTCTTAAGACTCTAACTCTTTCTTTAATTCTTTCATTCTTCTCGTTTTCTGCTCGTGCAATTCCATAAGCTCCTTATAGCGTTGATCTACGACGACTTTCCCTAGATTCCTATAAAAACCCATTAAAAAATCAATCTCCAATTCTACTCCTCTTTCTCCGTCGCACTCAACATGATACTCTGGGTTATCACTTGGTTCATTATTAATCTTAAGATGGATTTCTGGATAACCACTTGGGTGGTAGTCCGCAACATCCTTGAACTTGAGAGGAATTGATCCATTCTCTCCTATCTCCGTTATAGTAATGTAATAATTTGGTCCCACATAGTCAAGAATAAGCCAATGCTCATTATCGTATTGATCTCCCACATTCCACCAAAGGTATCCCCCCTCAATTTTCTCATCCCCTATTTCAGCCATACCTGTTTTAGGTCGATTCCTATTATATTCTTCAAACTGCTTAATTATAATGAATATAACTCCCGTAACAACTGCTATCCACATAGTACTCACCTCCTGGAAAAGTTATTTTTTTCTCCTTTTCATTTGGCGATACTTCTGTTGATTTAACTCCTTACGTTTCCTCTTTGAATATTTAAAGTTATCTAATTGCTGGAAGAGTTCTTCAGATTCTGTCAATAACTCAGAACTATCTATACTCATTGCCACTTCCCTCATGTGCAAAGCCTGTTGCTGTAACATATCCTTTCCTTTACCAAATTGACCTTTATCAAAATGGTGCATTGCTTGTTCTAACACTTTTGCTGAGGTAGTAATTTGTAGTTGACTTTCAACTTTTGGATCTGCCAAATCTGAAAGCTATCACCAAGAGTTAAATCTACCGCATCTTCATCAGAATTATAGTTATAACCAAACACATTCGTGATCCGCACACCTTTTTTTGGCAAGATATTTAGCGTTATATTTTGTCCTATTACGTTCAATAACCCATCTAATTCCTGTTCAAAAATACTTGGGATATTTTCTACTTCATTTATAAAATGAAAGTTCCCCCTCCCACTATCTGCGACGCCTTCCAAGAGTTCTTCATCAAAGTGCTCACTGACACCTAATGTTGAAATTACTAAACCAGCAGATTGATAGTCGTCAGCTAATTTTACAAGTGCCTCTTTATCCGTAATTCCAGCGTTTGCCTGGCCATCGGACAGCAATATAACTCTATTGACATAGTTTTTCACCTCTTGCTTTAAGACGTGCTGACAGCCTTGGATAAGTCCACCACTCAAATTCGTTATACCTCTTGTCTCAATTCTCTGAATGTACTCCTTTAGTAGATCTTTGTGTGTGACTTTTTGAGGTTCAATTATAGTTTCAACTTGATCGTCGAATACAACAACACTTAAAATGTCTTTATCCGTCAACTGATTAATAACAAAATTACATGCCTCTTTACAATAACGAAGGGGCTCTCCTGACATTGATCCACTCCTATCGAGTAATAAGGACAAGTTGATTGGGGATCGTTCCGTATGCTTTACCTTTGCGCCGGTTAATTCGACCAAGAGATACGCTGCTTCTTTCCCCTTGCATGGGACATTTTCGTACTGATGGGCAAAGCTTAATTTAACATTTGAACTCATTCTACTCCTCTCCCTAAACCTTGAATATTTTTCCATTCATTATCTACTTCTACTATAGCTCATTTCCCTCAACTTACCTCCTACAATAATGTGAGGGGCTAATGAAATGCGTTTCTGTTGTTACTATAACTTACTTTTAACAACTTCCCCCATTCAAAAATGACACAGGTGTAAAAAGTCCTGCATAAAATAAAAAAAGCTGTCTGTATGACAACTCCCTAATGATAATTCCGATATATTTTCTCTGCTTCCACAGCTATATTAGCGACAAGCGACTTAGGCTTCAAAACCTTGGCATCACTCCCCCACGTTAAAATCCACCTGACTAATCCTTCACTAATAACCGCCTTTGTACTCAAAACAAATGAATTCTCATCATACTTTTTAATAGCCACATTCAGACCAAACCGATCAATAATCACATTAATTAGGTGATTATCAAACACAATCTCAATATACTGATCATCTCCCGAATACATATGAAAAAGCTGATTAACATATTCTGAAAGATGAAATGTCTCGTCATACACATAGGATACCTCTGTTTTAAGGACATGCCGCATACGGTCCACACGATAGTGTCGTATCTCATCCGCAGCGCCGTATTTACCAATTAAATAATAAAAATCATTATTCCAGATCAACGCATACGGCTTCACCTGATATGAATCTCCATTTCTGCTTAGAATAAATTGCTTCCTTGTGTTATATCTGCCATATTGAAAAGCGATTTCCTTCTGCTCCGTAATCGCTTGGTGAATATCACTAATATAGTACTTAATATGATTATTTTCACTTTTCACTGCCTCATCAACCAATACCATATTCTTCAGCTGACGTGCCATATGCTTACTCGTTAACTGCTTGATCTTTCCAATCAGCTTTTCCGTATCCGACCTGCTGATAAACCTGGCCGAAGAAACCGCATCAACTAAGAGCCGTAATTCATTCACCTCAAATAACCGCTCCTGATGACTGTAATATTTAGGAAAACCATTTCCATTATGATTCATCACCACCGGAAACACATCTGAATCAACTAATTCCCTCAAGTCATCCTGAAGACCTCGCTCCCCTAAATCCGCCTCCGTCTTCCCCCAAAACGCAGCCTTCAATTGTCGAACAGATAACTCATGCTCCTCATCCGTTTCCATTCTGAGAATCTCCATTAACATCAACAACCGTCTTCTATTAGATAAAGCCTCCATAGCAGGTCCCCTAACCATTTATGATTATAAAATTATATTCTTTATCAGCATCATAAACTCCTGCATTGAAAAAAGTTCCTAACCCCCAGTACTGAAGTTATACAGCTCTGAGGATCAGGAACCATAAATTCTAATTATGTTTCCTTATCAATATCATTTATAAATACTCTTAAAAAATCATTTTCTCTAACATTTTTATCTTTGTGACCTAAATCTTTCCTAATTGATAAAAGTAGAGTTTCAAATTCTTTAAATTTATTAATTTTATCTCTATTTTCATTTTTTAAATTTGAAACTGCTGCATATCTGTATTCACTATATTTTTGAACAACATCTGATGAGCCCCAAATCAATAAATCAGGATTGAATTTTTTTGCAAATTTCTTTATTTCTATATCCTTTACGTTATCATTCGGATCTAAAACTCTAAACATGAATTTCAAAAACTCATCATACACTGGTATTTTTTTCATTCTGTTCTCTTCTTTAATTTTTTGCTTACTCTCATAATTCCTGGAAATTACTATAGTAATAGCGGATAATAATATAGTAAATCCCCCAGTTAGAATAGCTGCGGCTATCTGAGGGTCTATTGTATATATTATCCATGTAACAAGGGAATACCCCGCATAAAGTATTAGTCCTATAATCCCAAACCCTAATAACCCCTTTATAATCTCTTTCATAAATCTCGCTCCTTTTATCTTCTCATTTCGACAAAAGGAAGCTTTTCCCTCCTTATACATAATGTAAACTAGCATCCATTAGGATACGTGAAAAAAGTGCCCACTGTACTGCAAAGTTATACAGCACTGAGGGTCAGGTACCTCAAATTTAAGAATATCTTAAATATACTTAGGCAGTCTGTATATCTAGTTGCTTTTTCAACTGTAGCGATTTTCTATACTCTTCCGCTTCTGCTAGTTTAGTAAATTCAACCGTTTTATTGTGGTTATCCTTCACTGTCTTTGCAATTTCATCTAATGATACATGGAAGAATTCTTTCCTTGGGTTAACTTTATTTACTTGTGCATGTTCAAATACTTTATGAAGCGCACCTTCTAATTTCGGGGCATCCTCTGAAAAAATCATTGCGTGTACATCAAAAGTGAATGGCACTGATGCATTACCTAGTTCGTTTACTCGATCAAGTGGCTCTAAACGACGAGTCATTCCTATTTTATAAACCTCCTCCCCAAAGGAGCCTATATTGGAAATAATATAAACATAACCGGCCTTTGCATTTTGCTCTCTAAAATCTACAGCTTTCTTTTCTTCTTGGATATGTGCTAGTTTCTCATTAATCTCAGTCATTTTCTCTTCTATTTCCGCTCTTAATTCTTCCGAAGCATCGACTAGTTGGTTCTTATATTGCTCTATCGCATTATTAAAGTGTTGTTCATCCTTTTCTAGCTTTTTCTTTTCTCGCTCAATTTCCATTTGTACACGTTTCTCTTCTTTTATCTGCTCCTTTAATCTTCGCTGTTCTTCCTTCTCTTCTTCTTTTTTCACCTGATATTCATAAGCAAGATACAATTCATCAAGCTTTGAACTTAAATATTCTTCTTTAACTTCAATTCTGTTCCTTTTATTTAGCTTATTTAACTGTTTAAATGCACTTCGAATCCTTTTTTCAATCGCTTCAACATTATTGAATTTAACTTTTATAATTGCTGCATCACATTCATTATTAAATGCTCGAACAACCATTTTAATATTATCGTTGTTCAAAGCCTCACCCTTTTTCTTACTTCCATCGACAGTCCAATTATTGGAGTGATTCGTAGCTATCTTCTTAGTTGCCATCATTTTCTTTTCTCTCTTATTAAGTCTAATTGATTCTTATACTCCTCAGAATTTTCAAAGCCATATTTAGGCTCATAAAACCCAAATGACTGATATAATGATTCATCATCTAAAATAATAACTTCCCTTTTTTTATCTTCAATTTCTTTTTTCAAATGACTGATTGTTGACTCTTTCGTTGTAATTTCTTTTTCTAGCTTTTCACTATGTTTTAATAGTTTGTCTTGCTGTTCCCTAGCTTTCACAACATCACCAAAACCACTTGCTTCCCATTCTTCTTTTACCTTCTTATCTTCAATCAAAGATAAAATAAGTAAAATTACACCAACAACAAAAGGAACAATCAATATTGAGAGAGCAAACCAAATACTAATAAACCAAGTTGAAAGATACCATTTCTGATTACCCATCTTACACCTCCAATAAAATTTAAAAGATTGTATATGTTAAAAGTTCTTATTAAAAATAACTCTATTTCATACAAAAAAGCATACCCTAAATAAGGCATACCCCTGATGTCATAATATATAATTGTTCGGCATAGTTGTACACTTTTTCTATATTATACCATTTATATGGTACTTTAAATAAGCAAAAGTGAAACTTTTGAGATGGTCCTGGAAATTATACATTACCTATGAAAAAAATTATATAAAGTTTTAATAGAGTACTTGGGGTCTGGCACCGCAAATTCATAATTTAGGCAATTAAAATAAACTGGTAATAATCACTGGTCCCGCTCCGTCCCTTCGCTTCTTTTCTATGCTTTCTGTATGTTTGTATCTTTTTTCTCGATATATAATTTAGAATTTTTTGGGTTTAACCTTTAATTTAAATATTTTAAGTATTGGCAGAATAGGACATACCAAGTAAATCATAATTATAATAGTAAATATGATATAGGGGGATAAAACGTGGATCTTAAATTATACAACAAAGATTCAACAGTTGATATGAATGAAATACAAACAGGAACCATTGACTTAATTGTAACAAGTCCACCATATTGGAATCTTATTGACTACAGTCATCCTGACCAATTGGGGAAAGGTTTATCTTATAAAATGTTTATGAAAAAAATAAAGAAAAATTTGTTTGAATGCATGAGAGTCCTAAAGGAAGATGCATTTATATGTATCGTGGTTGGAGATGTCAGAACAGGTGAGTATAAACAAAATGGACGCCCTAGAATTTATTCATTACAATCTAGTCTGATTGAATATTTTACTGAGGAAATGGATTTTGATTTGTTTCAACATTTCATATGGGAAAAATTTGGAGTCAAAAAAGGTAATGGCCCCAATATATATGGTTCTGTAGGCACCGGTAAAAATAAAGATAAAGCCGTTGGACCTCTTCTCTATTCCGATTTAATAATGGAGCATATTTTAGTTTTTAGAAAGCCAGGAAAAAGAAGTAGAGGTTCTATAGCTGAACGGCTTTCCCATAAAGAGAATATACTTATGAAAGAGGAATTGGTTGAATGGTTGAATCCAGTGTGGAAAATACATTCTCCTCATAACTCTAAACATCCTGCGACTTTTCCGGATGAATTGTGCAAAAGATTAATATTACTTTTTAGTTTAAAAGATGACAAAGTACTGGACCCTTTTGCTGGTACTGGTACTACACTAATTAATGCTCTAAATTTAGGCAGAAATGCATATGGATACGAAATAAACCCGAAATACATTGATATTATAAAAAGTAATATTAACTTATCACTTGGTTATAAATATTTATCATTGTAGATACTTTTTTTCAATACCCATTAATTCATTTTCGAGATCAATACTGTGCTCACTTATATCTGAGGAATTTTCTCTCATTGTATTCATTAGGGTCATTATTCTATCCTTTAACATTCGACTTGAATCCAATTCATTACTAACCTGACTTGACACATACTCCAAGAGTGAATAATACTGACTTGCTGTTAATTCACGAGTGTTTTGTTGAGTATATACGTCAAAAAGTATAGGATAGATGATATCTTCTAACTCACTATATGCATCAGCAATAGAAATACCATTATTGCCCATTTGTAATATAATTTCTCTTTCCTTTTCAAAACAAAACACTCTGTCCCATTTTGGTTTACCATGCTTATATTCATCATTCCACAGTGGTTCGTTTAAATCTATATCAAACATACTACAGTATTCTTCTCGGCTCATAATTGGGCGCGTTATCCTACCAATAAATAATCCTTGCAACTTCCACTTTGGATAAATTAAGTTATGGTTTTTCCAATGATTATTTATTCGCTGTTTTATTTGATATTCTCCACCAAACTTAATGAAAATAATTTTGTCATCTTTTGCTAAGTCAAAACTCGTTAAATTATTCGTTGGGCACCATATCCCACTTTTTTTAGCAGGCTTTACAGGGTAAGTTTTGTACTCATAGTAAAAATTTTTAACCTGACTGGTAACCCAAATTCTTTGAAAACTATTCTCCCGATTCTGAAGTTGTTTTTGCAAGAGCCTATTAAAGTTTTCTATCACAAAAGCCCTAAAGTCTTCGATATCGATTTCATATATATCTAGATCAAACTCATTTATTAATCCTTTTGGTAAAAGGTCGTGTTTAAGGACAATAATACAACCATTTTCTTCTCTAAACTTTTTATACTGTTTTTTATAATTCTTAGATTTATGGTAATCAAATAAAGAAGTGAGAAATTTCACTTCAACTGAACGTATCATATTACTCCCTTCTATCAACATTTCATTAATATCTGGAAAAGTTGTTTCTATAGGTTTTATCATATTTACCTTAAACATCTTCCTACTCAATACTCGTTTTCCTCGCTTAAATATCTGAATTAAATATAATTTCTCCTGTTTAGTCCTATATTCCAAATACTCATATATAACTCTTTCTTGCAAAAATGCTTTTGCCTTGGACATAATTACCACCACTCCAATACTTTTAATGATATTCTGTCCATTTACAAGAAATTAGATAACCACTTCCGTTTATTTCTAAAAAAACTGACAAACTGTTAAAAATAGTTCCCTCCTTCCATGACATCCTATATTTCCAGGAATCAGAATCCGTCAGTCCCCCTCTTTTTCTTAAACACTTTAGAATGACAGTTTATATATAGCAATTCTATCAATTGTTAAACTAAACAGTATTATGGTTACTTTCAATAACGTTTTGAGAAGCTTTCGGACGCTAATGCTCCCTAATTGTAATTATTAATAAGATAGATAATGGCACAACGAGCAGATAAATACACACATTGTTAATTATATTGTTCAATTAATGAAAGAATAGCTATTAAATATACATTTATTTTGCTAAATTCTTTTTGTTCATTTAAAATTTCCCCAATATTTTTAATGCCATGGAAAAATTTATTACGCATTCTTTTCGCAATGTGAAATAAAAAGACGATTTTATCCCTAATATCTCTTTTGTTAAATGTCATTGCAAAATCTAAAAATCTTGCTTTGGCTTTTTGAGTATTGTTATCTGCTTGATTATAAAGGTGATTTATAAATTTGTGAGCATCGTTTATATATAATTGATAAAAATGATTAAAAGCCTTGTTTATATCATCAACTAATTTACCATTTATACAATTTTCAGTGCGAGGTTCTGTTATAACAATTCCAATCGTTTCTTGGGTTATTTCTAAAGAAGTTCCCCACGACTTAAAATCTAAAGTATTTAAATTACCAATTACATTTTTTAATTGACTCTCAAATAACCCCCAAATAAAGACAAAATTTTTAGCTTCCTCCAATCCATTATCGTCAGAGTTGTATCTATATAATACCCATTCAGTAACACTCATCAAATTCTCCCCATTCACAAAATTCTGTTGTACATAATCATTATCTGTAACACTCAAAGTCCCTTCTGATAAACAAAGCTCATTTTCAATCTCTCATTTTATTAATTTGTTCTTTGATTTTAAAACATAATACAAAGAAAATAGAAACATTATAAGTGGGCGAATGTAAATAAATCAACTCTTTTACGTATATATTCATATTCAATACCTCTCCCCATCCTCCGCCACCTGCGATGTCGGTCTAAAAAACTCATTTTCTTGGTAGTTATATTGAATATCAGCAATTCTTTCTCTAAAGTAGTTCTCAAGTTCCTTATCTGTACAGTAAATAAAGCAGCCCTTCTGTCCTCTTGTCATGAGAGTTCTGTAGGTGTTTCGGATAATTTCGTCCGCGAGCTTTTCTCCCTTCATCCGATCTTCCTTTAGCATTTTCTTTAATCCCTTTAATGAATTATCTTTTTTGGCTCGTTTTGTGTGATCAGTGATGACGTCACCATCGCGATAGATGAGATCGTCTCCAATAATTACCCCGACGTAATCGAACTCAAGTCCTTGGCATGTATGGATACAGCCAATTTCATTAACCGATGTCTCATCAATGGCCCATGTATCTGAGTTATTGAGGTTCCAGCTCATGGAAAAATCAAATTCTGGGATTTCAATGTCGTGGAAATTTGTATCAGCCTTCCCTTCCTTGATCCAGTTCCAACAGTAACCGGCCACTAGCCTCGCTTTATTATTTTGTTTATTTAATTTTTCTATTTCTTTACGCAATTCCGTTGGGTCAGAATATATGCGGAAATCATAGCTTGTCCCTAAATAGTTCGCATTAGCTGTTTCACGTATTTGAAGGACATCATCAATCCAGCTTAAATAACCGTCCGACCCATTGCAGCGGAACTGGGATTCTAGATTCACTCTCGTAATTGGTGCACCTAGTTCTTTGGAAAATTGTTCTATTGCATCAATACTTCCAGCATCTTTCAGAGTAACTCGTTGCCGTTCATCAATAAAGAAAATCGCCAGCTTCGAAGCCTTTATAATTTCTTTCATTTGATTTTCCCCTAGATTACTAAACAAGCCTGATTTTTCATTTAAACGGTGTGCTTCATCAACGATTAATACATCGAATTCGTTTTCTGGAGCATTGATAAAGCTTCCAGAGCCGGTAAAAAGATTATCGATATGTCCTTTACGGAAGTTTTGCTTTAACTTTGTCGCATAAATGTTTCTTGGTGCAGCATTTTTCGTGACATATTGAGAAACAAGACTACGATTCGTTGCTTCAACTAGTAAGTTAATAGCAAGAACCGATTTCCCCGTACCAGGTCCCCCTTCAACAACTAGTACCTGCTTTGTATTCTTTCGAACGGCATCATTAGCTAATTGAAGTGCGGTTTCATAGACAACCTTTTGGTCATCGATCATGATAAACTCGCGATTTCCTTGAAGCATATTATTTAGAGCATCCTGCAACGATTTAGAAGGACGAATACGACCTTTTTCTATCTTATACAAAATCTCTTTACTATCTCCATACTTGATATTTCGCTTAATAAAGTCCCGTAGCTTACCAGAATCCCCTTTAATAAAAACTGGAGCTTGCTCTATGTAATAATCGTATATCGAATCCGTTAACGGATCCTCTTCTCCCGCATTCAGATAGTTATGTAAGTAAGCACAAGGGTACAGGTTCATGTCCTCTTTCTGTGCATTTTCATTGTAGTCTTTGATAAGCGCAGCATACGACCAAGCTTGATAGGAAGGATGTGTTGTTTCCACTAGTCCTCTATTCATCGCTGTTTTAACAATCGCTTCCTTCCCTGCAATCTTTTCTACCTTTTCCCATTGCTTTAACTCAACGACAACAATCGATTGACGAGACTCCTGATCCGACCCAGTAATAAGAAAGTCCACGCGCTTTGATGTATGTGGAATCCGAAACTCAATCGCAACACCCGCATTGTCAGGAATTTCACGATCACTAAGCACCCGATACATATACTGCATCGAGTTATCCCAAGACCGCACCTCAGCCTTATTAATGCGACCAACCTTCTGTTCAAAGTTACTGCATATATTGTTAACAAGCTCATCATCAAACACATCATTCAAGAACTCATTCTTCGTCGCCTCGTATACGATCATCGTCTCACCCTTTGAGTGTTTTATTTCATTATATCTTATAGCTTGGATATTTTTAACAAAAAGGTTACAAAACACACTTGCATATTAAAAGTTGTTATATGAAACGTTACTGACTGAGATTGGTAGAAGTCCTATATTCAAAAAAATAATGATTTTACTTACATCTATTTTCAACACTAGAAACACTTTGAAGGATGATGAAAGGAAATAGAAGATATAGAAGAAAAAAGAAAGTTTAATTTTAAAACTTTATCTACTTTATTATTTTTACAATTGTTATAATCAGGACGATAAATGCGTTGTACCCTAACTTCTTGGTATATTTAACAACATCAATAACTGGTGCTTTATTGCTAGTTACTATTTAATATTGATAATTAAATCCCACTAGTTCTTTCCAGTGGGATCGTTTCTAATTCAACAATTTGAAATATTGTTTTATAAAATAATATAAAATTCCAAAATGATAATGCTTGAATAAAACACATAAATTAAAAGAAGTTGTGTTTCAGATGGAAACACCTTAGAAAATTGGTAATATCCTTAGAATGGATTTAATAATTTTCTTAAATAATTCACACCATCAATGTAGTATTTTTATCAGATAGTGGTTTTACAAGATAGATCTTTTAGCTGATATCTATCTGATTGAAATGATAGATTTTGTTTTCTATATTTTAGATCTTTTTAAGTCGTTTAACAAAATGTAAAGTATTGTGACTAGTCATTCACTATCCTCTCACTAACATCCTTTCTATGTCCCTAGTAAAATATAATTATTTCCTTTATGTTATTGACTTGTCATCCACAACTTCCCACCCTTCTTTCAGAGCTCTCTGATACAAAGCATAAAGCACTTTTGCCTGTTTTTCAGATGGTAATGGAATTTTGCCTTCTGTATATTTTTTTAAAATATCTCTCTGAGTAATTGTTAGTGTACCAAGGCTTTTTGTACTAATGTAATAGCTTAATAGTTGAGACCACACTTCAAAATTAGTTTTTACTACGAATGTCTGTATTTCAATCCCACTATCTAATTCTTTTTGCTGCTTCTCAGATTTAATTTCAAATTTTTCTTCTTCTGTTGTAATCACTAAATTTCTTAGTGGTGATAAATCTAATTCAATATTACAAATATCCTTCCAGCATAATTCTTTCTTACACCACTGTGATATATTCGCTGAACCTGGTGGTGGATTTGTAATATTTTCATAAACCATCCTGGTTATAACTTTCATTAATTCTGCTAACTCAATTGGTAGTCTTTGTTCATCCCACACTTTACCAAAATCTAAAAACAATTTCTTTTTGTGAAGCATGTGGGAAAGTAATGCAATTGAATAGGTAACTGTTTGCGCCCTAAAAGCATTCTCATACCATGGAGCTTTTGACACAATCTTTTCGGTCGTACGGAACAAAATTACCCTAGATATCGCATCCTTAAAATATTTTTCTGTTATCGCCATTTGATTCTTTTCAAGTGTATCTGTAACAGAGTTTGCAAATTCTTCGAAACTATACTGTGCACCCTTTGAAACAACATGGGGTTTTCGATCCCAAGAATTTTCACTTTTTGCTAAGAAAGTCTTATCAATAAGCTGATGCTTCGGATTTTCAATTTGAAACTGTCTTCTCTTTGCTGGAGTTAAGTAAGCTTGCTCATTTAAATATTCTCCACGTACTCTTTCATAAAACCAATGTGTACGCTTTTGAGAGCCTTCACGAGTAGCTACCCATATACGTTTTGAGTAATCCTTCATTTCCTTATGGAATGGACTATTTGAGAAGAAGTCTGATTTGTTTACTTTGTTCTGGGTATTTGCAAATTGAGATACATTCGATACAAACTCACTTTTTTTCTCAATATTATTTACTACTGATAATTTCATTTGAACTGACACTTTAGAAATGTCCAACTTCGCGTTCTTTTTTGCTGCATAGATAGCGGAAGTCGTTTGACCACCATTCACAATTTGGAAATCTGTAATTTTTGTGATATACCCGTCTTTAGTTTCAACATGAGTAGCAGTAGCTGTAATTCCATTGTTATATGCGAAAAACATATCTGGTTTAAATTGAATAGTATTACGTATACCTTTATTAACTCCGCCTCTAAATTGTAAAAAAGTACGAACATTTTGCTCTAACAATTTTTGACCATATACGTCATAAATATCAAATAATTGGTTCCCATCTAAAATCCCTAAATAAGATTGATACTCATCTGAATTACTTGGCACCACTATATAAGGAACTTTTAAGTCAATATCGTAAGAACCTGAAGTGTTCTCAGATTTATAAATAGCATATAAATAGTTTATATCAATAATTTTATGTTCGCATGGAATATTGTTTACTAAATCATTTGGTATGCTAGATATTGTTTTAGTCATTTTTCCATCTGTTAAAACGATTAATCGAAATTTATCTATCAAATTATTTTGCACATTTCGATTTATTGTAAATGCTAGCGAATAAGCATCAGAAGTTTCCTCTAAGTCATAATGAAGACCTTGCATACTTAATTCTCCGAACTTTTTTAATCGTTTAAACTTTGTAGTTACTTGTTGCTTCGTTAATGTATCGATTGTATCATCTTGAAAAAACTGAAAATTTATTAATGAAAATGTCTTTCTTTCTTCATCAAAATCGTACCCATATACCTCACAACCAGTTTTTATAAATTCTGCAGCCTCGTAATTATTGGTTAAATCGCCAACTTGCATCAAATCTTCACAGACTAATTCAAAAAATGACTGAGCCTTCATTAATCCCCGACTTTCGGAGTCAGAAAATATTGATTGTAAGAAATCTGAATGGAACTCTTCCATTGTTATCATGTTCTACACCTCTATTATATTAAAATTTCATCTACTTTAACCTTGAATTGTGAACAACCCGACAAATCAATTCTATACTTCAAGTTAGTAATTAGTGGTGAAACATGATCATAGTGTATTTTAGGGAACTCCTCTCTAACTTCAAAAACATTTATTTGTTCCATAGAGAATTTTGATAAAGAATCTTTCTGAATCTCCGGAATATAGCCATATAGTTCTACTTTCTCCATAAACTCCTCTAGTAAATTATTATCGTCTATCGCTCCGGTTATTGAGTTAACTAAATCTACGATTGTCTCCCCTTTGTATATTTCATTAATTGCACATGCAACCAGATATAATGGATTTTTTTCTGAATTTAACTGCTCTTTTGAAGAAATCCATACAGAATTACCGGATGTTATTCTATACGATTTTATCTCTATTGCTAAATTTTCTAGTAAAAAATCCTGCTTATCTCCTAAAGCTCCTACCCAGCTATTTATACTCCTACTGTAACCATATCTAGGGATTAAGTAGTCTTTTAATATCTTTAATTCACTGAATAATCCCATCTGTTCTTCTTTTGATAGTAAGTTCAAAGTAGTTCTTTGAAGTAACTTTTGCCATCTAACTAAACGTTTCATAACTTTTACAATTATTTCTTTTTCGTTTTGCTTCATGACATTAATCAAATCATTGCATAGCACTAAAAAAATTTCCCAATCCTTTGATTCCTTTAATAGTAGAATTAGCTGGTTGGGTGTAGATGTATTATCAAGTTTAACCTCAATGCCCTTTAACTTAATTTCTCTTTTCGGAAGAATAAAGTTTTCATCACATTGTATTAATAAGCCATATTTATTTAAAGCATCTCTGATCCAAAAAGCATTGTACTTGATAGACTCTTTAACCCTGATTTTATTTAAATAATTTAATTCCGTCCAAGGATTATTCATCATAGTCACCAATTTCATCATTCTCAACTTTTAATGCTTCTTCGAGTTGTCTCTTATATACATTATTGATACGAACTTTAAACATATTATCTTGTGGTCTTCCTGAGATAGGAAAACTTATCCCAAAACCAATAGCATTAGTGATAAATTCATCGTTCTGACCTCTAAGCTCAAGTGCATGAAGCATAAGTAAAGGTTTGTCCAGTTTTGTACGCATCTCACTTGAACTTAAATTACTGAATTCTTTAGGCATAACAATTCTCTCAGGATTAGCTCGGGAAAGTTGTCTGTTTGTGACTTCGAAATATCCCTCCTTATGTTTTACTTTTCTCTTTTGACGTTTAACTGTAATTGAGTCATAAACAAAGCTCTCGGTTCCTTTACCATTAAATAACACTACATCCCAATTAGATTCACTTGCTTGAATATATTTTCTTATAAAATCTATGGGCATTCTCGACCTTAATCCGAGTGGGTCATTTTTATATAATTGATAGTTCTTTACAAATGTTTCGACTATAGACTTGTCCACGTTTTTCCAAACATAGCTTTCCTTAGAGACATGCTCATATCCGCCAGTCAGTAAACTATTCATTGTTTCTCTTAAGAGAATTTCATTTTTAGAGATATCTTTTTCTCCATCATTTAACCATCCAGTTTCCTTCATTGAACCATCTAGATTCATCTGCAAATACATATCTTCTGTATGTTTGGATTTATTTCTCGCTGTAATTTGTACAAGGCTATCAGGGTGCAACTTAACAGCTAAACCAAAATCCCTAGGTGTTAAATTGTCTTGCTTCATATCCTTTAATCTATTAATTAAATCATTTGTAGCCTCAATTATAAAACCAAACTTTCTATAAAGGTCATCCGTGAGATAGATACGACAAAGGTCCTCGTATCCAATGCGATACCCAAACCAACGTCCCATTTGCATTAATGTATCATAAAAAACAGTGGTTCTTAAAAAGTAACTAACACTTAATCCTTCTAATGTATATCCCCTTGATAAGCTTAATCCACCAATAACTATTACATTCGTTTGAATATCATCTCTGTACACTAAACGGTCCTTAGCTTTTTGATGCGCATCACGTATAATTACAAGTTCAATAACCTCTGCTAACTCTCTTAAAATAGTTTCAAAACTGAATTCTATATCTTCTAATCTCGTGTCGAAAGTACTTCTCATTAACTGAATAGTTACAGAATAATTATCGGGATTATCAAGATTACCATATGCTAAAATATTATCCTTTACTATTTCAAAATACTCTTTAACAAGTTTTTTAACTTTAATATGGACATTCGTAAATCTGGAAATATGAATAAGCATACTATTATGCTTCCTTTGATTACGTAAATTTCGAATGGCTATATTTAATAGAAATAAATGAATTGCGTCCTTTAGAGTATCCGGCAAGACATTAAGTTCTTCAGCATAGTCTTTTTTGTGTTTAATTATAAATGGTATTTTTCCTGGTGGATAAGGGGTATCGTCTAACTCATAAACTGCATCTTCGTCCGGTATTTCCACTACAAACTTTTTATCTTCACTACCGAATATTTTTTCGGCTCCAAAATAATTGGAAGGCGCTTCTAATGCATAAATGAAATCTTCCGGGAATAAATCTTTACCTATTTCTTCGTTTTTGGCTTCATGATCTATAAAAATATTGGCATATGGTGTTGCTGTATAAGCAACATACGCACTTTTCTTAAATTTCCTTAATAGTAGACGTATTTTTTCATTAATTACCGTTGGATCTTCTTCCTCTTTTGTATTTATGGATGCATAGTCTGACTCGTCGTCAATTACCAACATAGCTTTTTCAATTTGGTTCTTATAATGTTTTTCTAACCATTCTAATAAATTTGATAATGACTTCGTATGCTTCTTTATTACAACTAGAATGGGTAATTGCATGTTTTCGAAGTTTGTTGTTCCTCTGGCTTTTGCTGTTTCGAGTTTAAAGTCATTGTCAGCATTAGTGAGACTGTCTGGCATTTTTTCTCTTTTAAATCCAGGTAATTGACCAACACCTTGATAATTTGCACCTATAAAAACTTCGTCTAGTCTCTTTTGCGTCTGATCTCTTAGATTATTTAACGCCCCAGCAATAACAACAATAAACCTATATCCTGCATCTGCAGCCTTACAAATCAAAGAAGCATAATTGGATGTTTTTCCAGATTGCACATGTCCAACAACCATACCGTATATTGAAAAATCACCTAAATCTGGATCAGCTAAATTATTCATTACTGCATCTGTATCTTCATCTATTGTATTCAATACATCGGTTGGCAAATTCCGTTTCATATAGTTCATGTAATTTGAAGAATAATAATTATCAATTTCTAGCTGTTTTTTACTTGTCCACCATGTTGTATCTCTTGCTTTTTGATTTTCTCCGGTTACCAAAATTCCAGACTCGATCTTAACAATAAAAGATTGCTCTAGTTCATTCTTAAGGTAATTCCAATCCTCTCCACTTAAAGATCGTATATGCTGCTCATCTTCAAGTCCAAGGATGATTTTCAATAGATTTTGGGGAGTATTTTCTATAACCCCTTTCCATTCCTCTATTAATTTTTCTATGGTATCTTCTTTCAAAGTACTTTGTTTTGTAAGATTATCTGTAATTTTTTCTTTAACTTGATCATACATATTATTTTTATCTCCCGTTGCTGGCATATTTAAAATAATCCTCCCTATTTTTATATACTTCCGTTCTTAACAATTGCTTAATAAAATCCTCACTAATACCGCCGGCACGCCAATTTTCCACAAGGGCTTTTATTTGTACCTCATCTATTAATGAATCTTGTTTTACATTCAATGGGTTGGTATTTAATTGTGCTACTATAGCATCCAAAGGAAGGTAACCTTCTACTCCCATCAAAATAACGTTTAACAAGTGTTGTTGGTCATCATCTAACGTGTTCTCAAGGCTTTTGATAATTGGATGTAATCTATTAATTGCAAATTTTATTTCTTTATTATCGGCCATCAACTCCCAAAAGCGCGTTGTTGATTTATCTTCGATTTTTTTCCCTCTACCTGTATAGGGTCGTGAACCTTTTACTGTTACTTGTTGGATAATACGCTTTAAGTCGTTTTTAAGTTCAGTATCAGGATTAGCAAAAGATTTCTTAATATCAATACCCCAAGCAGTATCTTGGTTATTAGGAATATCTATTTTGATTCTAACAAGTTTATGGGCATCGTTTGCCCTGTGCATCCCCCACCAGGTACCATATATAAGTAATCTGTGGGCTCTGTATAAATAAAAACCTTGAGACTTTGTATAACCATCTTTCGTAGCATACTTTTCAAATTGTTCCTGTGACAGTTTAGAATGGTGTGGTAAAATATATGGCTGTATTATAATTTCTCCATCCATATACTTTATTTTTTCAGGCGTTAATTGTTGAGTTGCTATATGTTTTGGATTAAACGGATTAAACGGTTCAAGTTGATGACCATTTACAGAAATACTTAATGCTTTCTTGCCTGGCACAATTCCTTCTAAAAAACAATGAAATACTAATGACAGATGGTTTCTTAGTATATCCACCTTACTCGGTATATTAGCTTCAGTAAAAGTATCTATACCCCGCCAAACGACTAAAGTTCCACAATCTTGTTTCATAAAAACATCGAATAAAGGTATCTTTTCAAATTGCTTAATATCAGGAGTGATGAGGAGCCATTCGTTTTCTCGCGAGATAAAATTCAAATCCCACTGCTTAATAGAAACTATTCCATCTTTTTTTGAGATAACAGTTAAGTCAGTACATTGGGAAAATGAAGCCGTTTTTAACCCTAGCCCAAAACGACCTAAGTCAGTTTCTTCTCTGGTTGAGTCAGGATCATTTGTAGCTAAACGCATGGCATCTATAAGCTCATCATTAGACATGCCATTGCCATCATCCAATATTGTAAACACTGTATTGGGGTTCGGAATACAAACTATCTGAATATTTTTTGCTTTTGCAGTAATACTATTATCTAGTACATCCGCTACTGCAACTTCAAATGAATATCCAATATCTCTTAAGGATTTAATAAAATTAGATACTATTGGCTTTACAACTTCTGTATGCATTATTTCTTCACCAACTTTTATTAAATAGTTTTTTATAACAACAAATGAATAATTAATACCATAATATCCTATAAATTTTATCTCATTTTAGTCTCTAATTTAATTATACAAAAAAAGAGGACTATTAGCCCCCTTTTTTCCATTTATTTGTCTATATTTTCAAATAACAATTTCCTCCAGTTTATTGTTTATATTTAGCATATCAACTGCCTCAACTTTTGGATTTTCCCCTAGTGCATTTAATAGACTTTCTGCAATAAATCTAGCTAATAATGGTGGTACAGCATTTCCCACTTGTTGATATTGTGCATCTTTTGTACCTTCAAATATAAAGTTATCTTGAAATGATTGTAATCTGGCAGCCTCCCTAATTGTCACTGCACGATCAAGGCTTGGATGTATCCACATAGATTTCCTTACATTCAAAACTGTCCCTGCAATTTCTTCATAATCTAGTCTTTTATAAACTGTATTTTGCGTTCTACTATAATCAGTATAGGTAGATTTCAGTTCATCTGTTAAGTCATGAAAATTTTGTCCGGGTTGCAACGAACGAAAACGCTTTAAGGCAGTTTCACGAGTTTCAGTTCTTACATGGTTATACAAGTATCCATTATTATTTTCGCGATAATAATTTACTAATGAATTTCTACTTATTAAATTCTGTTTCTTAATAGGAACTGGTGGTGAATCTATCATCGTACTAGTAGGGAGGGTTTCCAAGTCACTTATCGCAATCGAAATATTAAAAAACTCTTCTTCATTAGTTAATATTGGTTCAGGTAATGTTACCCTTCGTCCTTTTTTTACTAAATCTTCCCGAACTCCAATTATAAATAGACGTCTTCTTTGTTGTGGGACCCCATAATTTGCTGCATTTAAAATATATTTATCATCTTCGTTAATCTTATACCTTAATTTTTTCAACCTTTTCTTTACATACTCAAATACATTATACGTTTGTACTTCAACAGTAATATTCTCATTAACTATCGTTATATTTTTATAGAATATATCATTATCTTTAATTTCCCTATACTTCATTAATATCCTTTGTACTTCTACAATTTCTTTTAACCTATCTAGAAATCCACCGCTTTCTATCCCCGACAACAAAATATCTGCTAGTTCCTCTCTTAACTTTTTCCAATTTTCTTTATAGTCATCACACCAATAATTGTGTAATTCGTTCCATTTTGTTAATATTTTTTTGAAATAGCGTGAATTATTATCTTTGTTAAAGTATTCTTTTATATTGTTTTTTCGTTGAATTGCGTTTAATTTTGAAAAAATTTCTTCATCTAATAAAAATTCACTAAAATTAATATCTTGTTGATTTAGAAACTCAATGAGCAAAAGAGTTAATTTCATTTTTTTCCCAATTACAATTGTTTCATTCACTAGCTTTATATCCAATCTTTCAAGCTCTTCTTTTTCATGATTTGCTTTAAAGAACTTATGCTTTTCCGATCGCATCGTATTTACATTTTCCATTAAAAATGCTTTTGGATTTAGGTTTTCAATCACATTTATATAATCTTTTACAAGTTGGTTATTTATGGATATAAGTGTATTCTTTTGACGATTAGCATTTGAAAAGCCCTGACATGGTGGACCACCTATTACAATATCTATTCCTATTTTTTTTAATTCATTAATTTGCTCATATTTAAGATCTTTTATATCTCTAAAAAAAAATTCTTTCCTTAAGCTTTTATGATTTCTTCTAAATGTTTTTCTGGCATTTTTATTATTTTCGATTGCTGCAATGACTTCAAATGAATCTGTTTGCTCAAATCCAGCACTCAATCCACCTGCACCTGCAAATAAATCAATTACTTTGAGTTTGCCCATTGTAAATCCCCTTCAAAATCAAGTATACAGATTTGTTTATAAGTAGAAGTATAACATAATATGAGATACTAAGAATCTACAAAAATATACAAATTTAAAAGAATACCAAACGAGTAGGAGGGGGCGATTAGCCCCCGACCTCTCACACCACCGTATAACAGACTGTCTAATAATTGAATTCGCAGTACACTTGAAAGCATGGAATTATCCACTTTTGCTTAAAGAAGTGTTGTGCATATCAAATCTTGAAGAAGCTAGTTCTCTGTAGATATCTAAGAGCTCCTTAACTGCATTTTTTTTGAACAGTCTCTTGAGACTATAACAAGACAAATTAGGTTGGCCTCATGCCATTGATTCAAACCCTTGTGTTAAAAAGAATAAATAGCCGAGGTTTTGTTTCATAATCCTGAAAAGGGTACACAACGAATTGTCGCTCTTTGTTTATAAATATTTATTTAATTTCCCGTAGTTTTGGAAGTCTGTTCAATCACTCCTTCATCTGTAAACCTAGTTACCGACCTTCGGTTCTTGGCATAAGTACAAGACTACTTTTTGACCGCAAATACCGTAAGCCTTGCAAGTGTATCGCTTATATACTCGTTCCCCTTTTGTTTTCCATTCCATTTAAAAGGGGATTCATGACTTACCAGACATTCAAATTGAAAGTTAAAGGCATCATATTCATATTCAAAGTATCTGAAAATATATTAGTGATTACCAACAAATAACATTCACAGGAATAGGGGAAGTAAGAAGATCAAATAATAATGCAACTCTGATATACTCGTTATTTATATCGGAAAAATTTAAACTCACATGGTATTTTTCTCAGTAATTAATAACATTTAAAAAATATGGCATTTTAAAAGATCCTTACTAAGTTCTTATCGATTATTTGTAATCACTGTATAAGATCGACCATGTACACTTTTCCATTTTTATATAATTGACTAAGTAAGGTCAAATTCAATAAACCCTTATTTAGCTTTTTTCACTTAACTAAATAAGGGTTTCCTATTATGGAATTAAAGTAAGCTGTTCTATAGAATTTTTGCTATTACTTTTCTTGTATCTTTTTTGTAGTTCTAGAGCTATTTCATATCCAAGTAGTGGCGGTACAGCATTCCCTACTTGTTTATATTGACTTGACTTAGTGCCTAAAAACACAAAGTCATCTGGAAAGGATTGTATTCTAGCACACTCGCGGACTGAAGGTACACGGTTTTCTTCATAGTGGAAGTAATTTCTATGACCTGTATCTATCGTATGAGAAGGTAAATTACTGTTCATTCTCTGAAACGCTTTGTTATATTTTCTAATATTCCAGTATTCTGGTGGCAGGTCTTTAATTGACCCCCCATCCCCTACCATCGAAATTATGTCAATCGTTTGATCGGTATGGTTCGTCTTGTTATGATTAAGGATAATATCAGAATTTTCTCTCATAAATGTTTGATAAAGATTCTGAGGTTTTACATGATATTCGAACTCGACATCTGAACCTTCAAATTTTTCTAATGATGGTAAATCGGATAACGCATCCTTAGTAGAAATTACCTCATTTTTTTTTCTAGGGAACTCAAAAGCTCCGTCCAGTACGCCCACAAAGAATACTCGGTGTCGATGCTGAGGAACACCATAATCAGCTGCATTTAATACTTGTGGTTCAGATATACGATAACCTAAATTCCCAAATCGATCCATTATATCTTCTTTGAACATGCCTTTATTTAAAGTTAAAAGACCTTTAACATTTTCAATCACAAAAAATTTCGGCATAACTTCTTTAACAACTCGAAAATACTCTAAATAGAGGTGGTTCCTCTCATCATTTATATCTCTTGTACCAACTGTGCTAAACCCCTGACACGGAGGTCCGCCAATAATCCCTTCAATTGTATGATCACTTTTCAACTTTTCCAACCTTTCTTTTGAAAGATCATGAATACTCATTACTTCTGCAACCTTGTTTTCTCTGTTATGATTATATGTCTCGATAGCATCTTTCCAGAAATCGATAGCTAGAACAGTTTCATAACCAGCCATCTCAAAGCCTAGACTGAAGCCGCCAACACCACTAAACAAATCAATAATTTTTGATTTACTCATTTGTTAATCCCTCCTTGATTGCAACTGCAACTGCCTTTGCTAATAATGGGGGTACAGCATTTCCTACTTGTCTATACTGGCTTGTCCTAGATCCATAAAAAATAAAGTCATCATTAAAAGATTGGAGTCTTGCGGCCTCTCTAACTGTAGGAATTCTATGAAATATAGTGTGAAAATAATTACTATGTGCATTTCCTGTATCTATTGTTACAGAGACATCTTCTTCATCTAGACGCTTGTAGGCTGAAGAGTGGCGATTCTTACGGTTATTTGGAAAGTAACTTTCTGGAATATCGCGCCAATTTCCTCCTTGTGGAACACAAGCAATCCTGTCTTGCTGAATTTTAGCTGGATAACGGATTTCATGATTTTCTATACTATTTTTAGAATTTCTTAAATATTTTCTATATGAAGAATCTGGTTTAGAAGATAAAAAGTAGTTCGAACGATTTTTTCCCATTTGCTCTTCTAATTCATATAATTCTCCTAGCGCATCTTTAACTAACACAATTGGTTTTTTCTTTAATTTATCAAAAGTAATTTGAGGAATATCTTTCCTTGTTGCGATAAAGAATGCTCTTAATCGTTTTTGCGGCACTCCGAATTCAGAGGCATCAAGAACTGCACTATCAACTATATAACCGAGATTTTCTAGAATAGAATATATTTTTTTCCGGGCGTATCCGTTGTCTCGTGTTAGAATACCACGTACGTTCTCTATAAGTACTACTTTAGGCATAAAAACTTCTACAAATCGAATGTATTCATAAAACAATTTATTTCTCGGGTCTGCCATTTCTTTTTGCCAACGATTCGCAGAAGAAAAACCTTGACAAGGTGGTCCACCAACGATTACATCTATGTCTCCAGTTAAATCAAACATATAAGTAATTTCATCATTCTTTATCTCTTGGATATCCGCACAAATTGCACGAGAGTTTAAAAAGTTTTGATGAAAAGTTTCCACTGCATCTGGATTAAAATCAAGTCCACCTAAAATATCAAATCCGGCTAACCGAAAACCCTCACTAATTCCACCACAACCACTAAATAAATCTATTACTCTAGGAATCATTTAAATTCACCTTCCAAAAATCTATAAAATAAACTCGTTTATACTATCTTTATTATCGGGAGCACTATTGAATCCGATATACTTCAGCGTCTTCTTACTAGACGAATGGTGAAATAACTTTTGAAGATAGTTAATATCTTTAAATTTTTTATAATGATGATACCCAAATGTCTTTCTCATCGTATTTGTTCCTACATTAGCTTTGAGTCCAATTTTAATAGAAGCATCATTTAAAATACGATAAGCGTGGGACCGGTCAATAGGTTCTCTACCTTTCCTACTTTCAAAAATGTAGCGTGACAATAGAAATTCTTCTTCCCTTTTTTGCTGTTCCACAAATAACAAAAGACATTCCTTGACACCAGAATTTATAGGGTAGTTATCTCCACTGATATGTATAGAAGACACAATTTCACCTTGATGAAAGACGTCTTGAAATTTTAAAAAAAGGATATCACAAATTTTCATACCTGTATTAATACCAAGTACAAACAATAAATAGTCTCTATAGTTTTGGCTTTTTAATACTGCCTTTAATTTTTCAATATCTTTCTCAGACTTAATTGGTTCTACAAGATTCATGACTACCACCTCCAATACACCAATACAGCAAAAAATATAAATTCTATTATTTTGCTGTATTCATTATAGACTAAAATGAAGTCTAATGGCAAGAATATATGTTTGCTTTTTTAAAAAATATTTATTCACTACATAATAAAAAGCTACCTTAAAAGATAGCTATTTTTATCATCCTTCTAACGCTGCATTGATCACTTTCTCAACGGGCTCTATTAATTCTTTGTCCATAGAAGGATAGGCTTGTATTGCACTTAACCCGTTAATGTATTCTACCGTTTCCCCTGGGTATAAAATTGAAGCGTGCTCTACAACTTGACCACCTTTTTCATCTCTAATAGCATCACGATAAGCGTGCATCTTATCAATATCAACTTTCTGAGGTTTCCCTTTATTATTATGATTAAGTGCATTATCAAAAATTTCATCTTCACTTTGCAATTTATATTTGGGGTCAAATAAGAATATAGAGGTTTTCCCATTTGGTTTAGAAACTTCAATCGCTATATCTGGTCTTTGGATATAACTAATACTTCTTAAGCTCTTCCCTTTCGATGTAAATGACCTCTCTGGAATAAACCTTACTATGTTATTCGTAATAGGATTCTCAAGAATAATAGCTGGTTTCCCATCCGACAGGACCTTTACCGTATTACTACCAAGAATTGGGGTCAATAATCTTTGCATTTTCACAACATATCCCGCTTTAAGAGCTTCATCTAACAAAATAGCTAATATCTTAAGTGTCCCCCACTTTTGATATAATTCCGGCGTATTCTCTAATGGTGAATCCATTTCTCTCTCATTTATATTTGATATCATCACCTTGCGAAACTCTTGAAACCCATCTAAAACCGCACGATATGCAGGAACATTTAACAAAACCATCGTTATTTTTAAACTTATGTGGTTTGGGACATCGACTTCATGAAGAAAAGTCGCACTTTTAGTAGCTCGTTCCATTTTTGTTTCTAACAGTATAACCTGCTCATATAAAGATTGATTGTTAAGAGCTAGCAATATCTTCTTCAACTTCCGAAGCTGGGTGTTTACCTGATGTATATATAACTGTAGTAACTGATTTTCATATATATTATAAGAATGCTCTACCCTACTGTCCATAAGCCTTACTGGTAGACTTTGCGAACTAAGATTATTTGGTTGCACAAGCGAATAGGCAATTTTAGTAGCATTGGGACGTCTAACATATTCTGATCTTACCCATACATCTTGCGTCTTCAAGATTCGATGAGGAGCTTTAGTCAATATATCTAATACTTTTACTAATCCCATTTTCTTATTCGTACCTAAGATAGCTCTTTGAATTCGAAGAAGCTCTTGAGCAACAGTTGAATGCGTAGTTGGAACAAACCTTATTCCAGTAAACGCCCCTAATCGGTTTAAGCTGACTGATATATCCACAGGAAGCTTATAAATTAACTCTTCCAGCATAACTACATGAGCATCTTTACTAATTTTGGAAGGAACTACTGTAAAATTTCTATATCGATTAGCTTTGTCATAAAATAACTTCAATTTATAGTGTCCAGCGGAAAATCGGAAACTTTTGGTCACTAATCGCTTACTAGCACCTATTATTTTTAGAAAAAGCTCTACAGGTTGATTATTTATGGATAGTTCGTAATAATCCCACCTATCTATATCAACAGCTATTTCCAAAATTACGGATTGCCATTCTTTTGGTTCTTGGATGTAGCCTCTTTGTTGCTCGCAATAAAAGTTTAAATCAAAAGTAGCTTGCAACTCCATATCTAGCATACCTCTCTAACATTTTGTTTACTTTTTCAGTGCTTAATTCTAAATTAGCTCTATCAAGAATAATTTTTAATTCTTCTAGTTTGCCTCCAATTTCTAGATCAGTACCCTTTATCTTCGGCAATATTTTCTGTAATACTTGTTCATCTAATGCAACATTCCAGCTTTGTCCAACTTTCTCTGCATCTTCTATATACTTTTTTAAGTCTCCAATTACACGATAAGCAAAAGGGGCAACCTCAAATACTGTGTCCCATATCTCCATGATAACATCACTATATTCTTCAGCGCCTAGTGCAGCTTTAATTTCCTCTCTACTAATTTCCACTTCTATAAGTTGAGCACGATCGTACACTTTATCAGCAAAACTTTGTGTTGTTTCATCTACATTAATAGTCCCGATAAAAAATAGATTAGGAGTTAATATAATTCTGTCTTTTGGAGGAATATCAATGTATACTTCTTCATTTCTACCTTTTACTTCTAGAAGGGATAAAAATTTTGCAAAATAGTATTCCACACGAGCCAAGTTCATCTCATCTAAGATAATATGATATGGTACTGGCTGTCGCTTTTCTTGTAGTGAAGCTACATACTCATCTTGTGCTTCCATAAGAAATTTGCTGAATTCAGTGTGCTTATATTCGTTATCCAGTGGATTATAAAACCCCAATAAGTCCTCATTAGACGTCCAGTTTGGAGCAACTGGTACAACTAATTTCTTAGCTCCAATGGCTTCCGCATAAAGTTCAGCTAACCAAGTTTTCCCAGTACCACTAATCCCTGATAGAATAACAAACCCTTTATTTATAAGAGATAAGTGATACCTTCTAATCATTCTATCTGAGATTCTCATTCCCCTATTACTTATAAATTCTTTTACTGTATCTAATGAGATAGACTGGTTATATACCCCTCTTTTTTCCCTTGTAAAATCCGCATCCTTCGGGATAGTAGCACCCACAAGTTCAGCCATTTTACTCACCTGATCTTTAAAACCCTGTTTTGTTATTGCATTTGCTTTTTTGTATGAATTCTCGTTACTCAAATGGCATACTCCCTTTTACATTCGTAAATTATATCGTTCCTCTATATCAAAATGTTGTAAAAAATCATCTTCTAATATTGCATTAGTCAATTCGGGGTGTAAATTCCCCTTGTATATTTTACTTCCTTCTTTTCTAATAAGTCCTGTATAGTTAAGAAGTGAAGCCCAAAAACCATAAGCATTTACATTTTCAACAATACTATCTTTTGTTAAGGTAAGCTCTTTATTACGGTATTGCTCAATATATTTTTCTACTATTTCTTCTTGTACCGCATTATCGGTAGCCGTAATAAAGGTATTCATAATAAACCATTCCATTTTATCTAGCGAGTCAAATTTATCAAGTGTCTTTAAAACCGTTCTCACAACATGGATATCTGTACCTCTTACATACCAATAAATAAAAGCGTTCGCATAGAAATGCTTATACATAGTACCGACTTGCTCAATAACTTCTTTTTTTTTCTGTTCTTTCGCGAGTTGTTCCATTTCAATTAGCTGATATAGAACCTCGCCACTCTGCGTTACTAGATGTCTACTATCGGGTACTTTCCCACCTTGCAAGGAATCTCCGTAAATTATTCCAATACTCTTCATAAATCCAACTATGTGACGAAGCGTACTTGGTTTATTAACATCTATTGTTTTTCCGATTTTTGCTTGAAGTTCAGAGTTCCAAACATCCTGACCAACCTTATCTTTATCTTTTAAATAGGACATAATCCCAAACATTTGTCTATGTGTAGTATCACTTATACTTCTACCCGGGTTACTCCAACCAATTAGTTTAAGCATTTAAATCCTCCTAAATAACTCATTTAATAATTTTTATTCATCATCAAATAATCTAATTTTAAGTTCGCTAGAATAAAGGTAGATTTTAATTTGTCCTTATATATATCGTATTTTATCATACTGACCATTACGAAGCACAGGAACGATTAAAGGTAATATTCGGATTTAGTAAATAAGTGAGTTTTGTTTTCCACGCATTCGAAAATTTCTATTTCCTTCCCGGTTACTTAATATACTAGAACAGTCTTTTATACAATCCTACATCCTACTGATTCTCTTTGGGCAGTCTTCATCTATCCTTTTTCTTTATTTTTAGCTGCTTCCAACACTACTTCTATAGAATTTATTTTCACAGTTAATTTACCTGTAATTCTTGTTTTCGGTATCATATCTACCACTATCTCAATTGAACTTTCACAATGAAAAGTTGGATAGATAATGATGTTTTGAAAGGGCTCTACATCAAAACCCTGTTACACAAAGGTGTCACAATTAGACACTTCTTTTTTCCAAATTGCTCGTAATTCGTATCCACTATAGCTCTAGTAAAGATTGACTCTACAATTTGAAAAAAGACTCTTACATATAGTATTTTTTTAGGTATAAGTAAAATTACAAATTATGAAATACCCTAATACCATTTCCTTCTCCCACTGAAGGAATGAAAAGCATAATCAAGCGCAGAATTTGCAGCCCACCTCACCGTCCAATACTACACATCATAATACCTAGAAGGTCCTTTAAATACCTCTCTCACATGCCAGTTCAGGAACTGTTTCTCTGGATGATAATCTGGATGTATTGGTCTACGAATTGTTTCTCCGTGAAATTTCATTAACCATTTGTTAAAGCCATTTGTACCATGTGCCTCTTCCGCAACTAATAGGATGTTTGTCTCTGTTAATGTAAACACACCGCGATCAAATAATTTATGGTGCAAAGAGCATAAAGCGATTCCATTCTCCTCATTGTCAGGACCACCTGCTTGATGCCATTTAATATGTGCAGCTTCAATACCCACAAGATTATTTCCTAAACGGACATTATAACCGCAAATGGCACAACTGTATTCGTAGGCACGTAATATTTTATTTCTAAAATTAGGGTCCCTTGAACGTTTTCCTTTGAAATCGATATCCAGGCCAACATGCATGAGGATGTCATCGTGAATGGTTTCAGGGAAGTGGTTATTAAGAATAATATCTGTCACTTTTCTAATTAGATTGTTATTGTTAAGAAGAAGATTATATACTTGTTCAGAAAAACCGCCACTTACTTCATTTTTTAACAGCTTTCGGTTATTAGGTTCCATTTCTAATTTATCCAGTTCCCAAATCCCATCTCTTTGTAATCGAACAAACGGTTGCTCTGGATGATAGGACCTTCTCTGTGGTCCAAACTCCACCAATAGTTCCGTCAACTTTCCTCTTGCTTCTGAATAGGAGAGTAGACGTTCTTGAGAGCTCTGCAATCTAGCAAGGGCATAAAGGATCAACAACGGCTTATGAGGTGCGCGCTGGTCACCTTTTTTCCATATGCTTAGATTGGTTATTTTGTCTATTAACTCATTTTCCATCATTAGAGAATCCCTCCATCGCATTCTCCCTAATTCTTTTGCCATTGAAACTAAAATCGAATAAATATCATTTCCCTACTATCTGTTGTACTGGGCCGCATAACTGGAATATTGTACTTCTCTAAAATAGAATCCTTCATTTTATCTCGTTTTAGTTGAACAGGATTATTTGCATGATACGCATGACCGTCTACTTCAACCACTAGTAACGGCATTTTGTCTAGCTTGTTATAAATAACAAAATCAGTAAAACTTATTCCAACCAACGCTCTTCTTTATCTAAAATAAATATATACGCTATTCTATTTAACATATATTAGTTAAGAATTTTCATATCTCGGTTAGTTATATTTTTAGTTTTATTAGTATGCATATCTTTCTATCGGACCGTTTCGAAAAGTAAAATGAGTAATTGCTTTTGCAGTTTTTGAGATATTATGTTAAATTTTTAGAAGTTAATTCGTCCAAACTTATATTTTCTCCGTTTTTCTTTCTACCTAATAATTCATCATAATATCTCATTACTTGTCTCCTTTCATCGCATACATTAGATATAATTTACAGATCAAATAACTTTTAACAACTCGAATTTAGCAACAAATAATCCAACAATAGGGCACGGTTTTCTTTCAAAGAAATCCTACTGCATTTAGTTAAGAAAAAGCAGGACGATCGTTCCGACTTCTATTAAAAAATATATTATGAACTACAGTTATATTTTACCATGTAGCATTTCTTTTTTTCACTACACCGAAAATTATTTATAAGAGGTATCTGCTCGTAATACGTTAACGTTTTATGCTCAACAAGAGTCAGGCACACCGCAAATCACTTGAAAATTAGGGCATCACTTTATTTTTCACGCAACAAGCCCTCTCATCCAATCTACTAACCCTTTATAATCCTTCTCCAAAACAAACCGTTCCGCCATTTGCTTCATTTCTCCATCTCGCTTGAAGATTTGTTTTTTCAGTTGGCGAATTTCTTCTGAATCCTTCAGTAGCGTTGTGGCTATTTGTACGGTATCTTGATAAATTTTATTCATATCCCAACTGTCGCTTGAATGTTTATCTGCGATAATACTTGCGCCAGATTGATTGCCATAGTGGACGCTCCATTTATAATGAAGATCACATTTACTTAAATATTTTTCTTGAATAATCTCAAACCACGCGCCCTGGAAAACACCGGATAATTGGAAATTTGGTGAATATCTATGGTGACCGTTACAGCCAGCTAATGTCGTTATTCCTGCTAAGTTTAATACTTTCACCATCATTGCTACTTGTGGATCTAAGTTTAATGCATTTACTTTAATACCAAATCGTCTTTGGGCAAATGCTCTCCAGCGGTAATGGTAAGCTTCCATCCTCACTGGAAACTCATGACCACGAACATTCATTATTTTTTTCATCGTTGCTATCGGTAACCGGTTCACCAATACTTGGAATTGATCACCTGCAACCCAGAATGTAGGGATGTTCAAACTGCTTAGTAACTGAGGTACCATTTCGATATCCTGTGCTGTATTTTCCTTCGTTAATACAATGATGTCGTTTTTCACTTCAATAAACAATCCTCTCATTTGTAATGCCTCTGCTACACGCTCTGTTCCATTCATCATTTCTAATTTCATTAAGTTCATTGTCATCATCCTCCTGTTTTCTTTGTACCCTAAGTATAAATAAAGACCGGTTACTTTTTAGTAACCAGCCTAACGGAGGACAACGGATGGAATTTCAGACTTCCATTCGTAACCATCATTTGTTGTAACTAATACTGCCGCTGCTATATCTTCCCGCCCCATTGCTTCGGATAGCTTCCTTCGAATACTTGTGATATAACGCTTTACTGCGGAAGCACTTACTTTACAATCATCCCATATCGATTCTTCAATTCGCTTTTTTGGACAAGATGTCATCGAATGATCGATCAAGTAACCGAGAACTTCTGCTTCTTTTCGTTCCAAACGAATATCATCTTTAATACCACGAAAAAATTTATTTTCCTTCGTTAAATCTAATACAACACATTTCCCATCCATTGCATCTTCTAAAATATGATTATAATCTTCTTTTGAAACAGCTTTTCTTTTTTCATTTGTCTCTTTTAATAAAATCGGTTCTCGACGGTTCTCTTTCATTCGATCAGAATATAATTCAATAAACCACTCATGTTCCATCTGCTCATCTAATGCCTTAGCTTCTTCAAACAATTCAAGTGATTTCACAATATACCCAAGCCGCGCATAACCAAGTGCCAAATTGCAAAGCAGTTTAATCCGTCTGCTGCCCGTTACCCCCTTTTCCAAAGCTTCATTTCCGTAAAACAGAACAGCTTCCCACTTTCTTTTTTCTTTAGCTAAAATAAACGACAAATGATAAAACGCATCCGGTTTTTTAGGTGCATAAAGTGTTGCAGATCTCAATGTTTGATACGCTTTAATTTGGTTTCCCTTTTTTATCTTCTCTTCACGACCTACTTCTAAATAAAGCTCAGAGAGAGTAATAGAATAGCGCGGTTCCTTCTTATCAATCTCAATAAACTTTTTGTACAGCTCCACACCTTCCTCTAACCAAGCATTTCGCTCTTCCCCCACATCTAAGCCATCACGCTCAAGCCAGTCATCCTCCCAATCTAGTAACTCCTCAATCGAATTCATTTTCACCATAGCCCCACCCTTTTATAGAACTTGGAAGCAGAAGAGCCGTCCCCTTCCTTCTACTGCCTACTTAAAATATTTTATCAAAAAACTATTGTATGTAACGTAAATCTTTATTTCTTGAGAAAGTTAATTTTTCAACATTCATAAAATCACAAATTGTTATATTTTGAGTGACTAACAGGGACGGTTCTCGTTAGCCGTCCTGCGTATAGGTTCACATCCATTTACACATAAAAAGAGCGCCTATAAATGCGCTCTCACTCTTAGTTTTCTATTCTACCGTTAAGTCCTTCACTCCATTGTCGCTCCCACTCTTCGTACTCACTCACGTAGTCTTCGTATTCCTTTTCAATTACAGCAGGCGCATTAGGTAGTAGTTTCATGCGCTCCCTTATCGTCTTACCATCTTCGTTCCAGTAGAAGTATTCGCTATCTATAAATTTAGGTCGTTGCATATTCATAGGCTGAGTCCCCTTCGGTAATGTTTTGGCCCCACCGTTTCATCTCTTCCTAACTTTTTTTAATTGATTTACATCTATCCAACCACAATACGGACAACTTTCTAAATCCTCAAACAAAGCACCACAACTGTGACACCTATGCTCCGTGTTTTGTTGTTTTTGTACTGTTTCTTCTTTTTTCACTTCAAATCTTGTAGGCCTTTGAGTGACAGTGGATGGTAATATCCTTGTGTATTCTGTTGGATCAAAGCTGTTCGTTTTCACTAATCCCTTCTCCACTTCTTTATAAACAACGGCGATGCTTTCTTTATTATTACTAATAATGAGGTTTACTTCTAACCGTTTTTTCGTTAAAGAAACATCTTTCACTATCGTATGACGATATTTCCGTATGTTAAGAGCAGATTGATTTAATTGCCTATCATGTTCTTCGTAAACTAACTTGTCCTCTTTGAACCTTTGATCATATTCATAAATAGTAAATTTACTTAAAATGATATTTTTAAAGTCTAGTGGTAATTCCAAGTAAAAATAATAGGTTGAACCTTTCTTCTCTACACACAATTCTAGATTATTACTCGCAAGCCCTAGGGTAAAAAGGTCTGTGTCAATATCAACATTTAATAAATCATCATATGTAGGTATTTCTTTTCTTTTAACTTTATTAAAAATTCCCTTAAACATATTTAACGTTTCCGCATATTTAATCATAAAGAATATCACTATACCACCAAGTACAATAAGGAATAACCAAAGCTTAACATCGAGTAAAAGGTATGAAAATAAAATGATAAATGCCCATATACTAGAAACAGAATAAATAGAGTTTCTCGCTAATTTTGCAATCTTTAAAGTAATGTCATCTTGCTTATCGCGAATTTGCCTATATGTCGTTAATCTTTGAATGATTGTATATCCAAGGTATTCTTTAGGTTTTATAGGATATGACAATTCATTTAAATCCCACAGGAGCTCTTGCGCTTTCTCAATTCGGTGTTGAAGGTTAATAGAAATATAAATAGAGATTAACCCAACTAAAGTTAGCAGTCCTGTAGAAATCGCTAAAATAATCATGATAAAATCTGAAACACCCGCTAATCCCTCAACGAAATGAACAAGAGTAGCACCTTCTTCACTTTCATCTATCGTATCGTTCAACAAGTACACCTCCGATAATATCTCCAAAGTTTGACCTTGCTACAATGACCACATGGTCGAATTGTAATAAAACTACATAACAAGGATCCCTTTTATCTCTGTAGTTCTTTACATATTCTACAATATTCTACTACTTCCTTTATAAAAATAAGAGATACCCCCGGCTAACAGGGACGGTTCTCGTTAGCCCTTTCATGATATTCTACATTTTATCGATGTTCTTTAACTTCTAAGTATTCGTCAATGGCTTCAATTTAACTGAATGGAATGGCACTACTTTGTATATCGCAGCCAAGAAAGCATCAACGACTAAAAAATAAACCGACAACCTCTTAGGCTTGTCGGCTTTAAATAATGATTATCAATAATGCTTGTTCATACGTGTTGTCCCATTAAAAATATTAACAAGAGTTGATGTTGTTGAGCCACTAGCTGTCTGTAAGTACTCACCTTTCCAGTATCCATTATCTAAGTAAGTAACACTTTCCAATTGATAAAGTTCTGGATTATGCTGATTCAAGCGCTCCCTCTCATTTTCGAACGCTTCCATAATGATGTCTTCCGAAACACCTTCTAATGGCAAAGAAGTAGAGATAAACTCTTCGTCTAAATCAACAATAATTTCAAGAGTTTCTCGTGGAATAATCATAGGATCACCATTTTCATCTTGGAGTACAAGGTTTTCAAACAGTAATTGAGTAGGAGTCCCTTCAACATCCTCAAACTCCAACGCTATTTCATGCACCCTATTAGGCTCAAAAATAGAATGAAGGTCAATTGAACGAGTACTAGTATAAACTTCACCTGTATCCGTTAAAACAGATACTGCACTATCTGCCATATAAAAAAGACTAACATTTGGAAGGTTTATCTCCCAATTAAAGAAAATATGTACGTCTTGTCCGTAAACTCGATTTCTCGTATGAATTTCAAAGTCTTCAAAAGACAGTTGTTCCGTAGCTATCGTGTTATCGAAAGTGTCAAAAGAAGAGAAACCATCTGGATCGATTAACCAATCTCCATCCTCTCGAAACACAACTAGTTCATCATCGTCTACTTGTTCGTTTCCATTATAGTTACTTTTTACAGATACCCTGAAAAACATATTATGGTCATCTATCTCACGAGAATTTGCGATTCGATATTCAAGGAATTCAATATTGGAACGAAAATCGCGGTCCTCAAGCGCTGAAACGAAATCATTTGCGGTGACACCATGCCGCTCTAGATAAGTAGGTGATAAGTACTCCTTTACCATTTTATAATCTTGATCTAAATAGTGAGTATAAAAATGATTTACAAATTCCTCGGCTGTCATTTCATCTGTAGAGATAATACTAGCTTCGTTTACCTCGGGGGTATTAGTCGTTGCTGTATCCTCATTGCATCCACCAAGTAGCAACAGCATAGAGAATAATGTAATAGTGGGAAAAAATAATTTCATTAAGTAACCTCCAACATTTTTTATATACCATTCTAGTATATCGAAAAAAAGAAAGAAATTGGGTATAAATCCCCAAAAAAATTTATACCTTCTGATATAAAACTACTACAACACTGTACCTGACTAACAGGGACGGTTCTCATTAGCCAAACTTACAAATGCAATTTTTCCTTTGGCCTTTTATGGACATACAAGTGCCTCATTTCTCCCTTTACATGATAGGATTTATCGCATCTGTTACAAATCGTTTTCAGTGTGCTCTCATAACCGTAGCGAAAATAACCCTAACTCAGGAGCATTGGTTTCGTATGTATCAATTTATTAATAAACTAGGCTAGACTTTCATTCAATATTGTCTGCCTTCGTTCTCCAGCATCTACCATGTTATTAATCACTATCCATCTGCTTAAATCTCTCATCTGTAACCTTCTAAAGTTCAGGGACTAGATCCCTGAACTATTATTTATTTGTTCGTATGAGTTCTAACAATTTAAGTTATTTAATACAATTTTACAAATAAGTACAGCACCATCATTACAGGTAATAATACCCACGACATACGTTATATTAATGTTTTCATTTCAAAAATCACTTAAATTTCTTGAATGAATTTAACATAACTCACCCAATAACTCATACGTATAAATAGCCACTTCAATCTCATAAACTAACATGTACATTCGTATAAGTTCATGTTTTCAATATTTTAGTAGTAATTGGGAGGTGTTCGATGAAAAATGTAACCGCTTAACTAAAGAATCGCTTGAAGAATATGGACCCGTTTTACAATTCATCATCAACAAGATTTTACTAATGTAACAAATCCGAAAAGTGAAAATAGGGGGAAAAGAAATGAAGAAGTTATTGTTTCTTAGTTTAGTAGCTTTCCTTATTGTTGTTTTAGCCGCATGTGGTGGTGATAGCGATGACACTGCAGGTGGAGAAGCAGACGAAGTAGATACTGTAGGTACTGATTTAGAAGATGCAACGGAATTAACGTTCTGGACATTTGCAGGGACACACGCTGATTTCTTTACAAGCGCAGCAGAGCGTTGGAACGAAGAGTATCCAGATCGGGCAATTGCCTTTACTGCTGAAACATATCCTTTTGATCAAATGCATAACAACCTGTTGCTAGCATTACAGTCTGGCTCAGGAGCTCCAGACATGGTTGATATTGAGATAGCAAGGTTCCCTAACTTTTTGCAAGGGGATATACAGTTAGAGCCTTTAAATGACTTAATTGAAGGTGAACTAGATAAATTCATCACGGAAAGATTAGATATTTACGGAAAAGACGGCACCTATTACGGGGCACCAACTCACCTTGGGGCAACGGTTGTCTATTACAACACAGAGATTATGGATGAAGCAGGTGTAGATATTGACTCCATCGTGACATGGGACGACTATATGGAAGCAGGGAAACAAGTCGTCGATGCGACAGGGATTCCAATGACAACAATCGCTGATGGCTGGTATGGATTCTGGCCTTATGTCACGCAAAGACACTCCGACTTCTTTGATGAAAATGGGGAATTAATTTTAGATAACGATATCAATATTCAAACATTAGAATTCATTAATCAAATGGTGAATGAAGATGGTATTGCTGAAATGACACCAGGAGGAAACTATCATTCAGAAGAATTTTATGGCTTTATGAATGACGGAGGTCAAGCATCATTAGTGATCCCGATGTTTTACATGAAAGACTTTACTACCTACATGGAAGATTTAGATGGAAAAATAGAGATTAGACCGATGCCAATTTGGGACGATTCTGATGCTAGAACTGTAGGTATGGGTGGTACTGGTACAGCTGTTACAAACCAATCTGAAAACATTGAGCTCGCAAAAGACTTTCTATACTTTGCGAAACTATCCGAGGAAGGGAATATCCACCTATGGACGGAGCTCGGTTTCGACCCACCACGCTGGGACGTATGGGATGCACCTGAAGTAAGGGAGGATAATATTTACTATCAATTCTTCCACGATGACATTTTTGATATTTTACTAGACATTCGCGATGATGTGGCAAGTGTCAACATTACAGAACACACACCAGATGTACTCGACGAGATCGATACGAACATCATGCACAATGCTATCCGTGAACAGTCTAAAACTCCAGAGGAAGCACTTCGGGAAGCCGCTGAAAGAGTGAGATCTTCAATGGATTAATTTTTTTAAAAACGCTTATGCCTAGATTTGTTCTCCCGTGAAATACTGACACATTGCTATTTTTCAAAGAATGAATGGCGAGGGACAGGTATGTTAATACTTGTCCTTCCTTCATAGAAAGCGCAAGCACCTTGGTTTTCAGTCACAAAAACGTAACAAAACCGAGGGTTATAAAAAATCACAAAAAGGTTTTAAATAATTCGCATGAGGTGTGATCATATGTCTGATACATCCGCAACGAGTAAGAACAAACAAAACAAAATACTGAAATTCCTGAATTCAAAGAAAGTCGTTCCTTATGTGCTTGTATCTCCATTCATATTATCGTTTTTAGTTTTGACTTTATATCCAACAATACAAGCGTTCATCATGAGTTTTCAAACTATACTGCCAGGTCAAGTCACCTTCGTTGGATTGTCAAACTACGATCGAATATTTAACCCTACTTTTTATAAAGCATTGCAAAATACAACTATTTATATGATATTAACGGTTTTCATTCTAGTTTCCGTTCCAATCCTTTTAGCTATTTTATTAGATTCAAAAATAACGAAGTTTAAAACTATTTTTCGCTCTGCTCTATTCATTCCATCCCTGACATCCGTTATTGTGGCCGGGGTTATCTTCAGACTAGTATTTGCTGAATCAGACACAGCAGTAGCAAACCAAGTATTAGGATTCTTTGGTGTCGATCCAGTCAATTGGCGATATAACAGTTGGTCTGCCATGTTCTTAATGGTCACGTTAGCTTCATGGCGTTGGATGGGCGTTAACGTATTATACTTTTTAGCTGGACTGCAAAATATTCCTAAGGAGTTATACGAATCAGCTGAAATTGATGGGGCAAATGTTTTTCATAAATTTAAGAATATAACATTACCTTTTTTAAAACCAATCATTATCTTTGTTTCTACAATTAGTATTATCGCTGGCTTCAGAATGTTTGAAGAAAGCTATGTTTTCTGGGAAACGAGCTCGCCAGGTAATATCGGTTTAACGCTCGTCGGGTATTTATATCAGCAAGGGATTCAACAAAATGATATGGGATTCGGTGCTGCAATAGGTGTCGTGATCTTGATTATCGTATTTGTCGTAAGTTTGATTCAGTTGCTGCTGACAGGCGCGTTTAAGAGGAGTGATGTGTAATGTATAAAGACCATAAAGTTTATAAATGGCTCATAAATCTATCCCTTACCATTGTATGTCTCATTGCATTATTTCCATTAATCAGTTTAATTATCTCCTCTTTTCGACCGTCGTCAGAATTGATTAGAAGGGGTATCACTTTTAACGTAAATATTAGCGATTTTTCTCTTGCAAACTATAACTATATTTTTGTCCAAGCACCTGAATATTGGCAATGGTATATGAACAGTTTGATTATTTCAGGTTTAACAATCGTGTTATCGTTATTCTTCTCCTCCATTGTCGGCTATGCATTAGCAGTATACAATTTCAAAGGAAGAAACTTAATCTTTTTATTTGTACTGTTCATTATCATGGTTCCATTTGAAATCTTAATGCTACCACTCTATCAATTAATGGTTGATTTACAGCTAATCAATACGTATACGAGTATCCTCCTCCCATTAATTGTTGCACCCATTGCTGTATTTTTCTTCAGACAATATGCACTTGGCCTACCTAAAGAATTAATGGATGCTGCGAGAATAGACGGTTGTACGGAATACGGCATATTCTTCAGAATCATGATGCCTTTAATGCTCCCTTCCTTTGCTGCAATGGCTATTCTACAAGGATTAACGAGCTGGAATAACTTCTTATGGCCGCTTTTAGTAGTCCGGTCTAACGATATGTTTACATTGCCAATTGGTTTAGCCTCTCTCTTGACGCCTTACGGAAACAACTATGATATCTTGATTGCAGGATCCGTCTTGACGGTCATCCCAATCGTTATCCTGTTTATCTTTTTCCAACGATACTTTGTTGCCGGCTTAACGACAGGTGGTGTGAAAGGGTAAGGTTTGAGCGATTCGAAGGTTAGATATGTTAGTAGCTAGTTTTGGCTGATGCAGTTAGTTACACATTTTTCAAGTGAGGTCTGCATAGGATCTGTCGGTATATTAATTGTAGGTTAATAGGAGTAGGTGGAAAAAATGAATGGCAGTAAAGTTGTAAATATCGTTGAAGTATTCTTCACATGGATCACGAGAATTGTCTATTTAAATGTGCTTTGGATACTGTTCACTTTGATGGGACTCGTGGTAGCTGGCTTGTCCCCAGCTACCATGGCTACAATAAGTGTGGCCAGGAAATGGTTGTTAGGAGACACGGATTTCTCTGTTTGGAAAACCTTTAAGAGGTTTTATTCTGGAAGTTTCTTCGTTTCAAATATGGCTGGATGGATCATTGCCACTGTTGGAGCACTCCTATATTTAAACTACACTATTCTCGTTAGTTTAGGTGATGAGGTCTTTTTCCTCGTTCCATTTGCCTTTTATCTCATTGTGTTTTTATTTTCAATGATGGCTGTTTGGGTATTTCCTTTATATTGTCATTATGAAGGCGGGCTGAAGCAGCATTTAAAAAACGCCCTTATCATTGGAATTGGAAAGTTGCATTACACACTATCCATCTGGGTGTTATTGTTCTTCATTGTATATATTTCGTTAGAACTGCCAGGGATCATCCCATTTTTCATGTTTAGCATGATTGGTGTGTGCTGGACATGGATTACAATGACCGTGTTAAACAAGTTAGATGAAGGCAAACAGGGACGGTTCTCATTAGCCGAAAGATCGCCCTAATCAAAATGATTTTTATTAGAAAGTACAGGACCTTTTAGATCATTCCATTACAATTGAGTAGAGCCTAATGCTCCATAATAAGCTGGCATTCCAACAGAGGTAAGCCAGCATTTTTTATTAAATAAGATGTGTTAGTGTTTGGTGTTGATTATATATAAAAAAACACAGACTTCCATAATTATGGAAGTCCTAAAAGTGTAGTTATGTCTTGCTGTCGCAACCGAATAAGGTTACAACAATAAAGAGTGAACATACACATAGTAAATTTTTCATATTTCTTTTCCTGTTGTTTACATTATCTTTAACCTACGTGTTTTTTGTCATAAACAAAAATCCAAATTACAATTGGTAAAACTAAAACAATGAATAATACCACAAACAAAGTTGTTCCAATTATTTGTGCCTCTGTTGCAAACGCTATGCATATAAATATTATACCTAACGCTAAAAAGGGAGCCACCAATCCTTTTTGATATTTATGGCGTGCATCTGTGTCCATCTTTTTAGCTCGTTTCCCTAACAAAAAGGTCGATTTCATTGCATGACTAATGGCGTATAATATCATGAAAGCACCTAAAAAAAGTGATAAAAGCAATGTGTACTTCCTCCTATATATTTTTATTAGAATAACGATATCTCATTTCTCATAATTCGATATTGGATGTACCAAGTGTATCATACGGCTAACAGGGACGGTTCTCATTAGCCAAATTTACAAATGCAATTTTGCCTTTGACCTATTATGGATATACAAGTGCCTCATTTCTCCCTTTACATGATAGGGTTTATCGCATCTGTTACTAGTTTTCAGTGTGTCCTCTTAACCGTGGCGATAATAGCCCTAACTCAGGAGCATTGGTTTGGTATTGGCATGTATCAATAAACTGATCTAGAATTCCGCTAAGCGTCGGTTGAATTCCATTCAATATTTCCTGGCTTCGTTCCACAGCATTTTTTATTATATAAAATGAGTATGTTCATAATAGTGATAGATGAGGTGCGTATAATCCCCTTCTTTCGTTAAAAATAGTATAATAAATAAACTGCTATGATTCGGCAGTCAAATAAATGAAAACTGCAGGTGAAACAAATGATTGAGATAAAAAAATCCCCCACTAGTGAAGGTGAATTTAATAGAGGTGTATTTGCAACACACGATATAGCAAAAGGGACACTCATCCATGAAGCGCCAGTTCTTCCTTATCCAAATGAGCAGCATCAATTAATAGAACATACAGTTCTTGCAGATTATGTATTCGAATACGGGGAAAACCACTGCGCTATAATCTTAGGTTACGGCATGCTTTTTAACCATGCATATGAGCCAAATGCCACATATGAAATTAACTTTGACAAGCACACATTTGATTACTATGCCTACACAGACATTAAAGCAGGAGATGAAATATTCATCAATTATAATGGTGATGTCGATGACAAAGAACTATTATGGTTTCATCGAAAGTGAATGTTAAATCCGGGCTAACAGGGACGGTTCGGAACCAGCGAAAAAGTACTTATCCTTTAAGTATAGACTAATAAATATAAGGTTGTTTGAATATAGAAGTTGATGAGACCTGTGCAAACTCGCTTTCCGCGGGCGGCTGGTGAGCCACCTTCATGCTTTGCATCTACGTAGTCTCACCCCTGCCTTTGCTTCCCGCAGGAACGAGCGTTACTTCGTCGCCTTATGCTTCGAGTTGTCTCGACGGATACGCTCCAAAGCATATGCTTGTAGAGGAAGAGACAGTTACCTCGCTTGCTCCGGTCTCATCAACCTTTTCTATAATTAGATATATTGAATATTAATACAATAAAATATCAAGATTTCTACTTTTCCATTGGTCTCGGGCGGTTCTCATTAGCCCTTTCCTCACTTACACCTCCCCCTCCTTCATCAGCACGCCCCTTGAATTCCTAATATTACCAACATTACCACAACTCTTATGCTATTATAGATATGTTATATTTTGTAAAATTTCTCTTTTTATATCAAAGTTCAATTTATCGAGGTGATATATATGAAAGAATTCCCCGGCAACATTCAGTTTTGTCATCCTTGGCGAAGTTATCAGCAAGAGGTCCTCGATCATCTAGATCACCACCTTGCAAATAAGCATCTTCACCTTGTTGCCCCGCCTGGATCTGGTAAAACGGTACTTGGACTTGAGGTCATGCTTCGCTTAGGAAAGCCAACCTTAATCGTCGCCCCTACACTAGCGATCAGAAATCAATGGGTGAGTCGATTTGTGGAACTGTTTTTACAAGCAAATGAACAGCCAACCTGGATTTCAACAGATTTGAGAAACCCAAAGTTTATTACAGTAACCACCTATCAAGGACTCCACTCCATTTTTCAGAAAAAAGGGGAAAAAGAAACAAGTCAAGATGTGATTGATGATGAGGAAATGGATGAGTCTTCAAGTGAAGTTGATCCGACTGACAAAGAGTTAGCGCAGCAAAAACTGATTGACGAGCAATTTCAAACACTGATTCTTGATGAAGCACATCATTTGCGCACAAGCTGGTGGAGAACGACGTTATCATTTCGTAATAAACTCCATGATCCAACCGTCGTTTCCTTAACTGCCACGCCTCCGTATGATGTTGGAAAATCAGAGTGGGATAAGTATATGGAGTTATGCGGCCCCATCGATGAAGAAATTGAAGTCGCTGCATTAGTAAAAGAAGGAGATTTATGTCCACATCAAGATTATGTTTGGATGTCTGAACCGTCAAAGAAAGAAAAGGAACCGATTGATACATTCCATCAAGAAGCAGAAGAACTCAAAAAGCGTTTACTCGAAAATCACGATTTTCAGAAGTTAATAGAGTCACACCCATGGATACAATCCGAGGAGTACGTAGATGAAAAGCTCTCCAATCACGGGTATTTTACGAGCATGATCCTTTATTTAAAGGAAATTGGAAGTGAGGCCTGGGAACAACCATTCCAGCTTCTCAATGAAAAAGCGAAAAACTTACCTAACTTTGATATGGAGTGGACAGAAGAGCTTTTAACGAACATGCTTTACCGGGATAAGTGGATCGATCCAAAAGAGGAACCAATGAAAAGTATCCGGAAGCAGCTATCAACGATCGGTGCATTGGAACGACGCAGAGTAAAGTTAATTGCGACGCGAGCGATGGAACGTACGTTGTTACATAGTGTATCGAAGTTAGACAGTATTACAAGTATCGTTTCACTTGAGAAACAATCAAAACAGGAATCTCTTCGTTTAGTTGTATTAGCCGATTACATCTATGCAGATGATCTGCCGAAAGATCCATCGGATAATAGACCTCTGATTCGCCTCGGGGTTATACCTGTTTTTGAAAAAATCAGAAGGGAACTCGGTGAACAGTGTCGCCTAGGCGTTTTAACAGGATCAGTTGTTATCTTACCTCAGGATGTTGTTCCGATTTTAAATGAAAAGCATGTAAACTTTAACACAGAAGTACTTCCCCATGATGATCGTTATGTGAAAGTGACAATCCGTGGTGCTTCAAGACAAAATATAGTCAGTATCGTCACTGATATTTTTTCACAAGGAAAGGTGGATGTGTTAATAGGGACAACAGCGCTACTTGGAGAAGGCTGGGACGCTCCTAGCGTGAATACCCTCATTCTCGCTTCATATGTTGGTACATTTATGCTAACGAACCAGATGCGGGGGCGTGCTATTCGCACGGAACAAGGTAACCCTGAGAAAGCGGCAAATATTTGGCATTTAGTCTGTGTAGACTCAAATACTGGAGATGGTGGTCATGATTACTATTCGTTAATACGGCGATTTCGTTCCTTGAAAGGGCTTGATGAAGAATTGCCTCTCATCAGTACGGGAATCAATCGATTAAGATTTCCAGATTCTCGTTTTGATCAAAACGCGATCGAATTGAATAATCAGGAAATGGCAAGAAGGGCATCGAATCGAAGCCGTCTGATGGACCGATGGCAAGAGGCTGTTCAACAAGGAAAAGCGAAACGAGAAGAGGTTCAGGTAGACAAATCCTTTATTCCACGTCCCTTTGTTTTTCACAACACTGTAAAGTCATTACTCATTATCACTCTTTTAATTATGGCCGATAGTTTGCGAGCGATTGGTGAAGGGCCGCGTTATTCTAATTTGAGTCAATTGGGGTTGGCCTTACTGATTGTGCTCAGTATAGGGGTCGTCTTATCTTCCCCATTCTGGTGGAGGGCGCTCCGAATTATCTGGTTTAATAAGTCAATCGAATCTAGTATGAAACAAGTAGGGATTGCCATCTATCATTCCCTCTATGATACTGGAATGATAAGTACTCCCCCATCTCAAAATATCATTCATGTCCATGAGATGCCAGGGGGATTCCTAAAATGTTCTCTTGAACACGGTAGCACGCATGAACAAATACTGTTTTTTCAAAGTCTTCAAGAAGTCGTGGATCCAATCGATAATCCACGATATATCATTCACCGGCAGTCTGGGAAGAGATTTTGGGTGCGTCACGATTACCATGCAGTGCCTCACGAGATCGGACGTAAAAAAGAAAGTGCTGAAATCCTACTAAACTACTGGCAAAAGAAAGTAGGAAAAGCTGAACTAGTTTTCACACGGACACCAGAAGGACGCAAATTATTGTTGAAAGCAAGAATGCGAGCGATGTCCAGTAAATTTGTAAGTCGTTCTGAACGAATTAGCGTTTGGAAATAAGAAAACAATAGTGAGAGGATATTGGAGAAGGTTCGGGACGATTCGGTTCCCGGGCCTTTTATCCATGTGAAATTTGCTTGTTAGAGAAAGTAATTCGAGAATCTCCCTTACCCGAAATCGTTTTCAAATGTCTGAATATATAATCTTTTACGAAAAGCGCTCAAGCCTATTGGGTAGGGGATTAAAGCTGTGTTATACTTTCGTCTGATTGAATATTTTAGGCACGGACTTTGGGTCATTTATTCACCACAAAAATAAACCGAGCTAATTTATGATTTAACCAATATATCAATCTTTTTAAAAAGGAGGTAGCGCAGTGTCGAAGCTATTTGAAGGGATTCGTTTAAAACCCATCTTCATTATTTTAATTGGAACGTTAGTTTTTGCATTTGGAATCATACACTTTAACTTAGAAAATGGCCTGGCTCACGGTGGATTTACTGGTATTACTCTTTTACTTTATTATTTATTTACGATCGAGCCGTCCCTTTCAAATCTATTACTAAACATTCCATTATTTTTAATAGGATATAAGTTATTTGGGAGATTAATGTTGATTTATAGTTTGATAGGAACCTTTTCCCTGTCGGTGTCCTTGCGATTGTTCGAACTGTACCCTGTCACTCACCTGCCGTTACAAGATGATATGATTCTCGTATCCGTTTTTGCAGGAGTATTCGCTGGGACCGGACTCGGAATGATTCTTCGCGCTGGTGGAACGACTGGGGGCGTTGATATTCTTGCCCGTTTAGCAGAAAAATATTTTGGAATGAGTCTCGGGAAATTTATGTTTGGCTTTGATGCCTTTGTCATAACTATTTCCCTCATTCAAATCACGCTTACAAACGCTATGTACACACTCATCACCGTGTTTATCGCTAGTCGCGTGATCGATTTCATAATAGAAGGGGCAAGTGCAGCAAAATCTACCATGATTATATCTTCAAAAACAGAAGAACTATCTAAGGCGATTATTGAACGAATGAGTCGTGGATCAACGGTGTTAACAGGTAGAGGAAGCTTTACTGCAGACGAACGGGAAATTTTATACTGTGTCGTCAACCGAAGCGAGCTTATCCAACTAAAAAACCTCATACATGAAGTCGATCCATATGCCTTCTTCTCCATCAACGATGTGAAAGAAGTATCTGGAGAAGGCTTTACCTTTGATAATAAGCGCCGCCCACTAAAGCCCTCCTAAAGGCAAACAGGCAAACAGGGACGGTTCTCATTAGCCAATAAAGCCATCATAAAAAGTTCAGGGACCTGGTCTCCGACAATTCTGTGAACGTTCACGAATTGTGTGGAACCAGGTCCCTGAAATCTAACGACTTTCTTAACTCTCCTCTATAAAACTCTCTTGATTGAATCAGGATAGTTTATAAGCTCCCTCTGTTCATTCAGAGGAAAAATATCACTCATTGGCTCATAACTTAACAAGATAATCCGCTCATTATCTTTTGTTTCGTATGGTTGAAACTGACTAGAAATCCTCCCAGAAGCTTTATTATCTAATGCCAATGCCATTACCTCATTACTAAAATGAAAGTCGTCAAGATGAATAGAACGAATTTCATGATTTTGTAGATCCCTATAATAAATGGTTTGACTGTAGATATCGAATACAATACTCCAATACGTAAAGGTTGGTGGCACCCCGTTACCTACCCATTCCCATTGGGTTTGGTCCGATGGTTTTGCTGCTACTTTCTCCAGTAGTTCAAATGATTTTTGAATTGGATTTTCAAGTGTAGATTGACTTTGAACGTCTTTTACTAACCGATTCACTAAACAAAAACGGTCGAGAGAAGTCGTTTTATTTGAAAAGTTCTCTAACGGAGATTTCTCAAACTTTTTGGCATGCGCAATTGATTTTTCATAACTTGTATTTGTCATCGTGTAGCATTCAGCATGCTCTGTCACATGACATACACCATCAATAAAATCGATCAGTGCCGTCCTCCCTGTTGAGTCAGCAATCGTATAATGAAGTTCATAAACTGATTTTTCCAACCTAAAATCCTCTACATGCTCTATCACTTCCTCAACTGACTTGAACTGATCAAGCTGATATTGAATCCATTGTAGCTCGTTCAATCCAGGACGATCATCCTCTGCTGGAAACTGGCCATCTTCCTGATGCATCATGGCAATTGTTAATCCCTTTTCGTTCATCCCACTCATTGGAAGCTCTCTGCCAAATTGTGTGAATGTCACAGTACCGTAGTTTGATACCCAGGTGACCTTTTGAGCAGCATCCTTCGTTAAAGATTGTTTCATCAGCCCCCTCGGACTTACCACAATAAGACCGTGCCCGTAGTAGAAATCATAATTTTGCGCTAAAACAAATGACTTATCCCTTTGAAATGTAAATGTTGTACACATTCTCTTCATCCCTCCACCAAGTTTTCTATGCTAGCTCCACTTCCTACAATCACTATACTTGGCATCGCATAAAATTTATTGATTCTGGTTGCTACCTTCAGGAATGATAGACAAGGATATGTTCATATGTGCATCATCCTCATACGGGCCTTTAAAGTCCTTTCCATACTTTTCGATGATATAGTCACTCGTTAATGTTGCTTTCAGAAGTGGAATTCGATATTGATAAATGAAATGATAAGTATCTATTATCTTCCCTTCCTCTTCTGTAAACAGCTTCCCTTGGTGAGTATATGTAACTACATGGACATTGTCGATTACTTTACCAACCATACCATCAGGAATTTGACTCAGATTACTGACTTCAATAGCAATAAGTTCTTGGAAAGAAGCCGCTTCATTGTTAGTATCAAAATCTAAGCAGACACGGTAGACGTTTCCATTCAATTGGTTTGGAACGAGATGAGCTTTGGTGAAAAAATTTGTCATTCTCTCGATAATTGACAATGGATTTGAATCACTCACACGGTGAATGACTCCGACCAACATTAAATCATTTATCGTTTCAAGGTGCTCATTTACTATAGCCTTTCCTTTAGCCAACTTCATATTTAGCCTAATAGATTCCACATTTATTCTATTGTTACTTCTCATTGGTATTTGGACTTTTCGAAATTTGCCAGGAGGTACACCATAGATTTTTTTGAAGTTTCGGATAAACACCTCTTGTGATTGAAAACCAAACTGCAAGGCAATGGTGAGAATACTATCCTTTGTATGTAGAAGACAATCCGCTGCCCTTGCTAACTTTCTCCTCTTTACATATTCATGAACTGACAATCCAACAACAGCCTTAAATACTCGATAGAAGTGAAATTTTGAATAATAAAGTTGGTTAATGATGGCGTTGATGTTCATGTCTTCCTCGATATGTGCTTCTACATAATCACTGAAATCTTGAATCTTCTCCAAATAGTCCAATCTAAAGGTCACCCCCAGTTCACGAATCGTTAACTTATTAGGAAACTTGAACGACATCCCAAAGCGTTATTATTCCAAGTAAAGATTCGGTAGATTTTCCACTGTGTGTAACGAGGAGAGCGTCAAGTCTATCTGTATCGACACTACTCTTAAATAGCTCCTTTGCTTCATATATACTTGCTTCTCTAGATATGAATTTATAATTAGTATTTGATTCTTCTAATGACAATACTTCCTCTACTAACCTTTCGGGTAACATGATTAATTCCTCGTTCACTTCCCTTGCCAAAAATGCAGTAATCCCGTTTTCCGTGAGCAGCCCTTTAAATTCTTCATTATGATATACAGGAAACTGAGAATATCCGTATTCTTTAACAGCTAGTAATACATCTGTTAATGTGTTATCAAGGTTAAAAATAACTACATTTCTCTGATACTCTGGAATCACCTTCTTGGGATCTTTAATCTCCATCTCGATTTTTTTAATTTTTTCTACAGTTGTTTCATGTGGTTCAGCTATAAAAATGTTCGGTTGCGTTTTATCATGGACAATGACGTTCCTTAGCTTGCTAAAGAGAAGCAAATCTTCCTTAAACCTCCGTACAATAGAATTTGATTCACTGCTCTTTTTAACAAGTTCTACAAAATCGACATGTCTATCACCACTAATTTTGAGAATTCCTCTTAATAGCTTGTCAATTCTATTAAAGGCTTCTAGAAAACGGTCTGCGTTTTCCATGGTTTTCCCTCCTCATTTGTAAAAAGCTAGAATTAAGTATTATAGGTGCGAGTATCCCGTTACAGAATATAACAAAGTTGTTATATTTATATTAGTTGAAAAAAACATACTCCTCAATACATTTTCATATTGAGTTGAACCTCAGTAATTACCTTGAAATTAGCTTTTACGCATGAGGTTTGGCAAGGTGAATGATATGGCATACGAAGAAGATTATTTGATGAGACAATTTTAAAATGTTGGAAAAGGAATAGGAAATAAGATTGCTACAGCCTTTCAATTAACAAGAAGTAGTGTTAAGGAAAGTTCGAAGTTGAAAAAGGAGAGTTAATATCAAGAAAGCTTGCGCCGGTTCCGTACATTACTTAGAGGTTGACTCAAAAGGTAAAAATTCTACCTTTTGAGTCAACCTCACCCTCTATCACTTTCACTCCCCTACCAATCTCTATCTCCCCCCTCCCCTCACTCAACTAATGCTTCACATTTCCTTATCTCAAATAATCTTGCACTATATGTTTCTGTCATCCTAACGGTTAGTTCACCTTTCAATTTATTCCAACGCCACTTTGTATTATTATTTTTAGGGTATGCCACTTCTACCTTGACGTCTTCTCCCTTCAAGTCCTTTAGTGGGATTGAAATAACATTACTGTCACTATTCATTCTCCAGACTGCCATGAAATAATGATTGTGATGAACGAGTCCAAATGCATTCCATTCAGAATAAAAGGATGGGATGCCTAAAGGCCAGATAGATTTAGATTTAGGAATGTATTCACGAATCGATTTATAATATTTAATAGCTTCTGCAACGAGCTTAAACCTGTCTTCTGTTATCTCACTTAAATGGCCACTTTGGTGGATGCGTAGCAAAATCGCATTCACCATATTAAAAATCACTTCTTCATCATCACCATCTTTTAATGGATACGACCAAACAGCGCACTGTTCGGGAGTAACTAATGAAGATGAAGCTGCAGCTATTACTCCATTTTTCACGTAATCTGTTTGATCACTTGTTGACTGTATGCTATGTCTGCTTAATAGAGCATAATCCATTCTCATTCCACCACTGCTACAGTTTTCAATAATTAAATCTGGGTATTTCATAAAGATTTGATCTAGCCAACGTAAATATGCCCGATTATGCTCTAACAATCCGTCACCAAAACTATCCGCATTTAATTCTGTTCCGACACCTGCGTTTATATTATAATCCATTTTAATATAGCCAACGCCGTATTCGGAGACTAAACGATCTATCACTCTATTTGCATACGCCACAACTTCAGAGTTTCTATAATCTAACTGATATCTTGAGTGATCTATCACCCTTTTTCCATGGAGGAGAAAAAACCAGTCATCTGGTACTTTTGAAGCTATATTACAGTTTATCCCCATAACCTCTAATTCCAGCCACAAACCTGGAATCATCCCTTTTCGCCTTATATGCGCCATGACTTCCTCTATACCATGAGGGAAACGTGCTTTTGAAGGTAGCCATTCCCCTACACCATCCCACCATTCTCCATCAGAGTACCATCCACAATCAATACAATAGATTTCACAGCCAGCACGAGCTGCTGCATCAATTAATGGCATAAGCTTCTTCGTCGTCGGATCACCAAATAAACAATTCATATAATCATTGAAAATAACAGGAAGAGATTCATTGTCTCTATTCTCGCGACGTATACTCCTCCGATACTGATTCATCGCGTTGATCACTTCTTCAAAATCCCCTTCAACAGAACCAATTGCAACTGGAACTGTTTCAAATTTTTCCCCAGGATGAAGAGACTTCCACCATTGGTTTTCCACTTCGGTTGGTCCACTTACTTGTAAATACAACAACTCGTTCCTATCACTTATTTCCCAGTGCCATGATCCGTGATGTTCAATTTGCCAAGCTAAACAAGTTCCAGCTTCCTTATTTTCAAACACTGCCGTAGGGGCATACTCAGAAGTTGACCATGTACCTGTACTACTGTAGGAGATTCTTTTCATGGAAAACTCGTTGACGGAATGAAACCCTAATTCCGGTAATGTATATTCCTTCCACTGCGCTTCACCAAACCACGTATGATGTGGTATGTGAAGGTTAACTTTATCTTCTCTCGTACGTAATCCTTCTTTATCAATACCCGTCAATGCAAACGAGGATATATACTCCAAACCTACAGGCTCTGAGCCAGAATTTGAGACTACTGACCAACTTTTGATAAATGGAATATTGTCATAAAATTGCATATGACAAGTCACATCCAAATTAGTTATCTTATCAGTAAGGTATATCTCTATTTTCCGCCCTCTATCATTCCTACTATCATACCGATTGCAATACTTTAATCGGTTCCCTGGACTCGTTCCAGTATGTTTTGACCCATGATGATCTAGTTGATTTTCACCTGAGACGTGAAGTTCGATTAATCTAAACTTACTCCTTTTACGATCGTCCCATCCATCCTCTTCTAGAAAAGGATGCGCTCCGAAATGTAATAGTCTTATATCTTTCTCATCACTAATCTCCAATACTACATAAAGACCGTTTTCCTCAATGTTAATTCGTTCGATAATAGATCAGCTCCCCCTTATCTTTTTACAACTCCATCCATTCTCTTTTAAAAAAAACTGATCACATCTGCAAACACAGAAGATCAGCGTAGTACTAGATGATGGTTCAAGCAGGTTATATAGGCATGCATACATGGAGAAGTGGATTCCATATCATTTGTTAATATGGAATCCACCTCTCTTCATTTGTTATCACTACATGTGTTTATAGATTTTCCCATTCCATCATTAATTTTTCTACTTCTTCAATTAATCTAGCTTTTGTCTCTTCTTCTACATGCTTCGCAAGCGCTTGATTATTAATATGCTTAACAAAATCTGATAATTGTTTTATCGCCTGCTTTATTCTTCCGTTTTCATCATGATGTTCTGCTTGATTTAATCTATTGCGAAGCTGAGGTAGGAGTGGTTCAGACAAATCTCCTGCAGCTTCTGCTTGATCAATTATTTTGTGTAAACCAGTCGTGCTGAATACTAACCCTTCAAGTGACTCTTCCAACGCTTCTTTTGCAGCATCAATCTCCGCTTGAGTTGCTGAGCCATTTTCAAACACTGATTTTGCATGAAGTAATGCATCGATTACGTTTTCCCATGAAAGACTAGTATAGTCCTCTTCCTCTAATTCTTCTGCAATAGCAATGACATTTCCTAATTCAGTTTTATCAATACTCGAGATGGACGCCTTGGCAATTTCAAATTTGTCAAAGTGAGGCGCGTATTGAATAACATCATTAAATCGATAAGAATTATCATTATATAACGTAATCGTATTTTCTCCAGCCTCTAATTCAATATCAATGACGTGATTTCTTACCGAATCCCATGAAAGTGTATTGATAAAATAAACTGTTTGTGGCGTTTGATCGTTCACCACAACTTGTGCATAACGTTCAACCAAATCCTTGTTATAAGGGTGAATATATCCGTCTGGGTGTCTATCGGTATACATGACCGGTGCAGGCTCATTATTGATGTAATCCATTGAAAGCTTATAAGCCCCTGCTTCATCGACATTCACTGTAAGCGTTAACCCATTCTCTTCACTTACTCCTATATCCGTAACAAGCTTACCACCTGAAACATGTTCATTTTCTGTAACTCTAGCATCTCCAAACAATTCCCCATCTTCAGCCTCCACAACGATCCTTTCAGAAGCTGTTAACTCTGGGTCATATGTTAATGTTAGATAGTCTAATGAAATGTCGTTTTCTGCTGTAATCTTTAATGCGTTAGCACCAGCAGTTAAATATACTTTCATGCCAGAAACAGACGTGAAGTCACTGCTTTGCTCTACATCATATCTTGCAATTGGACTCCATTCTGTAGTTAAATCTGCATCAGCTGTCGCATCAGAAGCATAGTTTACGATTCGTTTTTCAACTTGAACTGCTTGGTTAGAGTCTGATGCATACCCTATTTCAAGATCGTAATAACCATTATCTTCTACAACAACTGTGTATTGGTTTTCTCCGCTACCTTGAATATAACCAGCACTACTAAACTGATCCTTTGTTTGTGAAAACGTAAATCCATCTGTATAGCTTGCTTCTTCTGCTTCATATTGATATACTTTCGGCGCTTCTTCTCCCATTTGACCTACATAAGTAAGATCAATCTTATCAAGGGAAGCCTCCATGCCATCGTGATAGCTAAACTGTAGTGTATTGGTACCTTTATTTAAATCAAGATAGAGCTTTTTACTAGCAAATTTATTAATGTCAATTGTAGAATCGTATGTTAAAACATCATAGTCTTCTCCATTAAGCTTTAATAATTGCTCAGCAAGTTCACCTTGTGCTCTATTTTGTCCATTAGTGAATGGGGCACCATTTCCATAAAATACTTCTAGTTTGTATCTACCATCCTTTGGCACGTCAACTGTAAATTCCACATTCCTATCTGGTGAGTTTAAGCCTCTCACAAATCTATTGTCATTAGATGCCGCTCCCCAACCAGAAACTTCAACACGCGCACCATTTAACTGTGCATCCTCTGCCTCATACGTTTTTGTCCACACTCTATCATAGTCTTGGAAATCCGTAATAGTATCATCTGTTGCAGGCGTTACAATAGCATGAAAGGCATCCATACTGTCCGAATCTGGAACTGTAATATAAAGGTTTCCATCTACTAGTGGAAGATTCCCTTCATATTCAACCCTTGGTACTTCATGACTTCCCATAAACCCTGTATACTTAGTACGGTACAGCTTTACATGTGCAGATGATGCATCTTTAAATGTCTCTGTATCCGCAAGGTCAATCATAGTAGCAGTAATAGGCCCATCTTCCCCACCAAAAATAGTGTAGGCTTTTCCTCTTTCATCATCTATTGATGCTAACCCATACATACCTTCTATTTCCGCATTGTAAGTTTCAGTAGTTACCGTTTCTCCAGTCATATCGCCATACCACTTATATAACCACCATGCGCCATTTGGTTTATTGGCATCAGCAGCCAACTCATTCAACGAGTTTGCAGAATGCCAATAGGCAAGACCTGCATATACCTTACTGTTTTCAACTCTGGAAAGCCAAGGGACTAAGCGTCCTGGAGAGCCATTATCATCCCAGCCAACATATTCATTAATCACAATTGGTAGTTCAATTCCGTACTGTTCTTCAAGCCCTCTATAATGAGCCACATGATCGTACCAATTACTCAGTGAACCGGCACCAGATAATTCATGCCAAGTGAATTGATCTGGGAGCACATCGTGTTCAACTGTATAGGCAAGGAATTGTTCATGAAAATTGTGGTCGTAATGATAGAAGTTAGGACCGGCAATTTTTGCATCTGGGTCTTCTTCCTTCACAACATTATATATTCGCTTCCAAGCACTTAGGAAACCATCTTCCCCTAGATTCCCTGAGAACCAAATACCATTAGGCTCATTAAAAATTACATATACAAATTTATCACTATGTTTATGTTCCTTTGTTGTTCTCACTGTTTCTCTTACTAATTCCTCATAATGGTCTAGTCCTTCATATTCATATGGCCATTCTAAGTACATATCTTGAACTGCCAATTGGATCCATTTTGTTCCAGCTTCCAAATATGTGTCTGCCACTCTTAAACCGTCACCAGTTGGATGCTGTAGACCATTAGGTGGCTTTTGTTCTACACTTTGTGGTTTAAGTGGTTCAAGTAAATCAATTGTCGGAACGTTAGGCTCACTTACACCATACAAAAAGCCGCTAGCTCCGTGCATGATTTCCCCATTCGTTTCCGTCATGTTAAAGCTTGCAATTGCACCTAAATCTGGGTTGTAAAAAGCAAGTGTATACGTTGTCTGTACTAGCTCATTTGGTGATGTAACAGTAATGGCATAAGATAGAAAGTTCTGTTGCTCAATCTCCACAACTGCATCTGGATTCGTAGTTTCTACTTGAATGTCTTCAAGACCTACTACCCCTTGTGTTGTTTCATATCTAATGTCTTTACTCTTGACGTCAGTCATTTTATCATCACCGATGGTTATGCTTTTCAAAGTTGCGTTAAACTCTGAATCTATATTTGCTCTTACTTGTTCTGGAGTCAGAGCTTTATTATAGATTTGAAGATCATCAAAATAACCTATTGTATCATTATCAGACGTATAAATAGATCTACCAAAGTCATTGAATAGTAATGCATCTAAGAAATCACGATCGAAAAACCGTTGTACAGCTCCCTCTAGAGTCGCATCATCATTACTTGCATTACCGTCCATACCGCCAATCTTAATCGATTGACCATCTAAATAAACAATGTATTCCCCATCATCCTTTAATGTAATGGTCACATGCTGCCAAGTATCTCTCGTTATTTGCTCTTCCCACATGATAGCTGCACGATAATTTGCCGCACCACCTGGGCTTGTCCCAATTTGAATTAACTGCTCATACCCTGTAGTCCCTCCAGCTACAAATCCAAACTCTGGATCAGACCATGAACCAGTTTCCCCTTGGAAGTGTAAATGTTTTTCCGTAATTGTAGATGCAAATAATCTAGAAAAATTACTCGCGTTACTATCAACATTCACCCAGACTGCTATCGTTAACTCATCATTTACTTCCTCATATAAATTAGAAGGAAGTGTTAACCAGCCATTACCAGGTAAGTGTAATACACTTCCTTTATGTTCATCATCTACTACAGTGGCATTCTCTTTCATTTCTGCAAATCCTGAACTATCTTCCACATCAATCTGATTAAAAATGAAATCTCCATCTACCTCATCTTCTTCGAATCCCCAATGAAACAATGGTTCTGGAACTTCTTCTTCGTTTGTCTGCGCTGCCCCTGATAATGATAAAGCTGCAACTAATAAGAGGAGAGATAATAGAACCATTAACCCTTTACGAAAAGTATGCATGAAAAATTCCACTCCTTTTAATAATATTTAATGTGACAATTTAAACGCCAGCTATGTTTACGATCCCCCCCTTCAATGAGATGAACTAGGAAGTTGAGATGTAATAGCCCAGTTGTTTCTGTTGCCTAGTTATGAAAACGAGGCAACATCTCGTTTCTAACAACCCCACAATTTGTGTAAGCCCTTTCAAAATAGATCAATTGAATTTCGCCACTTCTTAGAAATCTAACTATTAAACTACCTTTTAATAAAGATAGGGCTTATTACGAGTTTTTAAATAATGAAAATCTGGATTTCATATGCTTTATGAGATTGATCTTGTATGAGTAGCAAAATGTTTATTTATCAGGAGTAAAAAAAGAGGGCGACTAGTACGGAAACTAGATTATATGAGTTAAAAATGTAAATTAAGTTAATTTAGTTAGTAATTTTTACTAAATAAATATCTTTTCTGTAATTATAACGTAGCGATTTCACTTTTTCAATATCTTTATCTGAAAATTCGTAATACTTATTAACTAAATTTAACTGTTGTTTTTATGTAAATATACACAACTTTTTTACTATATATTAACTATAAAATCTCTTATTTGAAGTGTAATACAGATGCGGAAATGGTAATGTTCGGTGAACTAAAACATAGGTTAAGGGAGATCATAATACGGGGAACAGCAACATAAGTGGGAGTAAATCATACACAAAAGAATCGCTTCACATAACAATACAAACTATTAGTGACTTCAGTTATGTTAAACGATTCTCTTAAAATTCTTTTTTTACTTTAATTTTACTGCACTCTCTCTCACTATTAATTTTGATGGAAATAATACATTCACTGGAATTTCTCTTTCTTCAAAACGGTCTAAAAGCATATTTACTGCATACTTTCCCATTTCTTCCGTGTAAACTCTCACTGTTGTTAATGAGGGTTGAGTATATTGTGCAACATCAATGTCATTGAAACTGACTATACTAATATCAGTAGGTACATTTAAGCCCGCTTCATGTATTGCACGTATAGCTCCGATTGCCATAGCGTCACTTGCAATGAAGAATGCGGTAGGTACGACTTCCTTTTTCAATACATTCTTCATGCTTTCATAGCCATCATTAATCAGAAAGCCTTTTGATAAATGTACAAAACTGGGGTTATAAAGGTTATGCTCTACCATCGTTTCCTCGAAAGCTATCTTCCTAGGATTTGCTATCTCAGGACCTGATTGACCACGATGCTCAATACCGCCAATATAACCAATTTGCTTATGACCTAAAGAAAACAGATAATTAAGGGCATGATGAGTTGCATAACTGTAATCAATTCCAACATTATCGTATTCTCCACTATTTGAAAGGTTATTCACATAAACAATATACGACCCAAATAGCTCATATAACTCCCTTTCCTCGTGTTTATCAGGTCCACCAACAAATATAACACCGTCTAATTCTCTTAATTCATTATCGTCATCCATTTCACCATCACCAAGATCACCAAGATGAATGATCTTACGAATAGAAAGGCCCTTGCGATTACATTCCTTTTCAATCCCTTTACGAATGGACATAAAGTAAGTGTCTTCCCACTCATATTGTTGAGAACAATACATTAAAATACCGATATTTTTCTTCATAGTTTGGATTATTCGTGGTGATTTTCTTTTTCTTATCGGTACATATCCTAGTTTTGTTGATATGTCGAGTATACGTTCACGCGTTTCTGTTGATACGCTCATCTTTTTATCATTGTTAAGAACTCTAGAAACGGTAGCGGTAGAAACCTTCGCAGCTTTTGCAATATCATTTATGGTTACCATCCAGCACCCTCACTTTTTTAGTAAATTTTACTTAATAATATCATATAGATTAAAAGATTTACATAAAAACATTGAAAATTATTCCAAATAAAGACAAATTTCTATAGCTTCTTACTTCTATTTATAGAGAAGGACATCTCAGAAACTAAAGATTACATTATTTTACATAAAGAACAAGTTTAGACAACAAAACGTAGATGGTGGTATACTTTAGTTAAAAATTTGTATACGCTAAAGGGGATATTTAAATGAAGGCAAAATATACTCATTCCGCGCGTTATAAATGTTTAGAATATTTGAAAAAAAATTCTTATGATCTGTATCTTTGTTATTGCGGGTTAGAAGAGTGCGATCCCTACCACTCCTATGGACCAATTAGTCGTAATGAGTATTTGTTACATTACGTTATTAAGGGGAAAGGAATATTAAAAGCAGATGGAAAAACATATCACATCGGTGAAAATGATGCTTTTTTAATCTATCCATCAGAGATTACATACTATGAGGCCGACAAAGATGATCCTTGGACATATATATGGATCGGATTTGACGGTATGAAAGCAGAATCATGTCTCATAAACGCTTCTTTTAGTAAGGAGAATCGAGTGAGTAAATTTGAATGTGGCGAGACGTTAGTACATTATTTAAATGGTATGTTAAGTGCTAGTAAACTCACCTATTCCAATGATTTAAAAAGAGAGGGCTATCTCTATATGTTTCTTTCTGCTTTAATACAAGAAAAGACAGATAACAATTCAGATAAACCTGAAGTGTATGACTATCCATTTCTCGTGTATGTTGAACACGCACTTGATTTTATCTCTCATAATTATGAAAAACAAATAAAAGTGATTGATATTGCAGAATATATTGGTATCAATCGAAGCTACTTAACTACTATTTTCAAGAAGAGCTTAAAAGTATCACCTCAAGAATACTTAGTAAAATATAGACTTGATAAGGCATGTACGCTGTTGAAAAACACAGATCTACTCGTTAATGAGATTGCTAGAAATGTCGGCTATAATAACGCATTAACGTTTTCAAAGGTTTTTAAAAACTACTATAAAATGAGTCCAAAAACGTACCGTACTCAGCATCAAGAACTTGTTTATTCCAACAAAAAACACCAAAAAATTGATGTAGAACTACAATAAAACATTCGTCTACATCAATTTTTGGTTTCAGCTTTTTTAGAATCATTCCTTCATCTCTCTTAGGACAAACAAAGCAGAAGAGAAATCACCAGCATTCGCACAAAAATCACTGTCATCGATCATCATCCCAACTTGCATTAGCTCATCCCCATAATGGATACTGTTAGGACTGCCATTCAATATATATTGTTTGTTCGGATCTAAACCGAGGAGTTTTAATCGTTTCCAACTATCGTTAGGTGCATTCAATGCCTTATAGTATCCGGCAATTGCCTCTGATTTATCTTGTGCAACAACACTCCATGCAGTTATTTGCTGCTCAAAAGGACTTAAATGTCGATAGAACGTTCCATACAGTAACAGTTCTCTATGAGATTTATAAAAGGTTATTTGCTTTTTTACTACTTCTTTTTCTCTATCCGACAACGTGTTCAAGTCCATTTCATATCCAAAAGCACCAAAATAAGCAACGTTTGCTCTCGTTTCAATAGGTGTCGTTCGCCTTACTTGGTGATTCGGAACCTCCGATACGTGTGCGCCCATACTACTGACAGGATAAACAAAAGAAGTACCATATTGTATTTTCAATCGCTCAACTGCATCGGTATCATCACTAGTCCATCCTTGAGGTGCATAGTAGAGTATACCTGGATCAAATCTTGCACCACCACTAGAGCATGATTCAAACAAAATGTATGGAAATCTTTCCATTAATCTTTCATATAAAGAATAAACACCAAGTACATATTGATGAAAAGTTTTACCTTGATTCTCCGCTGTTTTCACATGTGAAAAACATTCTGTAATATACCGATTCATATCCCATTTCACATAAGATATTTTCGCCTCACTTAACACTCGTTCCATTAAACGATATATATAATCAACTACTTCTTCTCTTGAGTAATCTAGTACATGCTGATTTCGTGAAGGTGATTGTCGGCGGTTCGGTGTCGAAATAATCCAATCAGGGTGCTTACGATATAAATCACTATCCTTGTTCACCATTTCCGGTTCAAACCAAAGACCAAACTTTAATCCCATTTCTTCTACTTTTTTAGCTAGGCCAGTAATACCTTCTGGTAGTTTGTTAAAGTTTGTAACGTACCAATCTCCTAAACCTGCTTTATCATTGTCTCGACTACCAAACCAACCATCGTCCAATACAAATAACTCTGCCCCTAGCTCTTTTCCTGCTCTAGCAATGCTCAATATTTTCTCTTCCGTAAAATCCATATCTGTCGCTTCCCAGTTGTTAATGACTACTGGTCTTGGCTTATCTCTCCAATATCCTCGTGCTAACCTAGTACGGTATAGAGTATGAAAAGACTGACTCATTTTATTTAACCCTTTATCGGAATACGTCATGACAACTTCAGGTGTTTGGAATTCTTCCCCTTCCTCCAAAGGCCATTCAAAGGTATCTGGATGGATACCTATAAGAACCCTCGTTCGACCAAAAGTATCGACCTCCACTTGTTCTAAATGGTTTCCACTATAAACAAAACTAAATCCGTAAGCTTCGCCAGAGGTTTCGTCCGTATTAGGTCTTTTCAAAGCGATAAAAGGATTATGTTCTGCGCTACTCGTACCTGTCATACTGTGAATTCCTTGCGTACCTTGCTCTAATTTCCTCACCTTTACATGCCGCTCTCTACTCCAAGCTCCAGCTAAATGAATCATATCAAAATGACTATCTGGTAAATCGACTGACGCACTCATTGATCTAGTAAGAATGATTTTGCTGTTTCCTTCATGAATAAACCTAGTATTCCTAGTGATGATTGGAAGGTTTTCATAGATACAGTAGCTAAGAATTATTTTCGTATTAATGATACGATCAAACAAAGTGATTTCAAGCGTTGTTGCCTCGTTCTCCTCCTCTACATAAGTTGCTGGCAGACCATCTAGTTTTTTCTTCCCATGAAATATTTGATGTGAATGATACTCAAAATTAGTAATTCTGCTACCATTTTCTTGTTTGATTTCAAAGGCAGGATATCTGAAATCCGTAGTACCATAGGATGGATACTCTTGCTTCGTTTGTTGTAATGATAATGTATAGTCATTTTCAAATACATACGCATTTAAAGGTCTTAAGTCTCCTTTTAGCAAGTGTGCAAAACTATTTCGGTCTCGAACCTTCTTTCCATAATACAAATTTCCAAGTTGATTGTTTTCTAAGATTTTTATAATATAACTAATTTCATTGTTATAAAGATGAAACTCTTTTGCGTCTTCATGAAATACGATAGCCATAGTCAACCTCCTGTTTTCAATTATTCTGTATAGAAGACCTTAAAGTTTCCCACCAGAAGTCGAAATACCTTCAATAAATTTTCTCTGAAATAGTAAATAAACCAAAAGCATTGGCCAAATGGCAAGTACAGAAGCAGCCATTAACTGGGGATAATTAACTGAATATGCCGCTTGAATTCTAGCTAAAGCCGATGATAATACTGCAGCATTTTCATGGTTATTTATAATTAAAGGCCACATTAGATCCTTAAAGGCAAATAATGCAGTAAAGATACCAAGTGCAATTAAACCTGACCTTACTAACGGGAACATAATTTTGATGAATATTTGTCCAATATTCGCTCCATCTATTATTGCGGCTTCCTCAAGCTCCTTTGGCAATTGCAAAAAGAATTGACGAAGCAAAAACGTACCGAAAGCACTAACAATACCCGGAAAAACTAAAGCAAATATTGTATTTCTCATACCCATAAAATCTACCATTAAGTATTGTGGTATGATAAAAATTTGCGGAGGAACCATCATTTGAAATAGCACCAATCCAAAAATAATATTTCTACCTGGGAAATTCAATCTTGCTAACGCATATGCTGCCATTGCACTAAAGACTACTGCGGATACAACCCTCCAAAACATCATTGCTATTGTATTAAAATATAATATAACGAAATTATTTCTCTCTATAACTGCTATAAAGTTATCAAACCGCCATTCACTTGGGAAGAACACAAAAGGATTCATCGAGGTTGACTCTGTAACAGTTTTAAACGCTGTCAATACCATCCAAACAAATGGAAAGATCATTATAATAGCACCAAATATTAAGATCGCATGAATAGCTGTTTTTTTAAGTATTTTATGTTTTATCTCCATTCCAATCACCTCTCTATCTATAGTTAACCCATTTCTTCTGTGCTTTTAGTTGGAATACGGTAATAATCATAATAATTACCAATAGTAGCATTACAATAGCTGAACCATAGCCTCTATCTCCATATCTAAAAGAATTATTATAAAATAAATAAACAAGTGAAACGGTACGTTCATATGCCGGGTTGCTAACATCAATCATCATATAAATAAAATCAAACACTTGCATAGATTGGATAATTGTTGTTACTGAAATGAAGAATAAAGTTGGTGATAGCAATGGAATCGTTACATTAAATAATTGGTAAATTGGTCCTGCACCATCAATCATTGAAGCCTCATAGTAATCTTTTGGAATTTCTTGTAATCCAGCCAGCATAAGGACTACGTTATAACCAATAATGCTCCATATACCGATGATTGCTATTGATATTAGAGCAACATTCGGATCGTGAAGCCAGTCCACTGTTGGAAGACCTACACTTTTCAACGCATAATTAATAAGTCCAAAATGATTGTTATACATCCACTTCCATACCATCGTAACAGCAGCAGGGGCAGCGATCATTGGAATAAAATAAATAGTACGGTAAGTTGTTTTTGCAAATATTTTTTGGTTCAATAAAACTGCAATAACAATGGAAATTGAAATCGAAACCGGAACAACAATGGCTGTATACACCAATGTATTAGAAACAGCATGCCATACTTGAGTATCATTGAACAATCTAACGTAATTATCAAATCCTACAAATATATTTCCTCTACCAAAATCACCACTTCTAAACAAACTTAAGTATAGGGTCTGAAATATAGGAATAATATTCAATACTATTAGACCAATAAGTGTAGGAGCTACGAAAAACCATCCCCACTTCCATTCATTTAATTGTTTTTTTGTTAGTTTTCGTTTGTTTAAATTAGGCACATCATCACATCCTACCTCGGATTATATATTATAAGAATATTACGGCAACTAGGCTGATAGTTGCCGTAATATCATTTGATTTGTTCTATTGTTCTTGTTCTAAACTCTCATTCATTATCGCCGCTGCATCCTTAGCTGCTTCTTCTACCGTTTTCTCCCCAGTGAAAGCCCCTATTAACGCTTCATAAGCTCTATCTTCCCATACAATAGTTGTATTAGAATATGGTCTAATTTGAGCATAATCTACCATATCAATAAACACTTCAATATTGTAGATATCATTTGAGTTTACCCAATCATCTGCAGCACCTTCGTATGCTGAAATAGCGATACCTAGTTCTGCTTGTCTTGTCTGAGCTTCCTTCGAACTTAGATACTCAACCCACTTCCATGCTTCTTCCGGATGCTCAGTGTTGTAAGCAATGGCATTTCCAAGTCCATTGAAGATTGAAGCTCTTCCACCATCATTAGTAGCTGGCAATACTGTTACATCAAAGTTTTCTGCCATGTATTCGTTTTCCGTGAATCCTGTTAGGTTCCATGAACCAAAAAATCCCATAGCGGCAATTCCATTTTCTAAGAATGTTGCTCGTTCTGCATCAGAATAAGATTCTGGCGATAAGCCTTCCCTAACAAAATTGATATAAAATTCTAACGCTTCAATGGTTTTAGGATCATCGTATCCTGAACGTTTATCATCAGTAATGATTGTGCCTCCATTTTGATAAACAAAGTTATAGTACCCTTCTTGACTGTGTAAAGGTGTTAAAATACCATATTGTGAACCATCATCCTTCGTTAGTTGTTTTGCAGCATCGTATAAATCATCCCATGTCCATGTATCATCAGGATAGTCTACACCCGCTTCATCAAACATTGTTTTGTTGTACCAAAGCCCTATCGTGTCATAATCTTTCGGAATGGCATACTGTACGCCTTCAAAATTATAAATGGATTTCAGCCCTTCAGGAAATTTATCCATTTCAACTACATCACTACTTTGAATTCGCTCATTTAAATCTAATAACATTTCATTTGATGCGTAACGGAAAATTTCATTTGAGTGCATCCAGAAAACATCAGGTAATGATCCACCGGTTGCTCCCGCCTCAAGCATAGTCCAATAATCTGACCAACCAATTACCTCAATGTTAATCTTGATATTTGGGTTCTCTTCTTCAAAATCATTTGCAATTTGTCTAAGTCCTGGTTCTTGATTAGAGTCCCAAAGCGCAAACCTAAGCTCTACTTCTTCATCAGATCCAGTTGGTGCCTCATCAGTACTTCCACCGTTATCCCCAGCATTTTCACCAGTTGATTCTGTATCATCTCCACAAGCCCCAAGAAGTAATACCACCAATAATGACAGAATACTCAGAAAAAATAATCTCTTTTTCACCTTAACCCCTCCTCATAAATGATGTTCCGTACTTTGTAAGTAAATTTTACTAATTAATTTCCTAAAACTAAATGGAATAATGTTACTTGAATATAGAATAATGTAAGGGCTTTCATAAGGTTGGTATCTAAGATTCAAATCACCAGTTTAATTGATCCTTTAAAACATCGAATAAGATGGTTCATAGAATTGGAGAATATTTAGGTTTCTACTGGATTAAAAAAGATGATTTCTGTTTAATAAAGAAATCATCTTCACCATTTGGCATGACCTAGGGTACAGATTAAAAAAACTCGTTAACCTTATAAAACGACAGTACAAGTTAGTTGACGTTCACTTGTATCCAACAGTTAAACAAAGGTATTAAAAAACCAAACAATAAGAATAATACTGACTACTCCCCAAGCGGTAGTACCATATATCCACCAAACTATGAATTTAGCTTTTTTTGCACTTTCATCGCTTTCCTTATTTGCTTTAATAAAAGCCAGTTTACTTTCCATACTTTTTTTAGCAAATATCAAAATAATAAATCCTATTGTGATGAAACCGATAGGAATCCAAAGTATTGGGTCCATATTTTATACCACCTTTCCTTTCTTGTAAATTACTTCCTAAAGATTTTCTACAAACTGATTCGATTCTAGAACCTAGTCAAAATTCTCCACAATATCATGTATATTCATAATTAAATCATAACAGAAAATAACGAGTTATGTTCTCAGAAAAATGGAAATAGTACATTAAAACAAGTTACGATTTTTATGACAAACAGGGATTGTAAAGTGAATTACAAATTTAAAAAGCACAATACCCCGGCCTTCTCATATTAAAAGGCCACTGAAAAAGTGGCGTTCTTTCACTTTTTAAGTGCCCCTAAGCAATGTGCGAAGTCGTTGCAATCGTTTAAAAGCCTGATAGGAGTGGGTTTATCCTATCAGGCGAGCGACTGCAATACAAATAAAGCTATTTAACCTATTTGTATATCGCTCACATACAACTCGTACCTTTCCTTCAATATTTGATAACTGATTCTTTTTGCATTTTATCAACCTTTTAACCTTCTAGCTGGTCACAAAGTACTTCCCATTCTTTCTCTAAGTCTTCTTTTTCCTTATATAACTGTTGTAGTAACTCCAAGTCTTCCACTTCCAAAAGCTTTTTGTCTAACGCTACAATGCTATCTTCCAACTTGACTAAATCCTCTTCCAAGTTTTCGGCGTCCTTACGCTTATTTTTTATTGGCTCCTTTTTGGGAAGTGACACTTCTTTCTTTTTCTCCAAGCTCAACTGTAACGTACTTTCTCTTCGCTTCGTCATTTTTTCTTTTGCCCAAGTATAATTCCCCTCAAAGCAATGGATCTTCTTTGCTTCAATCCAATAAATTTTGTCAAATAACTTGTTAAGAAAATAACGGTCATGTGATACAGCTAATAAACTGCCTTGAAAGTCCTCAAGGGCTTCCTCCAATACTTCTCTTGATTCAATATCTAAATGATTTGTTGGTTCATCTAAAATTAATAAATTGATATCTTGGTACATCAACTGGGCTAATCTTAAACGCATCCTTTCTCCACCGCTAAGCTGCGAAACCTTCTGGAAAACCGTGTAGCCATAAAACATAAATCTCGCTAAAATATGTCTTGCTTCACCCTCTGTTACGTTCACTACATCCCTGAACGTCTCAATCACTGTTTCGTCTTTAATAGAAGAGAATATATTTTGAGATAGGTAACCGATCTTCACATTACTGCCGATCCGTACCTCTCCTTTGTCTGGAAAAAGTTGTTGGAGAATTAATTTCAGTAGTGTTGATTTTCCTGTACCGTTTTCTCCAATGATGGCTGCTCGATTTTGATAAGTAATATGCATATTTACTCCCTCGAATAACAACTTGTCACCAAAACATTTCGAGATATCTTTAAGCATAATGACATCATTACCGCTTCTTTCCGTCGACTCCATCTCTAGGTTCATTTTAGTGCGATTTAGTATCGGGCGATTTAACTTTTCCATCCTCTCTAACGCTCTTTCCATGTTCCTTGCTCGTCTATGAAGATCAGCATTAGGTGGGGTCGCTCTGTTCGCCCAATCTCTTAAACGTTTAATCGCTTCCTTCATCTTCTTTATTTTCTTTTGCTGTTCCTCATATGCTTGAAATTCCTTTAGGAGCTTTTCTTCTTTTTCTTTCACAAAACCTGTGAAGTTAGTGTGGTAAGTTGTTACTTCTCCGTCTTCCAAATCAATCACCTTGTTGACTACTTCATCAAGAAAATAACGGTCATGTGAAATAACAAGGACTGTCCCACTATAATCTCTTAAGAAGCTTCCAAGCCATTCAACTGCCATTAAATCTAAATGGTTCGTTGGTTCATCTAGCAGTAGCAGGTCTGGTTGTTTTAATAGCATCAACCCTAGACCAACCTTTGTTTTTTCCCCTCCACTTAATTGAGAAAATGGGGAATGAATGAACATCTGAATATTTAAACCGTGAGCTATTTTTTCAATATTGGACTCTATTTCATACCCACCATTATTCGCATATTGATCTTGTAATTCTCCATATTCACCCATGAGTTTTTGAAGTTTATTAGGGTCAGTCTCTACACCCATTTCAGCCTCAAGCTTTTCCATCTTTTCCTCCATCTGAAGTAAAGGTGAAAAAGCTGATTTTAAAACTTCCTTTGTAGATGTAGAATCATGGTAATCTGGGATTTGTGTAAGATATCCAACAGCTGCATCTTTTTTCAAATGAATGTCACCTGTATCTGGTGTTTCTTCACCAGCTAACAAACGAATTAACGTTGTCTTTCCGCTACCATTTCGTCCAACTAGACCAACACGTTCTTTTTCTTTTATTTCAAAGGATATCTCTTCAAAAATAGCGTTTCCACCATACATCTTAGCAACTTTATTCACACTACATATAATCACGTCAATTCCTCCTTTTATGGATACAAAAAGGCCATGAGAGGACATACCTTCCCATGGCTGAGCAACGATCGAACGCAAAGTTCATTTGATCCGCGTTCTACTAAATAAGGAGAGCATGAAAATGCCCTCCTATAACCGCTCTTTTATTGTGTGGGTTAAGAAATGTTTTTCACTGTTTTAGTTTGCTATTGAATTGTTAAAAAAGGACAGACTTCTCCCGTTAACAACTAAAACAGCAAATTTTGCACGGACAAAATATAGGAATTGCATCCAAAATCCATGCACTAAAACAGCGTGATTCAACATCCTCCCCCACCTCCGTCCATAAAAGTTAGTCATATTTTACCACTGACAGAAATTTTAATCAACCTGGCTAACAGGGACGGTTCTCATTAGCCAAAGTACAGGATGTATTATAAGTCATTCCAATGTTAAGAAGGGAACAACACTCACTCTATATCAGAAAGTAGTTAAACTCAAAAATTCTTTATTTCTCGTTATATTTCTCCATCCATGCATCAAACCAGCTTGGATAGTCCTCAATTGCGTGTACCTCTTCTAGAGTTTTCCCGTCAATATCGTATGTGGAATAACCTAATAAATCGATATCATCATCTAAATTTGGAATAGCGTATCCACCGATTGGTTTTCCATCTACGAAAATTATTGATACTAAAGGGTTCCCATTAGCGCTCACACCACCATTATTGCTCCAGTTTTCTAAGGGATGATTATCCACTCTAAAATATTCTGTTTCAATTTCTTTCCCAATGTAATCTCCTGGTTCAAACGTTTGAAGTGCCCAGATGGGGAACTCGTCTATTATTTTTTCTTTTGTTAATTGATACATAGAACCGCTTCCCTCATAAGTATCTACATCGTAGCCCTTTTCTGCTAAATACTCTATAGCCACATCTTTATTCGTCTGCGAACAACCACTAATAAATAATAAGCTGATAGTTACTAGAGCAATCAATACTTTTCTCATCTTTTCTCCCCCTCTACTCTACTATTGTAAGTAAGAAATTCGTTCGTTTATGATCAACATTTCACAGGTTTATTTTACCATACTTTTTTTACAATATATACCAGACTAACAGACTAACAGGGACGGTTCTTCGAGACCGCTGAAAAAGTGTAAAAATTAATATATTGTTGCATGATTATTCAGAGTACCTAATTAGAGAAAGAGGTGATGAGACCGAAGTGAACGAGACTCCTGCGGGAGTAAAGGCAGAGGTAAGACCCCGCAGATGCGCAGCATAGAGGAGACTTACCAGCCGCCCGCGGAAAGCGAGTTTGCACAGGTCTCATCAACTTCTATATTCAAATAACTTTATATTTATTAGTCTATACTTAAAGTGTAAGTACTTTTTCACTGGTTCCGAACGGTTCTCATTAGCCACACCAAATAAGGAAGCCACCAACGTGACCTCCCCCTATACATCTATTCAAAGAAGGCTCCTTCATAAATGAGCCTTCTAAATATCGATATCTTCAAACCTATCCCCATTCTTTAACTGATATTTAGGAGCATCGGCTTTTGCAATAACTTTTCCATTTCGAAAAGAATATAGTACGTGAGACGATTTCCGAATAATCTCATACTCACTTTTCCCGTCAAGGATAATAAAATTTGCTGGCTTTCCTTCTTCTATACCGTATCTATTCGTTATTTGAAGTGTTTTCGCACTATTAGATGTAACAAGATCGATTGATTCTACAATTTCATCGTACCCGAGCATTTGGCAAACATGAATACCCATGTGTAATACTTGAAGCATGTTTCCTGTTCCAAGGGAGTACCAAGGGTCGAAAATATCGTCATGCCCAAAGCATACATTTATATTAGCATTCTGCAATTCTTTTACACGCGTAATCCCCCTACGCTTTGGATAAGAATCAAATCTCCCTTGTAAATGTATATTTACCAATGGATTAGCGACAAAGTTTATCTTTGATAACTTTAAAAGCCGAAAAAGCTTGGAGACATAAGCATCATTATATGAGTGCATAGCAGTGGTATGACTGACGGTAACTCGCTCCCCCACCCCAGTTCGATATGCCTCTGCAGCTACAACTTCAACAAATCGAGATTGCTCATCATCTATTTCGTCACAATGGATGTCAACCATCCGATCATATTTTTCTGCAAGAGAAAATACCGTCTTTACTGATTGCTCACCATATTCTCTCGTAAACTCGTAATGTGGAATCCCTCCTACAACATCAGCTCCCATTCTAATAGACTCTTCTAACAATTCCATTCCGCTTGGAAATGATTGAATCCCTTCTTGAGGAAAAGCAACAATTTGTAAATCAACGTCATTTGCTAGCTCTTCCTTCAACTCAAGTAACGCTTTTAATGCTGTTAAATTTGGGTCTGTTACATCTACATGTGTTCTTACAAATTGAATGCCTTGTGCTATCTGCATTTGTAATGCTTTTTTAGCACGTTTTTTCACATCCTCTTGTGTCAATAATTGTTTTCGCTTCGCCCAAATGTCAATACCTTCAAATAGCGTACCACTTCTATTCCACTCTGGTTCACCTGCTGTTAATGTCGTATCTAAGTGTACATGTGGTTCTACAAATGGGGGAAGTAGAAGGTTTTCCCCACAATCGAAAGATTCGACATCTGATAAAGGTATTGCTCTTGCTATTTCCTTTATTTTTCCTCCGGAAGTAAGGATTTGCCATAATCCATCCTTACCTCTAAGCCTAGCGTTTTTTAATAGCATCATTTAACTCACCTTTTCTGTTCCTATTACTCCGTCTTTATCTCTTCCAACGAATTTCATCATGATAATATATACCACAGCAGATCCAATGATCGCATTTAGTGGCGGAATGCCTGGCACATAAGTCGCCAACAATATACCAATGCCCCATGCAGCAAGGGCAATCCAATTCACTGGTTTGAATGTCATCGCTTTAAAATCGTTATATTTCCCTTTATTTAAAATAAAGTAATCCGCTAATATAATCGCTCCAATAGCTGGTAAAGTAGAACCTAAAAATGTTAACCAACCAACAAAGTTGTTGTTTAACCATAGAGCAAATACTGTACCTACTAGTCCATTAAAAATAACTAATTTGTTTTTAGATATTTTTGTAATATTAGAAAAACCTAATCCCGATGCATATAGCGCATTATCATTTGTTGTCCAAATGTTTAAACCTAAAATAATGATAGCTGGAATAATTAACCCTTGAATAAACATTACTTCAGAGATGTCAGATTCCCCTGTTGATATGGCACCGATTGCTCCAAAAATAAACATGAGCGAGTTACCAATAAAAAAGGCAACAAGTGTTGTGATGACTGCCGTTTTCTTCGTTTTTGCAAAACGCGTAAAATCAGGCGTCAGTGTACCTCCACTAATAAAGGAACCAACACAAATGGTTAATGCAGCTGCTAACCCGATCATTTCAGGAGGTTGGTAGTCAAATAAACTAGAAAAACCACCAATTGATTCCGTTGCATTATACACAGAGATGGACCCCAGCACCGTAATGGAAGGTACTGCAATAAAACTTAAAATAACGAGTGCCTTCATTCCAAAATAAGCGGTAGCTGTCATTAAAATTCCAACAAGAAAAACTAACAAGTATTCATTTACCCCTGTTACTTTTTGTACAGGGAGAGCAAACATTGCTGCGCCAACTCCAAACCATCCCACTTGTGTCGCTGCTAACATAAATGAGGAAACGTAAGAACCTTTTTCCCCAAAAGCATATCGAGCCAATAAATGCGTCGATAGCCCAGTATTCGCAGCAATATATGCTAGTGCGCCAGTATACAATCCTAAGATTAAATTGCCAGCTAAAACAATGAGAATAAATTGGGTAAATGTTAAGCCATTTCCTAACGTTCCTCCAGACCACATGCTCGCAGAAAAAAAGGTGAATCCAAGCATGACAACTAGCATTTTCCAAAAACCACGTCTATTTGTACTCGGTACTGCCTCTAAAGCAAATTCATTATCAACAGCTGATTGTTTCATTCTTACTCCCTCCCAATTAATTGATTTTCACAGGTTTTTTCAGAATTTTCAGTAATATTGTTGCGGACTGATTTGTTTACTCCCCCCTCACCTATACACATGCAATAGACCAAAAACGCGTCAAGAAAGCACTGCTTCTCTTATTTTCTTTTTAAAAAAAGTCCGGTGAAGAATATAAATTCTTCACCGGACTTTTCCTCCCGATCATAACATCTATAAGATGTCGCCATTCTCGGACCAGCCTTATTCATGATAAGCGGAACCCTAGAAAAGCTTACTATGTTTTTGTAACTTTAAAATAGCAAACATTGAAATTATTTACACGACACTCGTCAAATAATATCACATGCTTTTTTCCTATGACTAACAGGGACAACTAACAGGGACGTTTCGAGACCGCTGAAATAGTTAAAAAACTTGATATTTTGTTTATTCTTTACTGCGTATTAAGTATTAAAAATGAAATGCGCTTACTAGGAAGTGACAGCCTATAGTTCCTTACCAGAATCCTTGTACTGCGTAATATTTAAATATACTAAACGGAAAACAGCTTGCAATCTACCATAGTAAAGGGCTTAAACTAATCCCCTTTTAGGCTATTCTTCCACATGAATGCCCATTTCAGCTCCATCAATTACTATTAACTTCATATCATCTTGCTTGTTATACTCTAAACTCTTTATAAGAAGGTTGCTTTGTAAAAGATCTTTAAACTGTTCTATAACTTCTTTCATTGATTCATCAACATCAAAGACAAGCTTCACACGTTGTTCTACTGGGAGGTTCAATTCTTTTCTGTATTGTTGAACGGAACGAATCAGTTCTCTTGCTTTCCCTTCTTTACGTAAGTCGTCTGTAATAGTTGTATTTAAGAAAACACTAAAAGTTGTATTTGAAGCCATTTCTAATCCTTGATGTGTTTTTTGACTCACAATCAAATCATTTTTTTCTACTTGAACCTTTTCACCAGTTGGAGAATCAGTTTCAAAATAACCTTGTTCAACAATCTTTCTTGTATCTTCAGGTGTTAGAGATTTTAGAGTCTTTTGCACAACTCCGACCAGCTTTCCTAGTTTTGGACCTGCAGTCGGAAAGTTCAACTTCAGTTCATATTGTACAGAATCTCCGGTATGGTCTGTAAACTGAACTTTCTTAACATTTATTTCATCTTTAATGATATATTCATACTTCCGAAGTAAATCCGTATCATTTTTCGAACCTACAACAGTAAGCATAGATAGAGGTAGCTTCGTTTTAATATTTGTCATATTACGAGTGGCACGAGCTAGTTCTACAACTTGTAATACGCTATCCATCTCGATTTCTAACAGTAGATTAACCTCTTCTTCATTTGCTTTAGTGAAATCAGATAAGTGCACACTCTCACTCGTTAAATTCAAATGAATATCTTCTGCGATAAATGGGGTAAAAGGAGCAAGCAATCGGCTGATTCTTACTAGTACCTTAAATAACGTATGATAAGCTGCTAATTTATCATCATTTAACCCTTCACTCCAGAAACGCTCACGCGATCTGCGGATATACCAATTACTAACTTGATCAACTAGTAAACTTATTTCCCTTGCTCCTGCTGTAAAATCGTAGTTATCTAAATGTTCTTTAACGTTTTTTGTTACAGTATTTAATCGAGATAACACCCACTTATCTAGAAGTGATCGTTCTCCTTGTTCGTGTTTATTAGGATCAAAGCCATCTATCTCTGCATAAAGCGTGTAAAAGGAATGAACATGATTCAATGTATCGACTAGCTTCGATTTCGCCTGACTGACTACGTTTTCTGAAAAACGTTTATTATTCCATGGAGCACTATCTGCAAGCAATGCCCAACGTAAAGCATCAGCACCATAGTTTTTAACCAAATCGATTGGGTCAATGACATTCCCTTTACTTTTAGACATTTTTCGCCCGTCTTCATCTAGGATGTGCCCTAGTGATAAAACCCGCTTATAAGGTGCTTTCCCTGTGAAAAGAGATGATACCGTTAACAGACTATAGAACCATCCTCTCGTTTGATCTACTCCTTCAGCAATTACATCTGCTGGGAATTGTTTATGAAACATCTGTTTATTTTCAAATGGGTAATGATATTGCGCAAATGGCATAGAACCACTATCAAACCAAACATCAATCACTTCTTTCGTCCTTCTCATATCCTTCGAACAACAAGGACATTCCACTATAACCTCATCGACATATGGCTTGTGTAGTTCAAGATTCTCCACCATGCCACTTTTTGCATTTACTTTCAAATCTTGAATACTCCCTGGAACATACTGATGATTACATTCCTCGCAAACCCACACATTTAATGGTGTACCCCAGTAGCGATTCCTACCTAAGTTCCAATCGACCATATTTTCAAGAAATTTACCAAAACGGCCATCTTTCATATGATCTGGATGCCATTCTACTGTTTGGTTGTTTTTTAAAATAGTCTCTTTAATTTCCGTCGTTCTTATAAACCATCCTTCCATTGCATAGTAAATAAGTGGTGAATCGCAACGCCAGCAATGTGGATAGCTGTGTTCATACTTCTCTTTTGAAAAAAGAAGCCCTTCGTCTGAAAGCAACTTTATAATTTTAACATCGCAATCCTTCGTAAACTCTCCAGCAAGAGGTTTTATGTCATCAGTGTAGCACCCCTTTTCATCTACAATATTTACAAAATCCAACCCACTTTCTTTAATAGCATTGTAATCATCTTCGCCATGTGCTGGAGCTAGATGAACTATACCAGTCCCACTATCATCAGTGACAAATGTAGCTGAGATAACTTCATGGCCACGTTCTAGAGTAAGATAGTTAAAAGGTGGCTCATAAGTAATTCCAACCAACTCACGCCCTTTATGTTCACTTATTACATTGAAATTTTCTCCCAATATATCTTTTACAAGGTTTTTAGCAAGGATATATATATCACCATGTTGCTCCGCTTTCACATAATCTATTTCATCATGTACACCCAGAGCAACATTTGATGGAAGCGTCCACGGTGTTGTCGTCCAACCTAAAAAGTATTCATTTTCTTTCCCTTCAACCTTAAATTTTGCTGTAGCAGACAAATCTTTCACGTCCTTATATCCTTGAGCTACCTCATGGGAACTAAGGGAAGTTTGACAACTAGGGCAATAAGGAGTGACCCGATGACCACGATATAGTAATCCTTTTTCATGAATCTTGGAAAGGACATACCAAACACTTTCTATATAGTCATTATTGAGTGTCACATATGGATTATCCATGTCTACCCAATATCCGATTGCCTCTGTGAACTTGCGCCACTGCTTCTCATAATCGAAAACACTTTTTTTACATTCATTTATAAAATTTTCTACGCCATATTCCTCAATTTCTTGTTTACCAGAAACCCCTATTTTCTTTTCAACACCTAATTCAACAGGAAGACCATGTGTATCCCACCCTGCTTTCCTAATTACTTGATGACCTCGCATCGTTTGATATCTTGCTACAAAGTCTTTAATCACACGGCCTAAAACATGCCCAGCATGAGGCAACCCATTGGCAGTTGGTGGTCCTTCATAAAATACAAATGTTTTTCTTCCTTCACGATTGGTTACTGATTTTTGAAAAATGTTATTTGAATCCCAGTAACTTTGAATTCTATTTTCCCTTTCTATCGCTTTTTCATTTACATTAACCTTTTGCATTTTTCCTCACTCCTTTACTTTATTAAAATAAAAAACTCGCCCCCAACTAATGTTAGGGACGAGTTTTAACCCGCGATACCACCCAGATTCTATAAATAAACTTATAAGTTACATTCATAGCACTCATTCAACGTACAATCATACGCGTTCCTTTTAACGGCGGAATCCCGTCAAAGCTTAAAATTCTTTCAGCTTTGCTTTTCGGAGAGGATATTCAATATGGTCTGAACATTGACTTGCACCAAACGTCAACTCTCTGTAGAACAGATTACATACCTACTCGTTCTCGTCACCAAATTTAATTATTACAATTTTTGTTAAAAACAAGACTACACTATTAAGAATAGAAATGTCAAGCGCTTTTGAAAAAGCTTTAAGCATTAACTTCTAGTCCACTTTTAACATTTCATCTCTCCAACAAATAAAATCTCATACAATCCTCTCGTCGTTGACACAGATATTTTTTCAAATCTAAAAATCGTTTTCTTCCGTGACATCATAAACAATCACGGCATCCAACTCTAATCATTTACTTAATTAGGTCAATCACTGTCACTTGTCGAATGGACAAGTGACAGGCACCCATTATTATTCAAAAAGAGGCAATTGCTCTATTTCCCCAAGACGATCTATAGTTTTTGGTTCATGATCTTGGAAGTATGCATGGTGAAGCCACTTTTCTTTCGTCATGATTTTTTTAGAATCGTTGACAGATGCTCGTAGACGGCAGCTATAAATGATTGGGAAATAATCTTGTAAAAACTTACCTTCGGCATGTGCGGTCAAAGCAATAATCTGAAAGCCAAGTTGTTCTGCTACAAAAAATACTGGACTTAGGACATGATCACTCGATGCCTTTCCAAACGGATTATCAAGAATAACAGACCTATGACGTTTTATCTTCGGCATGATATGTTGTTTTTTCTCTGCAACATAATTAAGTATTCCGAGGAAAAGAGTCATGTTTTTACTCCATTTTTCTCCACCTGACCAAACATTACTTTGCTCCCATGAAAATGACCTAGTTGAAACCTTATTATCATTCGTCACTTTACGGCAATTCACTTTCATAACCTCATTATTCATAACAATTTGCAAAAGCTGTTTTGATTGAAGCCACATTTCAATGTCCTTTCTTACCTTGCCATGGTCCTGTTGCCCTTGATCGTTTAAAAATCTGTCTGACTCTAACTGCTCTAAAATCCATTCTATATAATCACGTATTTTGGATTTCCCTTCTTCTTCAGACCATTCTGGTATAAAGAAGGTAAATATTTGTTTCCAGTCATCCTCTACTTTCACTTTTGTTTTCTTTGGTATCTGTTTCAGTTCCTCAGTAAGTGTCTGGAGATGGGAATGAATATGGTTAATATACGCTTGTAAATCAGCATCTTTCTGACGAATATGCTCGTTAGCGTAACTTGTAGCACGCTGGACACTTGAAACCATATTATTCTTAAATACGATAATATCCTCAAACGTCTGTTTATGCTTTATCCCATTTAAAGCCATATTTCGCATTTTCACATCTGTAATCGCTCGATTGCAGAAATCTGCAAATTCACTTTTTGCCTCTTCCACTTTTCTTCTTTCCATGTCAACAGAAGCTTTTTCATCCCCCAGTATTTTAGTAGTTTCTTGCACATACCTCATTTTACTATTAGAAAATGCTAGCTTTTCTTCTTCATTTAAGAGATGAGCTTCTACTTCTGGCAAATTAAAATGGTGGGCTACACTGAATCTATTAAGCTCTTGCATCGTTTGATTCAGCTTCTCAAATTCCTTATCCAGTCTCTCTATTTGTTTATTAATATATTGTATCCGTTCATCTAGTTCTTTCTTCTCGCGCTCTAACAAAATTGGTACTTCGTTTAATGGTTGTGAAAACAAATAAACTTCTTTCTCAGGGAATGTTTCATTAAACCTATCTCGTAATGAGTCAACCTTTCCCTTTTGGTTTTCTTTTTTTGTTAAAGTTTCTTCTACAGTTTTACTAAACTTTTCTCTATCTGCGTTAAGCTTCTCAATCTTCTCCCACAAACTTTGGAGTAGCGGAGTACTATTAGTAGGAAGTGAACGTCCTTCATCTATATAATCATGTTCTTTTTTCAATACTTTCATTTGGTTAGCCAATTTGCTGATAGCATCCGAAGTAGCTTTCCGTCTCTCTATCCATTCTCCATAAGTTGTCGCTATTTTATCTCTTTTCTTTTCCAGCTCACGAATCTTCTGCAAAATAATCGTTTTACTTTCATTCGTGTAGAGAGGTATTAACGATTGTACAGTAATATACATGTCATCATCTTTCAGGTTCTCTACATTTATTTCAAGCCTACTTATTCGTCCGTCCAATTCTACTTTTTCGTTATTAAAACTCTTTAATTCTTCACGGACACGTTTCAGCTTTCTAGTAATCTCTGCAAGACTCTCAACAATTTCTTTTTCTTTTTCAAGACATTTATCAACCTCTCGTGAATACTGGAGGTAAGTAGTCCCCTTCTCCATTTTCATTTGTAGACCTTGTTTTTCTTCTTGATATTGCTTCTTCTTGTCATGATTACTAGAAATCATCCGTTTAGTCTCAGCGAGATAGATCTCTAACTTACCAATATCTCCTGATATTTTTGATAATTTTGTTTTATAATCAGAAAGCGAACCCTCCCACGTCATTAACATGTCATAAGGATAATTCTGGAGAAAGCTTTTATATGAATCATAACATTGTTCCCATCGTTTCAGTTCTTTCTCTTTTTCTTCCCGTTCATCTGTCATTTCCTTAGCACTTGCTCCAATTTCCTCTTTCCACTTTATAAATGTAGAAGGATTTGAATTTGTTTTCCAATGGACTGGAGCAACCCATGATTGAAAATCATCGTTTTCTTGAATCTCAACAGCTTCCTCCGTTGTCAAAACTAAAATTGGGTACTGTATACGATCCTTTATATTGTCTAATTTTGATATTAATTTATCTTTTGATTTCTTTGTTGTTATTAACGAGATTGACCATAAAGGGTAGCTTTCCTTCATTTTTCTTTCTTCTATTGTTAACATTTGTAAATACTCGACACCTGTCACGATATAATCAAGCTGATTTTTCCACGAATGTAGCATCCCTTCAAGGTAAGCATCAGCAAAAAAGGTATCTAGATTACTATAGTCGTCTACAAATCGATAAGCTAATCGTTCTTTAAATAAAAGTGATTCTCGATCTTTTTTCAGCTTTTCTATTTGATCAGAAAAACGATTGTTAATCGATTCTTCATTGAAATATATACTCTCAAGAGTTCCCCATTGTGGTCTTATTATAGCTAGTTTTTTTATCACCGATTCTTCTTGTTTTTTCAATTCAGCAATCTTATACTCTAGTTGTTTTTTCTCAGATTCTACCTCTGAAAACCATTCTTGTTGTTCTTGTTTATTTTCAGTTGCTTCCTTTAAATCAGACTCCAATTGCTTCTCTTTTTTGTTTAACAAAATGATTTCTTCATCGAGAAAATGATACCTACTTGTCCACTTCGGTAATTCTTCCATTACTTTTTCTTGTGCTGGATTAGCAAGCAGTAACTGCTCTAAATCATACATATCTTTCAAACGCGACTCACAATAGGCTTGGATTTTTAACCGTTCTCCCTGCAGCTTTCTTTCATCCGTATCTAGACGAGTTTCTTCCTTAGACTTATCATGGATATGGTTTATAATAGGATTTCTCTCATAAATAAGACCTTGCTTTTCTTTTTCTAGCCCTTCCATTTGCTTATGAAAAAAACCTAAAAGAGCCCTATTTTTCTGTTCCATTTCATCTTCAATTTCCACAAGATCTTCCGTTTCATCAAGCTTACCTATTTCAGAGTTAATATGTTGTAATAATTCTTCCTTTTCTTTCTTCTCTTGCTGTAGTTCTGCAAATTTATATGAATAATAATCTGTAAGCGCTTGGTGATACTGTTCCTTTTTTTCGCTATGGGAACTAGCTGCTGATGTATAATCCTTATCAAGGTCAGAAAGTCTCTCTTCTTCTGAACGTATTTCATATGACTCAGCTTTTAATGAATACCATTCATTGTTCTTTTTCCACTCCTCGTGGATCTCACTCATATCCTCTTTCTTAGTTTTTAAGCTGTCCAATTGTTCGGAGATTTCTATCCAAACTCCCTTAGCATTCTGCTTTGCCTTCACATACGACTGCTCACTTTTATGAAGACCCTCAAACGCTTTTACATAATCTTCTAACTCAAATTGAATCTGTTTGTTTTCTTCAATTGTTTCCTTTAGTTTTTTGTAATGTCTTAAACTAGAATGCTGTTTTTCAAACATATCAGCAAATATATTCGCATCATGTCCTGCAATTGAGTTTTCCACCGTTGGGATTAAAAGTCGATCGAAGAGCTGACTTGTGTTTTTACAGTCATCAAAGAAGGCTTCTACTCCCCCTTCTGAACTATTAATCTTTAACACGCTTTCCCATTCACTTGAGATAATATGATGTTGTTCTTCAATAAAAGTTTTATATTCCTTAATCGTATCAAACGTATATGCATTAAACTTTTCCTTTTCTTTCATCAAACTATAATAATCTTGCATTTCCCCTTTTGCGGATGGCCGGATTCCGCTATTTCCCTCTTTTACAAACGGAATACCTTCAATTCCGTTTCTGTCATTTGCTTCGTACTCATAAACATAGCGGATAGAGTCTAACCCATGTTTTGTTGTAAACAAAGAAACAGCTGTGACAGCATAACGCCTTGGGCGATCACTTAATATCCATTCCACCGCAATGTGAGCTGGTGCATTTTCAAGCAGTAATGTGTTTTTTATTTTTCGGTCTGCTAAATCACTATGAGGTAAGATTGCTTGGAGTGCTGTTTGAATCAAAACGGTTTTTCCACCACCATTTTCAAGTAAAATCGCACCATTATGACCGTCGAAAAGAAAAAGCTCATCATTATACCTTTTATTACCTTCTTCGTAAACGATATTCGTCAAACGTATTTTACTAATTGCTGGCATACTATTCCGCCCTTTCAAAGCTATAAATAAATTCAAAAATACCTTTATTATACTCAATTTCCATAAAAAACCGTTGAATGATTGTCTTTGCTTTTTCCGTTAACGTTACTTCTCCATCACCAATCTCCGTCACTAAACCTTGATCAATTAAAAAACGTTTCACTGTATCAAGAAAACTAAATCTGCTTATTGTTTTCCCTGTTTGTTTTTTCGCTGTTTCTTTAATATCATCCATGTCATCCCACTTCTCAATAATTAAACTCCAATTATAGGAAAACTCCTTTTCATACCCTTTTAATGTTTCCTCATCTAGGCTTTTTAACTGTTCAATGCGAGCTTGTATTAGTCGAAGCCACTCGTCTTGACGTAAAAATTGTCTTGTTGGCTCCTGGCTTTGATACGAATCATAAAATGCACCAAACAATATCAGGCTTGAGAAATACAAAAGATAAATATCTCCATTTGTTGCGCCTGACCGAAGATAATTTCTTTTTATCCAATCATTACTGACGTGGAAAGGAGACAGCTTCGTTTTCGGCACTAAATATATTTGCTCACTTGTTCGAATAATGACACTTTCCACTTCTCTGCTAAAGCTTTCCAGTAGACTTCGAATATCATCATCTGCTTTAAACTTTTGTAGTGAAACTACATCCGCATAGCCATCCCTTGCAAGCACCGTATATAATTTAAAGGCTTCTACTATTTTTTCTTCAGAATATTTCATTTGTTTCCCCTTCCAAGCGAATAATCATTTCTTGTATCGAAAAGCGAGCTGTCTTTTGAATAGTTCCCGGCTCTTCTTCTATCGTCAGCTTCCTCTCTCCCAAAAGATAGAGAGAATCTCCTAATATTGTCTGCGCCCCATCCTCTTCTTCGAAATCCCCCATTTTAATCGGTGATCTTTGATGAAGGATGAGCCAAAAATCATAGAAATATCGTTGCTTTAAAACTTCTTCTTGCTTGTTCTCAATTAGATACTCCATAAAACTACTTAATCTCTCTGCCCGATTATTCTCAAATGCAGTAAGAAACAGTTCCATTAGCTCCTTGAATTTAACAGCCATCTTTTTTCGAAATTTGTCCGTATCTTCTTCATCCTTTAATTCCATTAAGTTATCGTCAGGTCTATCTTCACGATCGTCGATAATATTTTGCTCTTCTAAAATAGAAAGAGGGGACCACATCTTCGTCTCTTCCACTTTTAAGAATGGATGGAGAATACCGATCATAGCTTCAATTGGTAGTGGAGAAGAAGTAATTTTAGAAACAATATCATGCTCAAAATTAAACGATTGAATACCTGTATAGTAAAGAGATTCTTGTGCAGTTATGAGCGTAGTTTCTTTCAATTTAAACGTTTGATCTAATAATCGTGAGTGATCGTAATGAACCTTTTCTAGTTCGTTATTAATTTTTAGAATGAGTTCATATGTCTTCTTTTCCTTCTTATGAATATCTTTTGAAAATAGTCGGTCCTTCGTTTCCTTGACAAACTCTCTTAATTCTTTAAATTCCTCATCTTCTCTTGCAAGTCTGCTATATATATCTTCGAGCAGTTGCTTGTACCTCTCAAAGGTTTCCTCGGAAACAATACTTCTTTGTATTTCATGTCTCAGTTTAATCATACGTTCCTCAAGAGTTTCAACATCAATCCGCATTTCATTGATTTGTCGAAGTGCTCCTTTGAACTCCCCTTTATCTAATTGCTTACGTAGAAGTAATTGGTTAATAGAAAGCTGAAATTCACTATAAAACTCTTTTGTTGCAAATACTAATTCAAGACCATCTTCGTCGAGGGTATAATACTGCGTATTCGTTTTCACATCGAAACTATTAGCTTTTAGAATCGAATACTCAATCATTTCGTCTTTCATTTTCTCCCAATTGAAATAGCTGTAACTCCTTTTTTTTCCTGAGGCAGGGCGAAACGTTTGAATAATTGTTCTTGCCATTTTCTCATAGGTACTTTTATCTAGCTTATATTTTTGTTTCGTAAGCTCTTCAATGAAATATGCTAGCTGCATTGCTCCTGTTTTATACTGTCTCATCAATTTTTTCTCAAAAAAGAATAAAAGCGTGAGTAAACCTAAACCTTTCATATCTATTACATTATTATTCTGATCTTGTTCACGTTTTCTTTCTAATTCATAAAGAGCGTCAAATAACGCTAACCTTCTCATCCGTTCCTGATAACCACTAGATATCTCCAATAAGTCTAATTTCTCCAAAAGGATTCCCTCCAGACTTTCTGTAGTTCATTTGTATTTAAAGTTTCTTGAGGATGATATTTCCCATTTTTGAGGAGTGTACTAATTTGCTCTCGTACATTTTCTGGAAAAAATCGAATAAATTTATCTTCTGCTTCACCATTTGATTTTTGATAGCCTTTTCCTAATGCAGCCTCTTTCTTAAGACATTCGAGATAAAACGGGATTGCTAATTTTACTTCTAGTTGTTTCGTTAGTGAATACCAAATATTTATTCCTTCTCTATCAATATCACCGAAATAAAAAAATTGGTGAGTCGCTTTTATTGGGTACTGTAACTCAAACTGCTCAATACTTTTAATAACTTTTTTTCCACTCCCGTAAACTAAAGTAGAAAATTCCGTCTCAGTTATTACTGGTAATAATGCTTGATAAGTTGTTTTGTTCTCAACAATGATATGCAACTGTTTACTTTCTGCTAATTTCAAGGGATTTATGGCAAACATCATTGGATCTGAAACAGGTATAATATTTAATTTGTCATATACGTTAATTTTTTCTAGTAAACTCTTTCCACTATTTTCGGTAATCCACTTTTCATCCCCTACCAGTTCGTAGCTTCGTTCAGGTGCCGGTACTTTATCAGTTGGATAAAAATTTTTTTTAAGGTATTCATCTACTTTTAAAATATAAGGCAAATCAGTTTTCCAGTCTGATGGGTTCCCATAATATTTATCTATACTAATTGAGGGGTCTAATTGGGCACGATAATATTGTAATTCCTTATGATAATTCTCCGTGAGGGCACTTTTATCTATGCGATATTGTTTTGCTAAGGAGGGCTTCCTTGTGGTACGGCCTTTTGATTTAACCATAGATATTATGTTGTCTTCTTCTAATTGCAATATCGTCGATGAGAAGTCTTCATATGTATGTTTATAAGGCTTAATCACTTCTTCTAGTTCATTTAAATTAATTGTTCGTTTTCCAAAAGCAATTAATTCTTTCTTTATTTTATCCACTCGACATACACTCCTAAAATCTTACAATCTACTTTCTTTCATTGTACTAAATAGCTTATATAACAAAAAGAAAAAATTCCTCTCTAGTAAATATTGGAATCATGGAGTTGAAATATATGCCGTGCACAGGAGAAAAACTAGGTAAGGGTACTTATTGATGTACAAAATATCGCAATACAGTGACTCTTGATGATAACACTGGTACACTCCCACCATGTAGAAAGTGTTTTGGGACATGTTTTAGAAGAGTGTAAAACATGATCTGTCACTCGTTGAGTTCTACAATTTCTTTTAATGACTACTTTATTCATTTTACTAAACGAAGAGAGAGTTAACCTTCTTCAAAACTAAGAAGCAAGAGGTCCGTCCCATTGTTCAGTTCATAGAAAATACATGCACAGTAGAAACATGAAAAATAATGGTAATAACAAAAAAATGCACCCTCATATATATAGGTTGCACTAGGTATGTTATGATTAATATATTGCCTTTTTAGAAGACTCTACGAGGTTGTTAATGATTGCTATATCTAAATTATGTTTAATTTTGAACTCTAATTGCGATTTGCCGATAGTATAAATTTTATTAGTTCTTACACTTGTTTCATACTTTAATTGTACTGTAATATCATATTCAGACCTTGCTGGTTCTTTGGTGCATTTACAAACAATAACGTCCTCATCATCATTAGAATCATTATCTTTTCCTATTACAAAAACAGGCCTAGGTATTACTTGTCCATTTGACATTCTTACTTTTGCAAAAAAGAAATCGCCCTGATCAGCATTTCTTCGATCGCGGGCGATTTTATTTAATTTATCGCTCATATAATTCCCGCAGCTCCTCTTCATACCAATCTCTGAAACAATCTCCTTTATCATCAACATCCTTCTGGTCACTAGGTGATAAAGAAATTGGTTTTGTGTTATTAAATCCTAATTCTTCTTGAATATGCCTTATGTCTCTTTTATCCATAACATTTACTCCTTCCGCACTTGCTATTCTTGCGCGGCGGACACGTTTTACACCCTGATGGGCTTTACGACTTATAGTCAATTCAGCCACATCGGCCACCTCCTTGTATGTTTTCCTTATTTTAACATACAATTCCGCGCTTGTATCACTTGTAAGTGACATTTACCCTATTTTTTATTTAATACACCTATGTATTAATCATATTATCGGAAAGTTCGTTTTAATACATACATACTAAATAAAATAACTGACAAAAACAGTGTTAATGTGACGAGACTCTTTCAAGCAGCCAATTGAATGGAAGCTTCCGCTGTAATGGAAGAACAAAATGCTTTCATTGAATAAACCTCTGCCACAAACGAATCACTACTAGACTTGGCACAAAAGGTACACACCTATATAATCAAAAAGTTACTTCCAAGTGTTTATTAAATCAATTAAAAGATAAACTTTCTTTTAGATGGAGGTTAAACTAATTGTCTCCTTATAAAATCTATAACTATTATACTTTGAACAACGAATACTTCCGATAAGCTTTATATAAACTGATTGCAAAAAGAATAGCCAGAAGTGTGGGAGACAACTTCACTAATACAAATGGTGTTTCAAATAAAAATGCCTTCCAAAATAATGCCCCATTCATGCTCCAAAGACCTTCGTGGTATAACCCTGCATCGTTGTATAGCATATAGGAATAAACCAAACAGAGAGAGCCTAACCAAATTGAATAATGCATTAATCTTTTATAATAATTACCCTTTGATTGACGATCGGAGAAAATCTCGTTTTGGTCATCCTCTTCTTTTTGCCAATAACGAATTCCGCTGAGCGAGGAGCCCTTGATATAATTCCAGCCGAAATCCTCATATATCCCTTTGTATTCTACGAACCTTTCTTTACGTAAATAACCTTGATAATCAAGTCGCATAGCATATCTCTTGTCAGTTTTTTCAAAAGTGTATATTCCAAAACTACTAATATTTGTGCACCGATAGCCTTTTTGTAATTGGTCGTTCAGCCATTGCTCTTCTTTTTCAATATTAAAAAATACTTTAAACCTCTTCATTTGATTCACTCCCTTCATACAAGGATAAAATATGCGCTAGCCTTTCTCGTTCCAATTTCAAAATGTCTCTTCCTTCTGAAGTTATCATATAGATTTTTCTCCGACCCGAATTTCCGACAGGTTCAATCCAACCATGTTTGTTTAAGTTTTCAATTGCGCCGTATAATGTTCCAGCCGCTAAAATAACAGTACCGTTACTTATTTGTTCAATTTTCTGCATTGCGGCATAGCCATGGAGTGGTTCACGTAAGGCTAATAAAATATAATGCATCGTTTCTGACAACGGCAGTAGTTTATGTTTCATACTCTCACCCTCTATTCAGTTTAACTGTACAGTTCGACTTAATAATAAAATAATACAGTTCAACTGAATAGTCAATAGTATTTTTAAAGTTCAACGAAGTAAATTAATGTGTCACTTTTTAGCAAAGCAATAAATATTCAATAAAGCCGATTCCCTTTACGTTAGGAAATCGACTCTTTATGTAATTTTATTCATTTTAACTCAGGCATGCACTCCTTCTCACGGGATTTTAAATTCATTTTTATATCCTTTCGCTCATGCTCTTACTTCCTCACGGGATTTTAAACTCTTTTTTATATCCTTTCGCTCATGCTCACTAGTCCTCACGGGATTTTAAATTCTTTTTTATATCCTTTTGCTTATCGGCTCGCGTGCTACAGAAAAAATCTGCTTATCACTACATCAAAACATGAATCGACCAAGCTTTTAAATGATATGATATGCGGAGTAGGAAAAATACTACTCCTTTTTACCATCTCTTATTTTTAAAATATGCTAGTCCTCCACACAGGAAGAGAATACCACCACCAACAATGACGATGAGCAGGGTTTCTGTAGAATAAAAGGTATCTCCTTCCCCACCTAAGCATCATCCCTAAAAAAGGCTGTGCCCATGGATACCATGGACCGAACATCTCTGAATTTACCACCATGATGTTTGGAAGAGTAAAGATCACGTTCACCAAACTTAAAATAGAGATGCATAGGCGTATAAAGCAGGTGTCCCCCCAGAATGGAGGAATAAAATATTGTCCTCGCGTTGGAAATAGTTTTTTCCACTGAGATCTATAAGCCCTGCCATTGTTTTTCCCGTATAAACAGGATCAAGTAAGATGGCCTCCGTACTGGCGAGTCGTTTCACCGCTTCTACCATTTCCTCTGTTGGTAAGGCATAGCCTGGCCCAACATAATCATCAAAGCAAACAACAGCTTCCCGCGGGATCTCTCTTCCCAAGCCAAGATGCTTAGCCGTTTCCTTCGTGAGCTGATACACCTTCTCTTCTTGCTCCTCTTTTCCGCGACTAATATTGATCCCTATTACCTTAGCTGCACTATCCACGGCCAAAAGTCCAGCCACTAACCCTGCATGCATTCCGCCACTTCCACTCGTACAAACTACATAGTCAAACTGTATGCCCTGTTCTTTTGCTTGCTCGATAATTTCTTCTGCACAGGCTGCATACCCCGTTATTCCTGTCACATTGGACCCCCCCACTGGAATGACATAGGGAGTTCTTCCCTCGCCCCTGACTTGCCGAGCTAGCTTCTCCATTTCCGCATAAACATCCGTTCCGTTTGGCACAACCTTTACATTCTCCGTTCCTAATAGCTGAAATAAGAGAAAATTACCGCTCGTCTTCGTATGGAACAGGTCTAACTCATTTTCCTCCAAAACAAGAATACACTTCAATCCCTCTTTCACACAGGCAGCTAAGGTGAGTCGGCAATGGTTCGATTGGATTCCCCCTGCGGTAATAATCGTGTCTGCCCCTTTTTCCAGTGCGTCTCCCATGAGAAACTCTAGCTTTCTCGTTTTATTACCTCCCGCTGTGAGACCGAGCAAATCATCCCGTTTAATGTAGAGATTCGGTCCCCCTAAACCAGCTGCAAATCGGGTGACCTTTTCTATCGGTGTTGGTGCCTCTGTATAAATTCGACGTGGAAATTGCTTCATGTTCCTAACTCCCCCTTATTTAAATGAAAAATTAATTTTATCTTATCCAACTTTATTTTAACCTACCTAACTTTGTGTTCCATCCATATTCTTGATTCTCCTTTAATAGAAAATATCCTGCAAAAGACTAACAGGGACGGTTCTCATTAGCCATAACGATAGCTTATCCATATCGTCGCATCGCCTATTCCCGTCAGCATTCTAGAGAAACTCGTGCGAACTTAGTCTATTTATTAGTCCAGGAGCTGTCCGTCACTAGCCATCACTAAATAAAATGACTAATACTCATAGAACTATTACATAGTGAGTGAATAAAATATGAAAAAAGAGAATGGAGTTGATGGTTTTGAGTACCTTTAATCCAGATAAATTATTTGTAGAGTACAGGGAAGGGGTATCACCTACAGGACCTGTTTTCCCGAGACGGTATACAATAACTCACTCTGACATAACTGGAGAGCTATTTTTAACAATTGGACTCGGTTACGCCTGGGATAAAACTAATTCTATGAGAGATGAAGTGTTAGGAGAATGGGTTAGAAGAGGCAGTGCGTTCTATTATTGTGTTTATTTGTATATAGACCAAGGAGAGTTCAAGAAAAATGAGGTTGTAAGACGAAATGAGATCTTCAGACGTGAATTACCTCTAGCCTTATCAGCTATTCGGTACGGAGATAAATCTTTATTCGATACATCCCCTACTCTAGATCGAGCACCTATTATCGTTCACTTTATGTCTATTTACCCTCAGTTTAATAGCCATGAAGATTGGGGGACTTTTCGTGAATTAAAAATAAAAAACCTGCCCCCATTGCAGTAATTTTTACCACAATGGGGGCAGGCTTTTTTGTCTCTCATGTCCGACTTAAGACTATACAATTTTTCCCTTGGTTTTTACCTTCTATTAGAGCTTTATCCGCATCTTTAATACAATCTAGCACATCTACCTTCGCCTCATCGTATTCAGTTAAACCATAGGTCATCGAAATTTTAAATGGTTTGTCATGATAAGAAAAAGTTATATCTTCCTCGAAACGTTGTCTAAGTTTTTCTAAAACATGATGTGCCTCAGCTATTTGCGTATCTTGCAGCAGAATTAAGAATTCTTCCCCACCCCACCGTGCAACTGGGTGGCCTCGAAAAAATTCTTTTAAAAAATTCGCACATTCTTTTAACACCATATCTCCACAATCATGACCAAACGAATCATTAATCTGCTTAAAGTTATCGATGTCTGCTAGGATTATGGTGAACGGTTTTTGCTTTTGTTCAAAATCTGCTTCTGCTTCTTTCAAATTAACTATTATGCTTCTACGATTGAAAAGATTGGTTAATGAATCTGTGTTCGCAGCAATTTCAAGTTGTTTATTAAGGTTAATCAAATATTTCTCCGTTGTATCGGTTACTTTACGATATAAATAGGTGAGAACAGCTAACGTAATACAAACAAAAACGGTGTTCATTAAAAGTAAACCGTCTATGTAGACAACTTCTATTTCAATAGAGGGCGCCCTGGAATGAAGAGATAAAATAATCAAAATGACCATATCTATAAAAACGATCATCGACTTTACTAGAGTAGAAGGTTTCAAAGCGATAAACGTTAGAATAATAGCATGTACAATATAGTATTGAAACCCTGCCCCAATACCTAGAAGATAAATAGCAATAGAGGTGTGGACTACAATCTCAATATGCCCTATATATAAAGCTACTAATGTATGGCCTCGCTTAACTAGATAGTATCCACACACATATACGAACGAACTTACGATATTAACATAACCAAGAAGGGGGATATCCAGCCAAAAAAATAAGAAAGCCCAAAAGAAATGGATAAAAAATGCAACTACCATAAAGATATTCGTGATGTAATCAATCTGCTTGATTCTGTCTATGGAACCGTGAACCCCCATCAGCACACCTCTTTTACTAATTCCTCTGGTATTAAACCTCATTATCGAGATCTGAAATGAGTCTTTATACTCAGATCAATTTTACCACAAGAAGGAAAATTCAGGAAGTTAAATTGCGTTTTGTAACAATATTGGCAAACAGCGAAGTTCGAGAACGCATATAATCAACCCAAATAGGCTACTACCTCTTTATTCCTCAATAAATAGGGAACGGTCTGTAGAATCAAACATCTAAAATTAGGAACTTTAATAATTATTAGCCATTTTTGGGAATAATAAAAAAAATTAATCACTTCATTGAGGAGCACTATGCATGACAAAAGATAATAGTGAACAACGAACAACTCAACTAGTTACTACCAATATAGAAACCAACATCAAGCTTATATTAAATGAATTTCATCATTCAGAAGATGTGAAGAGACGGTATTTTACCTTTCAAGGCTCTCATGGTGTAGCTGTTTTTGTTGAAACATTAGTTAATGAAGAACGATTATCCAAGAGTTTTCTTGAACGACTCAATTTGAACCAATATGAATCTGCTGAGATACAAAGAGTTATTTCTTCAAGTGCCATCGAAGTGGATAAGAACGTGACTGCTATCGTTAATAATATGCTCAAAGGATATGTAACGATTTTTATGGAAGGGCAAATCGAGGCGATATCCTTTTATGTAAGCGATAGTTTTGAGCGCGCTATTGAAGAGCCAGGGAATGAAAAGGTGATTCGTGGAGCACATGATGGGTTTGTTGAGGATTTGTCTTCTAATATCCAATTAATAAGAAAACGGATTTCAAACTCCAAGCTTGTGGTAAAGTACCAATCCGTTGGGGATGAATCTGGCACAGAGGTAGCCATTGTTTATTTAGATCATATTGCTAACCCAAAGGTCGTTCAAGAGTTAGAAACAAGAATAAAATCGATTAGTGCGGATATGGCATTCAGCCCAGGTTTTATTGAAGAATTCATCGAAGACAAGCCCTTTTCTCCCTTTCCACAATTGCTTATTACGGAAAGACCAGATAGAACGAAGGCAAACATCATGGAAGGACGGGTAGCCCTTCTCACAGCGGGAAGTCCCACCGCATTGATTTTGCCTGTCAGCTTTTTTGCTTTCTATCAGTCACCTGACGATTATAGCGGCCGATTTTATGCTGGATCATTTTATCGTTTAATCCGACTAATTGGTTTTTTTATTGCTGTATTTGTTCCAGCATTATACATTGCTACCGTTTCCTTTCACTTTGAAATAATACCGGCTGACCTTGTTTTACAAGTGAAAAATTCAGTAGAAAGGGTTCCCTATCCTCCAATTATTGAAGCATTACTAATGGAGTTGACGATTGAGCTTATCCGGGAAGCTGGGATTAGGCTTCCAACACCAATAGGACAAACAATAGGTATTGTAGGCGGACTCGTCATTGGTGATGCCGTCGTTCAGGCAGGTTTGGTGTCAAATATCATGATCATAGTCGTAGCCATCACAGCAATCGCATCCTTCGTCGTACCATCTCCAGAGATGAATGCATCCATACGAATGCTGCGATTTCCGTTTATGTTTGCCGCTGCCTCCTTTGGCTACTTAGGAATTTCCTTTTGTTTTATCTTGCTAATCATGCATTTTTGTAAATTAGAATCCTTTGGATCGCCTTATTTTGCCCCGGTATCACCATTGCAACCAAGCGATTGGCGTGATACGTTCATTCGAATGCCAAATTGGAAGATGTCGAAGAGACCTAAAGCAGTACAAGCGCAAAAGGCGACGAGACAACAGCAAAATAGAGAGTGGGCAAAAGATGATTCCACAAAATAAACAAACAATATCACCAACACAATTTCTCTTTTTTATTATTCAGACGCAAATCGGAATTAGCTATATTTCTCTTCCGTTTCATGTGCATCAATCAGGGGCAAAGTCAGATGGATGGCTATCCGTTCTCCTCACTGGAATTGCTATTCAATTTGTTCTTTTTCTTTATTGGTTTCTTTCCAAGCGTTTTCCGACATTATCTTTTTACGATATATTGCCTGCCGTATTCGGAAAGCTTATTGGAAAATTGCTCTCTTTTGCGTTTATACTCTATTTTTTGCTTGTAGGCAGCATCATCTACATGCAGTATAACTATATTATCGAAATTTGGGCATTCCCTCGAACACCACTGTGGGTCTTTGCCTTGCTGCTTAGTATACTCGCATTATATATAGTTCGAGAAAGACTAAGGGTTATCGGCCGATTTCAAACCATTGTTTCTTTTCTTTTATTTATATTAATCTTCATCTCTTTACCGGGCTATGAAAACACTGATATCCGCTTTGTTTTACCAATAGGTGAGAATGGACTAGGAAATATAATAGCTGGAGTAAAAGATGGTATGTTATCCTTCTGGGGGTTTGAATGTATCTTATTTCTTTATCCTTTTGTGGAAGGAAGTAGACGGCAAAAAATCCTTGCCGCAACGTCATCAAATATTTTTGTGACCTTGTATTATACATACTTTACTTTTCTTACGTTTATTTTTTTTAGTCCAGAGGAGATACCGTTAGTACCACAGCCTCTATTATATATTTTAAAGGCATTTACGTTCCCCGTGTTTGAACGGATCGATATCTTATTTTTGTCTACATGGATCGTTTTCGTCTCAAGTTCTTTAGTAAGTTATATGTACCTTTGTTCCATTGGCGTTGCCTCTGTTCTGTCCTTGAAACATCACAAAAAGGCAGTTCCATATGTCGTTGGATGCAGTGCAGTGCTTTCACTCTTACCACTTAATAGTTTGTCCATTGAGAACTATACGAAAGTGATAGATCAGACTGCTTTTGTATTCGCTATAATCATTCCCATTGTGACCTTGTTGGCAACTTTAGTATTCAAAAAACAAAAGGTGAGCGTATGAAGAAATACTTTATGTATATAAACATAGTGATTGGACTTTTTCTATTGACGGCTTGTTGGGATCAACTTCTCTTAAAGGATGTTAATTTAATCTATAGTTTAGGTATTGATAAGACGGATGAAGGTCAGTTTAATACTACCGTTTCGATTCCTAAGGAAGGTTCCAGTGAGAAAACGTCACCCAGTAGCTATATTATTTCGGCAGAAGGGCGTACCTTAAGGGAATCGAGAACAAATGTAGACAATGCCCTCCCCGGTTCTGTAGATTCTTCTAAAATAAGGGTTATATTAATTGATCAGGCATTAGCCAAAATAGATCTTTATACTGTTTTGGATGTACTTTATCGAGACGCACGTGCTCCCTTATCATCTCGAGTAGCAATTACAGTTAATACGGCAGAGGATTTGATCCGCTTAAATATAGAAAGTGCTCCGTTAGTAAGTACGTACTACATTGATTTAATTGAGGGAGCCGAGCAGGATACGATTGTGCCACGGCTTAATCTTCAATATATTTGCCCTGTCATGCTTGATATAGGAAAAGATTTCAACATACCACTTTTGAAAATAGACAAACAGCATAGTACAGAAAAAGCAAGGGTAATCGGAACAGCTTTGTTTGATGACAAAAAAATGACTGGCACCCTTTCCGTAGATGAAAGCATTATGGCAAACCTATTAAGTGATAAAAAAGGGAAAACAGAAATGACATCCTTCATTACAACAATTGATGGTCAACAGCAAGAATTAACTGCGTTTAATCATATCTCCTATCAGATAGATGAGTATAAATCTAAAATTGCGGTAACTCCAGCTGGTAATTCCTATACAATAGATCTGAATTTAGAGGTGTATTTAAATGTAACTGAATATCCTCCAGACCATTTGAACGAAAAATCAACCATTGTCGAACTTAATAGTCAAATCCAGGAAGAACTTCAAGAACTAGCTGTAACAACCGTCGCCAAGCTCCAAGAGGCAAAATGCGATTTGCTAGGTATCGGTCGTGAACTTATGGCTTACCATCACTATAAAATAGAAGATGGTAAAGAGTGGAAAGAGGTGTACGGACAGCTTCCCATCAACGTGAACGTACAGGCTGAAATCATTCACCATGGTATTATTAACTAAAGGTTACATAAAGAGCTGCTGCTCCGAGTATGTAAAGTACAAGTGTAATAGAAACGACTACACTCGAAAAAGATGCCCGTCCACCAGCAAGGTAAAGTTTTATCTTGCTAGGGGCAGACACATTACATCTTTAAGACCATCTATTTAAAAAATTTTGCATCCTTCTTCCCGATTATTCGTCTTTATATAGTAGTAAGTTTTCAAGGAGGAAATTCAGATGGAACTAGAAGATATCTACAAGCAGTTTCATAAACCGTTAATGGTTTTTATTATGAAGCGTGTCTCAAATCCAAATATTGCAGAAGATATTGTCCAGGATGTCTTTACGAAAATTACTGCATCCATTACATCATTAAAAGAGGAAGAAAAAATACGAAGTTGGATCTACAACATCACACGTAACGCAATCATCGATTATTATCGATCAAAAAAGCCAACTACCGTGTTTCCAAGCGAACTAGTTGATGTTAACCAGCTAGAGAATCATGATTTATCAAAGGAACTGTCTGCATGTATTCGTCCGATGGTCAATCAACTTCGACACAAATACAAAGAAGCGATTGAACTTACTGAACTACAGGGTATGTCCCAAAAAGAATTAAGTCGCCATTTAGGAATGTCTTTCTCCGGTGCGAAATCCAGAGTTCAACGGGGACGGTTGAAGTTAAAGGAGTTGTTAATTGCATGCTGCCATATTGAAGCAGACTCCTATGGGAATATCATTGATTTTCATAACGAAATAAATGTATCCGGAGATAGCTGTAAGCATTCCAATGACTGTGCCTGTAAATAGCATTTGCGTCTTTCTTGGTTGATCTTCGTCTTATAATGTGCAGGTAAAAAAAAGGAGGAGATCTTATGGAAGAAAAAAAGAAAGGTGTAACCTACAGTGATGGGGAACATCAATGTGAATGCGAATGTACATGCAAAAACAAAGGGAAAGACAACTGCACTTGCGTCTGTGAATGTGATTGCAGCGATAGTTCTGTAGCAGATAAGCCTGTGGAATCAAAAACATGCTCTTGCTGCTAAAGGAGGAAGGATGGGGACGGAAATTTCGTTCCCGTCCTTAAAATGAATCTCCCTGTTTATTCAACGGTGATGGTTAGATGTACCTGACTTTTTAAGACCCACCACCACGCTATAATCCTGCCATTCATAAGGGATTAACGCCTGGTACTTCGTCTGTAAAAATCGATCATCAATTAAAGCAATCACGCCAGTATCGGTATCAGAGCGAATCAATCGTCCACCTGCTTGCAGTACTTTATTCATTCCAGGATAGACATAAGCGTAATCAAATCCATTCTTTCCAACCGATTGGAAATGGTCCTTGATGATATCCCGTTCAAAACCAATCTGTGGCATGCCAACCCCAACGACAATGACACCTTGCAGTCGGTCACCTTTTAAGTCCACACCTTCAGAAAAGATCCCCCCTAGTACAGCAAAGCCTACTAATCTCTCGGCACGTTCAGACGTAAACTGTGCTAAAAAATCTTCCCGTTCTACTTCGGCCATTCCCACATCTTGAATAATCGTAGACACACTTGGATAATGCTCCGTAAATTGCTCATACACACTTCTCATATATTGATAGGATGGGAAAAAGATTAAGAAATTCCCTTCCTTCTTATCAATGACATCTTTGATAAAGTGTACCATCGGCTCCATTGTTTTTTCTCTATCCCGAAATCTTGTCGATAATGGTTGTATGATGACCTCTATGTTTTGCCGCGCAAAAGGGGATGGAATCGAAATAACATAATCCTCCGATTGTCCACCAAGTAACTCTTTATAATAATCGGCAGGTATTAACGTTGCTGAAAAGAACACCCTCCCCCTAAATCCTTTCCCCATTTTAAGAATTTGTTGGGATGGGTCAAGGCAAAATAACTTTAACTTCACTTCACTTTTATGAACTTCGACATAAGTAATGAATTTCTCATTGTAAAGTTTAGCAATCTTAACAAAGTTTTGCGCGGCAAAGTACGTATCTAGCAACAATGCATGATCAATCTTTACTAGCTCTAGCTCCGCCTCCATGATGAATGTTTCTAGTAATGCTACAAGCTCTTCATCTACGTTTTTTCTTAAATATTCCTCAGATTTCTTCACTTCTAGTAAATAGTCATTGATCGCCTTAGCCTCTGCAGCGAGTCGGTTATTTTTAAAATCCCTTTTCAGCTGCAAAAAGCTGGATTTATGAATCGTAGCAGAATACATTTCCCTCGCACGATCCACTAAGTTATGCGCTTCATCTACTAAGATGGCCGTTTTCTTTTTCTGATCTTCCAACAATCGCTTCAACGATACTCTTGGGTCAAAAATATAATTATAATCACAAATGACAGCATCTACTGCATAAGCAAGTTCAATGGAAAACTCAAAAGGACAAACTTGATGCTTTCGAGCGTATTGTTCAATAATGACCCGTTTAATTATATTCTCATGCTCCAAGATATCAATAATTGCCTCATTTATACGGTCATAAAAGCCAGCTGCAAATGGACATTTTTCACTCGTACATATCGTTTCCTCTTGAAAACAAATTTTATCTTTTGCAGTTATTGTCAGCACTTTCATATCTAGACCGTTATCCATCAATAGCTGAAATGCTTCTTCTGCTGCTGTTCTTGTAATTGTTTTTGCAGTCAAATAAAACATTTTCTCTAGTTTTCCTTCGCCAATCGCTTTTACAGCAGGAAAAATAGTAGATATCGTTTTCCCTATCCCAGTCGCGGCACTTGCGAATAATGTTTTTTTGTCATCAATCGTTTTATATACTGCACCTGCAAGTTTACGTTGACCTTCTCGATATGTATCGAACGGAAACGCCAGTGTTTTACTCGTCTTATTTCGCTCATTTTTATGCTTTAGCTTCACTTTTAAAAAACTAGCATATTCCTCAATTACCTTATAAACGAATGATTCCATTTCCTCATATGTCATCACACGGCGAAATTGTTTCTGCTCCATCGTTTTCACCTGTACATACGTAAGTTGGATCGTCATTTCTGATAAATGATGGTCACCAGCATAAACATAAGCATAGAAAATAGCCTGTGCCCAGTGGACTGGATGTGTATCTTCCTCCACATCCTCTAAAGAATGTACCGTAGACTTTATTTCATCAATTGTCACACACTCCTCATCTTTCAGAAGTCCATCACACCGTCCATCCACTCGTACAACAAAATCTTGATAAGGAATATCTGCTTCTACAAACACTTCCTTTTCATCGTGTTCTCCGTAGCCTTTTTGGATTAACTGATGGATTCTTGTCCCTTCTGTCATCGTCGAAGAAGTGCGGAAGCCAGATTCAATACTGCCACTTCGATACACATATTCTACTAAGTTTCTCACTGAGATTTTCACCATGTTCGTCATCTTATCACCTATAGTAATTATCAGTGGCGCTGGGTTGATAGTCAAATTTTTATTTAATAATACTAATCCATATTTAGTCACAAAAAAAGATATCAAAGGGTTGGAGTAACGGGGTTTACATCAATGGCGTAAACAAGCCATTCAAGTATATTAGCAGGCTAATCTCTTTTTGAATATTGGGAATGTTTTACTTTTTTATGGTAAGATTAAGAGAGATTGTGAGATAACGTACTAACAGGGAGAGTTTTACTTTAAGAAAGAAATTCTGATAAGGCTTGTTGACAAAATGCGTTATTTGGGGGTTTTACTTAATGGAGGGTATCGGTTTAGCGATTGTATCGTGTATTGTTGGTCTATTTATTCTTTATATAATTATTGAAACCGCAGTCAGGAGAGGTATCAACAGTTCAATGATCGGTCAATATCTTGAAAAGAAATATGGGATAAAGGATATTAGAGAAAACAAAAAATCTTTTCTTGATGATGATTTAGATAAAGATTAACCAAAACATTTTTTTAATTAACAGGTTGCATTAGCTGAATAAGCTTCCATTGCCGTTGGGGGAGGTTGGCTATACTAATATTATGTACCTTTCCCTGGCAACTTCGTATCTAATTTAGGAGGTGTATTAAGTGAAGAAAACACTTAAGATTCAATTGGAACAAATATTATCATTGTTTATACCTCAACATTGGATTGATTTGCATAAAGACAAAAAGAAAAACAGTTATACAAGAATTAATAATTATAAGTAAAACTCCAACAGACGGGAATCGTTTCTGCAATAAGCAGAGACGTTTTTTACATATTTATAGCAAACAAAAGGGGATTAGTAGTCAACATATTAAGTGCAACCGATCGGTGAACGTTTTAACATCCAAATTAACACATTCAATTTTGGCATATTATTAATTCCTTATACTTACTTTATTTTGCTTAAAATACTACGTTATATTTAAAAGTAACTTAAAAAAAGCCCGCCACGTACAATACAGTTTCACTGTATGAGGGGCAGGCACCTAAAACCTTCAATACTACCGATTCCAATTATTAAAGTCCTATTGCATCAACTGCATAAGTTGCATCTTCAGTGCTAAACCCTTCAAATACCAACTGATCTATGAGACCGCTTCTTGAAAAACTTGTGAATTCTAAGTAATTTTCAGCCATTTTTACGGCTTGCTCTTGCCAATCAACATTTATCTGGTTTACTGCATAAGTAGCGTCCTCATCATCAAACCCTTCAAATTTCAACTGATCTATAAGCCCGCTTTTAGAAAAGGCTGTATAAGCTAAATAGTTTCTAGCCATTGCCACTGCATTTTGTTGTGATAATGTTTCTGATTCTTCCACAATTTCTTCTTCTTGTACATCTTCTTCAACTGGTTCTTCTTCCTCTGGAGTTTCTTCAATTTCCTCTTCTATTTCAGCTTCTTCCTCAACCTCTTCTTCTATCTCAATATTTTCTTCTGTTTCATTTTCTTCCTCTGCTATTTCCTCCACAGGTTCAGGTGCAGTGATTACGAAAAGAATTAAAAAAACAAGTGTAGATGCAACTGTCACAAGTAATGCTTGTGGTCTAGACTTCGCCTTGACTATATTAGGTTTAAATAAAGCGACGGGAATAGCGATTAACGACAATAGAAACAAAATAAAAAACAATGTATCCATTTTTCCAAACCTCCTCTTTTTAACCTATAATCCCCGAAAAAGTGGACATTATTCCTTCTACCGTTAGGTCACGCTCCCCGACTTGAAAAGAAAAAAACGAATAATAAGTGTCATACGAGGGCAATGACACATGAAAAATAAGAAGCAATCCAATAACGCGTGTCATACATGGGGAATGACACATGAAAAATAAAAAGCAATCCAATAACACGTGTCATACAAGACCAAAGACACATGAAAATTAGAAAGCAATCCAATAACTTGTGTCATACGAGGGCAATGACACATAAAAATTAGAAAGCAATCCAATAACGTGTGTCATACATGGGGAATGACACATGAAAATTAGAAAGTATTCCAATAACGTGTGTCATACAAGACCAATGACACTTGAAAATTAGAAAACAATCCAATAACGTGTGTCATACAAGACCAATGACACTTGAAAATTAGAAAACAATCCAATAACGTGTGTCATACATGGGGAATGACACATGAAAATTAGAAAGTATTCCAATAACGTGTGTCATACGAGGGCAATGACACATGAAAATTAGAAAGTATTCCAATAACGTGTGTCATACAAGAGCAATGACACTTAAAAATTAGAAAGCAATCCAATAACTTGTGTCATACATGGGGAATGACACATGAAAAATAAAAAGCCAGCCAATATTCCGTGTCATACAAGGCCAATGACACATGAAAAATAAGAAGCAATCCAATAACTCGTGTCATACGAGATCAATGACACATGTAAAATAAAAAGCAATCCAATATTCCGTTTCATACAAGGCCAATGACACATTTTATCCAAAAACGGCTGCACTCATAGAGTACAACCGTCTTCTTTATGGAATAATTTCCATAATTTAATGTTGTTATAGCGCTTTCCTTAGGCGTTGAACTTTCACTGCATTTTTCCCATAGGTCAGTCTTCTCCACAGCCACTCCATCGGCCCAAACCGGAACCGCTTCATCCAAAAATAGCTGTAGGCAATTTGCACACAGTATATACTTAATGTTATTAAAATGCCTCCGAAAGGCCCAACACTTCCGAATAAGCTGAACCCGTATCCGTAGAAAATAGTCGTACAAACGAGCGTCTGCATGAGATAGTTCGTCAGAGCCATCTTACCTACAGGCTGTAAAAATGTCGTTGCTTTTGCCAATCGTTTTTTGTTTTGCAGAAGTAACAAAATACTCATGACATAGAAAATACTAATCGAAGGTCCACTGATGAACAGCCCTCCATACTTAACGAAATACCATGGAGAATTAGCCCCATCGATGAATACCTTTCCTAAGCTAGCAAGGATTAAGCCTAGTACTCCTACCATTAACATTCCTTTTGAAATTCGACGGATTCTATCCAGATTTTCTGACGTATTTGTGAAAATACCAGTTTTCCAAAAATACATTCCAAAGAAAAACATCGTTAAAATGACCCCAAATAGAAAAATGTTGCCAACAGCAATGACTGAAATGTCATTTATTCGTTGCTGTAGAATTTCAATGAACGTACCTTGACTATATACCTCTGCGATTCGATTCACTTCATTTTCCATCAATGCCTGTTGCTCTGGACTATTCTCTAATTGGGCCAAAAACATTAAAGAAGCCATAAGCATAAAGAAACTAACGATAATACTCCAAGTAATGATAGCTGCCTTTTTTAAGGAACGAGGTTGTTTCCCTTTCATAAAAAGCAAAAGAAAGCCAAGTACGGCATAGAACGTCAAAATATCGCCATACCAGAAAAAGAAAATATGAATTAGACCAAACAGGAGTAGAACGAGAAGCCGCCGTTTAAAGAAATTCTTTACGTCAATCCCCTTTTCTTCTCCCCGTTCCATAAACAAAAGAAAACCAATACCGAATAACATCGAAAACATAGAAACGAATTTGACTTCTGCAAAAATAAAGATAAACCACGTACTGATAGTGTCTAGCAAATTGCTACTAAATGACGTGCCGACCATCTCCGCTTGAATAGCTGGTGTCGAAAAGAACCTCATATTGACAAGTAAAATTCCAAAAAGTGCAAAAGCCCTAATAACATCAAGCGTAACAATTCGCTCATTTGCTCCAGTAGGAACAAAATGCTGTTGCTTCGTTTGCTGCATATTTTTTCCCCCTCTCACTACTTTTTTCAGGATAATTTTACCATAGTCATATATAGGAATAAGGAGAAATTAAGTCATTTATATGACAGAAGGCTAATAGGGACGGTTCTCGTTAGCCAATACACCTCAATATCAAAAAAGGCTCCAGAGCTCCGGCACGGTATAACTTTACCGTACCGGGTGACTAGGAACCAACTTAAATGTTATTATTGCACTTTCTGCAGACGTTGGACTTTCACTGCACTTTTTTCCACTGCCATCCTTACCCTAACTGACGCTGAAATGCTCTACTTGCAAAAAAGTAAGAGACGACCAAGAGGGCTAGGCACCAGCCAAGTGCATTCCACATATCAATACCAACATTTCCTTCATACAAAAGTGCTCGAACTGCATTTACGATTGATGTCACCGGCTGGTACTCAGCGAATGCACGGACTATGGTTGGCATCGTTTCAGTTGGAACAAAAGCCGAACTGATAAACGGAAGGAAAACTAGTGGGTATGAATAAGCTATTGCCCCTTCCATCGATTTTGCTGTCAATCCAGGAATAACAGTAAGCCATGTCAAGGAGAGCGTAAATAGTCCAAGTAACCCAACAACTACTAGCCAATCTAGAATATCAGCGCCGGAACGGAAACCCATCAAGAGCGCAACGAGAATAACGACCAAGACAGTAAGAGCATTGGATACAAGCGAGGTTAACACGTGAGCCCACAAAACTGACGAGCGCTTGATGGGCATAGTAACGAAACGTGCCATCAGCCCACTTTTTACATCATTAAACAACCGTAAAGAAGTGTAACCGACACCGGACGCTATTGCCATCAGCAAGATTCCCGGCAGTAAATAATTAACATAGTTATCCGTACCTGTTTCTATAGCACCACCAAATACATAGACAAACAGTAGCATCATCATAATCGGCGTAATCGCCACTGTTATTATCGTATCCGGGCTTCGCATAATGTTACGCATTAAACGTCCTAGTAAAACCGTTGTTTTACTTTTCATCTAAATTCCCTCCTTTTTGCCGACGATCGCGAGGAATATTTCTTCTAATGTTGGCTGCTTCTCAATGTATTCCACTTTCTTCGGTGGAAACATTTCTTTGAGTTCTGTAAGGGTACCCGTCGTGATGATTTTCCCGCCATGCAGGATGGCGATACGGTCCGCTAGTTGTTCGGCTTCCTCTAAGTACTGGGTTGTTAGCAAAATGGTCGTGCCACCACCAGCAAGTTCCTTAACGGTATCCCAAACTTCTATCCGTCCTTCTGGATCAAGCCCTGTTGTCGGTTCGTCGAGAAAAATAACCGGTGGCTTTCCAATCAGACTCATAGCGATGTCAAGACGTCGCCTCATTCCCCCTGAATACTGGTCAGCTCGACGGTTTGCTGCATCAGAAAGTCCAAACCTTTCTAGCAGATTGTCAGCAACTTGAGCGGGATTAGAAACTCCCCGTAACTTGGCGATCATCCTCAGGTTTTCTCTCCCAGTGAGAATACCGTCTAAAGCTGCGAACTGGCCAGTCAGGCTAATGCTTTGACGAACATGTTCCGATTGACGTTGGACGTCAAATCCACAAACAGTGGCTTCTCCTCCATCGGGCTTCAGCAGTGTCGAGAGAATGTTAACTGTCGTCGTCTTCCCCGCCCCGTTTGAGCCAAGCAGTGCGAATATTTCTCCACGTTGCACCTCAAAATTTACACCCTTTAACACTTCCTTGTCTTTAAAAGATTTTTTCAACCCTTTTACTGAAATTGCTATTTTGCTCATACTATCTGCCTCCCTATAATAAGCGCATCAATGCGCTATTTTTCCTTTACACAGCTATTCAGTATTACTAATATTCTGTATCACTTACTACTGAAGTAAAAATATAACTGAATAGTGGCGGTGGCAATTCCCATTTCTAGCCAGCTATTCAGTGGAATCTTTCTAAATAATATTTACTTTTTCCAAATCGTCTCATTCAACTTTGTGCGATACTTATCCATCCAAGTTTTCGAATCCTTCACAAGCTCGTCACAGAAAGCCGCCACATCATCACCAGTGAGGTCAGTGACTTTCTTTCCTTCTGCTGCCCCTTCCTCGAAGAGTTCGAGAATTCCACCAAAGATACGCTTGATGTCCTGCCAGTCAGTGGGACCCCCAGATGTCCAAATATATTTTTGTATAGCTTTGTAAGCATTACAATAGTCCTTTGGAAGTGCCTTCGCACGCTTCTCCATCGCCTTCCATTCCCGCTTCTCATTTAGCTCACCAATAATCTTGTCTATAATACTCATATTACCTTCTCCTTTTAAGTTCTTTCGTTCTGAGTTCGTTCATTTTAGTTGATACGAACTCCCATTTCTCCCAAAAAATATTAAGCTGATTTTTACCAGCTTCGTTAAGTGTGTAAAATTTTCTCGGCGGTCCTACAGTGGATCGCTTTTTCTCAATGTCCACAAGATTGTTTTTCTCAAGACGCATGGTAATCGTATAAACTGTTCCTTCAACTACATCAGTGAAACCGAGTTCTCGCAGCTGCTGTGTGATTTCATAGCCGTAAGTTTCGCCACGACTGATGATTTCAAGCACACATCCCTCAAGAACCCCTTTTAGCATTTCTGTAATATTTTCCAAATTTACCACCCATTTTTTTATTTTTACACTACTCTGTGTTACAGGTATTCAGTAATACTTACTACAGGTATATAGTATTACGTAGTAGTGTTGTTTGTCAAGCAGAAATATATTTTCAAACTCTGTTACACATTATCCCCCCGTAGTCACATCACTTTATTCGTTCGGATAAAGATTCTGATATGTTTTTACTGTATGTTTAATTAAATCCTTTAAAACATCGATATCTATATCAGCTAGTTTATTCACATAAATACAAGCCTTACTTTTAGTATGTTTACCGAAGTTTGCTAATAAGCTATCTCTTTCTTCACTTTCGTAGGTCATATAAAGACTAATTTTTGCCTTTCTTGGTGAAAAAGCAGCTAAAGGTGCATCTCCTTCACGACCTGATGCATACTTATAGTGATAGCTCCCAAAACCTATAATACTAGGCCCCCACATTTTTGCTTCAAATCCAGTTACCTCTTCAAAAATTTCTAATAACCGATAGGCATCTGCCTTCTTTTTCTCACTTTCGATCTTTTCAATAAATTCAATGACACTATTGTCGGTTTCTTTCATCTTTCGTTCAGACATGTATGCACTCTCCTATTCTCTAAATGAAAACTTATATACATTCTTTTTATGATTATTACATTCTATAGTACAAGGGCGTTTTCCTACACAAGTTATTTATTAGCTTTTGAAAGGTGATGCTACTTTTATAATCCTATTAGTTAACTATCTTCCCCGTTTTCTCGTAGTAAATAATCTATACAATCACCCCGACGACTCCTATTGCGATAAAAAAGAATAGAGTAAAGAGAAAGATTTGATGTGATGGCCTCTATTTAGTGAAGAACAGCTCGAGAAAAGACGTCCTGTGGTTTCATACTAGCTTTTCTCACATAAACTCTCCATATCGTTTCACAAATTCCCGAGAATAATATTACCTGATATTTACAGTAATGATCTAATTTAAAAAGACGATCACATTGAATGCAATCGTTTCTTAAATGATTCTCTATTTAAAATATCCTTGTACTCTGCAGCCGATGCGACAAGGATATGACTATTTCACATTTAACGAATACACACTATGTAAATACTTCTTCCCTCTAAAAAGCTCATATTTCGAACCAGTTTTAACAAAACCTATTTTTTCTACTAATTTTATAGACTTATCGTTTTCAGTATAAATACAGGCATTTATCTCTTTTAAATCCATAGTGTTCTTAGCAAAGTCTATAATTCCCTTTACAGCTTCACACATGTATCCATTTCCCCAAAATTCCTTTTTCAGATCATAGCCTATTTCAATTTTGTTATCTTCTTTACTCCAACAGTGAAATCCACAGGTTCCCACCTTTAGCCCATCAACTTTACGTATTACGATCCATCTATGTTGTGCTCGTGGCTCAGGCTGTAAATAAAATTCTATGACTAACAGGGACGGTTCTCATTAGCCACATCCATATCCAATGAAGTAAGCTTTAATCTTGCGCTAATAATAATAGAATATAAAACGAAATATGCATTTTACGGCCGCTATTTCCTTTACCATTTTTCCCTGATGATAAAGGAAACGTTTTAATATCCCCCCATTCACGTAGGTAGTTTATAAGAGAAATACCTATACTTTTAGCTTAAAGTAATGTTTTGGGTGCTCATAAATTAGCTGGAAGTTCTTATCCTTCTTTAACTGATTGTCTAGTTGATATGGAGATATCCATAAACCTTCATGGCTAAAATCATAATTGGCTCCGTAGTAATAACACAGCCAAACTAGTTTTGTACAGTATATCGTGGACCATAAATCCGTTAACTTAGAGGGAAGAAAAGAAAACAGAGGTTTATTTACACCTTGATTCACATTCTTTTTGTACTTTTCATGGTAAGCCAATCCCCAATTAACAGCAAGCTCCCCCATTTTTTCATTAATTGGACGGTATAATGCGTACCATTCATGATCCTTAAAAAACTTAGTTATATGGTTCACAGCTATACTATCGTCTTGATAGTCCGACTCTAGTATTCTTTCATTGTCCACCATGATAATTGCGTGGCCCATATAGCCGTTAGGTATCCCTTTTTTGTTATCACTTGCCACTAAAATATCTCCTGGCTTAAAGGTATGGCTTCGAAAATTTGTGGAAGTAGTTCTCTTTTCAATATCAATAGGATAAGATTCTTCGACAGTATAGGTTTCCCCATAGTTACTGACCTCCCCCACCAGATGGAAGAGATGAGAACCAGATGGCAACAGATCAGTTCTTAAATAAATATCATCATTCATTTTATAGATATTCAGTTTAATGTCATTTATATACAGATGTATTCTTGTCATTGCCGGCGTATTTGCACGAATACAGATAAACTCCTTGCTCCGAAGAAATGTAAATAACCGATGATTGAAATAATACATATCAATCCCTCCCATACCTTTAACGTATGCACATAGTAGGCAGAGGTTCATGTTAGGAATTGTGAATAGAGAAAAGCAATCACGTCCTCGTCCTCATTAAAATAAAGGTGCCCCCCGGTACGGCAACGTCTCACCGCATCGGGGGGCAGGCACCTAAAACACTCACTTCATTTTAACAACTGGGGTTTTGATTAAATATAAAATGATCATCCCTGTCATGACGGCTGACCCTAAGAAGATAAAGTGGACAGGAATTACTTCTCCTAAAGCACCTACACCAATAAAAGCAAATGGTACTGCGAGCTTCATGATCGTTGATGATGTACCAGCTACGCGACCTAACAAATGATTCGGTGTAGTTTCTTGACGAAGGGTGAAATAATGAATATTAATGAGCCCTCCAGTAAAGCCATTAAAAAACATCCCGACCGCAAGCCAATACCAATCCATCGCTAAAAACAAAATCACATATCCGATGCTTTCTAAGCCAAGAGCGATAAGGAATAATGGCCCTCTTTTAATCCAGCGCACGATTTTCTTTGCTATCATTGCCGCTAACAATCCACCAACTGCGGAACTAGACAAAATAAACCCAATTTGCACCTCCGCCACTTGCATGACATCAAGCGCGAAAAAAATAAGAACGGCTAACGTGGATGCAGACGCTATGTTACTAAGGAGAACCATGATTGTCAGATTCCACAGCTCTCTATTTTCTATGAGACTATTCCAGCCTTCTTTTATATCAGAAAAAATACTATTTTTTTCATTCAGTACTTCCGGCTTTTTCCTATGAGGAATGCTTAAAAAACTCGTGAACAGCAAAAGAAGTAACAAGCCTACAAGCGTGATCGAGAGTCCATACATATAATTTATGGCCACTAAGATAAATCCTGCAAACGCAGGTCCAACTAAGCTAACGGTCGTACGAATAAACGAAATAATAGCGTTTGCCGAGGTTAATTGATCCTTTTCTACGATTAAAGGAAGTACCGTATGATACGCATTGCCAAATGTATATCCTGCTGTATATAGAATAAATCCGAAAAGATAAAGGTGCCATAACTGTATTGAAGAGGACATGAGAAATACAATAATGACGAAGATGCAAAGTGCTTGCACACTTGCCGCACTCAGTAGTACAAATTTGCGATTAAATCGATCAACGAGCACACCGATAAAAATTGCCAATAGTAGGTTCGGTAAAAATTCTATTCCCCTCATCGTTCCCATTGCAAAGGTTGATTGGGTTAAATCATAAATAATAATCGGCAATGCTAAAGTAAAAATATAAAAGGTTAAGTTAGATATGGAACTGCCTGATAACAGGAGCAAAAACTGACCGTTTTTCCATAATGATTTGCCGCTATTCTCCGCTTGTTCCTTCACTTTATCATCAATTGCTGCTTTCATGTTCATCACTCCCTGTCTCTTTTACAAGTCCATTTTATATGTGGAAAAAGTGACTAAAAAGTGTACAATTAATGTATTGTTGTTCACCTTTTATCTCCAATAAGGAAGGAGTGCTTGTAGAATGAAATTAACGGAGCATTATCTCCACTTAAGGAATCACTTTGGGGACACACTGGAAAACGAGGATTTCACCATTACAATCGATGAATTAGCAAATATTTTATGTTGTAGCCCTAGATATACAAAGAAGATCATGAAGGAAATGCACTTAGAAAAATGGATTCATTGGAAAGTTACATACGGGAGAGGAAAACGACCAACACTTACATTTTTAAAAAACAAAGGGGAAGTTCTCTTAGAAGTCTCTAAATCCCATATTCAATCAGGACGGTATAAAGAGGGGCTTCAACTCCTCCATTCTTTAGGACCGCACTATCAAGAAAAAGCCAATGAATGGCTAGTAAATCAGTTTGGTTACATAGAGGAAAATGACAAAAATGAACCACTAGAGGTGTTACGTTATCCATATTATTTTTCCATCATTCACCTAGACCCAGCCCATATTAATTCCATCCATGAGAACCATTTAGTCGATCACATTTTCGATACCCTTCTCGTTTACAATCCAGAGACGAAGTCCGCCGATCCCCACTTGGCTCATCATTACGAATGTAGTGATGAGGGGATGACATGGCGTTTCTATTTGAGGAAGGGCGTATTTTTTCACCATGGAAGGGAATTAACCGCACAAGACGTTGTTCAGTCGTTTCAAAGATTGAAAGAAATAGCTTTTTCTAATAAATCGATGATTAGCAACATAAAAGCAATAGAGGCTAATAAAAAATGGGTGGTGGAATTCCATTTATCCCAGACAGATTATTTATTTCCACACGCACTTTGTCACAAACAATTATCGATTATACCAATCGATGTTTATCGTAATCTTGGTGAAGCATTTACTACATTGCCAACAGGAACAGGTCCTTTTAAGATAACAAAACATGATGAGTCGATGATAAGGCTTGATGCCCACGGCACGTATTTCAAAGGACGCCCTCACCTAGACCGAGTGGAAATCATTACGTTAGACGAGATAAATCAGGATACAAAACGCGGTTTTGCTGACTACTTCTCCCATGATGTTTCAGCAAATAACACTCCCATGTATTGGGAAGAGGTTCATCAACCGGAAGAAGGGGCAACGTATATCACGTTTAATCTATTTAAGGATGGACCTCACCAATCAAAAAAGTTAAGAGAGGCCATTAACCTTTGCATTGATAGAGACGCCCTTTGCCAGTTTCTAGGGGGAAAACACCTCTTCCCTGCAGATAGTCAACTAATCAATGAAACGGCTAAAACCTATGTAAATGCATATAATCCTGCAAAGTCTATGGCGTTACTTCATGAGGCTGGATATAGCGGGGAAACATTGACACTTTATGCTACACAATTACGGAAGAACGCTTCAGTTCAGACGGAAGCATTTTGGATCAAGGAACAGTGTGAGAAAGTCGGTATTAAAGTGGATGTCCATGTCATTCCTATCCCTGAGCTATTAAAGCAGTCCACGATGAAAAAAGCAGATATGATTATTGGTGGCTTCGCTTTCGGAAACGACATTGTCTACTCCTTCTACCGTTTCTTCCAAATACCAGGAAGCTTTGTCAAAAACCTAATGGGGAAAAAGTTAGGCGCTATTCTCGACCAGCAAATACTAAATGTCCGCCAAGAGGCTGATACAAATAAACAAATGAGCTACTTATTAGACCTTGAACATACGATAAAAAAAGAAGTAGCCATTATCAATCTATATCACCGAAGTCACGCAATCAACGTCAACAACAACTCCCAACTAAAAGGAATCAGTCTAGAATGGTTTGGAAGAGTAAACTATAAAGACTTGTGGTTTAAATGAGACAAGGGGACAGGTCCCTTGTCTTATCAACCTACAAGTAGAGAAATTTAGGTGCGACGAGGGACCTGTCCCTCTGTCTCATTATTACCAAAAGTGTTAATAGTGCTTTTATTGGTACTAACCTTGAAGAAATATTAAAGAAAAACAATAGTCGTAACATTGTTATAACAGGCTTAACTACTAAACACTGTGTGGAAACAACAACTCGTATGGCTAGAAATCTCGGTTTTAATCCTTTTTTAGTTTCAGATGCGACCGCAACTTTTGATAGGCAAAGTCTCAATGGGGAAACATTCAATGCCAATAAAATACATGAGATGTCTTTAGCCAATTTGCATAAAGAGTTTGCAATTATAAAAGAAACAGAAGAATTAATAGCAATGCTATAAAATTTGATGTGAAAATTGGGTATTAAGAAAAAAACTTTACAAGGGAGAGAGTAATAAAATGGCATTAGAGATGAGAAAGTTTTGTGAAGCTTGTGAACGAAGCATATCAATAGAAGCCGATGCTTACATTTGTACTTACGAATGTACTTTTTGTGAACCTTGCACAGAAAATATGAAATATATTTGTCCTAATTGTGGAGGTGAATTAGTTAAACGCCCTAAACCTAGATAAGACAAGGGACCTGTCCCTCTGTCTCAAAGAATTTAGTTTTAACCACTCTGTTGACGGATAAGATTTTTATCTACTTGAATATCCGGATTTTCACTTAATAAAATACTAATAAAATCAATTTTGTTTTTCGGGGATACAATTGCCATATTATACATACCGTGAGTAATCTCTATCCTATCTAGGGACAAGGCAGGTGCTGAAAGCGGGCTCTTCGTTGCACTCAACTTTGTAATTTCTTTAATTCTTACTGTACTTTTAAAAGGACCACATCTTATCTTTATAAGTCCTTCTTCAAGCTTGTATCCTGTTCCAAGCCATATCCATAAGGGTAAACCTATTACCAGTAAACATATTATGAATTCTAATATTGGCCAGCCATTTCGGTTTCCATCAAAAATGAAACTTAAAATAACTAAAAGTATTGCTCCCAAAATTACAAATGCCAACCAATTATCTTTCTTGGATGGAAAATACATTAAATCCCCTCCCTTAACACCTAGTCTAGCACAACATTCAAATAATATTTACTAGGAGAATTACAGCCATTTTATTATATTCTTTAGAAACCTTATTCAATAATCCTGCCTCGTAGTTTAAGTGAAAACATTCGCAAAACCTCTTATTTCCTATTATCATATCAACATAGATTTTCCAATTCGATTTGAAATAAGGCAAATTTACTAATTCAACAACCTGGCCTGATTCTTGAAATTGATCAGATATAAATAAAATCTTTACTGAAAATTTCTTTTAAAAATGAAGTTATTTGCTGCGTAGTATAGAGTCAAATACGACAAAACGATCCTCCTAAAAGAGTGATCGTTTTAATAAGAATAATATTTAGTTACCAGTGTCGTTGTAGTGTGAGCAAATCGATCCGTTGTTTTTTCATCTTTCTCCCTCAACAATATACCCCATTATGGAACAAAGCACTTTAGTCATTTGCTTCTAGTCACCTGTTTTATCCTATTCATTATTATCGTTCTCGTCATAATAAGTTTTCAATTCCTTATAAATATAGCTAGCGATGTTTTCAGGAAAATAATTAGTAAACTCATGATTGTACTTAGTTAAAAAATGATTATTATCCACAAGATTTAAAATCTTCCTACTCGCAGGGAATAGGTTGTTCATTTCGTTAATAATTTTTTGTACTTTTTTTCTGCTGGTAGAATCATTATTATGAATAGCATTTCGAATGGCTTGAATTAAAAACCATATCTCTCGATCCATTTTCTCCTTGTATTCAGGATCATGAAGCCTTTTTATTTCTTTTAAGATCTCCGTGTCATCTGTAAAATGTTCTTCCAATATTTGAATTTGTGATTTTTCTCGCCTAAATAAATCAAGCATAATAAAAGCAAATTCATTTAATTCTTCCTCAGAAATACCTTCAATGTTGTACAATTTCTCCATTCTCGTAATTACTTCTAACTTATTATTTAATTCCGCTTGCTTTTCTTCAATTAACTGCTTCTGTACCTGCAACAACTCTCGATTATTAAATTTCTGCTTAGTCATTAGTTCTTTTATTTCATTTAATGTTAAACCAAGATGCTTTAAAATAACTATTTGTTGAAAAGTTTCCCAGTCTAATTTTGTATATATTTTCCGCCCATTTTTATTTAATTTTTTTGGGGTAAGTAAACCAATTTTATCGTAGTATCTAAGTGTTCTTACTGTTGAACCTACTATTTTTGCAAACTGACCAATTGTCATTTCCATGCCATCACCACCTTACTCAATTATAAACTGTTACGTAAGGTCACAATCAATACTCTTGTTCATCGTCTAAGTAATATAGAATTTTAAAATTTTTAACAGGCAATTTTTTAATAGAAAGGCTCTGTTAAAGGCTAATGTTGATTTTCACGAGGGTGCGAGTCGCCTGCGGGAATAGCATTAGCTGAAGATCCCGCAGGGTGGGGTGCCCGAGGAAGCAGAAGCAATGCCCGCGGCAAGCGAGCATCCTGAAGCGAAAATCAACAACAAAGTTTAACATAACCAATAGAAAAAGTTTGCTTACGACATAACGTCACCATTTATGATTGGTTCTATAATCAGATAGAGAGGAAGATTATCTATGGAACAACAATCATTATTTCGGAATCGTGCTTTTATATTTCTGTTTATTGGTGGCTTTTTGGCTCTAATAGGGTATAGTATGTTTTTCATGACAACAACGTGGTTTGTCATTTCTGAATTAGGTTCTGCTAGTTCATTGGGCATCATTCTTATTGCCATTACTGTGCCACGTATTCTCATGATGGCATTCGGAGGGGTTCTTGCTGATAAATTCAAGAAGACGACAATCATGTTCAGCACGAGTTCAATCCAAGGAGTTTTGCTAGTTATCATTTTTTTATTGCATAATGCAAATCAATTATCATTTCTGCATCTGATCATTTTGGGGTCCATTTTTGGAACATTAGATGCATTTTCTGGACCAGCTGGAACATCATTAATCCCGAAAATAGTAGAAAAAAACCAAATTAAACAAGCAAATGCTATTATTCAGGGGTTGGGGCAAATTGGCTTTGTTATTGGACCTATAATCGCTGGGAGTGTCATGGAATTCGGTGGCGTAACATCAGGGTATTTCGTATCATCTATTATTGTTCTGTTGTCTGCCTTTTTTATGTTCCCACCTTTCATAAAAGAAGGTCCTGTAGTTAATACAATAAAACAAACACCATTTAGAGATCTCATAGAAGGGCTTTCCTATGTAAAAGCAAGTAGATTTTTAATGACAGGTATCTTTATTTTAATAACGTTAAACTTTTTTGCCTTCGGAGCGATATCCATTGCAATCCCAATTTTTGTGGAAACGTATGGCGGGTCCCCAATTAACCTTAGTTACATTGAAGCTGCTTTAGGAATTGGAATGCTAGTTAGTACAGCTATAATCGGTATAATTAAAATACGCCGCAGGGGATTGACGTCGATTGTAGGATTAATTGCAACATTAATCGTAGCTATAGCGTTTAGTCAAATTCCTAATTTGTATATATTAACAGTGTTAGCGTTCTTCATTGGATTTACCATGACATTTGTATTCATCCCATTTTTCACTTCAGCACAAGAAGACACTGATCCCCGCATTATGGGCAGGGTCATGAGTATTGTCTTTTTAGCCATGAATGGGTTTGATCCGCTTGCCTATGCAAGTGTAACTTTACTCGTTTCTAGAGGATTTGATATTCAATTAGTCATTCTGTCCTTTTCTATTGTTGGATTAATGATTGCTCTTTCCATTTTATGGAGAGGGAATACGTTTAGAAGTTACAAGTCTAACTATTAATTTATCTTCGGGAAAAGACCACTTTAAATTGAAGTGGTCTTTTTTAGGCTTTATTAATATAGTCCATTTCTATTGTTATATTTTTCTTATTTGGTTGGGAGATAGAATTATGCAAATTACTTATTCCACTAACTGCTCGTTATTTTATGTGTAATCATTCATAAAGTCATATGAAAGTGACGACGCTTGATGCACAAGGACAAAGCGAAAATCTTATTCAGCTATTGTGCTCGTAATTAATGTAGTGATTTAGTAGAAATAAAAAATTCTTACACGAAAGAATAAGTAAGGATGGAAGAGATGATGAGCTCTCTTCCTTGTTAATATTATTATTTCATTTGTTTATCAAATTTTCGCTTCGGCTTAAATCCTTCTTCAAGTAAATATTGCTTCGCTTCATTATACGATAGAAACGTTCCGTCTAGTTGTTCTCCTGCATAGACGTTCCACATATCATCTTCAAGAATAATAGTAAGCTTATGCCCTTCTTTATCCATCCATATTGCATCAATATTTTGAAGCTTTTCCTCTACTTCACTAACTGCATTTGATTGCAGAGACTCTATTGAGCGTTCAATGATCGAACGTAATTCCTCTTCTGAAAAATCACGGATATTAACCATCCCTTTAGGATCTTTTTTCGGCACTTTAAGTTTTGCAGCATAAACAAACCCATTTCCGTTTGGATGCAAATGGTATACGATATTTTTTTTATCACTGTCTCCTCCCACATAATGAAAATTAACACGATTTAGCGATACATCGTGGCGTTCTAATTCTGGGAAAGACTCGATAATTGCAAGTTTTTGATCAAATGTAAGCATAGTTCCTCCATAATTCTAATTTAATAGTTCAGTTCATTATATCATTAGTAGATATTAACAAAAAATACACTTACTTTCATGAGACACGGGGACAGGTTCCTTGTCTTATCAGCCAACAAGTAGTGAGACAGAGGGACCTGTCCCTCTGTCTCAAAGCTGAAAAAAGCAACAAATTTCACGAAAATAGGCTAACATAAATAAGCGCCCCCGATAATTTCAGAGGGCTTTTTTTGACGAATTATTTTATTTACGCAATATTTTCTCCATCGCTTTTCCTTTTGCTAACTCATCTATTAGCTTATCCAAATAGCGAATTTCTTGCATAGTTGGTTCTTCAATGTTTTCCACTCGAACACCGCAGACTACACCTTTAATCAACTTTCGTGAAGGATTCAGTTTGGGAGCTTCTGCAAAGAATGTCTCAAAGTCTGTCTGCTTTTCTATTTGCGTTTCTAATTCTTCCTGGCTATAGCCAGTCAACCAACGAATGATTTCATCCACTTCCGTTTTCGTACGTCCTTTTTTCTCGGCCTTATTAACATAATGGGGATAAACGCTTGCGAAGCTCATTGTATATATCTTGTGTTTAGTCATCATACACCCTTCCTTTCTGTATCTTCTAGACTAACAGGGACGGTTCTCATTAGCCAAATTAACAGCATTTTTGTCCTGTCCTCCTATCACTTTTGATGGGAGGACAGGACATGAACGATCACACTATTTCTAAAGGTTATCATACAAGCGCTATGCTACTCGTCAGTGAAACAATTAAACAATCACGGTAATCATACAAGCGCTATGCTGACCGTCAGTGAAACAATTAAACAATCACGGTCAGCATAGAGAAGCTATGCTACCCGAAAAACGATCACACTATTTCTAAAGGTTATCATACAAGCGCTATGCTACTCGTCAGTGAAACAATTAAACAATCACGGTCATCATACTGAAGCTATGCTACCCCAAAAACGATCACACTATTTCTAAAGGTAATCATACAAGCGCAATGCTGACCGTCAGTGAAACAATTAAACAATCACGGTCAGCATAGAGAAGCTATGCTACCCGAAAATCGATCACACTATTTCTAAAGGTTATCATACAAGCGCTATGCTACTCGTCAGTGAAACAATTAAACAATCACGGTCAGCATAGAGAAGCTATGCTACCCGAAAATCGATCACACTACATCTAAAGGTAATCATACAGGCGCTATGCTGACCGTCAGTGAAACAATTAAACAATCACGGTCAGCATACTGAAGCTAGACTAACAGGGACGGTTCTCATTAGCCAAATTAACAGCATTTTTGACCTGTCCTCCTACCACTTTGGATAGAGAGGAGCACAGGCCATAACAATATCCATTTATTTTTCCCTTACTGCTTTTATTTACTCCTGCACAAATCGTAAGCACTCTTCAGCAGGAAGTGGTTTGCTATAAAGATATCCTTGTAGGTAATTACATTTTTCTTGAAGCAGTATATTCTTTTGATCTTCCGTTTCAACACCCTCTGCAGTGACCGTTAATTCTAATGAATGAGCCATGGCAATGATTGCTCTAACGATCGCACCATCATCCTTATCTACATCCATATCTCTTATGAATGATTTATCTATTTTAATATTACTTATTGGTAATTGCTTCAACATTGCTAAAGAGGAATAGCCTGTACCAAAATCATCGATCGCTATCTTAATGCCTAACTCACCAAGCTCTTTCAGCATATTCATGCTAATATCTATATTTTTTATTGCTGTACTCTCGGTGATTTCTAGACATAAATATTGCGTAGGTAACTGCGTATCTTCTAGTATAGATTTGACCGCTTGTACAAAATCTTTTTCCTGTAATTGTCTTGCTGAAATATTTACAGAAACAATCTTCGGTCGGTGACCTTGATCCATCCAGCGTTTGTTTTGTCGACATGCTTCTTTTAAAACCCAATAACCTATTGGAATAATAAGTCCTGTTTCTTCGGCAAGAGGAATAAATTCCATCGGTGATACAATTCCACGATCAGAAGAATTCCACCTTAATAATGCCTCAATTCCGAGCACTTCATTATTCTCCAAATGAAATTGCGGCTGATAATGTAACACAAACTCCTCTCGCTCTAATGCTTTCCGCAATTGATTTTCCATCTGAAACCTTTCCATCGTTAATGTATTTATCTCTGAAGAATACATCTCCATTTGGTTTTTACCATTTTCTTTTGCTCTGTACATTGCTATATCAGCATTACCAGTTAATGAATCATAGTCTCGTCCATGATCTGGATATACACTAATACCAATACTAGCAGATGTAAATACATCTTGGTTTTGGATAAAAAATGGCTCCTTAAATTTTTCAATGATAAGGTTTGCGGAAGCTTGCAGGTCAGAAACATCAGTAATATGGGTTAATAATATAATAAACTCATCCCCGCCCAACCTGGCTACCGTAGTGTGTTCCTGTTTTGCTCGTGAATGAGTGTCAGGGGATCGCATTGTCAGCTCCAAAACATCTGCTACCTTTTGTATCAATTCGTCTCCTGCTTGATGACCGAGTGTATCGTTTATGACTTTAAACCGGTCTAAATCAATCAAAAGGAGCCCTAGTTTATAATTATAACGATCAGCATCAGTCATCGCTAATTCTAAACGACTACGTAATAACCGACGATTAGGCAATCCCGTTAATCCATCATGAAAAGCCAAATGCATGATTTGTTTTTCTTGTTGCTTCTTCTCTGAAATGTTAGTGATCGACCCTATTATTCGAATGGCTTGACCATTCTCGTCACGAATCGAATCCCCAGTCAAATAAACCCACATTTCTCCCTCTTTTTCACCTTGAATTCGGAATTCCATTTTTAAACTACTGCCTTCATACTGGTGCATTTTAAAGCTCTCAATCACATTATAGTAGTCTTCTGGATGAACGAGGTTTAAAAAAGATTCAGAGTCAGTCGGTAAAGGCTCACCTACCGAACTGAAGATATCAAGACTTCGAACATTCCAGGTTACTTGATTAGTAATGATATCCCAATCCCAAATTCCATCGTTTGTTGTGCTTGATACAATCTCTAACTGCTCTGCTATTGTTTGTATTTGTAGGAACAATTCATCACGTTCTAGTAATGCTGCAGAAATTGTAAAGCCCACCTGTGTAATATCAGCAGCCGAGATCAGCACAAGATCATCTATTGGTCCTACAATAGCGATAAAGCCCCAGTCCCCCCTCTCATTTGTGATTGATTGAATACGTACAAAATCGTCATCTTCCATTGAAGGAATCCATTCGGTTGGTGGGAACTGTTCAACCGGAACCTTTAAACCAATTGGTGGTACTGGATCCCCCTTGGTGCTGAATGCCTGCGAAACAATGAGATTCTTATTGTTACTGTCGCTTTTATCCCATAATGCGATACAACCCCAATGATTTTTTTCTTTAAACATATTAGAAAAATTGAATTTTTTCTCTCTTGTAGCAGAAGCCCATTTTTCTACAAACTGCTCATAGCGAATCATTATGCTTTCAAAATTCATATTTGACTTTATTAATTGATGTTGTATATTAACTGTTGGTTCAACAACAGGCACATGATTACATCCACAGGATTCACGACAAATAAGTTGGGTATGTATTTCCGTTTCCGAGTTAGTAATAACCTCTCCATTCATTTGTCGATATAAAACATCGAAGCTAATTCGAGCTATGTCAGTCATTGATTGACGTACAGTTGTTATTGGAGGATTGAAAGTTGCAGTAGGAGCCATATCATCGAATCCAATCACTGCAATATCTTGAGGGATTCTGTAACCCTCTTCTTTAAGTCTCTCAATTGCACCCATGGCATTTAAATCTGTGGAAGCAAATATAGCGGTAAATGTAATCCCTCTAGCTATCATCTCTTCCGCTGCATGGTATCCACCATGCCTTAAAGTGCCTTTTGTCCGAAACAGGAGATCTTCATCATACTCAATCCCGCTTTCCGAAAGCGCTTCCAGATAACCTTCAAATCGTTCCTTCATATCTATGTGCTCGTAGCTTTCAATTATAAACGCAATTCTTCGATGCCCATGTTCCCGTATCAAATGAAGAACTGCTTCCTTGGCTGCTCGGCGATTGTTAATAACAGTAGAGTGACACTTAATGGCATTTTCTTTATAACCAATTGTTACAATTGGTTTCCCTGTCATTTCTATTTCCTTCAACAACTCTGGGGCTAATGGAAATATAGAGTATGGATTAGTCAATAACAACCATCCGTCCGTTACCTTTGTCCCCACATTGTAATTAAAAGGGAACGGTGTTTTTGCACCCGCCCTAGCTTGAATAGTGAAGATTCTTGAATTATTCTTTTTTGCTTCGTTCATTAAATCAACAAATATTCTCCCGTAATAATCACCTTCCAAATAGGGGCTCAATAAACTGATGCGTGAGTAATTTGTCATAGGATAGTAACTCCTCTTAATTTTCTGTTTTACGAACTTCATCTATCTATGTATTTCGACACAAATTGCAATTCTCCTCCTAGGACTAATAGGCTAACAGGGCTAACAGGGACGGTTCTCATTAGCCAAATCAACAGCATTTTTGTCCTGTCCTCCTATCACTTTTGATGAGAGGACAGGCCATGAACGATCACACTACTACTAAAGGTAATCATACATGCGCAATGCTGACCGTCAGTGAAACAATTAAACAATCACGGTCAGCATAAAGAAGCTATGCTACCCGAAAAACGATCACACTACATCTAAAGGTAATCATACATGCGCAATGCTACCAGTCAGTGAAAAAGGCAAACAATTAGAGACTAACAGGGACGGTTCTCATTAGCCAAAGCTAGCATTTTAAACCTGTGCTCCTACCACTTTCGATAGATAGGAGCACAGGTCATAGTCATGGCAATATGGAATTTCCCCTTGCCTTACAGCTTTTAATCACCCCTGTACAAATCGTAAGCACTCTTCAGCAGGAAGTGGTTTGCTATAAAGATATCCTTGTAGGTAATTACATTTTTCTTGAAGCAGTATATTCTTTTGATCTTCCGTTTCAACACCCTCTGCAGTGACCGTTAATTCTAATGAATGAGCCATGGCAATGATTGCTTTAACGATCGCAGCATCATCCTTATCTACATCCATGTCTCGTATGAATGATTTATCTATTTTAATATTACTTATTGGTAATTGTTTCAACATTGCTAAAGAAGAATAGCCTGTCCCAAAATCATCAATCGCTATCTTAATCCCTAACTCACCTAGTTCCTTCAGCATATTCATGCTAATATCTATATTTTTTATTGCTGTACTCTCGGTGATTTCTAGACATAAATATTGCGTAGGTAATTGGGTTACTTCTAATATAGATTTGACTGTTTGTACGAAATCCTTTTGCTGCAATTGCCTAGCTGAGATATTAACTGAAACAATCTTCGGTCGGTGACCTTGATCAATCCAGTATTTGTTTTGACGGCAAGCTTCCTTTAATACCCAGAGGCCAATTGGAATAATAAGTCCTGTTTCTTCGGCAAGAGGAATAAATTCCATCGGTGATACAATTCCACGATCAGAAGAATTCCAACGCAATAGTGCCTCAATTCCGATCACTTCAGTATTCTTCAAATTAAACTGTGGCTGATAATGTAACACAAATTCCTCTCGTTCTAATGCTTTCCGCAATTGATTTTCCATCGTAAACCGTTCCATCGTTAGTGTATTTATCTCTGAAGAATATATCTCCATTTGGTTTTTACCATTTTCTTTTGCTCTATACATTGCTATATCAGCGCACCCAGTTAGTGAATCAAAATCTCGTCCATTGTCTGGATAGACGCTAATTCCGATGCTAGCAGATGTAAATACATCATGGTTTTGGATAAAAAATGGCTCCTTAAATTTTTCAATGATGCGATTTGCGACAGTCTGCAGCTCGGTAACTTCAGTAATGTGCGTCAATAATATAATAAACTCATCCCCACCCAATCTTGCTACTGTGGCGTTCTCCTGTTTTCCTCTTGAAATAGTGTCAGAGGATCGTATCGTCAGCTCCAATACTTCTGCTACTTTTTGGATCAGCTCGTCTCCTGCATGATGACCAAGAGTATCGTTAATGACTTTGAATCGATCCAAATCAATCATCAAGATTCCTAGTTTAAAATGATAACGATCGGCCTGAGCCATCGCTATTTCTAAACGATCACGCAATAATCGACGATTAGGCAACCCCGTTAACCCATCATGAAATGCCAAGTGCATGATTTGTTTTTCTTGTTGCTTTTTCTCGGAAATATTAGTAATCGACCCTATGATTCGAATGACTTCACCATTTTCGTTACGAATCGAATCTCCCGTTAAATAAACCCACATTTCCTCCTCTTTTCCACCTTGAATTCGAAATTCCATTTTTAAACTACTGCCTTCATACTGGTGCCTTTTAAAGCTTTCTATCACGTTTTCACAATCCTCTGGATGAACAAGATTTAAAAATGATTCTGAGTCAGTGGGTAAAGACTCATCTACCGAACGAAAGATATCGAGACTTCTCACATTCCAGTGAATCTGGTTGGTATTTATGTCCCAATCCCAGATTCCATCGTTCGTTGTGCTTGATACAATCTCTAACTGCTCAGCAATGGATTCGATTTGTTGGAATAATTCATCGCGCTCTAATGAGGCAGCAGAGACAGTGAAGCTCACCTGTGTAATATCAGCAGCCGATATAAGAACGAGTTCATCCACTTGACCAACAATAGCAATAAAGCCCCAATCGCCTCTTTCATTTTTGATTGACTGAATTCTTAAAAAATCGTTCTCCCCTATGTTTGGAATCCAATCCTTTGGTGGGAACATTTCTATTGGGACTCTTAATCCAATTGGTGGAACAGGATCTCCCTTTGTGCTATAGGTTTGGGAAATAATGAGATCTTTTTTGTTATTGTCTCTTTTATCCCATAATGCGAGACAACCCCAATGATTTTTCTCTTTAAACATATTAGAAAAATCAAATGTCTTCTCTCTTGTAGCAGAAGCCCATTTCTCTACAAATTGATCATAAAGAGTAATAATATTTTCTAGATTCATTTTTGACTCTACTAACTGTTGTTGTACATCGACTGTCGACTCACTATCAGGTTCGTATTCACATCCACAGGAGGCTCTACATATGAGTTCTGTTTGTATTTTCGTCTCTGAGTCTTCAATTACTTCTCCATTCATCTGTCGATATAGCACATCAAAACTAGTTCGAGCTAAGTCTGTCATTGATTGTCGAACAGTTGTTAAAGGAGGATTGAAAGTTGCCGCAGGTGCCAAGTCATCGAAGCCAACTACTGCAATATCTTCTGGTATTCGATACCCCTCCTCTTTAAGCTTTTCAATTACACCCATGGCATTTAAATCTGTCGAAGCAAATATAGCCGTAAACTTGACGCCGCTAGCGATCATGGCTTCCCCTGCATGGTAGCCACCTTGCCGTAGAGTGTCACTTGCCCGAAACAGAAGCTCTTCATCATACTCAATCCCACTCTCAGAAAGCGCTTCCAAATAACCTTCAAACCTTTCAACCATATCTATGTGTTCATTACTGCCCACAATAAACGCAATTCTTCGGTGTCCATGGTCTCTTATTAAATGAAGAACTGCCTCCTTAGTAGATTGACGATTATCAATCACAATGGAGTGACAGTTAATCGAGTCCTCCTTATAACCAATTGTTACAACAGGTTTCCCACTCATTTCGATTTCTTTAAGCAACTCCGGGGCTAACGGTAAAATAGAGTGTGAATTAGTCATTAACAACCATCCATCCGTTACCTTTGTACCAACATTGTAATTAAAGGGCGACGCTTTTTTTGCCCTCGCTCTCGCTTGAATGGTGAAGATGTTTGCATTTTTCTTATTTGCCTCATTGAGTAATTCAACAAATATTCTCCCATAATAATTTCCATCCAGGTAAGGCGTCAAAAAACTAATGCGCGAGTAATTTGTCATAGTAAAGTAACTCCTCACTATTTCTATATTTAAAATAACTACATCTATCTATGTATTTCGACACTAATCGCAATTTTCCTCCTAGAACATTAGTCCTATTTGGCTAATGGGGACGGTTCTTATTAGCCAAATTCCAACTTCTAATTTTATCCATCTCATTAATATGACATCACCTCTCCTGGTTTTAATAACTCCACAAGAAAATGAACCACCCACAGTCGAGGTAATGATCTTTTCTCCATTATTATCCAGTCCTCCCATCACTCAGCAATGGTAGGATTGGCATTTCCACTTTAGCTTTATACTTCAATCTCAATAAGCCCACGACCCAAAAGCAGTGTTTTTTAATAAGAAGGTTTCAGCACTCATTCTAACCTAGGCCATACTCCATACTAGACACCCCCTTCTCCGAAATCACTAATATCTATTTCTTCGTCGAGGTCTATTAAGCAATGGTTTTGTTCAAAAGCCTCCTGAGTTTGGAGCAACTATAATATTTTTCATTTGAACGGGAAAATATAATGCTTATTACGAGTAATGAAGGGTGATTTCGTTGACAAAAAAGATAACAGAAACAAAATGTACATGCAAAGCGTGCGGGAAGGTTTGGTTTTACGGAAAGGACGAAGAGCGGGAAAATCTTGGAGAGAGACTTCAAAACTTAGGAAGTGACATGAGTAATACGGGTAAAAGTATGATGTGCTGCTCCGGATGTTTACCTGCACTTTTCATACCAGAAAAACAAAAAACTGCAGTGAAAGATTTAAAAAGCTGTCCAAACTGCGGCTCGAAAGCAGTGATTAAGGAAAAGGTTGTACATGAAGTTTAGGAAATTCATCTTATTTTTCCTCATTAAGCTTATTCGTTTTTATCAAAAAAAGCTCTCTCCAATTAAACCGAAGCATATCAAATGCAGGTTTCATCCGACCTGCTCCCAATACGCCATTCTTTCATTAGAAAAATATGGTGTGAGAAAAGGAACAATCAAATTCCTACAACGACTATGGCGCTGTCGCCCAGATAACTACGACAGCTGCATCGACTACCCATAATGCTAATACAAATGGGGACAATACTAATGGGGACGGTTCTCGTTTGCCGCCGTATTGCTTGTTTTGCACGATTTTCTCAAAGTTACGTGCGATTTCTGCTAAGTTACGCGCAATTTCTACTAAGTAACGTGCGATTTCTACTAAGTTACGCGCGATTTGGAAGTACACTGGTAAAATGCGAACAGGGACGGTTCTCGTTTGCCAAAAATTCCTCACTTAATTGAAGATAAGTATTATATATACGCACTTTTCCGAACTTTTTTCTTCCCTATTTACTCTTAGACATGCTCTATCGCATTCCTTTTAACAACTCTTCTATAGAACAAATAGGAGGATCAATTACTCATTAATATAGTATAATGATGGCTAGAGATAGGGCCTGATTAATGCAAATATCCGATTTGTGGCTTGAGGAGGAATTGTAGTGGGAAGTGAGACACATTCACAAGAAAAAATCGAACGATTTTGGGAAGAGTTTTTAATGAAAACGGGTAGACCTGACACGATAGAGTATTTAGATGTTTTCCATTTTGAGTTGACTGAGAAATGGGCAAATGAACTATTACGATTAGTGTTGATTGGACAAAAGAAAGCTACAGCAAGTAGTTTATGGAGCTACGAAATAGAAGGTGAACGTCTACCTGAGGTTGGTGACTTAAGCATTGTCACCGATTGGGAAGGTACGCCACGATGCGTTATAAAAACCACTGCAGTAACTATTATTCCATTTTCAGAGATTACTTATGATATTTGTAAGCGCGAAGGTGAGGATGACACATTAGAATCTTGGCGTGCTGGGCATATTCGTTTCTACAAGGAAGAAGGAAGTCAAATTGGATATGAGTTCAACGAAGATATGCCAGTCGTTTTTGAAGATTTTGAAGTAGTATACAAGGCAAATGGGGACGGTTCTTGTTAGCCAAAATACTAACAGGGACGGTTCTCGTTCGCCGAACTTGCCACAATTCCCGCAACCCTTCACCTACCGCGATCGAGAGAACCGCATTAACACCTTCACCCTTCTTTCCCCATCACCCAAGCAAATTTACGTCCAAATTCCCATCACCTAGAAATACTTTGCGTAAACAGCTCTGAAAGAACAAGCGTGATCGCTCCTACTAATGAGCCTTCCTCTCCGAGCTCGGAAACAGTAATTCTCGTATTTTTTGACCTTGGCGTGAGCGCTCTCTTTTTCACTAACTCATGGATCGGCTCCAGGATAAAGCGTTCTGCCTTAGACACGCCGCCACCTATAATAATTCGTCCAGGATTATAGAAATGGAGAATGTTGAGAATACCTACTGCAAGATACCTTCCTGTCTGGTGTAGCACATCGATGGACAAGCTGTCTCCTTCAAGAGCAGCTTCATAAATAAGCCGACCATCCACTAGGTCAAAATCTCCTTTGCATTTTTCCTGTAAGACGGAGCTTCTACCTAAAGCAAGCTCCTTTAATGCTCTTTCCTTCAACGCTTGACCGGAGGCAAATGCTTGGAGACAGCCGTAATTACCACAGGAGCACTTCGGTCCGCTAAGATCGATGATCGTGTGTCCTACCTCTCCGGCGATATGGTCATTTCCGTGTAGCAGCTTACCATCGAGAATGACCCCTGCGCCAACACCCTCTCCTACATTAATACAGACGAGGCTCTCTTCCCCTTGACCATTTCCGAACCAGACTTCACCAATAGCCAACGCTTTTGCATCATTTTCTACTCTTATCGGTAGATTTAAGGCTCGTTCCAGCTCCTCCTTTAATGGAAGATCTTTAAATTTCAACGATGGTGCCCATAAAGCAATCCCTTGCTCACTATCGACCATGCCGTGCATGGCAATTCCTACACCGATCAATTTCTCTTTATCAGAGCCTAAAGAACCTATTAGTGCTCTTAACGATGTGACGAGTAGCTTTACAAATTCTTTTTCACTCGTTGATCCGTTAGGGAGGTGTTTAACCTCCCTTTTTACAATCTGCCCATTTAAATCCGAAACACCGAATCGGATTTTTCCACTAACACCTATATCGACACCGATAATGAATCTTGCCTTTCCATTAATCGATAATAGAATCGGCTTCCTTCCCCCACTGGAAGTGCCAGGCTCTGTTTCCACAACGAGGTCTTCCCTAATGAGTTCGTTTACGATGTTTGTCACCGTTGGTGGTGTTAGCTTCGTCAGCTTCGCGATTTCCGAACGGGGAATCACTCCCTTTGTACGAATCGTGTTCAATATTAACGTTCTATTTAATGATTTCATTAGTTGAAAGCTACCTGGAATATGCATCATATCTCTGACTCCTTTAAATTACACATCGGAAACTGCTACTCTGTTAGGCAAACGATAGTCGTTTATAAGCTCTTAACAAACTTACGGAACGCCTTCTGTCCCTGTTCATCTCGCTTGAAAACTCCTGCGTGCTCAAGGACAGTAGCAAACACTTTGCCAATTTCGTTTTGTAATATTTCTTTACAATTTTCTTCGTTTATCGTATCGTATTTTTCGACAAATTGCTTTGCCCACTCTCCGTGCTTCGAAATTTCCTCTGTCTCGCTAATCACTTCTTCCATTCTACCAGAAAGTATAGCAGACTCTAATAGGTTCATTTCATGCACTAACCGCCCAGGTAAAACCGCAAGTCCCATCACTTCAATGAGTCCTATATTTTCCTTCTTAATGTGATGAACCTCTTGATGTGGATGGAAAATTCCCATCGGATGCTCTTCACTCGTACGGTTATTTCTTAAAACAACGTCCATTTGGAATTGCACGCTCTTTCTACGAGCAATTGGAGTAACTGTATGATGTGGAGTATTGCCAGTGTGAGAATAAATCCCGACAGACTCGTCGTTATACACCTTCCATTTTTCAAGAATATGGCTGGCAACTCGTTTCACCTTCTCCTTATCCTCACTCGTAATTCTCAGCACACTCATTGGCCATTTCACGATTGCAACCTGAACATCGTCACCAAACGAAGCAAGGCGAAATGTTTCCTCTTCTGCTGCAACCTCTATTGGAAACTTGTGATTTCCACCTTGGTAATGATCATGGGTTAAAATAGAGCCACCAACAATCGGCAAGTCCGCATTCGATCCTACAAAATAATGCGGAAATCGCTCTACGAAATCGAGCAGTCGTTTAAACGTTGCTTCACTGATTTTCATAGGCTCATGTTTTTCAGAAAACACGATGGCGTGCTCATGATAGTACACATATGGGGAAAACTGAAGTCGCCATTCCTCTCCACACAATTGAACAGGAATCGTTCGTAAATTTTGCCGCGCGGGATGATCTAGTCGTCCTGCATAGCCAACGTTTTCCTTACAAAGCACACACAGTGGATAATTTGACTTTTGAATAGCTTTTGCCGCAGCAATCTCTTTCGGGTCCTTTTCCGGCTTCGACAAGTTGATCGTCATTTGCATATCTCCGTATAGAGTGTCCGCTTCCCATATCACATTTTTGCTGATCCGGTCTTGCCTAATATAGTGCACATCTTTACAAAATTGATAAAACCACTCCGTCGCCTTTTCTGGCCCTTGCATTTTTTCCAATTCATTAAAAGTAGCGACAATTTCAGATGGACGCCCCGTCAAAGCCGCCATTAACCTTGTATCAAGTAAATCGCGCTCTGTCACAGAATTGTTCTCAAGTCGTCCGTTCTCATTTGCCCAATCTAGTATCCCATTTAATATCTCAGGAGCAGAATTTACATCCTCCAGCCCTGCTTTCTCCATATTAGGAACAGGGTTAATTTCGTGTATCCCTAAGCTATCAATTAAATTGTTCCGGCAATAATCCTTGTCTTCACGGCTAATCAGAGATTTATCAATGCCGTATTCCAACAGTTTTTCAATAAGCTGATCGATCGATGCATACATCTTATAACCTCCATTCATAATCTTACAACTGCTTTTTTAAAGCTATGTTAAAACTAGTCGTTGATCACTGCGCTGGAAGCTCGCTTGTCTCGGGCATTGCTTAAGCTTCTTCAGGAAAAACGCTGTGCGAGCATTAGCTCATTCTGTTTTTACTGCAATAATTAACATCGCCTTTTAAAAAATGATGCAACTGCTGCTTTCACGAAGCTATGCCTATTTTCCATACCCATTTTGATGGGCTTGCTGCCATTTCCAAGCTGTGCTAATGATGTCCTCTAAACTTGTGTAAATAGGCTTCCATCCTAATTTTTCAGCTGCTTTTGTGGAGGAAGCAATGAGAATAGCAGGATCACCTGGTCTTCTCCCTTCGACTACTCGTTGAATTGTCTTTCCGGTCACTGTTTCCACCGCGTCAATCACCTGTTTTACACTAAATCCGTTGCCATTCCCTAAATTAAAAATGTCACTGTCCTTGTCACATCGGAGGTGGTCTAGAGCGAGTAAATGGGCATGAATTAGATCGGAAACATGAATATAGTCGCGAATACATGATCCGTCCTCTGTCGGATAATCGTCTCCGAATATTTTAATTGCATCTCGTTGTCCTAGCGCAACCTGTAGCACAATTGGTATGAGATGCGTTTCTGGTTGATGATCTTCACCGATATCATACGTTGGATGGGCACCAGCCACGTTAAAATAACGTAAAATAACATGTTTGATCCCATAAGCCTCATCGCACCATTTCAGCAACCTCTCAATCGCTAGCTTCGTTTCTCCATATGGGTTCGTTGGCGCTGTTTTGTCAGTTTCTAGAATCGGTACACTTTCTGGTTCCCCATACGTTGCCGCTGTCGAAGAAAACACAATATGCTTCACACCGTACTCTTTCATTTTTTTCAGTAGACATATCGCTCCATAAACATTGTTTTCGTAATACTCAAGTGGTTTTTCCATACTGACACCGACAAGAGAGTCTGCCGCAAAATGGAGAACGGAATCGACTTCGTTTTCTTGAAAAACACGATCTAACACTGCTTCATTTCGCAAATCACCATGATAAAAACTTGCAGCCTCTAACACCCCTTTTTCATGGCCTGTTTGTAAATTATCGAGGACGACTACTTGTTCTCCACGGTCCAATAAGTCAGCTACGGCATGACTGCCAATGTAACCTGCACCACCGCATACTAATACTGCCATTTTCCCCACTCCTTCAATATTCTTTAGTTTGAATTCCTACTATCTAGAATTCTGCTGCCCCGCTTCCAATATTAACGATATAAAACTCGGGTGTTACATTCGTTTTTTGTTTATAACGTTCTTCTATTCTTTTCACTATTTCTTCTAAGTTTTCTTCTTTTATTAAGCTCACTGTACAGCCGCCGAACCCAGCTCCGGTCATCCTTGAGCCTAAAACACCGTCTTCTTCCCAAGCTGCTTCTACTAGCGCATCTAGATGCTTCCCAGTTACTTCATAATCATCTCGTAAAGAAACGTGGGATTCATTCATCAGCTGACCGAAGCCGGAGACATTTCCTTCATTTAGTTTTTCTACTGCCAGCTTCGTTCTCGCATTTTCATAGACAGCATGGCGTGCTCTTTTTAAGACAACAGGATCTGCTATATGATGCTGTACCGCTTCGAACTGCGCTGGTGTTAAGCTACATAAATGATCAATGCTCACTTCCTCAGATTGATTCAGTTCTGCTACTGCACGTTCACACTGTGCACGTCTTTCATTGTATTTGGAATCTGCCAATCCTCTTTGCTTCATTGTATTTGCTATGACGAGCTTCACCCCATTCAGCTTGGCAGGTGCATACTCGTAATCTAACGTATTACAATCTAGTAAAATCGCATGCTCTTCCTTGCCCATACTAATGGCAAACTGGTCCATAATACCGCAATTCACACCGATATAATCGTTCTCCGCCTCTTGCGCATATTGAACAAGCTTCACACGATCCACGTTGAACTGTTGAAGCGCATCCCAAAGGACAGCTGTCACTAGTTCAATAGAAGCAGAAGACGATAATCCTGCCCCGTTTGGAATGTTGCCATAAACAACAGCATCAAAACCGTTAGAACCCTTGTACCCATGCTTTTCCATCGTCGCAAGCACACCTTTACAATAATTAGCCCACTCATGCTCCTTGTTTTTTTCTAGTTGACTTAGCTTGAAGGTAACGACACCTACTTCCGGAAAATTTTCTGAATAAAGTCGGACGAGATCATCGTCTCTTTCCTTTACAACCGCATACGTTCCAACACTTAACGCACACGGAAATACTAAACCACCATTATAATCCGTATGCTCACCAATTAAGTTCACACGTCCAGGAGCAAAGAAAAATCTTAACCCTTCATTTTCTTTAAATACGTTAAAGAATAAATTCCTTAAATACACTTTCTCCATATCCCACACCTCTAAATTAAATTATTTAATAAAGTATCTATAAATTAACCATATTATTACTACATATTATACAGCACGATATAAAATCTGTAAAACTTAATTAATATATTTAATTAAGTCATAGCTAACGGGGACGGTTCGGAACCAGTGAAAAAGTACTTGCATTTAGAGAGCCCCCTAATAAATATAAGGTTATTAGAATATAGGGGTTGAAGAGACCTATGCAAACTCGCTTTCCGCGGGCGGCTGGTGAGCCTCCTTGATGCTTTGCATCTACGTAGTCTCACCCCTGCCCTTTCTCCCGCAGGAACGAGCGTCGCTTCGTCGCTAATGCTACGAGTTGTCTCGACGGATACGCTTCAAAGCATATGCTCGTAGAGGAAGAGACAGTTACCTCGTTTGCTCAGGTCTCATCAACTCTTTCTCTAATTAGGTACTTTGAATAATAATGCATCAATATATTAATTTTTACACTTTTTCAGCGGTTCCGGACGGTTCTCGTTAGCCAATCAAAAGGCTAATTGAGACGGTCCTTATTAGCCATCTACTAACAAGAACCGTTTTCATGATCCATTTTCTAACAGGTCCAAGGCCTTATTCGCCCTAGGATATTTACTAATTAAGGTAATTTGGTCAGGATTGTACCGGCCACTTTCCCTTCATTCACCCTCACGATTCCTTTTCCTTCAGAAAAACCACTGTCCACTTCTGCCACAAGGAGTTTATTCAAAAAGATTTTCAGCACACTTCCACGTTTTTCTACTTGGAAAAGATGGTAGGCTTCTTCATTAAAATTCGCTTGTAAAGCAACTGTATTATTAGCCATTTCCTCCCCACCTTTTACAGCGTAAATCTTCACTGTTTTCTCCTTAGGGTCGATGATCCAGCGCACCGCATTCGCTTCATCAACATAGCAGGCATCGCCAGAAGCACTTTTCCCACCAGTACGCACATTCGTTTCAAAAAAATAATTCTCGTACATGTGCTTAAGTAACTGTTCGTTAATTTGAGAAATGGAAGGTAAAAACCTGCCATCGAACGTTGGCATCGTAGGTGTTGGGAGTGTGTCTAAGCTAGGGGGCTCGAGCCAAATGTTATCTCCATTCCACCGAAAGCGTCCTACTCGAACTCTCCGTTCTCGTACATTCTCACCAGGCTCGTATCCATGATAAATAATGTAATCACCTACTCCATCCGGGCCTTTTACAACGACATGGTGACCGGGGCCAAGACAAGCCTCATTCGTTCTAAGAATTGGCTCGCCATCCCCCCATTTCGACCAGCTTGTATCTTCCATGCCGCCCTCACCTTTTGGCGTATCAGAAGTAGCATAGTAGACGCCATACGTATCATCTCCGAAAAAACCAGCACTGTACATTTGAAAGTACTTTCCATTTCGTTTCAGGACAAACGGACCTTCATTCCAGAAAAACGAATGGTCCTTGTTTCCTTCCCAAAGATGCTCTGGCTTGACTACCATCGTAGGATTACCACTTAAACTAGTAAGATCCGCCATCCGGTCTACTACATTTCCTGTCCCTATCACACCATTCGGTCCTCTCGTATACTCGTTCCGAACATTATAAAACATATAATAAGTGCCATCTTCGTCTTTAAAAGGATGGGCGTCAATAGACCACTCATCCGTTAACGGCTGGGGTGCAAGCGTGAATGGCCCCAATGGGTTTTTACTCGTAGCAACACCGATGCGACGTACGTCATCGTTTTCAGAACCATCCGAATTCATAAGTGCTGCAGTTACATACATATAGAAGGTGCCATTTTCGTGTATGATCTCTGGCGCCCAAAGTCCGATTTGTGCCCAATGATCTGGATCATCCGAAGCGTGTAGTGCTATCCCCTGCAGCTCCCAATCTATTAAATTTACTGATTCATACACGCGAATTTCCCTAGGTCCTGTGTGATACAAGTAATACTTCCCGTTATATTTGCACACCGCAGGATCACCATGGTCCATTCCTTGAATGGAAATGACAGGATTTTTATAGCCCATTCACTCTCACTCCTTCTCTGTGGAGAATCGTCTTATTTTACGCCCTTCATTAATTTGCTTAATAATATCTAAGTCGATTTTCGGTTTACGGTCATACGTTAATAACCCGTTAATTTCTTGTTCAACATCGGTTAATTGCGTATAACAGAAGCCCTGAACAAGTGGAGACTCGAGCATAGCCGATACTACTTTATAATATTTTTCTTCAAAGTCTTTATCATTTGTAGCACCAGAATAACCCCACCCATCCCAGTCACTTTTCTTATAGGCAATACCACCAAATTCGGTAACTTGAATTGGTTCCCCATCGTACTTATAGCCCGGTACATAAATAAGGCGGTTACCTGGCAGTGACTTCATGATATTTTCAACGGTGTTATAACGCTCTTTGAGTACCTCTTTATCACTTTCATAGTCGTGAATCGTACACATATCCGATTTCGTATGCTCCCAGCCATCGTTCGAAATAACAAGGCGAGTAGCGTCTAATGATTTCGTTAAATAATACATTGCTAAAGTATGGTCTTGCTGGCGCTTGTCACTTAGAAGCCTTGGCACACCCCAGCTTTCGTTTACTGGTACCCATGCAACAATAGATGGATGATTGTAGTCACGCTCTACTGCTTCTTGCCACTCTGCTGTCATACGACGGACAGCATCATTTGTGTACGTGTAGGCGTTGGCCATTTCTCCCCATACGAGAATGCCAAGTTTATCTGCCCAATAGAGGTATCGTGGATCCTCAATTTTTTGGTGCTTTCGCGCACCATTGAATCCCATTTCTTTCGTTAACTTAATATCATTTTTTATATCTTCATCCGATGGAGGCGTTAACATTCCTGTTGGAAAATAACCTTGGTCAAGTACGAGCTTCATATAGTACGGATGATTATTTAACATGACTATGCCATTTTCAATAGAGATCTTTCTCATCCCAAAATAACTAGTCACTTCATCTACTACGTCCAATCCATCCTTGATACGGAAGTTAATATCATATAAGTTAGGATTCTCCGGACTCCACAGTCTACCTGGACCATGAACGTTAAAGTCGTTGAGTAGGATGCTGCGCGTCCCCTTGTTTGTCGTAAGCTGGATAACATCATGTGACACGTGATTCCCATCAAACATGATCTCGATTTCAAGTTGATAATCTGGCTTACCTCCATTTACAACATACTCTACAGTAAGTTCATCTTTATCAATGTCCGGCGTCATTTTCACTTTTTCTAAAAATGTCGTTGGCACTGCTTCTATCCATACCGTCTGCCAAATACCTGTTGTTCTTAGATAAAATATCCCTTCTGATTTTTCTTCCCAATACTGCTTACCACGAGGCTGATCTAAATCCTTGGAAGGATCTTCTACACGGACGACAACTTCGTTTTCTTCATCAAGAAGTACATCTGTGATATCGGCTTGGAATGGTACGTGACCACCTTCGTGGTATGTAACGAATTCCCCGTTCACCCACACCCATGTACGGTAGTCGACAGCGCCAAAATGTAGGTGAATCCGCTGACCTGCCCAATCAGCAGGTACGGTAAAGCTGCGTTTATACCAAACTAAATCGTGAAAGGCTGTTTCTCCAATTCCACTTAATTCACTTTGATAGCTGAAAGGTACGTTTATCTTTTTAGAAAAATGATTGTGCTCTTTTTTAAACCATTTGTTTTCTAACCCTTTGTTTTCATCATCATAATCAAACTGCCACTCTCCGTTTAAGTTGATCCATTTCTCACGAACAAACTGGGGGCGTGGATATTCTGGACGTGGTATAGACATTATGAAACACTCCTTTTTATACTAATAGATTAATAATTTCAACTAGTAATTTTATTAACGAACAAGGACATCTGGGCGTTTATAGATTTTCCCATCGTACTCTACTTCAATGTAAACCCAATTCCCTGTATGCGTCAGAAATTGATTACCTTCTTCATCTACAAAAATAGTATCCTCTGATTTAATGCCGCGAATTGCTGGATTCCAAGCAAACGCTTGGTTTTTAACGATAATATGATCTGTCTCCCTGCTTGCTAAAAACTCCCGCGGTGCAAACCCTGTTAATCCTCCTTGATGTAAAAAACGCCAATCTTCTGGAAATCCTACTTCCGCATAGGCTTGTAGCCCTTTCTCAAAAACTTCATTTATTCTAACACCAGGCTTCGTTGCCATATTCATAGTAATATCAATCTTCGCTAGCTTTTGTGTATTCTCTCTCAACGTTTCAGGCAACTCTCCGAAGTGGACAAATCTCGTACAGTTTGCAACAAGGCCGAACTTTTCTGCGCATATAACGATCATTGCATAGTTTTCAAGTTTCTTTGCTGTTGGTATCGGATGGCGGTAATTAAAAATTCTTTCATCTGTTGCAACTAAAATGACCTGTGGATTAATACCATCTTCCATTACCTTTTGTGCAAGAAGTGCAGCAATCTCGTGCTCTGTCATTCCACGTTTAATTTCATGGCAAACATTTTCCAATGCCCCAGCAGCCTTTTGACAGAGCCATTTATAGTTAGTAATTTCTGTTTCCGATAGTTGGCTTCGCAAATACGCCAATTCTGAGGAAACATCTTCTAGACCGAGGAAAGTCGAATCACCGACGATCATCTTTCCTTCTATATGCTTTCTAATAAGAGGGATGATACTCTCATACCATTCGCATTCAACTAATTCAAAGTCAAAATCATTTAGCTCTTCTTCCATTATTCGTCTCGACTCCATTTTGGATGTAAAACAATACTTTTTGTTAATCCTAGGGATAATCAATAAATCAGCTACGCCATATTCAGTTGTATTTTCAATATGATTAACCTTCCCTCCTGTTATCCACGAGAAGTTTTGACGTTTTCTGAGTAGTATCCCGTCATAGCCTTCTTTTTCTAACCAATCTGTTAGTTTTTTTACGGGAGCTGCAGTTTGCTGCAAAACACTCCCTCCTTTCTGAAGAGGATAAATAGTTAAGTGCCATTTAAATGAAAAATCATGTGTGACTTCGATGGAATCATGTCCAACTCCGTTAAAATCATGTCTAGCTTCGTTGAAATCATCCGAAGCACCGTTTAATTCATCCAAAACTACTTTTCTATTAAAATATCAATCATCCACACAGTTTGTTAATTAATTTTATTTACTATAACTACCATATTATATGATGAAACGATCTGGTTCAAGGCGTATTGCACTTATTTGTTGATTAATTTTATTATCTTTCTCCAATATTAGTAGTATACTAGCGTGAGAAATCTACTACGTGCATATAACAACTGTCCATTTCTATACATATTACCGACTTTTCCTTATTGACCGCTAAGAAATGCCTCTGTAATAGGACCTTCCTGCACCCCTTCACCTGGTACACCACCTTCGATTGTTGGCCACCCATCTTCCCAGATGACTTTATCTAGCATTAACGGACGACGGGTTACACCGCTCCCAATCCAGGCTTCATCTTTATCTATCGCATGGTAAATCATCCAATCCTGACCAGCCTCGTCAGTAACTATTGCGTTATGTCCTGGTCCAACAAATTGCTCGCCCTCTTGAAGAATGAGCGTTCCAGTTGAACGGATGATATCGCTTCCATTTTTGTCGACATACGGTCCCTTCAATGAATCTGACCGACCAATTGCTACACGATATTGACTCCACTGACCTTCACAGCACGAACCTTTTGATCCAAAGAAGTAATAATAGTCATCGCGCTTAATAATGTAAGGTGCCTCAAAGGCCGTCCCTGCAATTTGGAACTTCTCTCCTACGTGATCAAAACCATCCTCACTCATTTCAATTCCCCAGATACCGTACCAACTACCCCAGAATAAATAAGGAGTACCATCGTCATCAATAAACAGCTGCGGATCAATTGAGTTGTTAACCCCAATCTCTTTACTATCGAACACTTTTCCTTGATCTTCAAATGGTCCCTTCGGTGTATCAGAAGTAGCTACACCAATTGCAGGATTAGCATCTCCCCAAGTAGATTGAGAGTAGTATAAATAGTATTTGTCATTGAAGTAAACGATATCTGGTGCCCAAATTCCTCCGTCCTCTTTCCAGCTTGGCTTTTCATGAAACGCTTCTCCTACATACTCCCAATCCACGAGATTTTCGGACCTTACTATTGGAACTACACGTGAACCCATACCGTCTCCCCAGTTATCTTCTGTTCCATATACGTAATAAAAGCCATCATCCGCTTTAATAATGGATGGGTCTGCAATAACAGGTTCAAATACAGGGTTTTGATATTCTGGTCCAGCCTCGCCTTCTAATTCTAAGTCTGTTTCACTTGAACAAGCTGTGCTTCCTAGTATTAATAAAATAATCAGTATTGCTAAACCTAGTATTCTATCTCTCATAAGTCTCACTCCTATCCATCCATCTTTAGTTAGTAAATAAAATTAATTAATTTATGTTCTCAACTGAATTATAACAAAGGATAATTCCACTTGTTAAGTATTTTTTTTAAGCCCCGCTTAATATCCTTATTATATATACTTTTTTCACTACAAAAGTACCAACCAAGTTTATAAATTAATTTAATTTTTCCTTCAAAAAACTCTTGATAGATTACCTACTTTCATGTAATAATCGAAACAGATAGTAAATTTAATTAACTAACTTACCTCCTAGATGAATAACTTATTTTTTTATTTTTTCATGAAAGTGCTTACATTTCATTAGGAATACGGATGGGCGCTCCATCCTTTCCATAAATAAACTCTTAATATAGGGGGAAGAAGCTGTGAAAAAGTTTAAAAAGTTATTTGCTGCTACCGTTATTAGTCTAGCAATGCTCGTAGCTGCTGGATGTGGAGACCAGCCTACAAACGAAGACCAAGGAGATGCAGACAATGGAGGTGGAGATGAAGTTGTAACTGAAACTCCTGGGGATGTCGGAGATGCGGAGATTACGCTAGAATTCTGGAACGGCTTTACTGGTCCAGACGGAGAAGATATTGCAAAAATCATCGCTGAATTTAACAACCTACATGAAGGTGAAATTGCGATTCGTACGCAAACAATGCCTTGGGACAACTTTTACGATCAATATCGTACTGTCGTAACTGCCGGCGAAGCTCCTGATATTGCTATCATGCACTTAGATTCTATCGCTGGTTATGCTCGCTATGATCTATTAACACCACTTGATGATCTAGCTGCTGATATTGGATTAGAAGATGATGACTTCATACCTGAGGTTTGGGATGCAGGTGTATATGAAGGGCATCGCTATGGTATTCCATTGGACGTACATCCATTAACACTCTTCTATAATGTGGATTTATTGGAGGCGGCAGGTTATTCAGAGCCACCGACAACCTACGATGAATTAGTAGAAATGTCATTAGCAGTACAAGAAGCGACTGATGGCGATGCTTGGGGAATAGCAATGCCTGTGTTTTGGCCAAGTAACATGATCTTCTATAGTTCTTTAATGTCGCACGGTGGAGATTCTGTCAGTGAAGATGGACTAACACCACTTTATAACACGGAAATTGGTTATGAAGCACTTCAAAAAATGGTTGATCTCGTATATGAGCATGAAGTATCTCCTTCTGACGTTCAAGCAGATGGTGAAGTAACTTTATTCCGTCAAGGTAACTCTGCATTCCATATTAACGGAATTTGGATGATTGCAGGATTTGAGCAGCAAGATGGATTAAACTTTGCAGCCGCTCCTGTTCCTACTTTTGGCGACCAAGAAGCAGTTTGGGCTGGTTCTCATAACTTTGTATTACCTAAGCAAAATGACGAGGATCCAGAAAGATTAGAAGCATCAATGAAATTTATTCAATTCGTTTCTGAAAACAGCTTACAATGGGCAAAGGCTGGTCAAGTGCCTGCTACTTACTCAGTTTTAGAGAGCGATGAGTTTAAAGCACTAGAGCATCAATACAATGCATCACAGCAAAACTTCGTCTTCCCTCCTTCTACTCCATTCTATGGAGATGCTTGGGGACCAACTGGACCAGCGGTTGACGAAGCAATGTTAGGTCAATTAACACCTCAAGAAGCATTAGAAAGAGCTGCCCGTGAAGGGGAAGAAAACGCTCGCGATGCGGCAGAAAACTAAATCTCACCTTTTCATAGTAAACGATTAGAAGTTTTGGCAATGGCTCTACTAGCACGTCTCTTATATTAAGAAGCCACTTAAAGTTGGCATTTAAGTGACCGCTGCTGTTCCGCTCATTGCTTATAGGGTGACTCAAAGGTGAAAATCAACCTTTTTGAGTCACCCTCGAAACTTTCATCAATAGCATAGCCGCGGCACGTAAATAATGAATCATCTCTTCATTGCTTACGTGCAGTGTGCAAAGTCATTGATGGGCAGTCCTCATTATCTAATTAGGGAGAGGAATGAACATGAACGTATCCAATGTAAAAACAAACGTAAAGACAAACGCTCCTCGCATTAAAAGCAGGAGTAACTGGAAGAAAAAGCTAACACCACTATTGTTTATCTCACCTCATTTAATCTTTTTTACGATATTTTTAGCATATCCAACGATATACGGACTTGTTATTAGCTTCCATAGCTGGAACTTCTTCACCGACATGCGGTTCATTGGTTTGGAAAACTATGCAAATATTTTATGGAACGCAGATAGTATCTATTATGATTATTTCTGGGCTGCTTTTCGAGCAACTTTAACCTTTGTTGTTTTATCAGTTCCCTTTTTAATCATTATTCCCTTGTTTATTGCGATAGCGATTCATGCTCGTCCTTTTGGACACAACTTCTTTCGTGCATTGTTTTATGCGCCAAGCTTATTATCTGTTGTAACTGTCGTACTCATTTGGATTTGGATGCTTGATACAAATGCTGGTTTAGTAAACTTTTACTTAGGCTGGTTAGGGTTTGATAATATTCCTTGGTTAACGCGAACGCCTTGGGTATGGATCTCCTTAGTCGTCATGACGATATGGTGGACAATTGGTACAAATATGATTTTATTCTTGGCAGGTTTAGGAGAAATTCCAGATCACCTGTATGAAGCAGCGAAAATTGATGGTGCCAACCGCATACAGCAGTTTTTCAATGTAACTCTCCCTGGCTTAAAGGGGCCGTTTATATTCGTCATGATTATGACGACCATCGCTTCCTTTAACGTCATGGCACAGCCTCAGCTGGCGACGAATGGTGGACCTGGTTATGAAACGAGAGTATTGATCCTTTATATTTACGAGGTTGGCTTTACAGGTGGGAACCCTAGAGCTGGTATGGCAGCGTCTATGTCTGTTGTATTAGGCTTAATGCTTCTTTGTATCAGTCTTGTTCAGTTCAAGCTAATGACACGGGAAAAATAGTATTTTTATAGATTGGAGGGGAATTTATGACAAACGAAGGTAAATCTTCAAAAAGAATTAGTTTAATATTTTTATCTTTAATGGCTTTATTTTGGATTTTACCTTTGCTATGGGTTTTATCTACATCACTTAAACCAGAAAGTCAGGCGATCGCCTGGCCGATTCGTTGGATACCAGAAACGATTACCTTTCAAAACTATGTGGACGTATTGATGCGTCAAGACGTCCCTGTACTCCGTTGGTTCTGGAACAGTTTTTTCATTGCAACCGTCCATACAGGACTCATGCTACTGTTTAACTCTATGTCAGCCTATGCTTTTGCTAGGTTAAAATTTCGAGGACGTGAAGTTCTATTTTGGGGGTTAATGGCAACGATGATGATACCCCCAGTCATGAACTTAGTTCCGTTATATGGCTTAATTAGCTCTTTCGGCTGGGTAAACAACTACTCTGCCATGATTTTCCCTGGATTAGGTGGCGTATTCGGTATTTTCCTATTACGTCAGTTCTTTATCGGTATTCCCCATGAGCTCGAGGAAGCAGCGAGAATTGACGGAGCCTCTGCCTTCTTTATTTATTGGAGAATCATTTTACCGTTAGCAAAACCAGCATTAATCGTACTTGCCTTATTTACTTTTATGGGTAACTGGAACGACTATTTATGGCCGTTGATTGTTACTACAAGTGCTGATATGCGAACATTACCTGTTGGCCTTGCCATTATGCAGGGACAATTTAATATCCAATTTGCTAAATTAATGGCCGCGACTATACTATCTGCAATCCCTGTTATCATCTTGTTTATGTTTGCACAAAAGTTTATTATTAAAGGGATTGCATTAACCGGGATTAAAGGATAATTCACTTATGAAAAATTCATTAACTGTATTTCAGCGATCATTATTTGATACTTATCAAAACCTAGGGGTCATTCTATGGGCAACTGTTTTGTGGTGGATTAGTGTGTTGCCAATTATCACATTGGGTCCAGCAACCGCTGGGCTCTTTTATGTAATAAAATGTAAAAAAACTAAAGTCACTGTTGGTCCAAGGGATTATTGGACAGGAGTAAAAAAGTATTTTTCTATAGGTATGCGCTTGACACTTCTCCATCTGTTTGTCGTCGTACCTGGCCTTAGCTATTTCTTTCTATTATTACGGACGGAAAGCTTTTTCTCCTATTTTATTGCGATGATCCTTCTCTACTTTATCCTTATGTGGCATTTATTCATGCTTTATATGATGCCAATCTTAGTAGAGCAGGAGGTAACAAAAATATCTATTTTATTTAAACGCTCTTTTAGGCTAGTAACTGAAAACTATTTCTTTACTGTCAACATCGTTTTGTATATGTTCTTTGTAACGTTAATAAGCAGTATTTTAGCGATTATGCTTATCGTTTGGGCAGGTTGGATGGCGATGACTGCCTACAATTCCCTGCTCTACTTGCTAAACAAATACGAACCGAACGAATACCGTTTTGACGAGGAAGTGAACTGGCGTGGAACGGTACGACCATGGAAGTAGTTATATTTCAACTACAACAAATGAAAAGTAATAAATAGTCTCATTAATCTTAATACAAAATAATGGTTAAACTTTAGAATAGAGGGAAGTAACATGTCGTTTATTCCGCAGACAGGTAGTTTTGAAGGGATGAAATCACTTAACAAATCTGCCATCTTAAATGTAATTCGGTTTCAAGGTCCGATCTCACGTGCTGATATAGCAAAAACTACAAAGCTAACGCCACCAACTGTAGGCAGTATCGTCAGTGAATTACTTCAAGCTAATTTGCTCGTTGAAGAAGCTGGGGAAGGAAAATCACAAGGTGGCAGAAAGCCCATTATGCTCAGTGTTAATTCATCTGCTTTTTACGCGATCGGTGTCTATGCAGCTGCCGAGGTCATTCATACAGTGATTGCTACTTTAGACGGGGAAATTACCTACAGCTTTGAACAAAAGGTTTCTGTTCTCCCTTCTAAGGATGCGTTTTTGAAAATGATAGTCAATGGTATTAAACAAGTAATGAAACATAGACGAATTAAGCGTGAGTCTATTATCGGGATTGGTGTCGGTATGCACGGTCTTGTCGATCCAGAAAAAGGGATTTCCATATTTGCACCTCACTTGCACCTTGAAAATATTTTAATAAAATCTGAAATTGAAGCAGAGTTTAGTATTCCTGTTTTAGTAGATAACGATGTACGTACCCTTGCCTTAGCCGAAAGCTGGTATGGTCAAGGCGCAAATAATCAAAATTTCATCTGTGTTAGCGTTGGTTTAGGGATTGGCTCTAGCATCGTGCTGAATGGAGATATTTATAACGGTCCATATCATTCTGCTGGAGAGCTTGGTCACACGCTCGTTGATGTCAACGGTCCTAGGTGTAGTTGTGGAAACTATGGATGCTTAGAGGCATTTGCGTCTGAGGGTGCTATTCTTAATCGGCTAAAAAAGGGTATCCGCCTTGGACGAAATTGGAATTATGGAGATGCCGATAAATTAACGATCGAATCAGTCATTCAAGCTGCTCAGGACAAAGATCCTTTTGCTTTAGAAGTGCTTGAAGAAACTGGACGTTATCTCGGTATTGCCATCGCAAATATTATCAACATACTTACCCCCTCCAAGGTCATTCTTGAAGGTCGAATTTTTGAAATTGGTGATGTCATCATAGAACCATTAAGACAAATTGTCCAAAGATCTACCTTGAGAAATTTGCCTGGCGAGGTATCCATTGTAACTTCCGATCTTGGCAAAAAGGGCATGGTCATGGGAGCATATACATTAATACTACGAAAAATGTTTATTAATGGTGGGGTAGGTTAACGAATTAAGTATTAACTAGAATGATAGAAGAGGTTGACTCAGAAGGTGCATTTTTACCTTTTAAGTCAACCTCTTTTTTGATTTTAAAACGTATGATACTTATTGCTAGCACGTGATTAATTCATATATAACCCTTTACTTTTACGTTTGATTATTATCAATAGATAACCTAACAATATGAAACTTATGCCGACAAACAACCAGTTATATATAGAAGTCGCGGTATCCGGAAGTTCCTCCCCTTCTACACCCTCAGAATGGTTTGTTGTATTCTCGTCTTTTCCACTGTCACTATCTGTAGCATCTCCATCAATTGTTTTCTCTTTCTTTGAATCATCGACTTTTGATTCTTCGTTATCTCTATCATTTTTCGAATCGTCTTTGTCTTTATCTTTATCCTCGTCTTGATCATTATCAGAATCACTGTCATCTTTGGAATCATCTTCATCTTCTGTTTCAAAAACGCTAGGATGGAATACGGCAAAAATAGAGAAGTGGTCTGTAGAAGCTATGACATTTCCATCAGCGTAGTTTCCACCAACCTCTTTCCACTCAGCCTCTGTTTCATTCCAATAATAAACGAGTAGATCTTCGTTGCTATCCGTCATTTCCGTGATCGCAAAAGACAATGTTACTTTTTCAGTAAATGTAGATATCGTAGCGTCTCCTTGCTGTAGTGTCATGAGATAAATCGAGCTGCTTGCGAGATCAGATGAAGGCAGTACGTCTTGATTTTTTTCAATTAACGCTATTGTAATCGTTAACGCTTCTTCCTTTTCGAAGTTTACTGCTGGAATCTTTAATTCAATATCAGACTTTGATAAATGAATCGTTACATTTCTGTCTACTAATGAGTTTATTTGTTCCTTTGTAAAGCGTATTTCTTCTATATTTTCTAGCTCATTATTTAATGCAATTGTTAACGTTCCATTCTCTGCAACAGTATTTACCTCGACATCGGAAACACCTACATAATTACCGTAATTGATTGGTGTTGCAATGACGCTATTTTGTCGTTCCAATACTAGTGTAGTGACTTCACTCTCGACTTTTTCACCATAAAGTCCAGTCACTTCTGCCCAAACATCTATTTCCTGAACATTCCCGATATCCTCACTGATGAAAATATTCCCTTCTCTATCAAACGTTAATATGTCAGGGTGGCTCGTTTGGAATTTAATTGTATTTGGCGATGTAACAGGTGCATCTAGCCATCCTTCACTAGGCTGTTGATCCTTTACAGTAGGCCATCCGTCTTCCCAAATTAGTGGGTCAATCATGAGCGGTCTGCGCGTCGCACCCGGTGGCAATAACGGATCATTTTTATCAATAGCATGATAGACAATCCAGTCTTGACCTACTTCATCTGTGATCAATGCGTTATGGCCTGGACCAACAAATGTATCCCCTGATCCGCGGAGAATGATTGTACCTTGCTCGCCATTTCCAATAATATCATTGCCATCTTTGTCTAAATAAGGTCCTTTTAGAGATTCTGAACGTGCTACTCCAACTCGGTATCTGCTGTTTGCACCGTCACAGCAGGAATCCATGGAACCGAAGAAATAATAGTAGCCATCTCTTTTGACAATGTATGGTGCTTCAAACGTTGTTCCAGCAATTTGAAATTTTTCTCCGACGTAGTCTAATCCATCTTCACTAAGTTCAATCCCCCATATGCCATGCCAGCTACCCCAGAATAAATAAGGTGTGCCGTCATCATCCACGAAAAGCTGTGGATCAATGGAGTTATTAACACCAATCTCATTACTGTCAAACAGCATTCCTTGATCCTCAAATGGACCTGCTGGGTGATCGGCGATGGCTACTCCGATCGCTGGGCTTGGATCGTGCCAAATCGAGACAGAATAATACAAATAGTATTTATCGTTAAAATGAACGATATCTGGCGCCCAAAGGAATCCCTCTGATTTCCAATTCGGTTTTTCCTCAAAAGCATGTCCGATGAATTCCCAATTAATTAAATCAAGGGACCTCACAATAGGAACTGGACGTAATCCTTCTCCATCTCCCCAATCATCCTCTGTACCGTATGCATAATAATAGCCATCTTCCCCTTTTATGATAGAAGGGTCTGCAAGAACCGGTTCAAAAACTGGGTTTTTAAATTGCTTCACTTCAAATGGATTCACGATATCCCCATTGCTTTTATGAATGTCTAGTAGGCCGTTAATTTGTAATCCTGGAGTAAATGTTGTCCTATCTAAACGGAAGTCAGCATCCGTGACTTCAACTGCCGCATCTAGCTCAAAATGTACTTTATACGTATTCGTTATCTCTCCATCAAGTGATGTCACTTGTATTTCTGATGTCCCCGGCAATTCATCAGTATCGCTGATAGTATAATGAGAACCGGTTTGTACATTGATGCTTGGTACCCTTGGAAAATCGAATGGAAGTGTGACAGTGTATTCAAACACATCGGAATCGAATCCTTCTATTGTTTTTCCATTTACTCTCAAATCTATCAAGCTAGCATCTACAGTTGTCGTATCTTTTACTACATGAATATTTTTAAACTCTACCGCTGTGTCTTCGGAAACTAACCCTATTTGTCCGCTGTCAACGGCAAAACCACGCTCTTTCATAAGCTCGCCATTTAAGAAGAACTTAAAGTTATGACCTGACTTTTCTACTCTAAGTGTATTAAACTCGTTATGGTTAAAGTCATGTGGCAATGTCACATTGCTCCACCCTGCAACCTCACCATTTACGACACCATATGTTGCAAGTGCATTATAATTTTTATCAAGCCATACGGATACGAAATTATCGTCATCTTGATAGACTGCATAAAGCCCGTGTTTATTATAATTAGATACATCCCCACGTTCTAGCAATCTAATATCAGCTTCTACTGAGTAGTGCGTATCTAACATTCTATTTTGAAAGATGCGATGCCAGTCCCATGTTTCACCTACTGTCGTCGATAATAGATTTTCACTTATCTCCCAGCTACCATGCGTATCACCATTCCAAGCTGGCCCCCAGCCATGGTTCACCTTTTCATCATTTACATAAATGTTTTGAAAAATTGCAGCGGTATCCTCTGTCACTAGACCGACCTGACCTTTGTCAACAGCAAAAGTACGTTCAATAATAAACTCATCATTTAAATAAAACCTAAATTGATGACCTGTTTTTTCCACCTTCAATGAATTCCAATCACTAGGATTATAGTCATCAGGTAGACTTCCATTTTCCCAGTCCTGAGGCACACCATCTACTTCGCCATACGTTGCAAGTCCATGGTCATTATCTATAAAAGCGGTTACAAAATTACCAGCGTCGTAATAAACTGCGTAAATACCGTATTTAGGATATGCCTCTGAATCCCCTGTCTCAAGCCATTGAATATCTACTTCGACTGTATAATCCTCATTATATAAAGCATTTTTATAAAGTCGGTGCCACCCACTTCCCGTTGTACTCGTGAATGTTTCGTTTTCTATTTCCCATTGGCCATTTTCAGACTGTCCAAAGGTAGAAGGTCCCCATTCTGCATGATTATGAGAGCTACTGCTATATACTGAAATATTACTTAAAACAAACAACAATACGACGATCATGAAATATTTAAGAATTTTCAAAGCAAAGTCCTCTCCTTTTTACTTAAAGATTTAGAAAGAAGTTAAAGAATAGACGTTGTAATTAAAACTTATGTTTTTCCTCCTCTCTTTTGTTATTAAATTAATTTAATTAACTAATTATTTGAAATATATCACACAGTTTCTACTTTTTCAATTACTATCTAAATATTTAGTTATTTTTATCTATTTTTGTTTTCTAGTAATTTACACACCTCTCATGCAAACAACTACTTAATACTCGATAAAAACTTATGAAACGATCTACTAATTACGTTATTGGAAAATATTGTCGAATCATTTGAAATATGTTAATATAAGGTTAATTTATAAAATTATTTTATTTATCATGCTGAAGTACCTGGAGAGCTAAGCCATTTATTTATTTACGACATTTGACGCTTTCAGGGAGTTTTCTTCGGTTCGTAGATGCAGGTGGGAAAAATCGTATTAAAGATTACCCCTATTGTGATGAAGTGAACAATGACGTCTATTTTTTACTATTTAAGTATTGAAGGAAAACTAAATGGTGATTTTTGTATCAAGGTAAAATTATTTTTAGTGTTAGACACTATTACTTTTATAAAGAATTGAGGTTGAATTTATGACGTTCATACCACAGACTGGCAGCTTTGAAGGCATGAAATCCTTAAATAAAACAGCCATTTTAAATATCATACGCCTAAAAGGGCCTATTTCTAGAGCTGAGATTGCTAAAATGACAAAATTAACGCCCCCAACTGTTGGCAGTATTGTAGGAGAATTAATAGACAGTAAAATGGTTATTGAGGAAACTGGTGAAAGTAAATCACATGGCGGCAGAAAGCCTATTATGCTCACAATAAACGCTTCGAGTTATTATGTAATAGGTATATATGGAGCACGGGAGATTATTCATACCGTCATTGCGACGCTAGACGGTAAAATTTCATATAGCAATGAAGAAAAACTTAGTACACCTCCTACTAAAGACGAGTATATTGATTTGCTGAAAAATGGGGTCGAAAAGGTTTTACAACAGAAGCGGATCAAACAAAATAAAGTGTTAGGTATCGGTGTAGGGATGCACGGCTTGGTTGACCCACAAAAAGGAATTTCTATCTTTTCACCTCACTTACACATTGAAAATATACCAATCAAACAGGAACTTGAATCAGCATTCGATATACCAGTTTTAGTAGACAATGATGTTCGCACACTGGCCTTAGCGGAAAGCTGGTACGGTGAAGGGAAGGACATTTCCAACTTCGTTTGTTTAAGTGTTGGTTTAGGGATCGGTTCAGGCATTATGTTGAATGGGGAAATCTATACTGGACAATATCATTCAGCTGGAGAAATTGGGCACACCGTTGTTGATATAAATGGGCCGCGCTGTCAATGCGGTAACTACGGTTGCTTGGAGGCCTATGCCTCAGAGCTTGCTATTATTAGTAGAGTTAAAAAGGGTCTCCGACTAGGACGTAGTACTATCATTAATGATTGGATCAAAGAAACTGACAGCCAGCTCACGATTGAAATGGTATTTGACGCAGCAGAAAAAGGAGATGCTTTCGTATTAGAGGTTCTTGAAGAGACAGGACGTTTCCTTGGGATTGCCGTAGCAAATTTAATCAATATATTAACGCCGAGCAAAGTAATCCTAGAAGGGAGAATCTTTGAAGCAGGAGGCAACACTCTTCTCTCCCCTTTAAAGGAAATCATAAAAAAATCATCTTTACGTAGTTATTCAGATGATGTCTCGATCGTTACATCAGACCTTGGAAAAAAAGGCATGGTAATCGGCGCATTCACCCTCGTCTTAAAAGAACTATACACCACCGGAAAAGTCTTGACTAATGGGGACGGCTATGTAGTGGACGGCTAATGGGGACGGTTCTCATTTGCCAAGTTCCCTTATCTTGCAACGGTTAAGAGGACGGTTCTTGTTAGTATATTACTAACAAGAACCGTCCCTCTTAGCCAATTACTGCCCTTTGTTTTTCGTCCATCTTCCTGCAAGAAGTAGTAGCATACCTAATAGAATAATATAAAAGGCGGAGACCTCCATTGTCGGTCCAATTTCAGGAGTAAAATAAATGGCTAACATAAAAACTCCCACCGAAGCTACTCCCCATAACCAAAACAGGAAGAACTCAGCCACTTTATTTACATTTTTAAAGGAAGCCCAGCGTAAATATAAAAGAATAAAGTACATAAACAAAAATGCAATTGGGATTGATAAAAGCGCTCTAATTGCAACAGACCCTAAATAAAATTCCCGATAAAGGGAGTCTAGTCCGAAGACATAATGGGCAATAACAGAAAACAAACCAAGAAAAATTGTACTATATGCGCCAAAATAAAGTAGTGCCATGGCTCCTAGTAGTAACCTATCCTTTGTTATCATCTTTGGGAGTTCACCGATAATATCATCAGCATACTTTTTAGGGTCATTTCCAAAGACATCCTCTGCTGACCTTCCCCCCTGTTGTGCTTCTAATAGATGGTCTAGCATTTCTGTTAAAATTTCTTCGGTTTCCTGCTCAGACTTATCATAAGACAACCTAATATACACTAGCATTTCTTCATAATACTTCTTATTTTCTTTGTTTAGTTGCTTCCTCTTATGGTTATTCTCCTCTATTAAAGTTTTTGCCTTCAGCATGATCAATCTCCTCCCCTATTAATAGATCAACTGGCTTTTTCACCAATTCCCAATGTTCTCGAAAATCTTGCAATGCTTCTTTTCCTTCGTTTGTTAAAAAATAATATTTTCTATTTGGCCCACTTGGAGATTTTTGCATTTCCCCACTAATTAATTTCTCTTTCTGAAGCCTTAGGAGGACTGGGTAAATTGAGCCCTCACTTACTTGAAGCCCAAACTGTTGCAGTTTCATAGATAATTCATAACCATACACGTGATGTTTTGAGATAATCGCAAGTATACACCCTTCCAATATTCCTTTTAATAATTGACTTCTTAACGACACCTTCAGCACCTACCTTGCAATGCAATATAGTTAAATAAAAAAATTTGTCCCCTTCAAATTTACGTCCTTTTCTCACCACTCTATCTTGTATTACAATATAGCGTATCACAAAATCCCCTCAATCTGCAAGGGCAAATGGGGACGGCAAATGGGGACGGTTCTCATTTGCCTTGATGACCAATATTAATCGTAATGGAAAATATCATGCATTTGAACCGTCCCCGCTTGCCTTGTTCTGTATATTTTTTAGTTGGATTCCCGAATAATCCCTGTATCCACGTAGGTCACGTCACCTGTTTGGGCATTAATTTTTTCAATAGCTCCCTTTTCACCAGGATAGTCTAGGATATACGTCAAATCATAAATCGAGGTATCATCTATGTTTTTCACAGATCTCGATAGCTTTAATTCCATTTCTTCAAAGTAACGTTCCTCTGCTTTTTCAAGTGTAATGGTTGGTTTAATTTCTAATTGTTGCAGTTGTAGCTCATTTAGTTTCGAACCACTACACTCCCGAATAATTCCCGTATATAATCCTACATGGATTCGAACCTCATATCCTTCAATCTTCATTCCTTTATGATGTCGTTGAAAGGTAAACATTTGTGAAGGTTCACTCGGGAAAAATTCATCCTCTTGTTCCAGATCGATGTGTTCTTCATCCATGATTATTTCCATATCCTCTATTTCATCAGGATTATTCTCAGGCTCCTCTAGCCAATATTTGATATGTACATCTCCAATAATACTTTCTAGAAAATGAATAGCCCGTTGTTGTAAGTCATCAAGTGAGAGGGATGATTCTGATTTTTCCCACCTTACTTCAGAAGCGATAAAAAATCCTGTATCATCTTCATAAATAGAAACTTTGTGTTCTATTTCTTCCTCATCTTCAGCAGCATCCAAAACCTCTTTTTCAATCCAAAGCTTTGATTGTCCGTCATCCTTAAACATGATAAATTCAGACGTTATTCCTAGCATTGTCTCTTTACTACCCTTCTCATCCACCTTCTCTAGTCGATAAACAGGAAGCTCTTCGGCTCCCATGAACTCCATCACATTGTCAATTTTCCCATCTACTTTTACACCGATATAAGCGGGGTGCATTCGATAAATCAATTCTACGTTTTTATGTTCTTCTGCTTGAATGACTAACTCTATGACCGAGGCATTTCTGAAAATAGCTTTTGCTTCCTCCTTCGTGATTGAAATGTCTGGGTATTCAAGCGTGTACGTTTCATGACCAAGGTGAGCAGAGGTGATGTCCCCGTCTCGGTTAAAATACAGTGTACAGCCTGTGTGTGGGATAGGGATTCCTAGTTTTCCATCAATCTCTTCGTAAATCATTATGTAACTATTCTCTGCCCATTCCGAAAGCATGCCAAACTCTACCTGAGCGCTTACAAAGTCCGCTACAAACTGATCTCCTTTTTCAATAAAGGATTGAATTTCGTTATCAGATAAAGGTATAGGCTCAGTTGCTTCCAAAGCCCCCTCGTTTTCTTCTTCATCAAAAAAAAGATCAACCTCGAAACCAGTAAAACTTCCGTTTTCAGCATAATAAACATTTCCATACAGGTCTCCTGTCTTCGCATCAACAATGGAAGATTCATACTCCCCTTTTTCAATCATAATTTCTGGATTACCTCTTAAATATGCTCTTAACTTGCTCGCTAATTTACTCACATTTTCTACTCCTCTACTAATGGGGACGGTTCTCGTTCGCCATTTAATTTACTTATAAATGATATAGCCCCCCCTATTCATCATGCTTCATTTCATCTTCTCTTCTTTAAACTTATGGAGGAGGGTAATTAAATTATCTATCTCTTTCGTTGAAAGTTCATTTATCCTGCTCATTTCGGATTTGATCAATTGCGTGGTAGATTCATTACTTGAGCTCGGGTTTTCCTTTATAAAATAAGTAGCGATTGAGCTAGTAACCATTCCTATTAAGCCGATGCCAACAACCATAAGGAGGACAGCAATCAATCGACCGGCACCAGTTTGCGGAGATATGTCTCCATATCCAACAGTAGTCGCTGTTACAATAGACCACCAGAGTGCATCTTGATATGTTCCAATCTCTGGCTCTATTAAATAAATTGGAATAGCAGTGATAATAATTAATATTGCAGTAAAACCAAGTACCTTATCTAAACCATTTGTTTTTAATACAGCAACGACCGGTTTAATATAATGAACACCAATTAAGAGAATTCTAATCACCCTGATTAATCGAACAATTCTAGCCAAACGAAAAATAGAATCGAATGGAATAATAGCGATAAAGTCAAATGGGTTTTTCTTTATGAACTGCTTCTTACTTTCAGCTGAAAAAAACCTCACTGTAACGTCCACGACAAATATAAACCAGACTCCCCAATCTAGCATTAACACTGTCTGATGATTGGACCAGATGAATATGACTGATATTAATGCTAGTGAAAACATAATTACCTCATATGCAACCACTAGCCGTTTCAATTTCCCCACTCCTTTTCACAACCATCTACGCAATTCAATCAGCACAAATTGTTGAAAATTATCATATTCTGGTATTCAATGTTTGTATTATTCTCTAATTATTTATGTAAACCCTTCTTAAAATAAATTTAATTTTATACTAATGGGGACGGTTCTCGTTCGCCAGAGATTCATGACATTAGTTTTAATGTTATTAGATGCTCTTTATCTTTACATTAATATCTATCTTTATTTTACATCTAATGTCAAAAAAACAAGAGCATTATTTTTTACGAGTGGTGGGCCCAAATTGCTTGAAAATCCGTTTTATTTTTATTCAAGCAAAAGTATTAATGGATTTTGATTGTAAAGGCTGCGAGAGAATGAAACTACTCGTAGAATACACTTTCCAGCCTCCCCATACTATTAAAAAAAAAATTCTATAACTGACTACGTAATGGATGAACGATTGCTATCAAACTATTTTTCACATGGATTTCGAATTGTGGTTGATGATTCTGAATGACTCCCTCTCCCAAGGTCATACTACTAACAAAAGAATTATGAAAAGGAGAAATGAAATGAATATTCAATCTGGAACGTACTATTGGCCGACTACTATGACAGATCCGCCTACCTACTCTCCTCTAAACGAAGACCTAAATTGTGATGTTCTTATTGTTGGTGGCGGTAGTTCTGGGGCCCAATGTGCATATTACCTTTCAGATACAAGATTAGATGTTGTCCTTATTGAAAAAAACACGATAGGTTCTGGAAGCACAAGCTCTAACACAGCATTTATACAGTATTCAGGAGAAAAGCTTTTCACAGACTTAGTCCACACCTTTGGGGAAGAGTACATAAGAAACCATTTGGAATTGTGTCGCGGGGCTATTAATGATATGGAAGAGGCTTCGACTACAGTGGAAATAGACTTTGAATTTGCTCGTAAGGATTCACTTTATTATGCTAGCTACCCTGAAGACGTAGCAAAGTTAAAAAAGGAAATGGATTTTTTAACAAAGCAGCAGTTTGAAATGACATTTTTCACAAGCAGTGATATTGAAAGTAAATATGGATTCAAGAAGGCTGGCGCCCTTTATTCACTCAATGATGCTGTGATCAACCCTTTTAAATTTACTCACTCCTTACTTGATTATAGTGTTAAAAAAGGCGTTAAGGCGTTTGAAAAAACAGAAATGAACGGTTATACATACGATAAAACGCGGGACAAGGTCGTTATAAGAACGAAAACCGGAAACATTATTCATGCAAAAAAAGTTATTTTTTGTGCTGGTTATGAAGGAATGGACATAAAAAAAGAGAAGCAAGCTTCTTTCGTGAGCACGTACACAGTCACTACAAAACCGGTAAGTGACTTGTCACAATGGTATAACCGGACACTCATTTGGGAAACCGCAAGACCTTATGTTTTTATGCGTACAACAGAAGACAACAGAATCATCATCGGTGGATTAGATGAAACGACGATTTATCCTGAGGTACGAGACAGCAAGCTGATGAATAAAAAAGATAAACTCCTCCAAGAATTCAATAAACTTTTTCCAGATATTAAAGTAGAAGCTGACTATTCCGTAGCTGCGTATTATGGAGGTACAGTAGATGGTCTACCAATTATCGGAAAATATGAAGATATACCAAATAGCTACTTCCTTTTCGGCTATGGAGATAACGGAACAGTTTACAGCCAAATACTCTCAAAGTTAATTGTAGAAGAAATTGTTCAAGGAGAAAGCAAACAACTCCCCTTATACTTACAAAATAGACCGTCTAAAAGCGGCTAATAGGGACGGTTCTGTAGTGCACCCCAAAAGTTAGAGTGAAAAATCTAACTTTTGGGGTGTTTATTTATGCCTAAATATAATGATGAATTAAAGATTAAAGTCGTTAAAGAATATCAAGAAGGAATTCTAGGCTTCAGGCGTCTAGCCAAAAAGCATCATATTAAATCAAAATCATTGGTTGAAAGATGGGTGAAGATATATGAGAAGTTCGGAGAAGAAGGAATAAAAAGTAATGGGCATAAGGGAACTTATTCTGTTCAATTTAAGCTAGATGTATTAAGCTTTATTAAAAGAACAGGAACTTCAGAAACCCAAACAGCCCTCCATTTTGGGTTAGATAGTCCCACTTTAATTGCTTCATGGAAAAAATCTTTTCGTGAAGATAAGGCTGAAGCCCTGGATCGAACGAGAGGACGAGGTACCATGTCTGATAGACCTAAGAACAAAAACAAGAAAAATATAAATGAAAAAGAACTTACAAACGAGCAACGGTTAGAGAGGGAAAATGAGCTTCTTCGTTTGGAGGTAGAGTATTTAAAAAAGTTGCAAGCTTTTCGGGCAAACCCGGAGGATTATCTCGAAAAGCACAAGCAGCGTTATCATTCGAACTCAAAGAAGAGTTCAAATTAAAAGATGTTTTACAAGTAGTGGGAATACCAGAATCCTCTTACCATTATCATATAAAAGTGATGAAGAAAGACAACCCAGATCAGGCACTTGAAGAGTTAATCCAATCCATCTTCGATGAGCACAACGGGAATTATGGTTATCGTCGCATTCATCTAGAATTGAGAAACCAAGGTTACCAAATTAATCACAAGAAGGTTCAACGCATCATGCAAAAATTAGGACTTAAAGTAACTAAGTTCTGTAGAAAATCACGCAAGTATAGTTCTTATAAAGGTCCTGTGGGCAAAGTAGCCCCAAACCGTATAAATCGCCGTTTTCATACGACTGTATCCCATCAGAAACTAACTACAGATATCACAGAATTAAAATGTTTAGGTGGGGCGAAATTATATTTAAATCCAATTATGGACTTGTTTAATAGTGAAATACTTTCGTTTGGAATCAGCACGCGTCCAAATCTTCAACTTGTGTTAGAACCTTTAGTAGAAACCCTTGAAATCATAAAGGATGCAAAGTATAGAACAACCCTTCACTCAGATCAAGGTTGGCATTATCAACATAAAAATTGGGTGGGACTCCTTAAAGAAAATAACGTTTTTCAGAGTATGTCTAGAAAAGGTAATTGTTTGGATAATTCGCCAATGGAGAACTTTTTTGGTCTACTAAAGCAAGAAATATATCACGGAGAGGCTTTGTGTACTTACGAAGAATTAAAAGGAAAAATCGAAGATTATATAGATTACTATAATCACAAGCGCATTAAAAAGAAATTAGCTGGGAAGAGTCCGGTTCAATACCGCCTCCACACCAGCCAATTAGTAGCTTAATATAAAACTCTAACTTTAAGGGGTCACAACATTCTCATTTGCCGAATTAGGCTATCCTAACTCTTAGTTTTCCAACGATTTTATTTAGTACAGAATTGAGTGGGCTGTCCCAAAAGATATGAAAAGTTCAGGCAATGGCTCCCAATCGCCGCGACTCCGCACATTGCTTAAAAGGTTGACTTAAAAGGTAAAAATCGACCTTTTAAGTCAACCTCTTCTAATAAGACGACTATAAAACGTGAATTGTATTTTTAAACTTTACATAGGTGGTTGTCCAATTTCGGTTAAAAGCGAATTGTCTTACTAGTTTAAGAAGATTAATCTGCTTCAGCAATTTTCTCTTCTACTTTATGCAACTTTTCAATTAGACTCTTGATATTTAGAAGATTGATTAATTGGAGAAGTAGTTTCAAAATCTGCTTTTTAATTGAAGGATCTTGTTTCTTACTTTTGCTTTTGTTTCGTAAGTCTTTTAATAGACATACGAGTTTATCTAATAGATCGTCAATTCTTCCTTCAATTCGCTTCAAAATTCGCTTTAAAAAATCTAAATCGTGTAAGTCTGGTAAGATAGGCTCTTTTCCACGTTTTAAGTGTGATTTTAGATCAAGATGATCTACTAGTGCTGGACTAACTATATCTGGTCTTTTTAGTTCTTTTAATAGTGATTCAATTAAGCCACGCAATTTAACATCAGACTTTAATTCGCGGATATTTAATAGTTCTCTAAGGGTTGTTTCTATTTTCTTATCCACCACAATCTACTCCTTTCAGTAATTAATTTTTCAATACTAATGTATTCAACATTACTAACATTGTTCGAAAAATAATGACAAAGCCTTGTCTCATTGGAGGGAGGAAAATCGGTAAATAGGGCAAATAGGGACGGTTCGGAACCAGTGAAAAAGTACTTACCCTTTAAGTATAGACTAATAAATATAAGGTTATTTGAATATAGAAGTTGATGAGACCTGTGCAAACTCGCTTTCCGCGGGCGGCTGGTGAGCCTCCTTGATGCTTTGCATCTACGTAGTCTCACCCCTGCCTTTTCTCCCGCAGGAGTCTCGCTTGCTCCGGTCTCATCAACCTTTTCTATAATTAGATATATTGAATATTAATACAATAAAATATCAAGTTTTCTACTTTTTCAGCAGTCTCGGACGGTCCTCGTTTGCCTATTGATAAACTTAAATATGCTAATTCACAAGGTCACTGAAAAAGTGGTGTTCTTTCACTTTTCCAGTGGTCCTAAGCAATGTGCAGAGCCGTCGCAATCGTTAAAAAGCCTGATAGGAGTGGGGTTTTCCTATCAAGCGAGCGACTGCAATACAAATAAAAGGCACTGAAAAAGTGATCTTTTTCAGTGACCTCCTAATTTACTGCTCTTTTCAGCAATCAAGTAAACCTTTTCAGAATTATTTTTCACTGCCTTTAGTTTCAATAGTTTTTATGTAACTTAATCATGAAGTCCTATTATAAAAAGAGAAGTTGCAATATAATAGAGGAATAGGGAGGTGAGAAAAATGAATGAACTATTATCTCAAATTATGCTTCGACTCGATTCTCTAACAGAAGGACAGGCCGAGATGATAAATGTGCAAAGTGAAATGAAAACTGCTCAGGATGAAATGAGATCGGCACTAGGCGAAGTAAGAAGCGCACAGGATGAGTTTAAAATTTCACAAGATGACATCATAAGCGCGCATATTGAAATGAAAACTTCTCAAATTGACATGAAAACTGCTCAGGATGAAATGAGATCGGCACTAGGCGAAGTGAGAAGCGCACAGGATGGGTTTAAAATTTCACAAGATGACATCATAAGCGCGCAAATTGAAATGAAAACTTCTCAAATTGACATGAAAACTGCTCAGGATGAAATGAGATCATCACTAGGCGAAATGAGAAGCGCACAGGATGAGTTTAAAATTTCACAAGATGACATCATAAGCGCGCAATTTGAAATGAAAACTTCTCAAGAAGAAATGAGAAATGCACAACATGGTTTTAAAAGTACGCAAGATGAAATGAGAAATGAAGTGGCCTTTTACTATGGTAGTATGATGAAAAAACTAGATGAAGTAAAGTCCGAACTAAAGAGCGAAATTAATCATTTAGCCGATGTCCAAAAACAACATCAAAGTGCGTTAGAAATAATCAACGAAAAGCAATAACTTCAATTACTACTATTATATTCCCCCTCAAAAAACGCTTACCTATATTTGAACATGTTTACACAAATTCGGAGGGCCCCGATCATCCTTTTTAGGGGATATATTACTCTAATAATCAACATTCCCACGTCACTAATTTCTGTGTGGGAATGTTTCTATATTTTTCTAAGAGGGACGGTCCTTACTTGCCAAAATGACAATATTAACAGCACTTAACTGTCCAATAAAGGTACTTCTGAAATGCCGCGCCCCCCTATGATAAATAAGCAAAAAACGAAGAAAGTCACACATACTAAAAAAGATGACAAAACAGTTTAATAACCGGAGATCTGCCATCTTTTTTATTTGAAATTTAGAATATTATACTGTTAAAGAGAAACGACCATTACCTCTTCGTCTTCCTCTATTATCCCTGTTCGCTCAAATCCAGTTGATTCATACAATTTTATTGCAACATCATTCTCCGGAACAACACTTAATTTTCCCTTTTTTGCTTTGAACTCATTTTTAAAGACATCAAGGACCATATTCATTGCAGCTTTTCCATAGCCCTTTTCTTGGTATCTATGATCAATCATGAAGCGGCACAAGTAGCCCTCCTCCTCGGCTGGATGATGCGCATACATAGTAAAACCTACCATCGTATTACCGTCATAAATTCCCTTCGTTATCCATTTTGGTTGATACTTAGATTGAGCCAGTGAAACTGCATTACTCGCGATATATTCTACCTGTTTTTCTGTAACCTTTTTTCGAATACACTCAAGCCAATTAGACTCATCAATATCTACTAATCTCATAACCATAGCTCAGCCTTCTTTCCAATTATATACAATCAAAATAATCATACTTTCTCTCAAGGAGGGCGTCAACATTAGGAACACTAGAACAATATTTTGGATTTGGCGATTTTTATTTCTTGAAAACCTTCATGTACGTTTAGTTAAATAGCGCACTTGTAAAAAAGGATGACGAGAACCGTCCCTGTTAGCCTTACTGAACAAAGAAGCCTGCGATTTCATAGTTTGTATCAATTGTGACTGTGAAAACAACGTCCGCTCCATCAAACAGTCCGTTTATTAACACGACCTTATAATTCTCCACTTCTTGAGTGGAATTAAAATCTTGGTCGATGTATGTACCTACCTGACTCTCTAGTGTTTCCCATATATCGCCTAATTCGCTCACTTCTATTTCGGCTTTCATCACTTCATTAAAAAAATCATACGCTATTTCAAAATCGCCTTGTGATAAATGGGAGATATATTCTTCAGCAATGGCAACTGCCTGCTCATGGTCAATACCGTTATCATCCTCTATTTCTCCATTCACATTTTCCTCTGTGCCATTCATACCATTAGCTTCTTGCTCCTCACCACCGTTACTGTTGCAGCCAGTTAATATGAGCAGTCCTGTAATAATCATCATAATAATATATTTCTTCATTTCAATTCCTCCTAGTTAAAACTATTGTTATGTTTTATGTTTCGATCTAATTTCCCACTTGCTCTAGCAGCCAATTAACGATATCATTCAGCACCTTGTCATCAACAACACCTGGATGCTGGTATTCCGCGATTGTCCCCTGTCCTTCTCCTTCAAAGTGCATAAATAAATGATTTAAATGAGGATAACTAATCAAAGTAGCGTTTTTTCGATCATTCAAAATATCTTTGTACATTGCAAAATCGTTTTCCATAGAAACTTGAAAGTCATCTTCCCCTTGCAGAACAAGCACAGGCTTATCCAACTCAGCTAGCAACTGTTTTGTATCGTGCATTTCCATATCTTTAAAATAAATTGCCGGTAATCCGAATATCGTATCATCGATGATGCTTTCTACAGGTGCATCTCCTAACGATGTTGCTTTTTCGTATTCCTCTTCGATCATCTTTATTAATTCCTGTTGTTCAGACTCGTCTACTGACTGGATACTAGCCATGTTTTGGTCATAAATAATTTCCCAAAGCGGCCTTGGAGAGCCTGCCATGATAATTATGCCTGCAAAGTCACCACCTGCTGCATCAATTCTTGGTGCTAGCATGCCTCCTAAGCTATGTCCTATCACATAAACATTGCTTTTATCAATTCTTCCGTCATCCTTTAAAAGCTCCGCAGCCAAAATTGCATCCTCTACTGTTTCTTCATGGACTGTAAGCTCGTTGATCTCCTCTTGCGACATGTTTTCACCATGTGTATACGTTCGTTTATCATAACGCAACACGGCAATTCCATTTTGGGCAACGTTCCACGCAATATCTTTAAAAGGCTTATTTGAAAAAATCGTAGAGTCTCTATCATGTGGGCCTGAACCATGAACAAGAATGACAGCAGGAGTGGCTTCATCAATTTCAGTAGGTAATGTTAATGTTCCACCTAGCTCATACGCTGTTCCTTCTCCGATAACAACCTCTTCTTCAAATACCGTTTCTGGAATAGTGGCGTTAACGACGGGCTCCCCTTGATGGAAACTGACTAGTTGATTATTCTCGTTAAAAATCATTCGTATAGGTAAAATGAAATTTGTATATTCTAATTCAATTTCCGCTACCTCGTATGCTTCTCCCCTTTTTGAAACGTGTAACGAATCTATTCCGACGTATTCCCCACTAGCATCAATCCGTCCATGCCACGTCTGTTCAAATTCAGAGAGCGATAATGAGCTTTTTAATTCGTCAGAAAAAAAGTCGTGAACCACTTCTTCTAGGTCACCGTTAACCATCAACCCAATAATAGTACGACTAGTCTCCTCAACGTTATGTTCATCAGTAGAACACCCTAGCACCAATGTAAAAGTACATAACCATATCACAATAACCCAACTACGTTTTTCCAGCATTTTATCAAAACACTTCTTTCTATTTTTTATTACAAAAAAGCTCCTGCCACCTTAACTAAATTCTTTCATATAAACATACGAAAACTATGACAACAAAGTTTCACATTCCGGCTAATAGGGACGGTTCTCATTTGCCATCTATTCCGAGCCAGTTGTTATGAATGAAACGAAAAAGCATCTATCCAACTAATGTGGAGTAGATGCTCTGAATTTGAGGAGAAATAATACTCGTAAACCATGCAAAATGTAGTATGCAACCTCTCTAAACAAAGAACAGTGGGGCTTCAGATTAACTAATTGCTTGTTTTAATGCTTCCGTCCTCCTGCATCTCGGCAACGAATGAATCTTTAACAAAAGCTTTCACACCATTTCCTTCTTGGCAACTGAAAACCACATTAGGCGATTGAATTTTATTCCCTTCTGCTTCAAAGCTTCCTTTAGCAGATCTCAATGACTTTGCCAAACGAGAAAGAAAGTTTATTTCTTCTTTTGTTGCACCAGTGTATGAATAAATCTTCGCTTCTTCCTCCCCCGCCGACACCATTTTATAGGCAATTTCAAGAACAGTCTCTTTTCTTGATGCTTCTTTTTGATTAGCAGGGCTATTTTGACTTCTGATGAGTGCTTCTTTTAAATTCCTAATCGCTTGCTGCGTATTTTTCTGAAGCTCTCTCCCCTCATCGTATTCTCTTTCTTTACTTTCCTCAATAAACTTCCTTACTTCTTCTTTATTTTCCCTAGATAAAATCCTCATAAAATCCCTCCTTCACTTCTTTAATCTATATGCTAACAGGGACGGTTCTTATTTGCCTATATTTAAATAATACTAATAGGAAGTTCTCATTTGCTTTATATTTAAATAATACTAATATAGGAGGGTCTCATTCACCGGAATTCATCGATAGACTAGAAGTGACGTTTCTCACTTGCCTATCCTCATAATGGATGCCCCGCTTATTTGTAGCATTCCACTTCCTAACACTTAAGGCAGAAATCATTACCGAAGTACATCCAACCATTTTTCTAACAATTAGTTCAAAAGTAAGGTTTATCTTCCTTTCCCCTCTCACAAAGCTCACCTAATACTTTTACTTCCGTCTATGGCCACCCATATGTTTCCTCATATCAAATAAAAGCTCTATTAAACTATTATGGTATGGGATGAATATTCCTTCCTCTATCATCGACATGATTTCTTCCTTTGTTGCCCACTTCACTCGTTGTACTTCCTCAGGCTGCAACGTCAATTCACTAATAGGAAGATTTACATCTACAAGAAAATAATCATCGAAACCGAATTCAAAGTTTATCGTTAAAGAGGGTCTTACATTTCGTAAGTTTATTTTATAGCCTAGTTCCTCTAACACTTCTCGCTCCGCTGCTTGTTGACTTGTATCTCCAGCAACAGCACTGCCTCCCACAGAGATGTCCCACATATTCGGCCAACCTTTTTTGAAGGGATGTCGCTGTTGAATTAACATTTCATCATTTTCGTTAAACAAGCACACATGCACAACGAGATGATACGCCTCTTTTTCAAAAGGCTCTCCACGCTTCATCGTTTTCCCGGTTATATTTCTGTTTTTGTCATAAACATCCCATATTTCCAAGCAGATCTTCCTTTCAATTGTTTACTAATCTACACCAATCATTCTCTATCCAGCCGTATTAGGAAATTTTGAATCAAAGTGGAAAGTTATTTCATGTTTGTACTTTTCATACAGTTCTTTTCTTAATTCTTTATCAGTTATCTCCATTGCCTCTCGGTAATTATCTACATCTACACCTTCATCTTCTATCTCAACCATTGAAGCAATATACTGTGAATGAATAAATGCCTTTTTTAATATAGGGAACCAAATCTCATCTAAGAAATCTTCAACTGACATACCTCTTCTTACGAGGACACTGAAAAGTGAAAGAACATCACTTTTTCAGTGCCCTTCTTCTTACAGCCTTTTCTTCTATGAAGTTGTAGGCTTCTTGATTGGTTACTAGGTTTTCATACTCATAATGCGCGATTGCTTCGCTTACTTCTGTTTCATCTACTTTAAACCCATCAGATTCAGCCTCAACAATGACCAGCTCCAAAAATAATAAATCCTCAGCACGAACATACATATCAATTTCTTCTACCGGTTGATAATCCATCGCATCAAAATTAGTAATGGATGTATCCCTAAATGAAATTAAGACTTCTTCATTTGCCATATCCATTTGATCACTATCTGTCATTAAAGTAAAAGTTTCCATTGCGGTCACAATAGCTAGTATTAATATAAAAATTAAACTAATTTTTTTCTTATTAACCAATCTGTATACAGCCCTCTTTTCCAGTTTCCTACCAATTATATCATATTTTTTGCTATCTGATTTTAAAGAAAAATAGATTCATATATGTATTTACATTGACTTTGTTTAAAGTTTTCCAAGCTTCTCCTTAGCTTTGTGTATAAAAAAAACTCCCATTTTTGTTGAGAGTTTTTTTATGTAAAAGGAAAAAAGCAACTCACCCTCCCTTTACAATGCTATTTTACACCAATAATACGAATCCGTTTATAATCAGCAATCCAATTACCTTCTTTATATAGTGACCCCTTTAGATTTTTTTCGACGTCTGTTATTATTTCATTTATTGAACGCTCTGATATACCGTCAAACAACTGTTTGCAGAACATATCAATCCAATTCTTTAATCCATTTTCCCCAGCCAATTGAGTTGGTCTATCAAAATGCTGAGCAAAGGTCACTCTAAAACCCACTTCTTCCATTAAGCTAGAATACTCTGCAATGCTTGGGTAAAACCACGGGAATTGTTCCTTTTTAAATTTATGTCCAGCTTCTTCTATTTGTTTAATAATTTCATTTGTTATTGTTTGGACATTCCCTTTTCCTCCAAATTCGGCAACAAATCTCCCACCTTGTTTTAAGCTTTCATGAATACAATGTAATGCTTGTATAGGGGATTTCACCCAATGAAGCGTAGCGTTAGAGAATACCGCATCAAATTCGTAACGAAAATCTAAAGTTGTCGCATCCTGAACCATAAACTGTATCTGGGGGTATTTATCAATGGCTTGTTTTACCATATTTTCTGATTTGTCTACTCCAATAATATCAACACCAGACTCGTATAATGTATTCGCTATGTCTCCTGTTCCACAACCGAGGTCAAGTATTTTTTCTCCTTTCTCTGGTGCAAGCAATGCAATCAAGCTATCTCCATATTTCGAGACAAAAGAATGCTTCTCATCATATAAGTTTGCATCCCAATTCTCTTTTGTAGTTTTAAATGATTTCATGTTTTCTATCTCCCAAATGTATATTTAATAGTTATAACATAATTTAAATATGAAAATATATGACTACAGTGATTAACTGTCGCTGGTTGTTCATTGTTTTCGTTAATAACAAAATAATGTCGAAACTGTAAAATGCCCTTCATATTTTAATAATCGACTTGTATCAGCTTTACGTTTTTCCCACGTAGAGCTAATTGAAATCCCCATCCAAAATATTCAGTTCGTTTCAAGTGTATGCGCAACTGCTGCTCTCCTGCCTTTAAAGGAACTGTCACCGTTTCAGAAAAACGAACGTATCCTTGGTCTCCCCAATGAGGTGAGTTTTTAAATATATTTTCTCCAGAAAAAATAAATGTGTCATTCATAAAAATAGTAATTTCATCGCTAAATCCAAAATCCAATGTCACATCCCCATCTTCCTCTAGACAAAAGCGTCTTGTTAAATATGCGTCGGTCATCGAAACTGGCAGGTAGCGATTCAAGTTTACAATAGGATGACTCGACTCACCGCAAACACGACCATAGTCTTCAAGGAACCACTCATCGATAATGGAAGTATCTTTTGGCCCTATCACTCTCTTTTCTCCCCTTAAATTGCTACTATTCCAAACTCGTAGCTCTCGAAAATAAGCAGGTTTATAACACCACAATCCGACGATTTCTCCGTTATCACTGCGATGCGCAAGTGGTTTGATTTCAAGAGGAGTTTGGTCATCAAGTTGAAGTAAAGCCGTGTTTTCTTGAAAGGTTATACGAAGTTTATGCCAACGATGCATAGAAATTGATGCTTCTTGCTGAGCCCCTTTTCCGTGATACAACTGCCATGTATTACTTCCGTGAAAAACAGGGTCATACTGTAATGCATCCCATCGACCACTCGTATGAGGTTGAACATAAACAAGCTCGTAATTAGCACGATCTCTCATTCGAAACACAACTCCGCAATATGTCACATCATCAGCACCTATTAACACTTCAATCATCCCATTACGAAGCTGAACATCCGGAAAGAAAACTAGTCCATTCATTTTTAAACACTTCTTTTCTTGCCATTCAACAATAGAACACTCATCGCCACAAAATCGAATTCCTTCCATACTACTTAAACTATTCTCATAAATTAGCAAGAAGCCCCACCCCCATTTTGCTCAAATTGTAATTGTATATAAGATAAGCAACAAGGTCCTAAAGTAGCATTTCGACGGCTAATGGGGACGGTTCTCACTTGCCAAAATGTCAGGAAGTTAACAGGGACGGTTCTCACTAGCCAGATTCTATCTACAGTCCGATTACTTTTTTGCTCAATACGAAAGAAATCCTATACTTTTACTAACTTTCCCCATATTATTGCAGCCTTTCGAGCACACTATAAGAACTTAAGTATGTGAAGCGATTCAGTATAAAACCCTATTTATAAAAGGAGAAGAAATAATGAAAAATATCGCCAGCAAAGTCGACTTAGGTGAAGTAATAGTCGTTTCTAAAGTATTCCAATTAAACACTTTTCAAACGGTAAAGCTTCTTGAAAGTGGTTTGATGGAGATATATGAAAATAAGGAGGATTTTATAAAAAAGTACGGGGAAAAGGATGAATATGAAGAATTAGATGATTGGTGTGAGTTAAGTACTGGAAAGGTGTTTGCCAAACTAAAATAGAGCATGAACGCTTGCTCCGTTAATAGGGACGGTTCGAAACCAGTGAAAAAGTACTTACCCTTTAAGTATAGACTAATAAATATAAAGGTATTTGAATATAGAAGTTGCTGAGACCAGTGCAAACTCGCTTTCAACGGGCGGCTGGTGAGCCTCCTTGATGCTTTGCATCTACGTAGTCTCACCCCTGCCTTTTCTCCCGCAGGAACGAGCGTTGCTTCGTTGCTAATGCTACGAGTTGTCTCGATGGATACGCTTCAAAGCATATGCTCGTAGAGGAAGAGACAGTTACCTCGCTTGCTCCGGTCTCATCAACTCTTTCTATAAATTAGGTACTTTGAATAATAATGCAACAATATATTATTTTTTACACTTTTTCAGCGGTCTCGGACGGTTCTCCTTTGCCGTCGTTTGGCAAAGGAGAACCGTCCCTATTAGCCTTATTAGCCTATTCGCCTGCTATTTCCCAATAGCAGGATACTTGATTTTTACCATGTTCTTTTGCGTATCTTTCTGCGATATCGGCTTTGTCTATAAGCTCTTGCACGGTCATTGGGGAATCTTTATCGACAGTTGATACACCGATGCTTGCTGTAATTTGATACATGTCATTAATATGAATATTACATATATCGCTTAAAATACGGTTCGCTACTCCTTTTGCAATATTTGCATTCGTATTAGGTAAAATCACTATCAATTCCTCTCCACCGTATCGCCCCACAATATCACCGCTGCGTACAGATTGTTGAATACCTTTTGCAACTTGCTCTAATATACGATCTCCTTCAGCATGCCCATACTGATTATTCACGTAGCTAAAATTATCAATATCAATCATGATAAAAGAAAGATCCGAATCATAATCCACGCACTTTTGAAACTCTTCTTCTAGTCTTTTTGTGAAATAATTTCGGTTATATAGTTTTGTTAAATGATCAACATGAACGAGCTCTTGCATAATAACCTTTTCGATTTTTGGCGTAATCATTTGTAAAAATTGTTCTACAGAGTAGACGTATTCTCCAAATAGAACATTTTGATTGTCGATTAAGACGACACATACAACCTCATTCTCATCAGAAATAATCGGAAATCCATATAAATGCGAACTATCAGATTGAATATGACATACTTTCTTTTCTTCCATTACTTTCTTCATCGCTATATCCACTTTTTCATTGGAAATCTCTTTGCTTTGTAGCTTATCACTTACATGTAATGTTTTCGTTCTCAATCTTCCCATTCTAAAATGAAAATACGTGTGATCGAAAACGATATTCTCATGAAGAACCTTCACTATATTTTTACACACATCCTCTAAAGTCTTCGCAGAGTGAACTAGCCTCATGCTATCAAATATGATTTCATTTTTTGTTAAGAGATTCATCATCTCTACCTGCCTGTTCGATGGCGAATGCAATAATGCACTATCAACAGATTCAATATGATGACACATTTCCTTTTGCTTAAGCTGATTATTCACTTTAGTAAAATAGCTTCTCGCTCTAATAAAATGTACCCTTGCTTGGATATACGATTCGTTTTTCTCATAAAATAATCCCTTTAAATAATACACATACCCTAAATAACCAAAGTATCCCTTGTTATATACCAATTCTTCAAAGGACTGAATATATTCTGTGAAAGCTTCATCTTTATTTAATTTCATTAATGCCTCTAGGAGCATTATGGAAAACTCGAGTCTTTCTTCCACACTTAGATTCCCTTCCTCTAGACAGCTTTTTGCAATATAAATCGATTTATCATATCTATTGAATAAAGTGTAGTATTGGCATTGGAGTAATAAATGTTCTGCTTTATTTTTATGTTTTTTACTCATTTTCTCAATAAATGGCCAAAGTCGCTTCGCTTTTTTCACATCATGCTGCTTCAACATAATTTTATACTGGAAAACTAGAGCGTCGACTCTTGTCATAGTTAAGTGAATACGCCTTACCTTAGGCTTTATCTCATTAATCAGTTTCAATGCTTTATCATAATCTTCAATGAGATAGTATAGTTTGACCAAATTTATTTCATTAAAGTTTGAATTGATCTTTTCTCCAATCGCTTTTGCTCTATCAGCCAACTTAATAGCATGACTTGTTTCTCCTAAATACTGATAAAACATAAATAAGTTTGTATTGGCGTTCATCTCATGATGTTTGTTTGCTAGCTTTATCGCCAAATCCTTTGATTTTATCATGTAATCCTTCGCCTTAATCACGTTCTCTTCTAGCAATCCGATGCCTATCAAGTTATAAATATTCATCAACATCGTTGTTTCTTCGTATTGCTCCGCTAACGATTCCGCTTCAAAAATGAGATGACACCTTTCATTCCAAGGGAAGTTATTTAGGAGCTGAAGAATATGTAGATTATATATCCAACGAATATATTCTATTTTCTTTAATTTTTCTCTAAGTTTCGTGTTATTGTTTTTATGATATTGAATCATATCATTTACAATTGACGTATCTCTTCTTGTATAGGAGTAAAAATAACCTAATATCACTTGTAAGTGTAGCTTGTCTTGTAAAGAAACGGATGAAGAGTGGATTCTTTCTATGCAGGTACTTTCATATTTCTTTAGGAGCGACAAATCACGAAGGTTGATACTAATGTACCCTGTTCTAATAAAGGCAATTATCTTATTATGCTTAGTGTATATCTCATAAAATGTTGTTAAAGCTTGTTTTAGATTTCCGTTCTTCTCTAAAATATGTCCATATAGGAGTTGTACACACACTGGTGGCTCCTCATTCACATATTTTTTATACAGATCAAGTGCCTTTCCTATGCTTAGTTGTGCATCAGAAAATAAGCCTTCTCTATAACATTTCTTTGCTTCTAATAAACGGTAGGCTAACGCACGCCTCCCTTGCCCTTCACTCTCATATTGAGATGCAATCACACCGTAGTCTTCCACACTCTTTTTCACTTTTATGCTATGCATAGCGAATCTCCTTACATTTATTCATTCATCATACTTTCAACAAGGTAATCTCAAACTTCATTACAATTGATAACTGATCCGCGACAATGTGAATTGGCACCTAACAAAGGACAAAGGTACCATTATTAATATGTTTTTTTAGAAAATTAAGAAAAAACAAACATAACCATAGTTTACCTTTTTAATCCATTTATTTAAAGAGTTTATTTTAAAAAAATGGCGAAAAGGGACGGTTCTCATTAGCCATTTGGCCAATGAGAACCGTCCCTTTTCACCTACACTATGAATTTAATGATTATGCCATAGACGATTGCCAAAAATATGGAAGCGAGGGTGCCTAATAAAAAGTACTCTGCCCAATCACGGTCATCCAGCTGTTTAAATCTTGTAATAGACTTTGCTGCGATAATAAACGCTATGGAACTAATGGAATCGTTCATGACAAGAACAATGACAAGAAGCCTTTCTAAATAACCGATAATTTTTCCACGTGATAAATCTTGATCCTTTAATACCATATACGTATATTCTTCTACTATATTTGTGTTTTGATAGTTACCTTTACTACTATCGTATTGACCATTACGCTTATCTTTAAGTGTATACTTCCCTTCAAAAAGAGATAGGTAATTTGTAAATGAACCAAGAAAAATTCGAATAAGGTGACCACTAACACTTGTGGCAATAATAAGCATAATGACGACAAAGACTACTTTCTGTCCAGGGGAAAAACTAGGAGTTATTCCTTCTATAAGTCCAATCGATATAAGGAATTGATTGCTCAGGTTATAAACATCTATGTTAAAAAATATTACGGAAATGACTACAATCGTGACGAAGTGAAACAGCTGATCAATGACAAACAGGGCCAACTCCCATCCGCTTCGTTGACCATATTTCTTCTCTAGTAATGATTGCCCATTTATTTTGCCTATATCAATAATCCAATGAAAGAAAACGAAAAGGATAGAGGGTATAGCAACATAAACCAAAAAACTGTCTTCTCCCGAAATGACAAAGATAATAAAAAGGGCAATAAATCCTACTACAAACTGGTGTAATAGGTGCCTTTTAAGATATAATTTCTTGTTTTTCACCATTTTTTCCGTCTGCAAGAAAAAATCACCGATTAAATGAGCAAGAACTAAACTTAGTAACGCCATGCTAGTATCCTTTCTCCAAACTTTCTTAAGGAATTATTTTAAATTCATATAAACGCTCACTAATAATACTTTTTATCGAATCAGACATATTTTTTGTGTATTGCTCTAGGTGATCTTTACTCGTAACTACTTCAAAGGCATTGATGTTCTGATGAATTTGCTTATGCGCTTTAAAGATAAGCTCTCCGTTTCCTTTTTTATAATGACTAGAAATGGTAGCCGCAGATTTATTTAGCAAAGCTGCTACACGTTTTTGCTGGCCATATATAAAATAGAGATCGTATATAAGTTTTTGTAATTTCGATTGGTTTTTCAATAAGTTATCTTCCATTTCGATCATTAAATTCATGAGATTCTCAGTTTCTTTATTACTTTCACCAAAAATAGAATCACTACTATTATATAAAAAATCCCAATCTAATTTAAATAGAATACTAGTGTGTTTTTTCGATTGTTTTATCTTCTCATTCGCTTCCCTAGCCCTTTTAATGAGAGGATGATTCCAAGTCTCCACATCTATTATATCTATTTCCCTATCGACATTGCCAAAGGAAATTCCAAAATAAGGTGGTTGGTCTGGATACTTCCAGAATTGCTTAACTAAGGTAGCGATCGTATATGCGGTGACATAATGTTGAGCAATGAATATGATTTCATCTCCTCTTCGGTGTTTCACAATTCCTTTACCAATTGGAGCAATCCAAACCTTTATCCAATTCTCCCACTCATCTAAATACGCGGAAATATCATCCCAATTATTATTTTTTGTAGAATTTGAAACATCCATAATGAAAATTGAAACAGGATTGTGCATGTAATCTGTCTCCCCCATTAGTATTTGTATTCCATTTAATAGTTTGATTATATAGTCTTATTATACTTAAATTAGACTATTTTATCTAACTAATTTATCCTTTTACTAAAAGAACTAAGTTAATAAAGCAAGCGAAGTCAAAAGGCTAAAAGGGACGGTTCTCATTAGCCAAATGGCTAATGAGAACCGTCCCTCCTTACCTTTACAAATCTTTTTACTCTCCTGATGTTCTATTTGCAATTTCAATTGCTCGGTTAGTACCTTCTACTGCTTGATCCAACGCTTCCTTCGGTTCCATGCCTTGTAGCATATTTTCTAGAGCCGTCACGACAAGCTGACGCGATTCAGGAAATACCGATATTAATGCGCCTTGAGTAGCCGTTCCTGGTAAAGTAGCTTGTAATTGTTCGATAGGAACTCTTAATTGCGGATACTCTTCATGAACTTCAGACACAATTGGCTCGTCATAAGCAGACGGATTTATTGCAAAATAGCCAGTTGCTAGATGCCATTCTGCTTGCACCTCAGGTGTTTGCAAAAATTTCATGAAATCGAAGGCTGCTGCCTGCTCTTCTTCAGAAATTCCATTTGCCATCCAAATAGATCCACCTCCGATAATTACACCATTTCTTTCTACTTCGTCCGCATAAGGAACAAATCCTGACCCTACTGCGAATGGCGCATTATCGACCGTTCCTTTCGTTCCTGCTGAGGAATCTAAATACATCGCTACTTGTTCTGCTTGGAATGCAGCACGAACGTCATCCCAGCTTGATCCAAAATATCCGAATGTACCAGCTTTGTTCATTTCATTAATCCATTCAAATGCACGAAGTCCTTCTTCTCCATTAAAAATCGCTTCTGTTGCGATATCCGATCTACCATTATCGTTATTGACATAATCTGCCCCTTGAGTAGAAAGTAGCTGTTCAAAGAACCACCCATGGCCTAAGATTGAAAACCCATAACGGTCATCTGTCGTTAACATTTCTGCTGCCTCCATTATTTCTGAGAAGGTTGTTGGTGGATTTTCTGGATCTAATCCTACCTCCTCAAAGGCATCCTTATTGTAAAGAAGTGCAGGTGTAGAAGAGTTAAATGGCATAGAATATAACGAACCATCTACAGTGTAGTAGCTTAATATGTTTCCTTCAAGCTGATTAACATCATAATTATCTTTATCTATCCACTCTTGAACTGGAGTTATGTAGCCTGAGTCAATCATATATTTCGTTCCTACCTCGAAGACTTGCACTAATGCAGGAGCCTCACTCGTACCCCCTACACTTCTAAACTTAGTTAATAACTCTTCATAAGAACCTTGGTATTCCGATACAACCTCTACCGCGTCTTGAGAAGCATTATATTGGTCTACTAGTTCATCTAACGCCTCACCTAGACCTCCACCCATTCCGTGCCAAAACTCCACAGATACTTTATCATCCCCAGTTGCATCATCCTCCACTGGAGATTCTTCTTCCTCAGCACTATCATCGTTGTTATCCGTAGTTTCTGTGTCTAATGTTTCTGGTGAAGCCTCACTTTCTTCTGTAGAACAAGCAGCAATTACCCCTAAAAGCATGATGACAAGAAAAATCCAAGATAATTTTCTTAACATAACTAATCTCTCCTTTTATTTTAATGCACCCTGTGTCAAACCCTTTTGAAGCTGTTTTTGTCCTATAAATAGAAGTAATAGCGTTGGTAAGATCACAATGACAACACCAGCCATTACTACCCCCCACTCCGTAGAAACCTCTACTGTTTGTAGCTGTTTCAAGCCAATCTGCACTGTTCGTTTCATGTCATTTGTAGTCACTAACAATGGCCATAAATACATATTCCACGTGGTTAAAAAGCCATAAATACCTAGTGTTACTAAGCTTGTTTTTGCATAAGGAATGACAACCTTATAAAAAAATTGAAACCGAGATAATCCTTCTATTTGTGAAGCCTCATATAATTCATGAGGAATTGTTTTAAAATGCTGACGTAATAGAAAAGTTCCAAACGCTAAGGCAAAAAAAGGTACCGTCATGCTCAAATAGGAATTCATCCAGCCTAAGCTTTGAATGGTTAAAAAGTTAGGTATCATCGCTGCTTCCCATGGAATCATTAGCGTTGATATAAACAATAGAAAGATAAAATTCCGTCCTTTAAATGGAATAAAGGCGAACACAAAGGCTGCTAAAGAACATACAATTAATTGACCAATCATGACAATACATGAAACTATAAAACTATTTTTCAAGTAATGCAGTAAAGGTACTGTTCCAAAAACCTTTACATAGTTATCAACATTTATTGATGAAGGTAGGAATGCACGTCCTAGTACTTCCGCACCATTCATGAAGCTTACGAGTACCGAATAGATTATAGGAAAAAAAAGGAGTAATGCAGATACAAGCAATAATACGTAAAAGACAATCGAACGTATTTTTCCACCTCTCACTGATAATGCACCTTCCTTTCACCAAACTTAAATTGCAGCAATGTTAAAACAAAAACGATGATAAAAAGCATAATAGCCTGGGCACTAGCCGTACCAAATTGATAGTTAATAAATGCGTCCTGATAAATGGAGTACACGATTAAATTCGTCGACTCTGCCGGTCCACCTCTTGTTAAGATATCCACTTGCCCAAAGGATTGAAACGAATTAATGAAAGTAATTGTAATGATAAAAAATAGTGTAGGTGACAGCATTGGCACAGTAATTCTCCGTAATTGATAAAAATACCCTGCTCCGTCAATATTGGCACTTTCGTATAAATGCTGGTCTATATTCTGCAAACCACCTAAAATAATCAAAAAAGAAAATCCAATATTCATCCATATTGTTGTGATAGCAATGGATATAAGAGCCCATGTTGGATCTAATAGCCATCTAATTGCAGGAATTCCAAACATCCCTAAAAAGCTATTGATGGTACCTACTGTCGGATGAAATAAGAACAACCAAATGACTGCTGATGCTGCCACAGACATTCCCATCGTTGATGAGAAAATTGTTCTGAAAAAACCGATTCCTCTTAGCTTCTCATTGGACAGTAAGGCTAAAAATAGTGCAATAATTACACTAGTCGGAACGGTGTAAAGTACAAAGAGGCCTGTAGAGAGCATGCTTTTTTGAAATTTAGCAGATTGTAGTAAATATATATAGTTTTCCAATCCTACAAACACTGCTGCCGCTCCTTTAGCATCCGTTAAGAAAAAGCTTAAATATACTGTTTTGATCATTGGGTAAAAAAGAAATATCGAAAATAACAAGATGGAAGGAAGCAAATACAACATAGCAATTCTAATATTTGCTGTTTTTCTCCACAACGATTGATGATCAATCAATTGATTTTCAGCTAGTTTCATTCGAACGCGTTCCGCTTCAACGAGATTCAACAGACAGAACCTCCTTTAACACCGTTTCATTCCACGCAGGTGAAATAACCGTTTTTTCTGTATCTCCATCAAAAAGATATAATTTTTCTATAGAAAAGGAGATGTTAGTTTGCCTATTTAAATCCAAGGGCCACTGTCCTAACCATTTAGCCTTCCATATATCCTCACCGATATAAAACGATAGTAACGTCTCATTACCTAGTACTTCGACATTCGAAAGCTGTACAGAAAAATCTACGTCTCTAGATTCACCTTTCCCGCGACTAATTTGCTCTGGTCTAATGCCTATATAAACAGTATCACTCTTTATTTGTCTGACTTCCTCATTACTTATAGGTATAATAAGGTCATTTTTCAATAGTAACTGGCTATTCATTCTATCTACCGTTGCTTTTGAAATATTCATCGGTGGCGCTCCAATAAAAGTAGCAACAAATAGATTCTTCGGTTTATTATAGATTTCTAATGGCGTTCCTACTTGCTGAACCTTTCCATCCTTTAAAACCATGATTCTATCACCCATCGTCATCGCCTCTACTTGGTCATGCGTTACGTATATCATCGTAATACCTAATTTTCTTTGTAGCTGACGAATTTCCGTTCGCATATGCCCTCGCAGTTTGGCATCAAGATTAGATAGCGGTTCATCCATCAAGCACATTGGTGCATCACTAACTACGGCTCGTGCTAATGCAACTCGTTGTCTTTGTCCACCAGACAACTCCCTTGGCTTACGCTTTAAGTAGTTTGTTAACCCTAATAGTTTAGCCGCTTCCTCACACCGTTTTTTTCTTTCTAACTTTTTCACTTTTTTTACTTTTAATCCAAACAAAATATTTTCTTCCACTGTTAAATGAGGGTACAGGGCATAATTTTGAAAAACCATCGATAAATTTCGTTGACTCGGCAGTAAATGATTAGCTCGTTGGTTATCTATGTATAGCTCACCTGCACTAATTCCCTCTAAACCTGCAATCATCCGTAGAATCGTACTCTTTCCACACCCTGACGGACCTACAAGAATAAAAAATTCTCCTTTTTCAATTGAAACCGTGGCATCTTCTACAGCAAAAGTACTTTGATCATAGGTTTTACACAGTTGATGAAGTTGTATATGACTCATGGAATCCCTCCTTTTAAGAAAAGCGCGTAGAGCTAGACTACTTTCAAGGCGGCTAATAAAAGTAAGACATGTTTAGAAGCCTATTCATCATTCTTTTAAAAAGTTTAAGCATCTATCTCTCTTTTACACATTCAAGAATACTCCATGATTATTAACTCTATATAAATGAGCGTTCAACTTTTGTAAGTTTTTTGTAAATAGAGAAACAAGATTATGAATAGTTTGACTAATAATAATAGGGACGGTTCTCATTGGCCAAATGGCCAATGAGAACCGTCCCTTCTTACCTTAAAATGCGATTACTGCTCCAATGATAACTAAAAGGATAAACAGCACTAATACTAGAGCAAAGCCTGTTCGATATCCTCCGTGCTGGTAACCACCATATTGATAGCCATGATAGTAAGACATATTATTCACTCCTTTCATCATAGTTGCTTTACTAAAAGAAGTAGAAAAGGGGAGGGGGGAGCCCCTTTTCACTAACCTTTTATTAGTAATAAGGTGTAGACACTACTGCGCCAATAATGACTAACAGTACGAAAACTACAATGACAAAGGCAAAAGCGCCTGTTCCAGTATGATGTTTGTGTGTCAAAATAAAAACCTCCTTCATACAAATTTGAGGAAGTTCTCTCCCAACCTCACTAATACTTTATGAAAGAAAGGAAGTAATCGTATAGGACGACCCCTAATTTTAGACAAAATAGTTTATTAACTAAAGTTTTATCATGCAACCTAGTTCTCACTCAAATAGATAAATAGTAGTGTAAACCACCCATATATAGTTTCTTATCTATTATTGGAAAATGATAAATGTTTATAGGAGAAACTACTAATTTACCCTTTTCTTAAAAACATATGTATATGTACAAGCAAATCATTGTTAATTGAAATACATTACATTAGCTATACAAATAGTTTTGATGTATAGCAAGCAGTATCCTCGGCTGCGTAAGTGGCTCATTCATCTCCTCCTTTTTGAAAAGAGGGAGACTCAAAAGGTTGATTTTTACCTGATGAGCCTCCCTCTATACAATGTAAGTGAGTAGGGACGGTTCTTATTTGCCGTTTGGCAAATAAGAACCGTCCCTATTAGTACTACATAGTAGTCCCTATTATTATCCTAGATTAATTTAATGGGTCTGTTCTGTTTGTGAACTGTAAGAAAAATGGTGTTATTAACATAGCCAGGGTGAATAGACCAATACCGACATATACATAAATAATGAACGGTAGTTCTAAATAATGTCTAATGAAGTATCCGGGTAAAAGTAAGATAAAAGCTGTCGGAAGCATTGTCTTCCAATTACTAGTGGCAGTGAGATACTGTCTTTTATTACATGTAGGACATTCTTTTGACCATAAAAAACGAAGTGCTTCTATATATTTATATCGATGTTTACAAGACCAACAAATTGGAAGTTTCAAAGGATTTTCCTCCATTTCTATTCTACGAATATTTTACGCTAAGTATTTTTTTGATGACGTTCTAATAGAAAAAGGTTGACTCAAAGGGTTGATTTTTACCTTTTAAGCCAACCTTTAATCAATGTGCCGTGCCGTTTAATTATATCACAATAGACTTACAACACTAAAATGAGTTAGTTATCTGATTTTACTATAATCCCATTCTCATTGTTTTGACGTAGCTCCACTGTTTTACCACTCCCACAAATGCACCCAAATACTCGTTACCATACTCAAAACAGAACCAAATACTAAACTAGGCATATACATATCGTATAAATCTTTAGAAGGTAGGTTTCTATATGTACACTAATCCTTATTACCAACAAAGCTCTTCTTCAAAAAGCATGGTCACAAACCCACAGTCGAGTACATTCGCACATTCCAATAAAGGTGGAAAAATAAAGGTGCATGGAGAAGGAAAGGTTACCAGTCCTCCTGATACTGTAACAATCACCCTCGGAGCTGTTACTGAATCCCCTTCTTTACGGGAGGCACAGCTAGAGAATTCAAATCGCGTTTCTGCAGTTATAGAGTTATTAATAAATTTAGGTATTTCCGAGAGTGACATTCAAACCATTGAGTATCGGGTGAATCCACAATATGATTTTATTGATGGAAAGCAAACTTTTCGAGGCTATCAGGTTGGTCATCTGCTTAACATTATACTGAAGGACGTTACGATGGCAGGAAGAATTACCGACGATGCTGTTGCTGCAGGTGCCAATACGATTAGAAGCATTGATTTTTCCATTCAAAATGCTTCATCACTATACGAGGAAGCATTAATTCGTGCAGTGGAAGATGGAAAAACAAAGGCGGCGTCAATCGCATCTAGTCTCCATGTAAACCTCCATGCGGCTCCTGAAAAAATAGAGGAAATTATTCAACCAGATATTATCCCTTTCCGTACAATGAATCTGACTGCAGCAGAAGGGGACCCACTCCAGCCAGGTTCCCTTGAAATTATGGCCTCGGTTGAGATGACTTTCACCTATTCATGATGAAGTCCCTTGTTAGACCTTATATGAGCTTAATAATTATCTAAATAGTGTAATCTGGGGACATTATAAAAAAAACTCAATTCCTAAGTAATCACTTCTATATTTCGTCCATAAAAAATAACCCCGATTCTCAACAGCTCAGGCTGTTTCATATCGGGGTTTCTCATTACTCTATTTTTTTACTACTGTCATCCAAATCTCACTTCTGTTCTCTTTACTTGCTAAAATCTCTGGCCCCTCCACATGCTCATACCCAGATGACGGGAACCACTCTGAATAAATTCTTCCCCAAGCATCTTGTACTTGATCCCATTCTCCCTCGACTTCAAATACCGCCCATGTATAAGCTGGTATTTCAAGTTCTTCCAAGTTATTTGGACAAGGCTTCGTTGTCGCTGCTGCAATGTAGTAATCCAGTTCCCCTGTTTGACTTCGCTCATCAGAGAAATTTGTACATACATTGATTATACCTCTAGGAGTTAAATCAGATAACGCTTCGATTTGTGTATATGTCTCATCACTAATCGTATCCCACATTTCTGATATTTCAGGATTCGTCCCTTGAGGAATCAAATTAATCCTTTTTTTCCAACCTACAACTCGAAATGCCTCTTTTTGTACAATTCTGTAATTCATTTCTGTTCCTCCCTTAATTGTCAGTTGGAAGGTCATTTTAGGATATGCTTTGAGTGAATGGCCATGGTGACGTGCTTCTGTCGGAGTAACGCCATGAAGACTTTGAAATGCTCTAGTAAAAGAATCCGGAGAATGGTAGCTGTATTTCATTGCTACATCTATCACCTTTTCATTCCTGTCCTTCAAATCAAAGGCCGCAAGTGTCAATCTTCTTCGTCTAATATATTCCGAAAGTGATACACCTGCCAGAAATGAAAACATCCTCTTAAAATGGTATTCGGAACATTGCGCAATTCTCGCCACCTCTCGAAAATCAATTTCGTTCAATAAATTATCTTCTATATAGTTTATCGCGCCATTCATTTTTTCCAATGAATCCATGTAATGACCTCCCTTTCATTAATAGAATAACAATGATGAATTGTCGTGACCCGACTATCGGTGCACACTTTTGCAGGATCGGGAGAAATTATCGTTTTTTTCTAGAAAACTATATCACAGTTAGAATCCAATACCACTATTCCTAGTTATGTTACTTTTACAATTAGTCTACTGAACAACTTATTTACTATCCGGAAAAGTTGAATCAATATTCATGATTCCTAATTTATAGGAATATACGAAGCATACTCAATTTCCTACTTCACTGTTTCTAAAACAACTACCTCACTCCACCTCGTAAATCATCCAATCATCATCATCAGGAAATTTTACCACTGTATAAGGTTCATCATACATACCATTCCAATCCCTCACATTTATATTATAAATATGGAGTGAAAGCGCAATGTCACTCGTACCGTAGAAATCATATACCTCTTCCATAACCATTTCTGCAAAAACATTTAAATGATCATCGTCTAATTGTTCATTTCCTTCAATTAATAATAAAAGGGTTTTAGCTTCCGTACTCGGTGAATCTACAGAAGCTCTCGTACCCGAACCATTGTGAAACCCTTGCACATAAAACATGTCAAATACATCATGAATTCCATTGACTTCTTCGTTAAAAATGAAGTTAAATTTGTTTGATAAGTGACTTGCAAGTTCATTATTTTCCCCATATTGCACTCCATTTAAATACTGAATAACAGGAACATTATTGTAATAACCAATAGCATTGGTCTTTAAAAAATAATCGTACTTTGTTGTAAATAACACAGTAACTGGTATCGTCGGAAAATCAGTTTTAATGGTTTTTACAATATCCTTTAAATACTCCTCTTCCTGATTTTCACTTAATAGGAGGAAGGTTGCCTGAATTAGTTCCTCATCGTCAAACTTTCCAGCAGGAAAAATATATGACAATTCGTTAAATTGCAACTTCAAATTAACAACTTGATCTTCCGTGTAGGCATCTTTGTATGTAAATCTACTGAAAGGATAGATCTGACCAGGTAATTGACTTTCAACTAAACCTAAACTTGCACTTATCAGCGTATGGTACCCATCCTCCATGATATAACCTAGATTATTAGTATCAACACCGTCAACCAAAAAATTCTTAACGTTTACTTCACGTACATAATCAATTCGGGATTCAGTGGCATACATCCCATCACCATACTCATACACTACCTCCTCTGGTTCACTGTTTGTTTCCACACCAATCATTTCCCTTATCTTTTGTGTCTCATCAGCTACATCATCTTTACGATATTCCTCTCTCTCTTCGTCTTCTTCAACGACTAGAGCGTCTGTCTGATTACTATTGCTAGGAGAAAAGGAGCCTGTTTGGTAGTAATGAAAAACTAAGACAAATAGAATTGCAGAAGAAGTGAGTAAGACTACTGATGGTTTTAACCAAGTTCCCAGGAAGCTATTCCTCCCTGCTCCACTTTTATTTTTTATTATATGTAAAACTTGTTTTGAGTTTTTTGCATTAAATGGATTACTAGAAAACTTCGTTTCCTTTAAAGCTCGTTTAATATCCTTCTTATTAAATTGACTCATAAGTAATCCCCCTTGAAGATAATACTTCTTTCAATCTTCTTCGTGCCCTCTGCAAACGACTCTTTAACGTTGATACATTCTCTCCGAGTAGTTCTCCCATCTCCGTTAATGATAGATCTTCATAGTAAAAAAGAATGATAACTTCCCTGTACTTAATTGGTAATATGAAAATGCACTCTGCCAACTCTTTATCCATCGATTTTTGAATAATATTATCTTCTGGTGTTCTGTCGGTTATTAATCTATCAATTACACCCATAATGACAACTCTTTTAAAATATGTTTTCCTCAAATAATCTTTCGATTTATTCATTGTAATCTTATACAACCATGTTTTAATAGATGATCGGTTTTCAAAAAGATGATAACTATTTAAGATCTTGATAAATACATCCTGAACAATATCTTCCGCAGTACTCCAATTTTTCACATAGGTGTATGAGACATTCACAAGAGCCTCATAATATTGATTAATAAGTACTTCAAGAAAAACATCATCCATTGTATCTTGCCTATTTAAGACAGACACATAGCCCTCCCCCTCTCCCAATACTTTCAATCCACCTCTTTGACGAAATTTGACATGATTCGGATGCACTAATTCTATAATTTCTATTTATATTTTAGTAGTCTTAGCTTTTCGAAAAGGTTGGATAGTTCTTTTTGTCCAAATACTATGTATAAACACTACTTATAGTAAGAGCTTCTTATCATTAACTTAATATAAACAAAGTGCACGCCCCCAAAGTACTGTATAGGAGGGCGGGGACTTTAAATCAGCAACGCAACTCTACTCTATTTTTCAGCCGAGGGTAATTATAAATGACCTGCTGTCACTTTAGTTATGTAAATTAACCCATATCTTTTTAGCTATTTCAAGACACTCTTCAAGGGGAAAATCCCTACCAAACGAATCATCAAAAATGTCTTTAATAACTTCTGCCACTTCAATTTCATCTTGGCAGCGTGATATTTCTTTCGTTATACGCTCGATCTCAAATTCGTACTCATCATCAGGAGCTCCCATTTCTAAAAGTAGTTCTGGATCCCAATTATTCACGTGCTTAGTTACAACATTGTTAGCCGATCTTTCCATATTAATCTCCTCCTTATAGGCAATTAATACACATCCTTGTGGAAAATGTGTGTAAATCGCCCCCTTTTCCATGTTATACTCGAAAACATAAAAAAACTCATAAACATTGATATATCAACATTTATGAGTTAACTGGTTATTTTAATATTAACGTATATTATTTATATGGTACCGGTGGTCGGGGTCGAACCGACACTCCGTGAGGAACACGATTTTGAGTCGTGCGCGTCTGCCAATTCCGCCACACCGGCTAAAAAGCCTCATTGAATAGCTATAGCTTGTCTAATTTAAATGGTGCCGAGGGCCGGACTTGAACCGGCACGGTAGTCACCTACCGCAGGATTTTAAGTCCTGTGTGTCTGCCAATTCCACCACCCCGGCAGGACTTATTGCTAAAAAATATGCTATTCATGGAGGCGGCACCCGGATTCGAACCGGGGGATAAGGGTTTTGCAGACCCGTGCCTTACCACTTGGCTATGCCGCCAATAAATGGAGCGGAAGACGAGATTCGAACTCGCGACCCCCACCTTGGCAAGGTGGTGTTCTACCACTGAACTACTCCCGCAAAATAATGGCTGGGCTAGCAGGATTCGAACCTGCGCATGACGGAATCAAAATCCGTTGCCTTACCGCTTGGCTATAGCCCATTAAAAAATATGGGGCGGCTGATGGGAATCGAACCCACGAATGCCGGAACCACAATCCGGTGCGTTAACCACTTCGCCACAACCGCCATAATCTTCAGTTGTTATACTCTGGCAGGGGCAGTAGGAATCGAACCCACACTGGAGGTTTTGGAGACCTCTGTTCTACCGTTAAACTATGCCCCTAAAACGGTAGTAAAAATAAATGGTGGAGGGGGACGGATTCGAACCGCCGAACCCTGAGGGAGCGGATTTACAGTCCGCCGCGTTTAGCCACTTCGCTACCCCTCCGAGAGAGACAATTATTATGTTACAAAAAGTTTTAATAATAGTCAAGGGAAAAATTTAATTACTGGTGCTGGCCAGAGGACTTGAACCCCCAACCTACTGATTACAAGTCAGTTGCTCTACCAATTGAGCTAGGCCAGCAAATATAAAATGGTGGCTCGGGACGGAATCGAACCGCCGACACATGGATTTTCAGTCCATTGCTCTACCGACTGAGCTACCGAGCCATTTTCATTTGTACTCTAATACTTAATAAAAAATGGCGGTCCCGACGGGAATCGAACCCGCGATCTCCTGCGTGACAGGCAGGCATGTTAACCGCTACACCACGGGACCTAAATATTAGTACTTATTTTTTATAACAATGTTTGTTTATCTTCTGTTAAAAATTTGGTTGCGGGGGGCGGATTTGAACCACCGACCTTCGGGTTATGAGCCCGACGAGCTACCAGACTGCTCCACCCCGCGACGTTATAAAGATTACGGATGTTGTAATACTTTGTAGTTTCTTACTGTCTCTTCCTCTTCTAGCTACGCTTTGAAGTTTATGCGTCGAGACAACTCGTAGTTAATTCGACGATGTTCTGCTCGTTGCTCCACCCCGCGACGTTATAAAGATTACGGATGTTGTATTGAACTTTCACTTGATCTGTATTTAAAAACTGAATCATTATATCTCATACATTTGTAATGTATGTTCTCACAAATAATAATGTGAAGAAAAATTGATGGTGGAGGATGACGGGATCGAACCGCCGACCCCCTGCTTGTAAGGCAGGTGCTCTCCCAGCTGAGCTAATCCTCCGCAGCGTTGATGATGCTATTTCAGGGAAGTCCCTGTCTCTTCCTCTACTAGTAATGCTCTGTGGTTTTATCCGTCGAGACAACTCGTAGTTGTTTCAATGAAGTTTCGCTCGTAGCTGAGCTAATCCTCCGCAGTATCCGAATAATTAATTGGTGACCCGTACGGGATTCGAACCCGTGTTACCGCCGTGAAAGGGCGGTGTCTTAACCACTTGACCAACGGGCCAGATGTTTTTCTGGCGGAGAGCGAGGGATTTGAACCCTCGAGACGGCTCTAAACCGCCTACACGATTTCCAATCGTGCTCCTTCGGCCACTCGGACAGCTCTCCTTATGGCTCCACAGGTAGGACTCGAACCTACGACCGATCGGTTAACAGCCGATTGCTCTACCAACTGAGCTACTGTGGAATATAAGCGCCCAGCAACGTCCTACTTTCACAGGGGGAAACCCCCAACTATCATCGGCGCTGGAGAGCTTAACTACCGTGTTCGGCATGGGAACGGGTGTGACCTCTCCGCTATCGTCACTGGACTATTTATGAGAGTTTATCCTCTCAAAACTAGATAACATTTTCTGATTAAATGATCGTCTTAATAAAGTTTGGTTAAGCCCTCGATCGATTAGTATCTCTCAGCTTCACATGTCGCCATGCTTCCACATGAGACCTATCAACCTCATCATCTCTGAGGGATCTTACTCACTTACGTGATGGGAAATCTCATCTTGAGGGGGGCTTCATGCTTAGATGCTTTCAGCACTTATCCCTTCCACACGTAGCTACCCAGCTATGCTCCTGGCGGAACAACTGGTACACCAGCGGTGTGTCCATCCCGGTCCTCTCGTACTAAGGACAGCTCCTCTCAAATTTCCTACGCCTGCGACGGATAGGGACCGAACTGTCTCACGACGTTCTGAACCCAGCTCGCGTACCGCTTTAATGGGCGAACAGCCCAACCCTTGGGACCTACTTCAGCCCCAGGATGCGATGAGCCGACATCGAGGTGCCAAACCTCCCCGTCGATGTGGACTCTTGGGGGAGATTAGCCTGTTATCCCCAGGGTAGCTTTTATCCGTTGAGCGACGGCCCTTCCATACGGTGCCGCCGGATCACTAAGCCCGACTTTCGTCCCTGCTCGACCTGTATGTCTCGCAGTCAAGCTCCCTTATGCCTTTGCACTCTACGAATGATTTCCAACCATTCTGAGGGAACCTTTGGGCGCCTCCGTTACTTTTTAGGAGGCGACCGCCCCAGTCAAACTGCCCACCTGACACTGTCCCTGATCCGGATTACGGACCGAGGTTAGAATTCCAGTACAACCAGGGTAGTATCCCACCGACGCCTCCACCGAAGCTAGCGCTCCGGCTTCCAAGGCTCCTACCTATCCTGTACAAGTTGTACCAAAATCCAATATCAAGCTACAGTAAAGCTCCATGGGGTCTTTCCGTCCTGTCGCAGGTAACCTGCATCTTCACAGGTAATATAATTTCACCGGGTCTCTCGTTGAGACAGTGCCCAAATCGTTGCACCTTTCGTGCGGGTCGGAACTTACCCGACAAGGAATTTCGCTACCTTAGGACCGTTATAGTTACGGCCGCCGTTTACTGGGGCTTCAATTCAGAGCTTCTCCCGAAGGATAACCCCTCCTCTTAACCTTCCAGCACCGGGCAGGTGTCAGCCCCTATACTTCGCCTTACGGCTTGGCAGAGACCTGTGTTTTTGATAAACAGTCGTTTGGGCCTATTCACTGCGGCTCTCTCGGGCATACACCCTAATAGAGCACCCCTTCTCCCGAAGTTACGGGGTCATTTTGCCGAGTTCCTTAACGAGAGTTCTCCCGCGCGTCTTAGAATTCTCTTCCCGCCTACCTGTGTCGGTTTGCGGTACGGGCACCAGTCACCTCGCTAGAGGCTTTTCTTGGCAGTGTAGGATCAGGAACTTCGGTACTATAATTTCCCTCGCGATCACAGCTCAGCCTTATGACAAGCGGATTTGCCTACTTGTCAGCCTCACTGCTTCGACGCACATATCCATCAGTGCGCTTACCCTACCTTCCTGCGTCCCCCCGTTGCTCAAACGGTGACGTGGTGGTACAGGAATTTCAACCTGTTTGCCATCGCCTACGCCTTTCGGCCTCGGCTTAGGTCCCGACTTACCCTGAGCGGACGAGCCTTCCTCAGGAAACCTTAGGCTTTCGACGGAGGGGATTCTCACCCCTCTTTTCGCTACTCATACCGGCATTCTCACTTCCAAGCGCTCCACATGTCCTTCCGGTCATGCTTCAACGCCCTTGGAACGCTCCCCTACCACTGTCCGTAAGGACAATCCATAGCTTCGGTGATACGTTTAGCCCCGGTACATTTTCGGCGCAGAGTCACTCGACCAGTGAGCTATTACGCACTCTTTCAATGGTGGCTGCTTCTAAGCCAACATCCTGGTTGTCTAAGCAACTCCACATCCTTCTCCACTTAACGTATACTTTGGGACCTTAGCTGATGGTCTGGGCTGTTTCCCTCTTGACTACGGATCTTAGCACTCGCAGTCTGACTCCCGAGGATAAGTAAATGGCATTCGGAGTTTGACTGAATTCGGTAATCCTGTGGGGACCCCTAGTCCAATCAGTGCTCTACCTCCAATACTCTCACCTCGAGGCTAGCCCTAAAGCTATTTCGGGGAGAACCAGCTATTTCCGTGTTCGATTGGCATTTCACCCCTACCCACACCTCATCCCCGCACTTTTCAACGTGCGTGGGTTCGGGCCTCCATCCAGTGTTACCTGGACTTCACCCTGGACATGGGTAGATCACACGGTTTCGGGTCTACAACAACGTACTATGGCGCCCTATTCAGACTCGCTTTCGCTGCGGCTCCGTCTCTTCAACTTAACCTCGCACGTTATCGTAACTCGCCGGTTCATTCTACAAAAGGCACGCTGTCACCCATTAACGGGCTCCAACTACTTGTAGGCACACGGTTTCAGGATCTCTTTCACTCCCCTCCCGGGGTGCTTTTCACCTTTCCCTCACGGTACTGGTTCACTATCGGTCACTAGGGAGTATTTAGCCTTGGGAGATGGTCCTCCCGGATTCCGACGGGGTTTCACGTGTCCCGCCGTACTCAGGATACACTCCGGAGGAAACAACGTTTCGGCTACAGGGCTGTTACCTTGTCTCGCAGACCTTTCCAGATCGCTTCACCTACGCTGTTTCTTTGTAACTCCGTATGGAGTGTCCTACAACCCCAAGAGGCAAGCCTCTTGGTTTGGGCTAATTCCGTTTCGCTCGCCGCTACTCAGGAAATCGCATTTGCTTTCTCTTCCTCTGGGTACTAAGATGTTTCAGTTCCCCAGGTCTGCCTTCTCATACCCTATGTATTCAGGTATGGATACCATCCCATTACGGATGGTGGGTTCCCCCATTCGGAAATCTCCGGATCAAAGCTTACTTACAGCTCCCCGAAGCATATCGGTGTTCGTCCCGTCCTTCATCGGCTCCTAGTGCCAAGGCATTCACCGTGCGCCCTTTCTAGCTTAACCACTAAAAAGTGTGGCGTCTTACATTCGCCTTAACTAAGACACACAGTTGATTTCGTTAGAAGAATAGACTTCTATTGATATCTACTGGTGATCATTTAAATCAGTTTTTGTTATCTAGTTTTCAAAGGACAAATTCAAAACGCGTAAGCGTTCGAAATGTAAGTAAATGTGCTAAATCAGTTAAACCTGATACACACAACACTATATAATTGAAGGTTTAACCCTTCAAAACTAAACAAAAAGTCCAAAGCGAAGTTCAAAAGTAATGAGCTTTATGTTTCTACAGTTGTTGTAGAAAATAACTGCTCCTTAGAAAGGAGGTGATCCATCCCCACCTTCCGGTAGGGATACCTTGTTACGACTTCACCCCAATCATCTGTCCCACCTTCGGCGGCTGGCTCCAAAAGGTTACCTCACCGACTTCGGGTGTTACAAACTCTCGTGGTGTGACGGGCGGTGTGTACAAGGCCCGGGAACGTATTCACCGCGGCATGCTGATCCGCGATTACTAGCAATTCCGGCTTCATGCAGGCGAGTTGCAGCCTGCAATCCGAACTGAGAGTGGCTTTATGGGATTCGCTCGGCCTCGCGGCTTTGCTGCCCTTTGTACCACCCATTGTAGCACGTGTGTAGCCCAGGTCATAAGGGGCATGATGATTTGACGTCATCCCCACCTTCCTCCGGTTTGTCACCGGCAGTCACCTTAGAGTGCCCAACTGAATGCTGGCAACTAAGATCAAGGGTTGCGCTCGTTGCGGGACTTAACCCAACATCTCACGACACGAGCTGACGACAACCATGCACCACCTGTCACTCTGTCCCCCGAAGGGGAACGTCCTATCTCTAGGAGTGTCAGAGGATGTCAAGACCTGGTAAGGTTCTTCGCGTTGCTTCGAATTAAACCACATGCTCCACTGCTTGTGCGGGCCCCCGTCAATTCCTTTGAGTTTCAGCCTTGCGGCCGTACTCCCCAGGCGGAGTGCTTAATGTGTTAACTGCGGCACTAAGGGTATCGAAACCCCTAACACCTAGCACTCATCGTTTACGGCGTGGACTACCAGGGTATCTAATCCTGTTTGCTCCCCACGCTTTCGCGCCTCAGCGTCAGTTGTAGGCCAGAAAGTCGCCTTCGCCACTGGTGTTCCTCCACATATCTACGCATTTCACCGCTACACGTGGAATTCCACTTTCCTCTCCTACACTCAAGTCCCCCAGTTTCCAATGACCCTCCACGGTTGAACCGTGGGCTTTCACATCAGACTTAAGAGACCGCCTGCGCGCGCTTTACGCCCAATAATTCCGGACAACGCTTGCCCCCTACGTATTACCGCGGCTGCTGGCACGTAGTTAGCCGGGGCTTTCTGGTTAGGTACCGTCAAGGTGCCAACCTATTTGAATGGCACTTGTTCTTCCCTAACAACAGAACTTTACAATCCGAAGACCTTCATCGTTCACGCGGCGTTGCACCGTCAGGCTTTCGCCCATTGCGGATGATTCCCTACTGCTGCCTCCCGTAGGAGTCTGGACCGTGTCTCAGTTCCAGTGTGGCCGATCACCCTCTCAGGTCGGCTACGCATCGTTGCCTTGGTGAGCCATTACCTCACCAACTAGCTAATGCGCCGCGGGCCCATCTCACAGTGTTAGGATTGCTCCCAACTTTTACAATAGAACCATGCGGTTCCGTTGATCATCCGGTATTAGCTTCGGTTTCCCGGAGTTATCCCAGTCTGTAAGGCAGGTTGCCCACGTGTTACTCACCCGTCCGCCGCTGATCTCATAAGAGCAAGCTCTTAATTGATCCGCTCGACTTGCATGTATTAGGCACGCCGCCAGCGTTCGTCCTGAGCCAGGATCAAACTCTCCAAAAAATTGTTGAGTTCGATGTCTCTGACATCAAGCCAATTTTTGGCTAATTTTTAAATCTTATTGACGGGATATCCTTTCATCAATCGTATAAACGACTAATGTGTCTATCCCACTTCGCTTGGCTTTTTGTTTAGTTTTCAAAGGTCAAAACTTGATGTTGTTGTTTTTTTAGCAACTCTTATACTATATCAGAATAATAAATTACTGTCAACAACTTTTTAAAATTATTTTTTATCACTCGTTTTTAGCGACAAGTAATAATATATCAGATTCATTTTTGATCGTCAACATTTTTTTCAAAAGCATTGAATTAGTTCTTACGACGACTTTTAGTAATATATCATTTTCTTTTTTTAAAATCAACACTAAGTTTAAATAATTATCCGTTAGTTACAATGCTACAAAAACTTCATTTAAAAAAGCTATTCCATATAACCGAAATAGCTTTTACACATTATATCCTATTTTTACTTACTTCATAATAGCGATGGAATATATTTTTCCCTTTTGTTTCTACTTTAACGACATCTACGTAGCCTTTTTGAACAAGGTGTTCTAGCAAAATACTCACATCAAGTGAATAATCATCTATTCCTAACTCTTGTTTGATTTCTTCAATTGTCCAATACTTTTCCTTAGAAGACATTAAATCAATTAAGTGTGCACTACCGAGTTTGGTTTTAGATACTACTTCGAATTCGTTAGCCAATAATAGAAGTTCCAGTCTTTTTTCTATCGGCTCACTTCCAGTTACTAGTTCAGAGTATAACTTATATATTTCTGGTTCGATTTGTCTCACTTGCTCCCATACAGTAACCTCTGGGTGAAAACCATGTTCAATAATTGCAAGGCGACCTAAATGGTGAAGAGCATGAACTATTTGATTATAAGCATCTAAGTAATGCCCTTCATGAAATAGTGCCTTTCCATCTTTAAAGCGACGGATAAGTTTGGCAAATTCAACACCTGTTCTTACTTTACGTTCAGAATCAGGATAGTCCAGCATCTTTTTACGGAAGTTTTGGGTATATTCATTTCTATCAAATATTATTTTTCCATGAATGAGCCAATCCACCATTCTTCTATTTGTACTATTTAACAACCAATGATGTATTTGATCAGTTGTGACGAGGTGCATAGCTACTTTAGATCCATTATATGTATAATGTTTTGTTTCCCAAGAATTTTCGTTTTCTGAAACAATGACTAATAATAAGAAGTCAAAGTAATCCGTTTTACTATCAAATTTTGAACGTTGTTCTATATGAATAATACCTAATGTACTCTCATTACTAGAACGATCCTGGTAAAGTTGTCTCAATAAATCATCCATGAGAAAGTCCTCCTAAGTAAACAATATAAAATAATTCTTTAACATTAATGTTCGACAGTCCTATAAAAAAACCTTCAATTGTTGTTCGACATACCTTATTCTTAAATAGTAGACAAAGAAGAAAATATGCTATACTTTCTATCGTAGGAGGTTGTTTTATATGGGAGTAAAATATTCAAATAAAATTAATAAAATAAGAACTTTTGCTTTATTATTAATTTTTGCAGGGATCATCATTATGTATTTAGGCTTGTTTTTTCAAACGAGTCCATTCTTTATGACGCTTTTTATGATACTCGGCTTTTTTAGTATTATCGCTAGTGTCATTATTTATTTTTGGATTGGTATGCTATCATCGAAAGCTGTGCTCGTACAATGTCCAGGATGCGAAAAAGAAACAAAGATGTTAGGGCGGGTAGATGCATGCATGTATTGTAGCGAACCACTAACGTTAGACAAGTCTCTTGAAGGAAAAGAGTTTGATGAAAGCTATAACTCAAAAAAGAAATAATATTTATAGAAGAGAGGGAGACTCAAAAGGTTGGTTTTTACCTGTTGAGTCTCCCTCACACTTTTTTATGGCTTATAAAAGCTCAAATATTTTTTCATTAATAATCACGTCTTCTTCCACAGCTATCACCTTTTCTAAAACTGCAAAAAGAAAAAGCTGGGATTTACGAGTCGCCAGCTTAATGTTGGTGTTGTTTATTACACGTCGGGCAAAGTCCATAGATCTCCATTCTATGATCTCTTACCTTAAAGCTTGTAACATGCTCAGCCAACGTTTCTACCTCATCTAAACCTGGGTAGTGAAAGTCAACAATTTTACCGCAATCATCACAGATAACATGATAATGATCCGAAGTATTACTGTCGAACCTGCTGGAAGAGTCTCCATAAGTCAATTCTCTAACCAGTCCGACTTCTTTAAAAACACGTAAGTTGTTATAGACTGTTGCCACACTCATATTCGGAAATTTCCCCTCTAGTGCTTTATATATATCGTCAGCAGTAGGGTGAGATTTAGCATTAAACAAAAACTCTAAAATAGCATGGCGCTGTGGAGTCATACGAACCTTAGTACTTTTTAAAGAATGTAACGCCTCTTGAAGTCGATGGTTTTCCATTTTCTTCACCTCTTCCAAAAAACATTCTTACTTTATAATATTTATAAATAGTATACATAATGACATTATTTATTGTCAACGTAAACACCTTTGTTAATAATATATATATGTTATTAATGTTTAATTCGTATTTTTTAAAAATGGTAGACTCTCGTTTGCATTCATTACAAAGTAAGTAAATCGACTTTGACCGTCCTTTAACTTCCCCTTCTTTTTCTCAACGTCTAAACAAATTTGTTTCATGAGGTTCTGTAAGTCATTTACATCCTCATCTTTAATTCCAAAGAGAAACGTAGTGCTTCCTTTACGAAGAAATCCTCCTGAGCTTGCTAATTCAGTCATACGATATCCTTTTTCCTTCAGCTTCTCTTCCATATCATCGGCATAACGATCGTGTACAACACAAACCATTAATTTCATTCATTATCCCCCCAGAGGTTTAATTCTATTTCATTGCACATATTGTACTAATTTAACCAATATTATTTTTTACGTAATTGATAAAATGCTTGGTACCATTTTACCACCACCATAGCACGTATAGGAATATGTATTATGAAAAACATATCACGACAGATTCAGGAAACCGGGGAGATTGTTCTAACTTCAAGCGACTATTTATATAGTAGTAACGATTATTCTTTGTTCGAATAATAAAAAACCATTCACACCGCTATGATCATTTGGTATGAATGGTTTTATTACTTATAAAGAAAATGCCGCACATCCTTAAAGACGAGAGAGTATTTACCTTTAAAAGCTTGCTTGTTGATTAGTCTCCTAGACACCCGCAATCCTAGGAAAAGCGACAAGCATTTGAAAAGAAGCGAGGCAGTTTGTTGCCCCGCAAATCTACGGAGAGCACCGGATTATTAAAGAGGGATCGTTTAATATCACCGTTCTCTTTATATATATGAAAGAAAATTAATCCGGTTTGGACATATCCCTATTTCAAGTGATTTTTCATTAGCGATTATGCAACTTTCTCTCTTTTAAACAAATGTATACGTCGGACAAAAGGAAATGGTAGTAATAATAAGACGACAGCAATTAAAATTAGCGGCCCCACTAAGTTTATAAAAGTTGCAGTTGTATACCAGTTAAATAACTCTACCCAAAACGGATGAAATGTTGGCAGTATAACCAAAAATGCAAAGCCTGCTGATACGATATAAAGTGGGATCGTACCAAGCTGGTGCCAAACAATGGAAAGAATAAAGCTAAGCGACATAAATAACGTAAATACTGCAAAGTCAGCAGCAGTAAATAAGAAGAAAGTTGCTTCTATATTCGAGTATTCTAACATACTATGAACGAGCATCGTATCAATATTAGCCGTTAGTGCATCTACTGAAAAAAAGAATATGTTGTGCACAAGCGCATTAAAGATTGTCATCATTAACAAAAATGTTGTTAACCCTATATATAAATGGCGTCTAGTACTTCCAAAGGCAGCTCCATATTGAAGACTATTCCGAAACAAGTGCGTCCCTATAATTGTTAAATAAATGATAACCGGGATGTTCGTATTCCAGTTAATAAAGCCGTCCATCGGAACCGTAACACTAATAATAATTCCAAACATGATGAGTGAAAAAAGGATCGTCCAGAATATTAAAAGAGAACGTTTTAAGTCTAACCAGAGAAATTTCCATACTCCTTTTATTTCCTTCATTAGTTTACTACCTCCTTTTCTGCTTTCTTATCTGTTTTTCTTAATAAATAATCCTGCAAATCAACTTTTTCATCAAAATGACCAGCTAACTCCTCATTTTCTACCATTAACCTAACCATCGGGCCCATTACCGTTTTTTCGATTATTCCTCTACTATCCATAAATTGACTTGCTGACGCTTTATCACCGTGGATGTAGCCCGTTCTCTCTTTAATAGCATCTAATGAATCTTGTAAAAGAAGCTTTCCTTCATCTAATACGATCAACTCTTCAATATAACGTTGTAGCTCCTGTATATAATGAGTCGATATGATCACAATTTTTTCCTCTTTACTACATTCCTCCATTAAAAGCTCATAAAATACTTCTCGTATCGCTGCATCCAAACCGTTTGTTGGCTCATCAAAAATCATTACTGGTGCACCGCTACTTAATCCAATTGTTAACGATAATGCTGTCCGCATCCCTTTAGACATTGCTTTTACTTTTAGATTTTTACTGAGATTAAATGACTCTAGGCATTTCTCTGCGATAGTACTGTCCCAGTTTTTATAAAAAATAGCTGCGATCTCTAATACCTCTTTTACTTTCCAGAGACTGTTTAATGGGTGGTTTTCTTGTATGAAACATATATCATTCAGTACGTCTCTATTTTCATATGGAGACTTGCCATTCAATGTGACACTCCCCTGATTTACAGCAAGTAACCCTGTCATGCACCTCATTAACGTCGTTTTACCTGCACCATTTCTTCCCCAAAGCCCATAGACCTTACCAGCTTCTAACTGAAACGAGACATCCTTTATCGCTTCTTTTTTTCCATGTGCATACGTAAGCGCATCTACCTTCAAATGATAAGTCATTTTTCTCCCTCCTCTTCAAATAATGCTAATACTTCCTTCTTCGATAACTGTAATCGCTTCGCTTCATAAAGTAACGGCTGTATAAATTGCTGTTTAAACTGTTGTTTCCGTTCTTTAACTAAACGCTCTTTAGCTCCATCAGCTACAAACATTCCAATACCCCTCCGTTTAAAAATAATTTCCTTGTCTACTAGCGCTTGAATCCCCTTTGCGGCTGTCGCCGGATTGATTTTATAAAAGCTCGCAAGCTCGTTTGTAGACGGAATTTTATCCCCTTCCTCTATGGTGCCATCTAGTATTTCTTCTTCAATCATATCTCTTATTTGATGAAAAATAGGACGATCGTCCGCCAACTTACGCTTCACTTCTTCACCACCTTACCGGTTAATTACTCAACTAACTAACCAATATACTACTGGAATGTTTTTTCAAAGTCAATGGGTTTTTACAATTTTTGATTGTTTAATGGTTGTGAATAGAGACAGTGATTTGTCGAGTGTTTTTCATTAGTTAGGCAGGGCTTTTTACAGTTCTGATTTTTTTAGGTTGGCTTCGAGGCTAATGATTTGTTTGCTTTTTTGTGCTACAAATAAAAAGCCCTATAAAAAGGCATTTAGTATTTCCGAAGCAGTTCAGGCTCAGTACAAACTTGACATCCAATCGCACCTACCGTTCACATACTTGAAGAAGGAGTCTTCTCACCCAAAAACGATAAAAAGGTGCCTCAAAAGGTAACTTTCATCCTTTTGAGACACCTCTATTATTACTTTTGCTCTCTTAAATATTGCAGCGCTTCTTCCACGTGGCCTTTCACTTTTACTTTACGCCATTCTTTGATTAGTTTTCCTTCTGGGTCAATGACGAAGGTGGAGCGCTCGATTCCCATATATTCTTTCCCAAAGTTTTTCTTCAGCTTCCAAACATCGAAGGCTTCGGCTAGTTTATTTACTTCATCAGCTAATAGTTCAAATGGGAGATCGTGCTTGTCTATAAACTTTTCATGCCGTGCAACAGGGTCTGGGCTCACACCGAGAATGACCGCGTTTAAGTCTTTGAAGCTTTCATGATTATCTCTAAAATCACACGCCTCTGTTGTACAACCTGGCGTCATATCCTTCGGGTAAAAATAAAGCACCACATATTTACCACGATAGTCAGACAGCTTCACATCCTTATCACCATTCGCTTTTAGTGTAATGTCTGGTACCGCTTGTCCAATTTCAATTGTCATAATAGTTATTCCTCCTTATTCTACTTCTTTCATATAAGGATAACTAATATATGAGAAAAAACCAAACAAACCACCTCTTCAAGGTACTCCGTTTAGTTCTCACTCATCTTTATTTTTTATGGTGCGACGTCAGTTTGTCTAGCACGTCTCTCGCGGTAAAAGACAGTTGTGACAACAAAGGCTGCTGGCAATAAATAGCCGATTAACGCTTGTATCATTGCAATCCACCGCCCCACCCCCATTGGCGTAATATCTCCGTAGCCGACAGTTAACAACGTAACTGCACTAAAATACATGACATCCTCAACTAAATGAAAGAAACTAGCATGCTGAATTGACCCACCCTCGGTCAACACAGGAATACCACTCAACTCTAGGCCGAGGTAAAGTACACCAAACCCTGTCATCACAGTCACATACACTAAAATAAGTACGATAAAATTTCTTAAGGAAATTCTCCGACCTTCTACAGGTTGATTTTTTAAAAGTAAATACAAACTCATGAAGACCCCTACAATTGCAACCGAAATGACAAAAAACATAAAGAGGTTCTCTATCACCATTATCACCTCCATTCACTATATGAACAAAGACAAATAATTAGGACAAGTAACCTCTATTTTTTTCTTAAAAAAAATATATGTTATTAATTTCCCGCTCCTCGATAACGCTTTACTCCTGCATTCCAAAGAATAATCGCGATCGTAAGGAAGACTACACCCATCACTGGTGTTAAAAAGGCATAACCATACCAATCGGTTCTTCCGAGGAAAAAAGCAGAAGGGTATACACCAACAAATGCAAACGGTAAAATCCACGTTAACGTAAAACGAATCACTTGGTTATAAATATCAACTGGATATCTCCCATAGTTTCCTATGTTATACATCATCGGCATAATATCCGTTTTACTGTCAGACCAAAAGCTGATCGCAGCTAAACTAATAAAAATCCCCGCATAAATAAAGGCACCCCCGATAACCATCACTAATAGTACAAGCGGGTCATACCAAGAGAGAGATAATCCAAGTTGCGAACCCGCATAAAACATAATGACAATACCAGTTATAGCACCAAATAACGATTCAAGCTCCATTCTTTCAATTACTATTTGGTACAGGCTATGCAAAGGTCGCGTCAAAATCCTATCCATTTCCCCTTTTACGATATACCGTTCATTGAAGTCCCATATGTTAAAAAAGGAAGAAAAAATCGCATAAGGAACTAAGAAAAATCCATAAATAAATATAATTTCTTCCCTATTCCAGCCACTTAAGTATGTTGTGTGACCAAACACTACTAAAATAAATACTAAGTTCACAGCTTGAAACAACAAATCGGAAAAGATTTCTACAACGAGATCGGCACGGTAGGACATTCTCGTTTTTAAATACTGTGATGCATATTGAAAAAAGATTGAAAAGTAAAACATCATCTACCCTCCTTGTACAATTAATTGGCGTTTAGCAACGATCCATAGTAACTGGATTGGGACTAATAATACTAACGACCAAAATAATTGTATGCCTAACGCTGTATAAATCTCTGCACCTACGAACCCTTCGGAAAAGATCATTGAAGGGATGTAGCTAATTGCTTGGAACGGCAAAAACATCATCACTTCCTGCGCCCATATAGGATAAAACGAAATTGGCAATAACAATCCAGAAAATAAATCTATTACTACTCGTTTTGCACGAATAAGCCCTGTATTATTTAATAGGAAGAAAGTGACAATACCAGTTAATAAATTTAGCTGCGTGTTGACAATAAAACTAAAAATGATAGATATGAGAAACAATCCCCAAACGGCCACATTACTAGAAAAAGTAATAGGGAAAACGAGCCAAATAATGAACATGCCTGGTACGGAGAAGAACAGAAGCCTGAATATCCCTTCTCCTAATCCTTGCATCGTTTTCACAGCGAGATAGTTATACGGCCTAATCATCTCAACGGCCACTTTGCCGTCTTGAATTTCCTGGGCAATTTCACGATCTATATTGTTAAAGTAGAACGCTCTTGCCATCCAAGCAATCGCCACGTATGTAGTCATTTGTGCTACGTTCATACCTTGAATCGATTCTTGCGCACCATAAATCGCTTGCCATAAAAAATAGTAAGCACCTATATTAATAGAATAAATGAGTATCCCACTATAATAGTTCGTCCGATAAGCGAGCATCATTAAAAAACGAATCCGAATCATTTCTATATACATTGTCATATTAGCCATGAGTGATTCCTTCTTCATATATATTTCGGATAATTTCTTCTGTAGACACTTGATTTATTTTTACGTCGGATATCGCATGCTCTACCATAACTACACTCATAAGCTTCGATACAACATCATCGTCACCATCGACGTTTGCAATCCAGATATGATCACGGTCCCCTTGCCTCCATCTCACTGAGAAGTCACTACTCAGCGTTTGCAAAGAGGACAGCTCAACAGCATGCTGGAATTCAAAACGTACTTCTTTTCCTTCAACCCAATTTTTTTGTAAATTATCTAAACGACCGTCATAAATGATGCTCCCTTTATCAAGCAAAACAACTCGCTCACAGAGCGCCTCAATGTCGGCTAAGTCGTGCGTTGTTAACAATATTGTCGTTTTGTATTTGCGATTAATTTCTTTAAGAAACTTTCTAATTTTCATTTTCACTAAGACGTCTAACCCAATTGTCGGCTCGTCTAAAAAGAGTAACGGCGGGTTATGAATAAGCGCAGCAGCTAGCTCACAGCGCATTCTTTGTCCGAGTGATAGCTTCCGAACTGGCTTGTCGAGTAAAGGCTCCAGCTCTAACGTTTCGATAACCTCTTTCATATGAGACTCATAGTCTTCGTCAGATACACGGTATACTTTTTTTAATAGTCGGAATGATTCCTGCACTGCAATATCCCACCAAAGCTGGGAGCGTTGTCCGAAGACGACTCCGATCGTTCGTACAAACTGCTCTCGTTCCTTATGCGGATTCATCCCATTTACCATTACTTCACCAGCAGTTGGTGTTAAAATACCTGTTAGCATTTTTATCGTCGTCGACTTACCGGCTCCATTTTCACCAATATAGCCGACCATTTCACCTTGCTTCACGTGTAGAGTGATATCATCCACCGCTCGCAATATTTTATAATTTCTAGTAAAAAGATCTCTAAAAGCACCACCTAATCCAGTTCTGCTAGAATAGGATTTAAATTCCTTTCGCAAACCTTTTACTTCAATAACGTTCATCTATGTTCCCACCTTCCATCATAAGAGGGCTCTGAAAAAATTGCTCTGTACTTTTCCTATCCCTTCATCATAACGATATAAGTATACAGATAGTGCCATCTCTCTTCAAGAATAAGTAAAGTGCGTCTCCTTGCTACGAAAAATCCCCTATATTTTAACGTTGTCTATGTCTTCATTTAGATATTAAATTAGTTCATGGTACAATGTGAAGCGTAATACATAGTAAGGAGGTACGGAAAATGAAACGTATACAATCGGAAGCGTTATACGAGGAAGCTCTAGATGTAATCTTAGGCGGCGTCAACAGTCCTTCACGATCATTTAAAGCTGTCGGTGGTGGTTCACCAATATTTATGGAAAAAGCAAAAGGTGCCTACTTTTGGGACGTCGATGGCAATAAATACATTGACTACCTTGCAGCATACGGACCTATTATCACCGGACATGCCCATCCACACATAACGAAGGCGATACAAGCAGCTGCTGAGGACGGAGTGTTATATGGCACTCCTACCGTTCACGAAAACAAGTTTGCGAATATGATTCGCGAAGCCATACCTTCAATGGAAAAAGTTCGCTTTGTTAACTCAGGAACGGAAGCCGTTATGACAACGATACGTGTAGCACGTGCTTACACAGGCCGTGATAAAATTATCAAGTTTGCCGGTTGCTATCACGGACATTCGGATCTCGTCCTTGTCGCTGCAGGGTCTGGACCTTCTACACTCGGAAATCCTGATTCTGCGGGTGTCCCTCAAAGCATTGCAAACGAAGTGATTACAGTGCCTTTTAATGACATCGATGCATTTAAAGAGGCGTTCGATCATTGGGGGGATCAAATTGCAGGGGTCCTCGTTGAACCAATCGTAGGAAACTTCGGTATCGTTGAGCCTTCTAAAGGATTTCTACAAAGCGTTAATGATATTGCCCATCAGGCAGGTGCACTTGTCATTTATGATGAAGTCATTACTGCTTTCCGCTTTATGTATGGTGGTGCCCAAAATTTACTCGATGTAGAGCCAGACATGACTGCATTAGGAAAAATCATTGGTGGCGGCTTACCAATTGGCGCATACGGAGGTAAACGAGAAATTATGGAGCAGGTTGCCCCGTTAGGACCAGCATACCAAGCTGGGACAATGGCTGGGAATCCCGCATCGATGCGCTCAGGCATAGCTTGTCTTGAAGTGTTACAGGAAAAGGGCCTATACGACCGTTTAGATGCACTCGGCCAAAAATTAGAAAAAGGAATTTTAGATGCTGCTGAGAAGCACCAAGTCCCTGTTACTGTCAACCGATTAAAGGGTGCACTTTCGATTTATTTCGGTGTTGATAAAGTGACTAATTACGAGGATGCAGAGAATAGTGACGGCGAAATGTTTGCATATTTCTTCAATGAAATGCTTAAAAATGGTATTAATTTCGCACCTTCAAAATATGAGGCCTGGTTTATTACAAGCGCTCATACTGAAGAAGATATCGATAATACTATCACCGTAGTGGAAAATGTGTTTTCATTACTTTAATTGTATAATTATTCACCTAACTATTGCAGGATATACTTTCCATTATCCTGCATTTTTTTCACCCCATCGTTTGAAAGCGTTTGCAACAGTACCCCAGCAAGCTCCAAGTATTTTCTAGCAAAAAAAACGATTGTATATCGTATCCGAAATTGTGTATAAATAATTGACCTTTCTAAAAGAAAATGTTAATATTGTAATCAATTCTGACAATTCTGTAATGAAGGGATTCGTCTCGACTTTTTGTGTGAGATTATTTCTCGTAAGTCAGGATTCGAAATATTATAAGGAGGTGACGGTCTGATTGACCAATGTTATGATGAACCAAAATAAACTAATTCAATCATTCCGTGGTGCAACTAAATTAGAGCATGATAGCTGTGGAATCGTTTCTTTTATTGAAAAAGAAGGTATTCCAACAAAAGAAAATATCGATAACACGATCAATGCTTTAGTGAAAATGAACCACCGTGCAGGATTTATTAACGAGGAAGGCGACGGTGTTGGTGTTCATATCGACGTTCCAGTTGCGCTATGGAGAAGCAAGCTTGAAGAAAAAAATGTTTCAGGCTCTCATGTTGAGGATGAAACATTCACAGTCGGTCACTTCTTTATTGATCAAAACTCAGATGTAAGTAAAGTGCATAATGAAATCAGACAGAAACTTGAACAAAAAGGATTTACATTTATTTTTCACAGTGTCGAACAGACAAACACAGATGCTCTCGGACCAATTGCGAAGAAAAATGAGCCTATCTTTTGGCAAGTTGCATTAATCAACAAAGACTTACAACCTACTAATCTTGCAGCGACACTTTTTGAACTAACTATCGACATTGAGAAAAATAACGATGTACATGTTGCTTCTTTAAGTCATGAGCACGCCGTTTACAAAGTGATGGGTGCTGGAGATATTCTACCTAGATACTATAATGACTTAGCTAACCCACTCGTAGCATCCACTGCTACTTTAGGACACAATCGCTATTCAACTAATACACTATCAAACTTTTTCCGCGTACAACCGTTCAGTGTCATCGGACATAACGGTGAAATTAACACAATTGCAAAGCTTCGTGATGAGGCAAATATGCTCGGCGTACCACTTGTAGATGGGGGCAGTGACTCTCAAGACTTAAACCGTGTTCTAGATACGTTTATTTCTAAACACGAGCTTTCGTTATTTGAAGCGATGGAAGTTGTTTTCCCTCCAATCGTGAACGAAATTAAGCATTATCCAGCACATTTACAAGACTTATACACGTATATTCGTGAAGCTTGGGGACACTTTGCACAAGGACCTGCTGGTATTATTTCTCGTTTTAAAAACGAAGCAGTATTCAGCGTAGATGCATTAGGCTTACGTCCAGTATGGATGCTTGAAACAAAAACAAGCTACAGCTTCTCCTCTGAGCAAGGGATTTTCACTTCAGACAACTACTTGACTGATCCAAAGCCTTTAGCTCCAGGTGAAAAAGTAGGCTTATTCCGTAATGAAAAAGGTACAATCGAGGTTTACTGGCACGATGAGCTTCAAGAGGAAGTATACAACCGTATGTCAACTCGTCTTTCTATCGAAGATGCTCGTAATCGTTTATCAACAAAATTAGAAACAAACGCTGAAACACTTCAATTTGAGCAAAACATCACTAACTCTGTTTACGCTGCAAACGGATGGGATAGAGAGCATATTCAGCTTATTGAGCAAATGGCTGAAAAAGGTGTAGAGCCTATCCGATCATTAGGACATGACGCACCACTTGCTGCATTACATCCAGGCAGAAAAAATATTGCTGACTTCATTAAAGAGAGCGTCGCTGTTGTAACAAATCCCGCGATTGACCGTGACCGTGAAATGGAGCATTTCTCTACACGTGTTATCATCGGGCAGCGTCCATCTTTATTTAACAAGGATGTTTTAAAAACAATCGTTCAACTAGAATCACCTGTAGTTGCTGAAGGGAAAGCTGGAAAAGCGATTGAAAAGGAATACGGACAGCCTTCTTTTGAAGGATTATTTTCCCTATACGAAAAAGCGAATGAAGCAGAAACATTAAATATGGTTCGCTTTGAAAGTGAAACAGTAGAAGAAGCTCTTGAGCGTCTCCATACACAAGCAAGTAAAGCTATTGATAATGGGAAAACGTTCCTTGTATTCAATGACGAAGGTACACACGTAGACGATAAATATTGGATTGATCCTCACTTAGCTATCTCATCTGTGGATCAAGGCTTAACGAAGGAAGAAAAAAGACGTTCATGTTCTTTCGTTCTTCGTTCAGGAAGTATCCGTTCGTTACATGACATCGCTGTGGTGTTCGGCTTAGGAGCCGATGTCGTTAACCCTTACGTCATGTTTGCTTCAGTGGTAAACGGTGACGTTGAACCAGCAGGGAAACTATACAGTGCACTGAATAAAGGTTTAGAAAAAGTGATTTCAACAATTGGTATTCATGAATTAAGAGGATACGGCCGCCTCTTCTCAGCGATGGGACTTAACGAGGAAATTTCAGATCGCTTAAATATTGTTAACTTCTTAGGTGGTAAAGACTTAGCTTATAACTTTGCATCGATGAAGGAAGACAGTGTCGCGAGAAAAGAAGAGTTCACAAACGAGAAAGCACGTCCTGGGAAAACGTTCCATATTTTCCCTCGTTTATGGAAAGCTTTAGGTGACTTAGCTTCAGGGAAATCTGACTACAGCGCCTTCCGTGAAAAGCTTGCTGAGCAAGAAGAGAAAAATCCTATTAGTATAAGACATTTAACAAACTTGAAATCAATAGAGTCTGATGTGAATGCAGACGATGTTGACGTGAGTGTTGCAAATCATAGTCTTCCATTCATGATTAGCTCTATGTCTTTCGGATCTCAAAATGAGACTGCTTTCCGTGCATATGCGGAAGCTGCAGACCGTTTGAACATGATTAGCTTCAACGGTGAAGGTGGAGAAATTAAAGATATGCTCGGTAAATATCCAAATACGCGTGGACAGCAAATTGCCTCTGGACGTTTTGGTGTTAACGTAGAGCTTCTTAACTCTTCTAATCTATTAGAAATTAAAATTGGTCAAGGTGCGAAGCCTGGTGAAGGTGGTCACTTACCTGGTTCTAAAGTAACGGAAAAGGTTGCTGCTGCTCGTAACGCAACAACTGGCTCTGACTTAATCTCACCATCTAACAACCATGACATTTATTCTATCGAGGATTTGGCACAGATTATTACAGAGATTAAAACCGCTAACGATCAAGCAAAGGTTGCTGTTAAAGTGCCAATCGTTCCAAATATCGGAACAATTGCAGTAGGTGTTGCGAAAGCTGGTGCTGACTTTATCACATTAAGTGGTTTTGACGGCGGTACTGGTGCGGCTCGTGTACACGCACTACAACACGTTGGTTTACCTGCAGAAATCGGTGTAAAAGCTGCTCACTTCGCTTTACTTGAAGCAGGACTTCGCCATAAAGTCGAGCTCTGGGCAGACGGTGGTGTGAAGAGTGCGTTAGACGCAGTGAAGCTCATGCTTCTCGGCGCTAACCGTATCGGATTCGGTACACTATCTATGATCGCTGTAGGTTGTACTGCTTGTCGTGGCTGTCACTTAGACACTTGTCACGTAGGTATTGCAACACAAATTGAATCTGAAGCACAAGCGAAAGAGCACGGTTTACGTCGTTTCGTACCACGTGAATTCGATCTTGCTGTTCACGGATTAATGAATATGTTTACTGCATTTGGTAAGGAGCTACAAGCATTAACAGCTTCTTTAGGTGTAAAGCGCACACAAGACCTTGTTGGTCGCGCTGACCTTTTAGAGCAAGTCCAAGGGCAAAACTTAATGAATCTTGAAGAGCTTCTATCTACACTTCCAGAGCAAGAGGTTGCAAACTTCTCGCCAATGCCGAAAGTAGAAAAAGAGGAGCCTCAATTAGCGCTTGCAGTTGGTGCAGAGTATCTTGATGGAAACGTTGAAGAGCTTACTACATCAAGAGAATATGAGTCCGTTACTGCTGAACAACGTGTAATTGGAAGTCGAGTTGCTTGTCACCGCGTTCGTGGTAAATTAGACGGTTCTTACCGTCAATTACCTAAAATTGACCTTAAATATACGAAAGGATCTATTTTAGGAAACGGTCTTGGTGCATATAACAGTGATGGCGTCAATATACTCATCAATGGGGGCGCACAAGACGGTGTTGGTAAAACATCGTTCGGTGGTAGCTTTAAGATTTTTAAAGCAAAAGGTCGTTACGGCCAATATTTAAATGGTTCTGTCGGTAAAGGTGCAGGTTACGGTGCACAAAAAGGACTATTTATCATTCAAGGTAACGCTGATGCTCGTGCTGGTATTCGTCTTTCTGGCGCTGACATGATCTTCGGTGGAAGGTTAACGAAGCCACTCCAAGAAGGTCGTCGCCACAACATCGGTATTCACGCAAACTTAAAAGGTTTTGCTTTTGAATATATGACAAATGGTAGAGGATTAGTTTTAGGTGACCCTGGTCCATGGATTTGTGCTGGTATGACTGGTGGTGTCGTCTACTTACGACACGATCCAGAAATGGGCTTAGACGAAAAAGCACTTAACGCACGAATTGCAAAAGGTGCAAAAGTAAGTTTAGAAAACCTATCAGATACTGGCATAAGCGATGTAAAAGAGCTTTTAACGACGTATCTTGAAGAGTTGAAAAACCAAGAACAAGATGAGGAAGTAGCTGTAATTGAGAAGCTTCTAGCCGATCCAACAGCACACTTTAAGCAAGTAGTTCCTGTGAAACTACAAGCAGACCCATCTGTATCAACAGAATAATTAGACCAACATGGCAGAATCTCATTGAGACTCTGCCATGTTTTTTGTTTTTATAAAGGGCACTGAAAAAGGCCAACCCTTGAGTGCACTGAAAAAGTAAAAAACATGATTGTATCCGGTATTCATATTCTATAATTTAAAGACGAATTGATGAGACTGGAGCAAGAGAGGTAACTGTCTCTTCCTCTACGAGCATACGCTTTGGAGCGTATCCGTAACTGTATGAGCATATAGAGAAATTATGCAAGGGGTAAAATGCTGATAGAACAGCTGTATGAGCATATAGAGAGATGCCAAAAGAGATAAAGTGCCGATAGTGCAGCGTCGGACAACTCGAAGCTTCATCAAATAAGCGACGCTCGTTCCTTTAAAAAAGTAAGTCAGGATGAGACACTGCAGAGTGAGGCTATATGCAGCTTCCCGACTCTCCACGGAAAGCGAGTTTGCGCATGTCTCATCAACTTCTATGTTCAAATGACTTTATATTTTATTTGACACCCCTTTCAATCTACGGACTTTTTCAGTGTCCTTAAAGAACACCACTCTTCCAGTGGCCTCCGTCCCTTCCCTTTCTTGATATATAGTACAATGGCAATTGTGCTCCAATATTGCAATATAATGAGTAAAATGGCAATTTTGTTTATCTTTTAGGCGAAAATGGTAAAAGACTATAGATAAGGGATCCTTTTATTTTAAAAATAGGCTTGATTGTTTTTCAAAACAGGTGTATATTACGTACGACTCTACAAGTTGGAATGATTCTGGCATTCGTTTCATATGATAACTTGTCTTTGAAATCATTATATTTTTCAGAAGGAAAGGATTTTTGACTACCATGAGGCTAGGAGCCCGTATTTTTAAAACAGGATTGGCTGTAACGTTAGCGCTTTATGTAGCGATGTGGATTGGTTATCCTTCGATAGCCTTCGCAGGTCTTGCTGCATTCCTTGCTGTTCAGCCTTCTATTCATAAAAGCTTTCTACTAATTTGGGATCAAATACAAGCGAACGTTGTTAGTGCGTTTTTAGCCATCGTTTTCGTGTTAACATTTGGTCACGAACCTTTTGTCGTCGGTGTTGTCATTATGCTCGTCATCGCGATTCATATTCGTTTTAACAAGGAAGCAATCATTCCATTAGCAGTTGTAACTGCGATTGCGATTATGGGTACACCAACAGATGATTTTATTACATTTGCCACAGACAGATTTCTGCTAATTATTATTGGCGTACTGTCAGCATTTATTGTCAATCTCATTTTCTTACCGCCAAAGCACGAAAATTTACTATATCACAAAATCGTCTCTACAAACGAGCAAATCATTCAATGGATTCGTTTATTAGCTCGGCACGAAGCTGACCATCGTACGTTAAAAAAGGATATTGGAAAACTAAAGGAATCATTGTTCAAAATAGAAAACACCTTTCAGCTTTATAAGGAAGAACGAAATTATTTAAGAAAAAATGAATATGCTCGTCTTAGAAAGGTCGTCTTGTTTCGTCAAATGATCGCTAGCACAAATAAAGCCATTAGCATTTTAAAAAGTATTAGTAAATATGAAAACACAATTCACCAATTTCCCGATGAGATGCAGGACTTAATAAAAGAGCAACTTGAATATTTAACGAACTATCATGAACGTATTTTGCTGAAGTATACAGGTAAAGTGCGGGCTACAAATGATGAGGTAAATAACGAGGTTTCAGTAGGAAAGCAGCAGCTCACAGATACGTTCCTTATTTTTTATGAGGACCCTGAAACGAACCGCGCTGATTGGACGAACTCTATTCCAATCGTCGCCCTCATTATTGAGTATAGCGATGAGCTCGCTCATTTAGATCAACTCGTCGATGGCTTCTTTAAATACCATCGCGATAAAAATGCAGTAAATGTTTCGGAAAAACAATTATAGATCGTCTAGCAAAAAAAAGAGGGAGACTCACAGGTTCATTTATACCTACTTGAGTCTCCCTTACTTATTTGTTTTCCCTGTACCTTTTATTTCAATTGCTGTACTTGGAATAGATTATAATATGCCCCCTGCTGACTCATTAGCACGTCATGGCTTCCCATTTCTACTAATCGGCCATTTTCTATAACGATGATTTTGTCTGCATGCGTGATCGTTGAAAGACGATGTGCGACAATAAACGTTGTACGGTTTTCTGCTAGTGTAAATAATGATTGCTGTATTAAGTGTTCGCTCTCTAAGTCTAAAGAGCTCGTTGCTTCGTCAAATATAAGTATTTCTGGGCTTTTTAAAAACACTCTAGCAATAGCAATACGCTGTTTTTGTCCACCAGAAAGCTTCACTCCACGCTCCCCTATATTCGTCTCGTAGCCATCCTTTAAATTCATAATGAAGTCATGGGCATTCGCGGCTTTTGCAGCTGCAACGACCTCTTCGTCTGTCGCGTCTGGATTACCCATCAATATATTAAACTTTACAGATTCACTAAAAATGACATTATCTTGTAAAACCATACCGATACGGTCGCGTAATGACCTTACTTTATAATCACGAATATCCTTCCCATCAATGACAATTCGACCGCTCGTTACATCATAAAAACGTGGAATTAAGCTCATAATGGTACTTTTTCCACCACCACTCATTCCAACAATGGCAATCGTCTCTCCTCTTTCTGCACGGAAGCTTACGTCGTGTAGCACATTTTCGTCATCGTCATAGCTAAAACTTACACGATCAAAAATGACCTCACCTTGAGGGAATTGATATGGAACAGCACCCTCTTTATCCTCGATATCATATTTCTCGTCTACAAGCTCAAATACTCGATCCATCGATGCAATGGATTGCGTTAATGTCGTCGACGAATTGACGAGTCTACGTAAAGGATTATAAAGACGATCCATGTATGTGACAAAGGCAACCATCGTACCGATTGTCAAATTGCCTTGGATGACGAGCGCTGCCGCAACCCCAATAACTAGAATTGGAGCGATATCTGTTAGCGTGTTAATTACAGCAAACGTTTTTGCATTCCAGCGTGTATGATCAAGTGCTTTCGTTAAAAAATTGTTATTTCTTTTGTCAAAAATTTTCTGTTCATGATCTTCTAGTGCAAAGCTTCGAATGACATTCATCCCTTGTAATCTTTCATGAAGGTGGCTCTGCACTTCAGCTAGTGCTTGAGAGCGACGGCGCGTCAAGTCTCTTAAACGACTATAAAAATATTTAATAGATGCCCCGTAAAACGGAAGTAGTGCAATAGCGACGAGTGTTAAAATAGGATCTAGAGTTAACATAATAATAATTGCAACGATAATCGTAAACATATCCAACCAAATGTTCATCATACCCGTTATAATAAAGTTCTTCGTTTGTTCTACATCATGAACAACCCTCGATATTACTTCCCCAGTTTTACGATTAGAGTAAAACTTTAAGCTAAGCTTTTGTAAATGGGAAAAAAGCTGATCACGAATATCATACAATATTCTACTCCCTGTCCACTGTGCGAAATATTGACGAAAATACTCTACTGGCGGGCGAACAACGATAAATACAAATAAGACAATACCCATAAGCCAATATAATGATGTCATTTTTTCATTAGAGGTTAACGCTTCTGCACCAATAATATCATCGATGACGTACTTCAAAATGAGGGGAATAAGAAGTGGTATACCAAATTTCAATATCCCTATTGCAACCGTAACAATAATTTGTTTCCAATACGGCTTAACAAAAACTAAATAACGCTTTATACTATCCAATAAAATACACCTCTATATACAATAAATATTTCATAAGCGCTTGTCTTAAAAAAAGCTCTTTTTTCTGAAGTGAAATTCAACAACAAAGTTTAACATAGCCTAAAAAAAGAAAGAGACGGTTGTATAAACCGCGCTCTATATGTTATTAATAATATAAAATAAGAAGCGCTTCATCTTTCCGTTTTTAATTAACGGTATTGTAAAAAGCGCTCGTACCAATATTCAACAAAGCCTGGCTCGAATGGGCCTTTTTTCTGTGTAATCCATGAAATTAATTCATCCACACTTCTTCTTAAAATAATCTCCACTTCTTCAGGGTAGTTCATTTGTTGCTTATGTAAAGTAAATTCATCTTCATCTAACAGCTTGTACGTTTTGTCAGGAAAAACTTTTATATCTAAGTCATAATCAATGTATTTTAATGCTTCCTCATCATATGTAAATGGAGTGCCTAGATTGCAATAATAGTATATACCGTCATTCCTTAGCATGCCGATGACATTAAACCAATGGTCTGCTGTAAAATAACAAATTGCTGGTTCACGGGTTCGCCATTGACGTCCGTCAGATTCTTGTACCATTATTCGATCATTTCCTCCAATAACTTCATGAGAAGTCCCTTTTAAAATGATTGTCTCTTCCCAGACACGATGAAGTATTCCATTATGTTTATAGCTCTGTACAATGATATTACTACCTGTTTGGGGAAATCTCACTGTCCTTCTCCTTTCACTGTTCTATTTTGGAGCTCTATGTGTAACCATACGATCTTGCGGGTGTAAATATAGTTTAAACGGTGGCTTTTCAGTTAAATAATGCTTTAGCTTCTGAAAATTTACTTTTCTCTCTGGATCACCTGTTGTAATAGGTTCCTCGCCGTTCTCTAAAATGTATTGATCACAAGCAATTTGACAAAGGTCAATGTATTTAGGATAGTCCTTTTCCTCGAAAATCTCAAATGTTTCTTTAGACATATAAAAAGGTCGATCAGGTTTTCCACCCAAATAAGAATATAACGCCTCAAAATCAATTTCATTGTTATCTAAGACAATACTTCGAAGTGAGATCCCTTTCTGCATATTATTTGCATACTTGTTCACAGCCGCTCTAACCTCATCAATAGTAACAGTGACGATTTTCTCTTCTCTTTTTTCTTCTTGAGTATCCCCATTTTTCTTCCTTTTTTTAAAAAACATAGAAAACCTCCGTTTAGATAGACTAATCCTTCATTTTCTATGGACAACACATTCTTAAAACATATCCATCTTCATTATACTATTGATTACCCTCTTTTTAAAATCATTCGACAAATAATAAACTTTTTTTCTAGAAAAAGTTTGAAAACGAAAGTGGCCACTAGGACGAGTTACTTTTAAAGAGAGGATGTGAGGATGTGGATGTCACGAGCAGGCGACCGTGTTGTTGCAATCTTAGCTTTAAGATCTTTTATGATTGCTGATGGTAAGATAGCGCGGCCATCTTACCTTTACTAGTCTTTTTCTTTGCTCTAGGGCAGATGGCGCCCTCCCATCTTACCTTCACACACTTTCCCCTGCGCTCAAGGGCAGATTACACTCCATAAAAATAAAGCCCCTTATTCCGTATTGGAAAAGGGGCTTTATGTTCGAACTAAAGGCTAAACAGGATTACTGTTGTTGACCTTTAGAAGATGCTTGCTGCTTACGTTGAGCAGATTGTTGGTTTTGTTGACGCACTTGTTGTGCATCAGTTTCGCTAGCAAATTCAAAGTTTTGGCTTTGCCCTTGAGCAGATTGCTGGTTCTGCTGACGTACTTTTTGTGCATTTGTTTTAGATGCATTGTTGTTTGCCATTTGTATCACCTCCACAGAAATTATAATTTCCTAGGAGGTTTTTTTTATCCTCATTTTTTTTAATACTTTACCTGACTAAAAAATGGGAAAAGGACTTTCATTATGTTAATAAAGATATTCCGCCGTCAACGATAATGGTTTGTCCACAAATCATTTTTGCTTGTGGTGATAATAAAAATAATACTGCATCGGCTAAGTCGTCTGGTTCGACAATTCGACCTGCTGGCGTACGGTTACTAGCATCTTGCAGCAGTTCTTCACGGTTTGGAAAATGCGTTAATGCGTCCGTATCAACTGCACCTCCGGAGACGGCATTGACACGAATGTTCTTCGGAGCAAGCTCCACTGCTAAGTATCGCGTCAATGCTTCCACAGCAGCCTTTGATACACCAACAGTCGTATAGTTTTTCAAATACCTTTGCGCCCCTAAAGAACTTAAACTAACGATAGCCCCACCAGTACCTTGTTTTTCCATTCGTTCCGCAGCTAGCTGTGAACAGAATAGCATTCCTTTGTTGTTAATATTTATTGTCCAATCCCAATGACTTTCTTCAAGCTCCATTATCGGCCGCAATACGCCCGATGCTGCATTGTTAACGAGCACATCAAGGCGGCCGAAGTGCTCATCAATTTGTTTGAACATGTCTTCCACTTTATCCTTTTTTGCTATATTTGCTTTTATTGACAATACATCGGCACCAAGCTCTCGCAGCTCCGCTTCCGTTTCCTCAGCATTGCTTCGACTTCGAGCGTAATTTAGTACAATGTCATAGCCTTCTTTCGCCAATTTCAATGCAATTTTTTTACCGATGCCTCGACTACTTCCTGTAATGAGTGCTACTTTCCTTTCATTCACTTTAATCCCTCGTTTCAAAAGTTGATCGAAAAACTTCACAAGTATTCCATATTTCCAAACCATTATATCGAATATCTACAGTTAACTCTAGAGAAACTAAAGATACAGCTTCGCTTAAGGAGGGCTAAGTATGTATGTCGGTCGAGATTTTACAGAGCTATCGATGTTACCAAAACAAGAATGGACAGATAAAGAGTTAGCATATTTTCACCGTAATTTCCAACAAGTCGTTCCTTATTTAAATGCAGAAGGTGTTTCAATTCATAAAGATATCGTCAATGAATTAATTGACCGCGGTGGATTAATGCACACAGAAGCAACTTGGACGAGTGGAACAAGAATACATTTTGAATAAAGAGTGTTATTTTTTCAATCGCCCATTAAAATAATAATAAAGACATTGATAAGGGAGAGATAACATGAAGGCGGTTGTCTATCGAGAATATGGGGATCCTAGTGTTTTAAAGGTAGAAGACGTGGAAAAGCCAGCAGTAAAGCGAAGTGACGTTTTAATAAAGGTGGAGGCAAGTGCGGTAAATCCAGTGGACACTTACTTTCGCAAAGGGATTCGGCAAGTTAAGGAATTTCCTCACATTCCTCATTTTGATGTAAGTGGTACGATTGTTGAACTTGGCGAAGATGTTGATTATTTGAAAAAGGGAATGAGGGTGTGGGCAACGAACATCAGTGGGACTTGTGCTGAATTTGTTACTGCACAAGCAGATGCTGTTTTCCCATTACCTTTATCTGCATCCTTTGTGGAAGGCGCCGCACTTGCGATGCCTTTTATGACTGCACACTTAGCTTTACACTATCGAGCAAACGTTTCACCAGGTGAGTGCGTGTTAGTTTATGGTGGTGCTGGAGCAGTAGGAAACGCAGCGATTCAACTCGCGAAAAGGGCAGGAGCAAAGGTTATTGCTACTGCTAGTAATGAGGAAAAGAGCGATATTTGTTTAAAAGCCGGCGCAAACAACGTCATCTTATATAAAAAGGAAGATATCGTTGAAACAGTGCAGCAGCTTACGAACAATAGCGGCCTTGACGTCATTTTAGATATGTCAGTAAGTGACAATCTCGAGAATGACTTATTGATGGTGAAAACCGGTGGGCGTATCGTTACTATTGGTTCGCCAAACAATAATACACCAGAGCTTCCGTGGAGATTATTAAACACAAAGCATGCGTCATTATTAGGTGTGTTATTATTTACTGCACCATCGTTAGAGCTAAAGAGAGCTGGGGATGAAATAAGCAGCCTTCTCCAGCAACAAACAATTACTGCTCTTGTTGGAGCTACATATTCATTTGAAGAAGCATCCAAAGCACATCATGCGTTAGAGAACAATGTATATAACGGAAGTATCGTTTTAACACCATAGAAAATAAGTTAATAACAGCTTCACAGGGCGAGCTGTTATCAACTTATTGTAAAATCTCTTTAAGACAAAAATATTGCACCATACAAAAGTCCGCCGACTATGACAAATGCTGGATGGACTTTTTTCTTTTCCATTAAAAAATATGAGGCTGCGATTATTATAATTGTATGGATCCAACCACTTTCGATATAAGACGTTTCTAGAAAACGGAATGTGAGTACGCCAAGTAAGACGGCAATCGTCGGTCTAACAATACTTGATAATAATTTTACCTTCGGTGAATCTTTATAACGATGTAGGATGCCTAGCAAAGCTACCATTAAAATGAGCGAAGGTGCAATAGTGGCAAAAAGACCGACGCCTGCTCCTAAAATGCCAGCTTGCTCATATCCAATGTAGCCAGCCAATTTAGTTGCGATTGGACCTGGCAACGTATTACCTAAAGCTAGGACTTCACCAAATTCTTCTACTGTCATCCATTCGTACCTGTTTACTACTTCATGCTCAATTAGCGGAATGCTAGCTGGACCCCCACCGTACCCTAATACATTTGGAAGGAAAAAGGCTAGGAAGATTTCAACATAAATCATGATGACTCCCCCTTCTCTTTTTCATCGAGAGGTACTTTCGTCTTTTTTAATAATGCAAAAAGAATGAGTGCTCCGATGACAAAACCAGGATGGAGACCGATAATACTAATGAAAATAACAGAGAAAATGATGAGTGCAATAGATATGAGCCAACCAAAATCTTTTGTTGATTTTTTAACAAAGCCATACGTTAAAGTTGCCATCATGACAGCGACTACTGGAATGACCCCGTGTGTCATTCCGTGAACCCAAGGCTGATCTCGATAGGAAGCTAAATAAGTAAACAGTAATATTAAAAGGACAACAGTTGGAATAACAGATGCAATGAGTGCGTTGACCATCCCTACTACTCCAGCTACTCGAAACCCTAAATAGCCTGCCATTTTAGTTGCAATTGGGCCTGGTAACGTATTTCCAATCGCTAAAATGTCAGAGAACTCTTCATCTGTCATCCATTTATATTTTTCTACAACTTCCTTTTGAAAAAGGGGAATGGAGGATGGTCCTCCTCCAAATCCGAGCAAACCAACTCTAAGAAAAGCAAAAAATATATCTTTTTGTATCATCTTTATACTCCTTATTACCTTTAATAAACAGCAATGGCACCATCTGTTCGAGATTCTGTTCCACCAGCAAGCACACCTGTTTTAGGATCTCTCCAAATGATTTGACCACGACCGAAGCTACCTGATTGATGTGTTACTTGAATGTGATGCCCCATTGCCGAAAGGGAGGTTGCGAGGTGATTCGGAACTGTCTGCTCCAATAATACTTGCTTATCCTTCATCCATTGCCACCTTGGTGCATCAAGTGCTGCCTGCGGATTCAAGCCAAAGTCAATGGTGTTCATCACAACTTGCATATGACCTTGTGGCTGCATAAATCCACCCATCACACCGAAAGGACCAATTGCTTCATTTCCTTTAGTAAGGAATCCTGGAATAATCGTATGATACGTTCTCTTCCCTGGCTTTAAAGCATTATCATGGTTAGGATCTAGGCTAAAGTTGTGCCCTCTGTTCTGCAGTGAAATCCCTGTACCTGGTACGACGAGACCAGAGCCGAAGCCCATATAATTACTTTGAATGAAAGAAACCATATTTCCTTCTTCGTCTGCAGTAGCTAAGTACACTGTTCCACCTTTTGGCGGCTCTCCTGCAGTTGGTGTAATTGCTTCTGAACCAATCAACTCTCGTCTTGATTGGCTATAGCTATCACTTAGTAATGCGTCAACTGTTGTACTCATTTCTTTATCTTCTGTAATATATTTTTCTCCATCAGCGAAAGCGAGCTTCATTGCTTCAATCTGCTTATGGAATGTAGTGGCATCATCTCGCGCTGCAAACGTATCATTTTTCAACATGTTAAGTGCCATTAGTGCAATAAGCCCTTGTCCATTTGGAGGAATTTCCCACACGTCATAGCCTTTGTAATTAACGCTAATTGGCTTCACCCATTCAGGGTTAAACGAAGCCAAGTCATTCTTTGTTAAATATCCACCGTATTTTTGAGAAAAAGCATCGATTTTTTCTGCAAGTTCTCCCGTATAGAAAGCTTCAGCATTCGTTTCTGCGATTGCTTCTAATGTTGTGGCATGCCCTTCAGACTTCCAAATGTCTCCTGCTTCAGGTGCTTTTCCTCCTGGTGCGAACGTTTCAAACCAGCTATCAAATTCACTGCCTTCTAGCAATTTAGTATATGCTTCTGCACCACGCTTCCAAAAATGCGCAAGTGTTGGACTTAATGGATATCCTTCTCTCGCATAGTTAATTGCAGGCGCTAACGCTTCTTTTAAGGAGAGCTTACCGAATCTTTTTGAAAGCTCTGCCCAGGCAGCAGGTACGCCTGGAACCGTAACCGGAATCCAACCGAATTTAGGTATTTCATCTATTCCGCGCTCTTTTAATTTTTCAATAGAAATAGAAGCAGGTGCTGGCCCACTAGCATTTAGTCCATGCAGCTCCCCCTTCGTCCACACTAGTGCAAACGCGTCGCCTCCAATGCCGTTAGAGGTTGGCTCGACAACTGTTAAGCATGCCGCTGTAGCGATCGCCGCATCAATTGCGTTTCCACCTTTCTTTAATATATCTAATCCAGCTTGAGCAGCTAATGGCTGCGATGTTGCAACCATGCCTTTTTTACCGTATGTAACCATTCGCTGTGATGAATATGGATAATGAGAACTATTAAATGTAACCAATGATTTACCTCCTCGTTTTCTCTTAATATACACGTATACATGCCGTTTACTCGCTAGTATTAAAACAATCACAATCTTTTTCAGCACGAATCCTTATATATATTAACATATTTCGAGTTACGAAGGGTATAGTTAAGTTGGTAGGTGCACATTTAATTGAGGTTCAGCTCGACATCATTTGCTTTATCAATCTTTGTGCAAAAATAATGAGCACGGGGATGAACATAGATAGGGATAAAAACATGAAAAATGTATTAATATTAAAGTATTGGCTGTTAACGTGTATAGATAAAAAAGAAGTGATTTGGTCTATATAGTCGTAATCCACCGTAAGGAATTCCTCGTAATACACATCCTGCAACAGTTTCTTATAATTTCTAAATGCATATATTTGATAGACTAGACCTACAAGCAAATGCGCTACTATAGCGATAACCATATAGACTAAACTTTTTGATTGATGCGTTACTTGCGTAAAGAATTTATACGAAAAATATATGAAGAAACAAAATAGAGGTACTAATAGCATCATCAATATGATGGCTGGATTGCCGTTCCCCGAAGTATCACCTGGTGATGAACCCATTACATTAATTAAAAAGAAAAAAAGAGCAGTTAATAGAATAGCAATGACGAGTGGCAAATATAGCTTCTTCAAATCACGAACCCCTCCAGTACTCGTTTTTTCACAACAATGGTAAATATTGTTTTCACTCTAATCTAAATATATCATAGCGTCTTCGCCCTGAGTATTAGTGTTTGTTGTATGTGATGAAGAAGTGTTTTAATGAATTTTTGGTTGGATTTTCACTCTCTTATCGGTAATTTATCGATTTTTTTCCTTGCTTATGTGTTCTGAGCACTGCTCTATCGGCACTTTAACTATTTTACTTCTTCTCTATATGCTCTAAGAAACACTCTAACAACACTAACACTCTCGTTTTTCTTCTCATGCTATTACAACAAACCTCTATACTCTATATCTAGAACTAAGAGACTAGATACCTAGTTACTAAGTAACAATATTTTTTTCTGATTATTCACACTACTCCATTCTGTTTTTGGTATAATTTTTACTATAAAACAAATAGGGGTGATACAGTGGAAACAGCTACAAAAGATCGTTCGATAACTCATGCTCATACGGGTGAGGTTATAACATTTTTGGAAAATGCAAAAGAGACAAATGGTGAATACCTACTTATCGAGGTAAATCTTCCACCTGGTGGAGAAGGGCCACCTCTTCATTATCACTTAGAATTTGAAGAAGAGTTTGAAGGGGTAAAAGGGCAATTATTTGTCATCCGAGGGAAAGAAGAGCATGTCATAAATCCAGGAGAAAAAGTAACTGTTCCAAAAGAAACGCACCACTTATTTAAAAACGCATCAGATACTGAGCCTGTTACTTTCCGAGTAAAACTAACACCACCACATAAATTTGAAGAATCTATGCGAATAGCCTATGGACTTGCTGCAGACGGAAAGATTAGCAAAAAGGGGAAGTTTGATAACATGTTGCACGCTGTCGTCATTCTAAATATGCAGGATACTAGATTAGTGAAAATGCCATTTTTCGTTCGATTCCTATTTAATAGAATGGCTAAAAAAGCCCAAAAGCAAGGCATAGAAGAATTACTCATTAAAGAATATATTCAGGATGGAACTGAATAGGATAAGAAGCAGTCTTTTTTAGTTCACTCGATATGTTCTTGGGTGAAAAAATTATTTTCTTATTTATACTTATCTTTTTAAAAAAACACTTATAGCGGTCTTTATGGGATTGCGGTCGCTACGCACATTGCTTAGAGGTTGACTCCAAAAGGTAAAAAAATCAACCTTTTGAGTCAACCTCATACGATAACAACTATTACATTTTATCAATTCTCGTAATAAGCTTCTCACCGGTATGTTCATCTTTGAAGTAGGAGATCATGATCGTATCTCCTTCCTTTAATTCGCTCACTATATCTTCTAGGTTTGGGTTGAAAATAAATTCGGCTATTTCTCCATAAACATCATCCGTTTTTATTGTATTGTCACTAGCGCGTCCATAAAAATTTCCTAAAGTAATCATTTCTTCAGAAGGGTGATTGAGTCTATATTCAGAGGTTCCCTCCTCATTTTCCACTTCAAAAAGACCTTCCGACTCACTTCTGTATTCAACGTCAATAGAGTTAATGGCTTCGTGAAATTCCTTGATTCGTACTTCATAGTCTCGTGATAGATTAATTCCAAACCTCGCCTTAATTAACACGTTATCTCTTTCCAGTAAAACTGTATTTCTTAATTCATTTGTACTAGTTTCATAAGTGATATACATATGAACATCTTCTATGTCTTCAATTGTACTAGTATCAATAAATTCAAAATCTGGATTCATGCCTTCATGGGATGCAATAATGGAAGCAATGTTTTCTTCTGTCGCCTCTCCTTCACAAGATACACTCAAAATTTCACGTAAGTATGTGTCCGTGTAATAAAACAAATGCCTATACTGCTCTTGAATTATTTCCCCATCATTTGACGTGTTGTAACCCATTCTCTCTGACAAAGTCAAAGAGAGGTTTACTCCTGCTTCACAGCTTTGCGTAACAACCATCGGTTTGCGATCTTCCATTGTCTTTTCGATAAAAATCGTGGAAGCCATCGCAAGTACTTCTGCTTCACTTTCCTTGTCGTCCTTATCCGTCACATTTAGTTGGACAACATACACTTTTTCATTAATTGCTTTACCTAAAAAATAATGTAAACTATTATTCTCTTCATTTTCCGCACTATAAATCAAGTCAAAAAAACAAAGTTCCGGATAATCATCAATCTGTAATTCTACTGTTGCAGGCTGCAATTGCTTAAACATTCTAAGATCATTCGTAATATCATAAATCGTCGCTGGTTCCCAGCTTGGCATTTCATAAATCCCAATAGTTGCTGCTGGTTCTTCATCTCGATCCGTTTTATCTTCAACCTCAGCACGAATAGTTACACCAGGATAATGTAATTCGTCTTCTCCTCGCATTACAGTTCCTGTGTATGTATTGGTCTCGTATCCAGGTAGTACATGGACATGACCACCAAACTCGAAATCGAATGTGTTCCCTTCAACCGTTCTCTCTTCTCCTTCAACCGAAACAACTAGTTCATTATCGTCTTTCAACGAAGGTGCCTCACATGCAAGATCTTCTTGGACACTGTCTGTTTCGCCTACGGACGCAGACGAATCTGGATCACCTTCAGCTGTATTACATCCAGCCATCACCATTAATATAGCTATAAGATAAATTAATTTCATTCTGCCTACCCCTTATGTCATTATTTCACTGTGTTTTAAGCACTATAAATTATTATTCTATCATAATTTTGTTTTAGGAGGGGGACAGATCCTAAAGATTCCTTCCTTTCCTCTCCTGCTCAAAAAAGAGGAACTGAAAAAGGGAAATATCGGAGGCCGTTGAAAAAGTTGTTTTTTTCAGTGCCCTCATCAAAAAAGCGCTTAGAAAAGAACAGGACAGTTCTCTCTAAGCACCTCGGCCCACTGGAATGTATTAAAAATTTGCTCTTGATTGTCCACCATCTACATTTAAGGTTGCACCTATAACCCATTTAGCACGTTCCGATGCTAAGAAAACAACGACATCAGCAACCTCCCCCACTGTTCCAAAACGTCCTGCCGGAATTTCGTCCTCGACAAATTGCTTCATCTTATCTGGGTTTTCCTCTAAACGGCGTTGCCAATTTCCTGTTGGATGCAGTATGCTTCCTGGAGCTACGCCATTGACGCGGACACCATTTTTTACCGCCTCGTCAGCAAATGCCTTCGTAAAAGAAATCATTGCTGATTTTGCGTTGTTGTAGGTTACTTTCCCACCACTTTCTCTTCCAAAAATGGAGGATATGTTTATGATACTTCCGGTTTTTTGCTTTTTCATTTCGCTATACGCTAGCTTTGAAAGGTGAACAGCTGAAAAGAAATTTAATTGCATTGCTTGCTCAAACTCTTCGATATTTGTCTCTTCTACTGTGGAACCTTGTGAGCCCCCCGCATTATTGATTAAAATATCGATATTTTCAAACTCATTCATAAACTCATTGAAAACGCGAATTCTATCCGCTTCTGATGTCATATCCCCTTGAAAAATAGCGATTTTCTCTTCTTCATTCTTTAAAGCATTCAGTGCTTTCTCGTCTCTTGCTACTACACCAACTTGTGCGCCTTCTTTTAGAAAAGCTTTTGCAATTCCTTTTCCAATCCCTTTTGAGCCACCTGTAATCAACACTTTTTTTTCTGATAAGTTTAAGTCCACTTACTCTTCCCCCTTCACCATGCGGTCAATGATTTTTTGATGTGATACTGGGAATGGATACCAATCTATATCTTCCTTATCGACAAACTTGAAGGAGCTACTTTCTAGATCCGTTTCTTCGCCCCATTCTCCAACTTCACCGCTATACACATCAATCTCCCAAATAAGATGTGTAAAAACGTGTTTAACGTGCTGCTTCACTGTGACGTTTACATCGACCTCTAACTGGGCTGTCTCCTTCATATAATTAACGATAGCTTCTATATTGTCTGCTTCCACATTCGGAAACTGCCATAGATTTGCTAGTAAACCCGTTTCTGGTCGTTTTTGAATTAAAACTTGTCCAGCTTTATTTTTCACTACGAGCGCTAGCATATTTTTTTGCTTTGGCTTCGCTTTTTTTGCCTTTACTGGCAATGTTTCTTGTACACCCTCTTCGCGGGCTCTACATTGAAGTTGCACTGGGCAAATGAGACATGCAGGGTTTCGTGGTGTACAGATGAGAGCGCCTAATTCCATTAAAGCTTGATTGAATTCAGATGGATGTTGTTCCGAAATAATTTGTTCAATAATTGCTTCTATTTTTTTCCTCGTAGTCACTTTGCTTATATCATCGTACATCAATAAAAGACGCGTCACAACACGCATGACATTCCCATCAACGGCAGGTGCTGGAATATTATAGGCAATACTTAATATCGCTCCTGCAGTATAAGGGCCAACCCCTCGCAAACGAGAAATCTCGGCTTTATTATTAGGAACCATTCCACCGTAAACTTCATTCACTTCCTTGACAGCCGCATGTAAGTTCCGCGCTCTCGAATAATAGCCTAGACCTTCCCACGCTTTTAGCACTGTTTCTTCCTCAGCTTCTGCCAGTGCTTTAGCTGATGGAAAAAGGGAAATGAACCTCTCATAATAAGGGATGACTGTATCGACTTTCGTTTGCTGTAGCATGATTTCTGACACCCATATTTTATAAGGGTCTCTCTCTCTTCTCCAAGGTAAATCTCTTTTATTTTCTTCATACCAATGAAGGAGGTTAGCTTGAAAATCTTCTGCAGGCCACTCTCGTAATTCTTCTATATTCATTTCTGGTTTCCCCCTAAGTTCTTCCTTAAGACCTTTTCACAAATGCCCAACAATGGACCTTTTCTATTCCACCCTCAACGTATTGGTCGAACTGTCCAAAAATAGGATGGGCTTTATCTCTTCTTACGTTCTTTATATCATGGTAATGAGAATGTGTCGGTAGCTTAAACATTTCTACGTATAAGTTCTTTTGATCAGCTGCTTCAAACCACTCCGTCTCAATCGCTTCGTGTCGTTCCAACTCCTTCATAACATCGGGCATTTTATTTTCAAATTCCTTTACATACTCACTTTTAATTCTATACTCCATAAATATGTGCAATTGATTATTCATATTGAAAACTCCTTTTGAAAATTAATAAGATTGGGTAATAATATAGTTAAGAGTGTAACGATTTTTTTAAAAATGAATAACAACGGTTTACTTTCGTACATACCGACAATAATGTTAAAGCATAAAGTAATTGTACCACCACCAAGGAGGGAAGCATATGGATACGGGAACCCATGTTGTCATGGGAGTCGCTCTTGGCGGCTTAGCAACACTGGATCCTATCGTTTCTGGAAGTCCGACAATGACTCAGGCAGTGATGCTCGGTGCGATCATCGGCTCTCAAGCACCTGATTTTGACACGGTACTAAAACTAAAAAATAACGCAACCTACTTAAGACATCATAGGGGAGTTACTCACTCTATACCAGCTTGGTTTATATGGCCAACACTCATCACTATCGTTTTGACACTTACTATTCCAAACGTGAACGTACTTCACCTATGGCTATGGACGTTTTTAGCTGTATTCCTTCATGTTTTTGTTGATATTTTTAATGCATATGGAACGAAGGCTTTTGCTCCTATTAAGGATAAGTGGATTGCATTAGGCGTTATTAATATTTTTGACATCTTTATATTTATCACTCACATTATCGGCATTATTCTTTGGCGATTTGGTACAGACCCAGGTTGGACGTTTTTAGCGATGTACGCAGTAATTACCTGTTACTATATTTGGAGAGTACGTGCGCAACGGGCAGTTTACCGTTATGTAAAAAGTCTTCATCCTGACGCAACGCATATTTTCACATCACCTACGTACCGGTGGAACAGTTGGCATATCGTTGTGCGTACAAAAGATGAAATGTACGTTGCTAAAATGAAGAATGGGACTCTAGAGTATTTTGAAACATATCCTTTTGAGACAATTCCTGATTTGCAAATCATTAAGGATGCTCGTAAGGACCCAAATTTAAGTGCGTTTCTCTCTTTTTCTCCTGCATATCGATGGGAGGTTACTGAGGAATCGCATGGATATACTGTAAAATTTGTTGATCTTCGTTATCGTAGTAAAGGGCATTATCCGTTCATTGCTATCGTGCGATTAAACTCTGAACATGAAATACTTTCCTCTTACACGGGGTGGATTTTTAATAATGAAACGTTGAAGAGAAAGCTTGAAGTTGCAATTTAATTTTTTTAAGACCTATCCCAGCCACTTAATAAAGGCTGCTAGCACATTGCTAAGAGGGTGACGCAATAGGTTATTACAACCTTTGCGTCACCCTCTTGTGTATGGTATAGCCACTCAATTTCCTCTGTTGTACATAAATTAATGGTAAAACTTTTTTTGCTCGAATAATTCTCGATATTTCGGCTTTTCGATGAGTACTTCATGAAGTCGAGAGCCATAATTGTTGATCCATTGTGACAATATCTTTTCCGTCATTTCTTGCCCCTGATATTTACGGCCAGCTTTTGCATATGTCGCTTCAAAATCCTCCCATAATAGCTCAATCCACGTTCTTGCCTCTGCATAAGAGATCTTATTGTTTTGCTCTAAGAGCTGCGTTGTTAATCGTTCAAAGTAATCATTCATCATCTTTCCTTACCCCTTTTACAACAATTTCAAATCATATTTTAGTGTTTTGCTCAAATAATATAAGTGTTCCCAATAAAAAGGAGGTTTTCTTTTATGCGTAATAAAGAAAAAGGCTTCCCACCGAGAATATCTTTAGATGGAGAACCTAGAGCAAAAGCTGCTTACGCATCCAAACGTGCTGACGGATCCATCAACGACCATCCAGCAGAACGTATGCAAGCTTCTACCCAAAGTAGAAAGCATGACCCTGGTGAGTAGATTTGCGAGTGACCTCCTCTATTGAGGAACGACCTCCACAATAATGTGAATGAATGACGAGAGGGCTGATTCTAGCTCCTCTCCTTTCATTATTTTTTACTGCCTAATAGAGAAATTGGCAATGCTTCTTCCTCAGATGAGTCATTTCTATATCCCCAAGCAAATACACCGTTCATGTAGGAAATTTTAAACTGCTCTTGAGAGTCACGTATTTCATATGTGTCTCCAGCTTTGAAGGCGGATGGATCCATCAAATACGCTTGAGCCATTACCATTTTTCGCTCATAAACGGCATATTCATTTATGATTCCCATTTGTTCCGCTTTTTGTGCCTTCACTTTTAATTGCGCAATTTCGGACATCAATTCCTGTTGGGTCATTTGACTATAGCGTTTTTCCATTTTAACTCTCCTATAAAAACTTATTTACGTGTATTATAAACAAATGCATCTACTTATGAAAGAAATTAACCCTCTTCCTTTACTCGTTCATTTATCCATTTATCGATTAAGTCTATTTGAAATCCTTTTTGATATAAAAACTGTTTTATTCTCATATCTCTTTCATAATTCTCATATTTCATAAACTTTCTTAACGCTTTTTCTCCTTGCTTTGCAATTGCCTGCCATTCCAAATCCTCATTAAAACTGTTATCTAAATCACTCTCTTCAATCGCTTCCTTAGCAACATTAGTAGAAAAGCCTCTTTGAAGTAAAAATTGATGCATTTTTTGTTTCTTCTGCTTTTGAGAGTCTGATTTATAGCCTGACTTTTTTTTCGAGATAATGACCATTGCGTTTTCCAATTGCTCTTCCATTGGATACTGCTTCATCGCTTGATCAATATGCTTTTGTGATATCCCTTTTTCGTATAGCTCCTGTTCAATAATGAAGGGACCCTTTTTTTGCGTATTTTTTTTCGTTCTGACGAAAGCCTCTGCAAACATAAGATCATCGAGCACATTTAAATCCTTTAGTCGATCAATTAGGTTATGTGCATCTTCCGGACTAATTTCCAGATCCTTTAAATATGTGAACACTTCTTTTTCTGATCTCATACGGTAAGATATATAGTTGAGCGTTTTTTGGAACGCTTTATCTAATACATCTTCTTCGCGAATGTTTGCAATTTCCTGTTGTGACAATTCTTTCCCTTTAGACAAATGATGCTTAATAAAAACATCTTCAGAAACGGAGAAAGCATATTCTTCCCCTTCCCCTTTATCTATATATATATGAAAACGAGCTTTACTTCGTTTCGCTGGGGTTATTTTTGTGATCTTCGGCATGATCATCACCTCATTATTATCGTATCATATGCTTGGCTAAAAACGTTTGATTTTTAACGAAAAAAGGTAAAAAATGAAAGTAGGATACATATAGAAAATAACAATTCCTTATCGTCTTCACAATAAAACAAAATAAGCATATAGGAGGGAAATAGATTATGAAGATTGCAATTGCGGGTGGCTCTGGTTTTATAGGCAAAGCTTTAACATCATTACTCGTTAATAACGGACATCACGTTTTCGTATTAACAAGACATGCCGCACAACATCAATCAAAGGAAAACGTCACTTTTATACAGTGGTTAACAAATAATGCAAAACCCGAGCTTGAGCTAGAAGGTATTGATGCGATCATAAATTTAGCTGGTGAAAGCTTAAATAGCGGACGTTGGACAAAGGAAAAGAAACAGCAGCTACGCAATAGCAGAATTTCTGCAACAAATGAAGTCGTAAGGATTATCGAATCAATGCAATCAAGGCCAAATGTTTTAGTAAACGGCTCCGCTATTGGCTATTATGGAACCTCCTTAACAAGCACGTTCACAGAGGGAGATATTGTAAAAAGTAACGATTTCTTAAGCTCTTTAGTGCATGATTGGGAAGATACAACCTCTCCTTTGATAGGTGAACTCCGTATTGTATATGCAAGATTTGGAATCGTCCTTTCAAAAGAAGCTGGTGCTTTAAAGAAAATGCTGTTGCCTTATAAAATGTTCGTTGGTGGAAAATTAGGGTCCGGTCAGCAATGGATGTCTTGGGTCCATATTGAGGATACGGTGCGAGCACTCGAGCACTGCATTCAAACACCATCGATTAGTGGTCCAGTTAATATAACATCACCTACACCTGTTAGAATGCATGAATTCGGAAAAACGTTAGCTACTGTCATTAACCGGCCTTATTGGGCACCTGTCCCTAGCTTCGTATTGAAAACAGTATTAGGAGAAATGAGCACGCTCGTTTTAGAAGGGCAACGAGTACTTCCGCGGAATTTGCAGGAAACAGGATTTACATTCATTTATCCGAGTTTAAAAGAAGCTTTGGACAGCTTGTTTGAAACTACTTAAGAAAAAAATTGCTATTTTTTGCATATGCGTCCACTTGTTAGGTTACGCTATAAACGACTAAATTTGACAAGTTGAGGTGATCTTTTTTGGAAAACAAAAAGAAAAAAACGAGAGAAGGTAGAAAATCTTTAAGCAGTACACAAGAGGTTTTATATCAGTCAGATTTTAAAGCTGCAGATCGCGCGTTCCAACGTTCAAAAGGAAACGCATAGCAACGACATTCACCATAGAAATCAACACGAAAGGATGAACGTAATGGATGCAAAAAAACGTGACAAAGATATTATTGATACAGATAAGGTAAATGATAATGAGTATGTAGAGTTTTCTGAAGAGTTAGCAGACGCTGATGATAAAGAAGCACAAGAACGTGAGGATGCTGCTGACCACCGTGCACAACAAAGAGATGTTTAGTACATACTTACGGAATCCTTTAGCCCCTTTATTAAAGGATTTCGTATTTTTATTTTATTAAATTTCAAAAAATTTTTAATATAAAGGTGGGCAAATGATGAAAAGATAGGTATCATGAAGGTAGAGGACAAATGATATATAAGGGGGATTACTTTAAAGTGATCGAATTTTTCGGCGTCTTCTTCATCTTCATGACTTTCATCATCATTTTGTTTTTGTTAAACATCCTTACAAGCATATGGGCGTATAGAGACTCTCTTCGACGTGGAAACAGCAAAGAGTATAGTTTAATTGTTTTACTTGGAACATTGTTCTTTCCAGTTGTAGGTTTAATCGTCTATTATGTTATCCGTCATGATTCATAAATACCTCTTTAGACTTTCAACAATATATCCACCTTAAGTTTCCAATACTTTCTTTTCATCTATTACACTTCACATTCCGTCGTAGTTTGGGTCAAAATATATTAAGTGAAAGGCTTGGTGAGCGCCAATGAGTTTATTACCTCCTAGTTTTTTAGGAAAAAAAGTGTACTTGGACAGTACGAACAAACGATATTATGTCGTGAAATATGAGGAGCATATTGGAAAGAAAAAAACGAATGTTTTACTTTTCGATCAAGACTCTCCTGTTATTTTTGCTGTACTTCATGACGATGGACATTTCTTGGATTCTTTTTACTTAACGAATAAGACGACAAAGGAATCTGCCCGCGTTCTTGAAGAATACAAAAAAATATCCGATCGAAAAAAGCAACATAGAGTAACACAAGAGGATTTAAAGGATGCATTAAAGCCTATAGAAGAGGCAAAAATGAAAAATGAAAATATTATCAAGCACCTCGTTGACGAACATTTAGAGGATATCAAGCATTTATGGCCTTCAAGACTATTAACACTCCAAAAAACAGAAGGAAAATCAGAACAATCTTTAATTCTTTCTGCCTTAGATCAAGCATTAGAAAAAGCTAATGCGTCAAAATCCTTTCAATTTCTAACCAATCACCGATACGATTCACATATTCCAATACTAGGTATGCATATAAACCAATATCCCCAGCTATTAGATGATGTGACTAATTACTATTTATCACATAATGAACTTGAAATTGCCCGACAGTTTTTAAACGAAGCAGTAAAGAATATTTCGCTACATGAACAAGAGTTGCTAGAACAGCTATTAAATACAGCTAAGCGAATTGATCACATCTACTATACGAAAACGTTGAGACTTATATTAAGCAAGCTTTTCAAAAGGGTGAAGGAAGAAAAGGGAGTATCTCCAAAAGCATGGCTCAGGGAGACTATTAATGACAAATCTCTCAAGCGCTCAATTGTAGATTCAGTGAAAAAGAAAATCGGCTAATACGCATTACGACAAATAAAAGCTATTAAAGTTTCTGGCAATCGTTCCACTTGCCGCGCGCCCACTATAAGCATTTATAGTGGGCTTTAAAAGATTGGTGCGGCTGCGCATATTGCTTAGAGGTTGACTCAAAAGGTAAAAATCAACCTTTTGAGTTTTATATTATCCCGAAAAAATTAGTCGTAAATATGGTTACTAATAAAATGACAATGAATAATAACTGACTTAGTGTGAGCTTATATGCATTTCGGTTTTCTGCATATTTCCACTCTAGCATAGCTCTAGCTCCCTCGCTCCCAATAATGAACACAAAAGCTAAATACCACGGCTCTAAATACCATAACCAATCCGATGGATCTCTAGACATATTAATGATATAACCGAGAACGAGGACGGCAATAAAAGTAATCCTAATTGTCCAATCTATTTTTGCATGTTTTTCATTCACGTGGTTATATGAAAAAAACTTCTTTTTCTCAACTTTTAGTAATTTTCTCATTAGCACATTAAAGGAAACTAGCACTAATAATAAAAAAGTTAATAAAACCAATAACTTCAGCCATTCGTTTGTTTCAAGTCCGTACAAAAATATCACCTCATTTAAAATTTTCGATCATGCCAGGAGAATTATTGGAGCTTCATTTTCCATAGGTGGGGAAGTCACTTTAATGTTTCTCAGTTAGCTTCTTGAAATATTCGACAACCTCAGAAGAGTTTCTTATCATTTTTAGCTTGTCATTATATGGGGTTAACAAATTCAAAATCTCTGACTTACTTTCATTTTCAAAAACAGTATTATAATGATATAAATCTTTTAAAATTTTTAATGACGGTTTATAATTTGATTTTTCGACCCCAATCTTTTGCTTGATAAACCTTGTCATTATTCTCATTTTTCTTTTTGTGATATTTGTGTTTAAAAAGATAATGAGGTCAGCATGATGAAAAGAAGGTGATACCCATTTGTGGTGAACGCCTTCAACAATCCATTTTTCATTGGTGACTATCGATCTTAAATAATCGTCTCGCTCCTGTTCAGTTCGTCTTACATCTCCATTATTACGTCGCTTCCAAACGACATTATCTAATTCATAAAAAGGAGTATTAAGTTGGGCGGAAAGTTCCTTAGCTAAGGTGGTTTTCCCACTACCGATTGATCCTATAATATGTATTTTATTAGGTAAGTTTGTTTCCATATAAATCCTCACTTTTTCAATAGGGGTACTAGTTTAACTGCAAATCCTTATTTCCCTCTACAATTAGTTTAACACTTTTTTCCAACTAAATGGTAAGGAAAACGTTATAATGTAAACTGCGCTAATTGTTCTCCCCATGAAGACACTAAACCCTCTTCAAATCGAGCTTTTTTGTAAGCTACTTTAGCTGTAATATTATCAGGGTTGTATCATCCCTCTTTATACTCATATAGGAGTATATATTTTAGTACTAAAATATCGACACTCTCTCGGAAAAAACTATTTGTTTAACAACAATATTTTGGAGTGCCCACTACAAGACACAGACATATAGTGGGCTTTCAAGTGATTTCGGCAGCACTGTCCATGGCTTAAAGGTAGACTTAATAGTTTATTTAACTTGGTTTTACGACAGCTTAAAAAGACTTATTCGAAAAATATACTTTTTCCATCAACATTTACAGAGGAAATGTTAGAGATGTCTAATAACCTATCCGTTAAAAACTTCACTGTAACCTTGTTATCCTCGCTAAAGCTTCTGACTAAGTCAAATGGTAAAGTACTACCGTCAGTCATTGTAACAGCTACTTTAATGTTATTTAATTCATTCAAATAACCATTGCCATATATTGTGATTCCTAATGGAGAAACAGACAAAGAATCAGATGTCCAAGTGTGAAAATCTTCCAAGTAATTGATTCTTTTTTCTTCTCCTGTTGTTTTCATTCTAAATGTAGTGCTCCAATTACCTGTAGTATACTTTTCGCTAGAAACAAAATGTCCTATTAAGTGGTCGTTCTCTAGATCAATGTTGTTGGTCCTAAATATATATTCTGTGAAATCTCTACCATAATTGGTTTGACCATTATCATCAGTTCCAAAATATATATTGGAAGGACGTACCTCTTTGCCATTATTATCAGTAAAGTAGAAATATCCATGGTCATCCATTCCGTTTTCTGTCCAGTTTACTTGTATATGGAGACGATCATCAATCATACCAATATTAGAGATATGCATAAAATCAATTTCAGGCAGACTAATTGTGTTTTGATTTGGTTTTAAGACCTGAACTGTTTCTTCTTTACGAAGTTGGTAAAATAGGGTACCACCACCTCCTGGAATGTTGTTCATATCTAGAGGGATCGTATCAGGATATTTTCTAGTAAATTCTGATAGGTTAGCATTTACTGACACTTCATACGTTTCTTTATCACTTAAAAAAGAACTTATACGTAAGTTAACTTTATTATCATTAAGTTCCTTACCGCCTGCAACAATTCTAAGTATTGCTGAGTTTGTTACTTCATCAAAACTTATTATTTCATGGGTGAACATACGAGCACCCGTCATAGAGTAGTCATAAAGATCTAACGTTTCATCAATTCTATCACCTGTTACATCTTGCAGTGTTATATATATAACAGCCATTTCATTATCGCTCATTGCACCAACTACTTCTGCTCTAATCCCATTACTTTCACTACTTTCTTCTACTGGCTGTAACATTAATGCCACGTCTGGACTAACATGAAAGATTAGATTATTAAAGCTTGGTATAAATGCAGCTACTACTCCAGTTGAAAACAAAATGGCTGTCGATACTCCTACTGAGAGTACTACTTTTTTTAATTTTCGTCGTTTTGGCTTTTCTGATTTTGCCTTTAATACACCTAACTTTGACCTTTCATGTAGTTCTTTTGGAATCACAATTTTTTCTATTTCGTTCTTTATATTATTTCCCACAAATACCACCCCCGCTAGCTTTTTTTCGGAGTTTTTCTAATGAACGATATAATAACGTTTTAACAGTGCCTAGTGGTATGTTTAGTACCTCTCCAATTTCCTTAAGTGTATATTCCTTATAAAACCTTAAAATGATGATGCTTTTTTCTTCTTCGTTCAAATAATCCAATAATTGTTTCAGAGAGATTGATAGTGAAATATCCTCACTCTCTGAAGGGATAAACTCCTCATACTCTCGTTTTAAGTGAACCACTTTCTTGTTTTTTCTAATGCAACTGACAGAACAATTAATCGTAATTTTCATTAACCAAGTCTTAAAATACTGAGGATTTTTTAATGTTTCTATTTTTGTGAAGGAACGATAAGCAACTTCTTGCACGACATCTAGTGCATCGTCTTTGTTCTTTACATATACGTAAGCCATTCTATAAATGTCTTGTTCGTATTTTTGAAAGAGTTTTAAGAAAGCTTTATCGTCTCCTTTTTGTGCTTTAGTAACTAATCGATTAATTGTAACTCCCCCTTTCTTTTTGTCTCTCTTCTATTAGACAAATGAAAGTAGCATTTGGCTTTATTTATTTAAAATCAAAAAAATAAAACAAGGTAGTAAATCCTTGTTTATCTTTGATACCTTTTTTATTGTAAATTTGAAAACTATCTACCTTTCTGTATTCCCTCTTCATCAAATGCTCGCCACCGCATGTAATAGACTAGGTTTCCATATTTTCACAAATGTTTATTGGTTTTCTAGAAATTTCATCTCCAATTATTCATGCATCGCTTTTCTTTGTTTTGTTATAAATAACTGGCGTCTTAAATAGCCATTTGTCCCATGTTTTATCATCTAACGCTAGTTCAATCATAAAAGCACTTACATTAATTCTACTTGTTTTACCTGCATTGAATAGCGGACTCCTAATAGGCGAATCAAAAACTTCATATGGTGTTTGTTCATCATGATTGATTAATGTATCAGGTCTTACTATAGACCATTCTATTCTATCGTCCCTTTTACCAATTTCATAAATAAGATAATTGGCAGCTTTCATATTATCTCTATGAGGCGGAAGCATCAGCTTTAGTAAAGTAAAAATCACTTTTTCTCCGAAAGAATTCACTTCACCTAAAAGAGAATTCGTATAACCTGTTGTCCCCATAAGTATAAGCTTTATATTTTCGTTACACTTATTTTGAACTATGTTACAAACTTTTTTTATCGCATCAAACACTAAATAACGAGGTTTGCCAAACATTCCTTTTGGTGTGATATTATGACCGAGACACGAGATCACGACATTGCATCCACTTAAAATGTTTTGCATCTCATCATCATCTAGTTCATTAATATTCCCTTTTACAACTTCTACTAAAGGATTTTCTTCGATGTCTTTGGGCAGAATTGCAGTGTTCCTAATGAGAGCCCTAGTATTTATTTGATTTTTGATTAATTGTTTAACGACTTGCCTACCTGTAGCGCCGCTTGCTCCAAAAACTAGTACTCTCATATTCTACCTCCTGTTATCTATTACATAATCACGGTATGTTCTAAAGTTGAAATTACATCAACTACTTAATCGCGATATGAATCTCTATTTTTCCATCAGGGTAATATTTTTCGAAATCGTATGAGTAGGCTCTATTTAATGTCCCCTCTTCTTCTCGACTCCATATTTCTTTCCAAGTATTTATTATTCCTTGATCATCTTCTACATTTACATTAAAAACTTCATACTGACTGTCTTCGGAAATTTGAACATTATTTTCTACAGCCTTACTACTCTCGATAGCTACACTTAATGAATAATCACCTTTATAATCACTCTCATAATCATAATATACGCCATAAATAACTACTTCACGACTGCTTAATTGAGTTGATGCTTCTTGCCACAATTCAGATATCTTCTTCATGATCAGTTCATCCTTGAAGTTATTTGTTCTTACACTATTAATAAATATGAGGTTCATTTTAAATACCCCTTCCATACCATTTTAGATATCTTTGTCATTCTACATAAAGGTAATATTTTCCTTCTTACATATATATAAATTTTTTAGATGTGCTGAAGTAAGGGAACTCAACAGGTTTGATTTTTACCTGTTGAGTTCCCTTATGCGACGATGTGCGAGTGTAGCCATTGCCAGTAATCTTATTGGCTTATGGAAAACACAGACTCACACTTTTACAATATAACTACTTTACAACACATGAAGGCTACATATGACTTTATTAGCTTTCATTTGCGAGCATGTGAACCGCTGTCTCATGCATGTCTTTTATACGTGAAGCCTTAGCATATTCAGCCACTGTGATGCCACTAGTTGATAACAGCTCAACAATGTGCTCCTCCATTCTTGGCCAAGTTTTCCCACCGCAATTATCATAAGCAGCAATTAGCTTTGATAGCCCCTCTCTTCCAAAAAGTAAGTAATGTGACATGAAGTCGACTGATACATCCCCTATTCCAACTTCTGTCCAATCTATCAAACCTGTCACGTGGTTGTTTTTATCAATAAGAGTATGGCCTGGATGTAAATCTCCGTGCTTCACCCCAACGTGGGTTGGCCAAAGATTCTCTTCCGCTAGCCATGCTTGCCAGCGCTCCCATAAAGATGGATTTATTTCGTATTGCTCTTTCACACGTTCCATTCGCTGCTTCATAGAAGCTCTTAACTCACCAGCACTAATTATTTCAATACCACATTTACTAAACTCTTGCTGAGGCAATGCGTGTAAATTTGCTAGCACTTTTCCTAATGAGTAATAATATTCAGAAGGAAGATTATTTTCATCAAAACTCCAAACGTAGCTCTCTGTCTCAATATCAATAGTAGCCGCCGGAACTCCTTCTAACTGTTTATAGGCAATGAGATTTTCAGCAAATATCGACCAATCTGGAACTTGAAAGCTGGCATATTTATTTATTATTTCTAGTGATATTTTCTCTTGTAATGCATGTCTCATAGATTCTGGTCTACGTGGGATTCTTAGTATCCATTTATCTCCGTGCCGATCCTTTGCATGTGCTACTTGAAAGTCAACACCTGATTCATTTATTTTTATCGTATCTTCTAAAATATCTAGACCGTTACTTTTAGCTAATTGTTTAAGTTTTAGTGTATTCATGTTCCTCTTCATCTCCTGATTTTTTAAAATTGTTTTTCCACTGAGGTAGACTGTTATTGAAGTAGGCTCGCAGCTAGTGTAGCCATTACAAGAGCTTTTATTAACTTATCGTACAGCCTCTTCTCTTTTTCTTGTTTTCATATAATAAAAAACACAGACAGGCTACTGTCTGTGAATAATTGAGTAAACGAGTGGACAACAAATAGATGTCTTCAGTAGTATGAAATAGACAATTTCGAGATGGGGTAAGCGTGTTTTCTCAAAGCAACAACCAAATATGATTAATGCCAGAAAACCGATTTAGAAAAATGCATTGCTTAGTATCGAGGTGTTCGTCTTTTGAGTTAAACACATTAATTCTATCCCATTCACACATATTTTTTCATTGAATGGTCGAAATTCGCAAAACCTTTACTTTCTTGACTAAACAAAAAAGACAGATGTTGTACATCTGCCTCTTCACATAAAGTATATACTTCCCCGTTGAAGGTTATTAAAAATATGCAGACTACTCCCGTTTACTCTGTTTTATGAAAACAGAGCCTTTGAACATATTAAGTTACTTCGTGTTCAAAGCTTCCTGGCGTAATCTTCCTGCATGCATCATTTTTAACAACCCTCCTTTCATTATGTATTACATACTATACTCTATTAATTTGTTAATATCAATATTATCTGCGTAAAAAACATTGTCCAAGAAAATAGCACATTGGTTGCTTTATATGCTCCTCTTTTCTATTTAAATGTAGCTACTTTTAAGTGAGAATACTAATAATTATCAATAATTCCCCCGATAGAAGCTGCTTTTACAATAGATTCCTCCATAATTGCTATTATTTCCTCCTTTGTTCCATATACGACTATACCTAATATCTCTACATCTCTCATTTTTTTACCCTCTAGTGTGCTATACGCTTTATTGTGATCGCTTGAAAAGCTAGTTTCAAGTAAATCGAGAAATCTATTATATTCATAATCTAAATTTGTTTGTGAATGATATGAATGAGTGGAAAAACCTAAAGCTTCTCGTTCACGTATAAATGTGGCACTCCAATCATAATTTGTTGCTTCTTCTTGAAATGTTTCTATCTGGCTATCAGAGAAGGTATTAATCCAGAACCAAGTCAATATTGGAAGTTCATCAAAAGGTAATTCACTTTGCTTGTAAGGTTTATCAAAGGAGAGCGCAACCTCAAAGATTTTATCTCCACCAATGCGATTAATTAGGTCTTCGTCATTATTGTATTTTTTATAAGTGACTTTTGGATGAAAAAACATCATTTCTCTCCACCCATTATCTTTATATTGAAATTGCCATTCTTCGGCCGTGCTCCCGATACTGCTACCGTGGCCTCTTGAAATCAATGTAGATGGAAAAAGACTAAAAGAATATTGATTTTGTTCAATGACAACTGCTTTTCTTTTCATGTTTTTTGAAACTTTGTAATTACTAGTTCCTCCAAGGAAACCTGTTGAATCAATTGATTCACTTATATAGCCATTGGGCGTAGTAAGCCTGACATAGGCATCCCATTGTTCAAATGCCTTTTGACTAAAATATGCAGAGAGTGCGAAATTGGTAATGTTTAAAACTACAAATAGTAAAAAAGAAACTAAAATAATTGTAATAATAGACTTTAGCTTGCCTTTTTTAATCGCCTTTTCTACTTTCTTTTCATCAAAAATATCATCTGTATAATCACTCATGAAGAGTCCTCCAGTTCATTTGAAATTCTTTTCTTGCACGGAATAAATAAGTCTTAATGGTCCCTTCTTTCATTCCAAGTAATAATCCAATCTCTTTATAACTTAGTTCGAGTTCATATTTTAATAATAGAAGTTGCTTGTAGACTTCTTGCAACTGGCTTATGGTATGCACTATTTCATTATTCATTTCAATAGTTAATACACTGGATTCGGTATCATGATCATTGGAGAAATTATCCCAGAAGCGTTCATCCGTGATAGACATGACTTGTTCTTTCCCTTTTTTCTTTAAAATTCTTTTAAATTCATTCATTGAAATAGAAAAAATATAAGAAAGTGCTTTGTTTGTAGAAACACCACTACTATAAGCGATATATTTCATATAGCTTTCTTGTACAATATCTTCTGCATCTTCATGACTACATCCGTTCTTTTTTAAATAGTAGTAGATCATTTTTGCTTGTTTATTATATAACTGCAACAAAAATTCAGAATCCATAATACCTCCCCTCAAATCCCCCTTATAATATAGAGTCCTTTCCCAATAATAAGTTTACAAGGAATATCAAAATAAAAATAAAAACATTGATTACAAAAAAAGCCATTCTTTTTCTTAAAGAATAGCTCCCTCCTATTTTAAAGTTCCATAATGAATTCTTTATTTCATTCATTACAATTTATCATTTTGCTCAAACAAGTCTTTAGAAAAATAAGTATACAATTGATAAAAAGATTAACAGGAAAAAAAGATAACATAGAATAAGAATATATTGTTTATCACTACGCGCATATTTCCATTCTAAATAAGCACGAAAGATAAAGAGAACAAGGATAAAAGAAAACCAAACAAATAAACTACTGTAAGCAAAGAATAACAGTATGATAAATACAATAAAAAGACCTCTTTCAATCCAAGCTTGAACGGAGTTAATATGCTTATATGATAATCCATAGTTTTTAATATCGAATTTTCTTTTTAGTAGCTTAATAACAGCAAGTTGAATACCGAAAATAATTACACTTACAACAATTAATTCTATCCAGTTAATAGTTTTCACCTCCAAATCGTCAACAAACTTATTGTATTGTGTCTAATAAATACTCATCTAAATATACATACATTCAATCTTTTCTACTCTCTCTATTTAATGTTAACACTAATTCTTATTCAGTTGGGAGTAATTGTAAAAAAACTCTTCATTTTTTCAGAAACGTATCTTTGATCCAATATGATGTAAAGTGAAATATCGCAATCTGACAAAAAGAGGGATGCTGAGAATAACGGGTTCCGTTACCTATCGCAAAACTTTAATTTGTATACCAAAATGCAAATAAAATTGTGCATCAACTTGCACTGCAAAATGCAGTTCTTTTTGATTGCAAAAATCAGCCCAGTTCAACAAGAACTGAGCCATAGATTAAATTTATATATTTTTCTTCTTCAACTAACGTTTGTTGAACAACTAAGCTCTTGAAAAACCTCCTTCTGAGTTAATTATCTGTCCGGTAATCCATTGTGCCTCTTCACTAGCAAGAAATGATACTAACCGAGCTGCATCCTCAGGCAATCCAACTCTCCCTGACAAGAATTTACTTATTAAATGAGTTTTTATCTCATCTGTCATCCAGCCTGTATCCGTAGGACCTGGATTTATTGCGTTTACAGTAATGCCTAATGGTGCCAATTCCGCCGATAAAGAAAGCGTGAAAGCTGATATAGCTCCCTTTGTTGCAACATAGGCTAATTCACCAGTCATCGGTCCAAGTGCTTGTCCTGATGTCATATTGATAATTCTGCCCATCAATTTATTTTGTTGCTTTAAGCGACGAGCAAATTCAACACTTAGGAGGAAAGTTGCCCTCATATTTACTGCGTAATGGTTATCAAGAGTTTCTGCATCTAATTTCATATATCCATCTCTCGTGGAATGTGCTGCATTATTAACTAATATCGTTGGCATGCCCAATTGGTGAGTAACCATATCAAGTATTTTAAAAGGGGCGTTTGATTCGGATAAATCAATTTCTAAGTTGCAACATCTTACTCCGTTTTCTTGTATTATTTCATCTTGGAACTTTACTACCCAATCATCCTCAGAACCCCAATGGGTAAAGAATATATCCGCACCTTCTTTTGCTAACTTACGACAAATAGCCGTTCCAATTCCTTTATTATAGCTTGCACCAGTGACTACTGCTATAGACCCATCTAATTTCATAATCTCTCCCCCCATCGAACAAAACTTCAAATATTTATTCTCGTTTCTTAATAAACAATCCTGCCCGATTGTTTAAGTGCATTTGTTCACAAACCTTAGTTTTTTATTTTAACAATGATTTCAATTTTTCTATCTTTTGTAAATAATATCTTTCCAATCATATACTTTATCTGCAACCCCAATCCTTTGTGCAGGAGTTTGTTCAAACCCATTTGATTTAGAGGTTTGGCAGAAATTATAATGCGTACTTAATATAGTAATTGCCATTTGTGCATATTTGGGATTAAAGCTACTGTAAATATATGATTTTCCATCTCCTTTAGAAGTCACCAATGGTCTTTCTAAGAAAGAAATACTTCGTTTTATTTCCTGTAAAAAAGCGTTCACAGTTTTTACTTTCTATTAAAAAAAGAGGCTGTCCCAAAAGCAAATATATTTTCTGGCAATGACTTCACTCGCCGCGCGCCCACTATAAGAAATCCACTTATAATGGGCTTTATGAGATTGCGGGGGCTCCGTACATTGCTTAGAGGATGACTCAAAAGGTGAAAATTCGACCTTTGAGTCATCCTCTTCATTATTTATTTTCGAGCCCTAATGACAGGACCAAGATTTTCAAATTCTGATTCAATCCATGAATAAAGAGTATTATCATTTAGTACAGTATAATGCTGATACAATTCTTCTTCACCTGAGCGTATATATATGAGTATATTTTCTTCATTAAGATGTATACCAATATGCCTGTAATCTTCGGTGAAGAGATAAAAAGAGTATTCAATGTCGAATTCAGTATGCCTCCTCGTTTGCAGTTCCATATCTGAAGGATCATTAATGATGGCATCTACAGCTTCAAAGAAAAATTCCTCGCTAACAGATATCCTTGCCGTGGTGTTCCCAAGTTCATCATCTTCATATTCGTGATGTTCAATATCCAAAAAATTAAATTCAGTAGTGGAAAATTGCTCAGAAATAACCTCTCCATAACTAGTCTTTTTTGGAATAAACTCATTCCATATGTACATTAGAAGAAATATTACTACTACTGAGATTAGTGAGCTTTTAGCAATTTTTTTAAGCACATTACTGCCTCCTCATGTTTAAAAATCTTTCAGTACATTATCACCGCCGTTCAGGCGAGAAACTTCACAAATGATTGCATTTTCTAGGAACATATTAACTAAGTTCTCTTATCTTTATTGAACAGGAGCAACAACTGCTTAAATGCTATCGCACATCTGTATTTTGCGTACATCTTTTCAAAACTACTTCCAAATTTCGTCTAATTTATCTGAATAGAATTCTATAGCTTTTTTATAACTGGAAATCTCAGGGTCATTTGTAGTATCTATTAAACACTTAAGTAATAGCTCCATCGCTTTACTATGTTCATTCAAATTATATAACGTCATTGAATAGAATGTTTGCATTGCTCTATTATGAGGGAATTGTTTCATTCCTTTAAGATATGTACTTTTGGATTTCTCATATTCTCCTAATGTTCTATATGTACTGCCTAATCCTAATAATGCCCCTTCCAAATCCTTTGGAGGAAGTCCCAACGTGATAGCTTTTTCATAAAAAGGTACAGCCTTCGCTTCTTCTCCTAATATGTCAAAACTCCATGCACATTGATAGTTAATGAAAGCGTCATTAGGGTACTGCTCTACTAATTTTATTAATTGTTCGTTAGATTCCTTATGACTTCCTACCTTTCGTAATTCCATTGCTCTATCAAATTCATTTACCATTATTTTCAGCTCCAATAGTATGTCTGTTAGTCCATTCTTTTAGTGAACAATACTTTTTTTATAAATATGTCATTAAATCTTTAATAGATGTTAGTTGTTTTATTTTATTGTTTCCATAGTCTGAACCTACTCCAATGCCAAACCCCTTCATATTCAAATTAACTGCTAGTTGAACATCAACTATAGAATCTCCTATTATAAAAGATTCGGACAAGTTTATTTCTGGGTGGTTCAATAAAGCTTGTTTTATCATTCCGGTTCTCGGCTTCATACAGGAGCACCCTTCTAATTTTGCATGTGGGCAATAATAAATATCGTAAATTCCGATGTCATGCTGAGCAAGTTCATCAAGCATTTGCTTTGTTATATGATGGTATTGTTTTAATGTGATATAGCCTTCATTTATAATATATTGGTTAGTAACAATAATGATTTTATAGCCTTTAGACAAAACTGCTTTAAGGGTAGCGATAGCACCGTTCATAAAAACGGGTTGTGTTATATCTGTCCATTTATTGTCCGGATAGTCTTCTATAATCGTTCCATCTCTATCAAAAAACGCCATTTTCATAATGTGCACCTCTTTTAAACTAACATTACTTTTTTCAGTATCGCTTACCACCAGTACTATAAAATAGGACTTCAACTCCACTAAATATTAAGCTACTTTTCCTTATTTCTCAAAGTTACTTCTTATAAGATAAGCAACGTCATAGTATTGTAACTCGTGCATTCTCCCTTCAACATCATTAAAAAACTCAGAGGAGAGTGAGACCATACCACCTTCCCCCGTTGTATAATAATATATACTCCCTAAAACGACATCTCCGTTATTAATATCCATTTCTTGATTGATGGTCTCCATCAGAGCCATATCTTCTGTTCCTTTATCCGAAATAATATCAGCATATGGAGCTGATCCTGTGTTTCCATTACTGCTTACACCGATGTTGAAGTCCAATTGATTTGGAGTATTATTTGACTTATTCGTCGAAAAGATGATTGTTCCACTTTCTTTAACTTCCGTTGTCAGTTGTCCTACTTTTTCCTCAACCAATGAACCAAACTCATATTTTTCTATCCATACAGATACCTCTTTATAATCACTATCAATATTGAAATCAAAAACAAATGATTGATTTGATGTCGTTGATAGTATTCCTTTTTCTCTTTCAGTCAAATCCGCATTTACTACTGTATTTTTTTTAATGTCATCGTTCCCACAGGCACTTAAAACAACGACTACAAGAATTACTAACGATATAATTCTCTTTTTCATTTCCTTCATCCTTTCTTAATTGAGAAATGTGCAGCATATAGTGGCGTCTCATACAAACAACATTTCCCTGTTCTAAAAATAAGAAAAACGTAATAACAGGTTCACGAACCTGTTATTAACGTCTTTTCTTTAAAACTACTCAAACTTAAAGGCATATCCTTTGTAGTTAAATACATTTCTTAGTCCAATTTTTTCTGCAACAGCCATTGAGGGTTTATTAGATTCCATACAATCCCAATATGGAGCAAGATTGTTTGCCATACATTTTTCTACAAAAGCTAAGGCAACGTTTTGTGCTAGCTTTTTTCCTTGATGCCCTTCCAGAGTTTCAATATCAATACAGTGAACTTGATTAACTACAAAACCAGATAAACAAATGCATACTATTTCATCGTTATAAACGGCACAGTAACCTAGTCCTTTATGAAAGAACGTCTCTGGTGAAGACCAAAACGCTGAAACCTTTGAATGTAAAAATGCAATGTTTTTTATTGAACTAGCTGTGTTATTAAAAAGTGTGTCGTTAATTTTGAAAATATTATATTCTTCTCCTAAAGTAAATTCTACGTTGTGTTTAAAGTCTTTTCTCTGTAATGTATAAACCCTTTGATCCCAGCTATCTACATGACGATGTTTAAAAACACCTTTTATAGTTTCATCCCACAATGCATGATTGCCAATGCCCTCAAACCACGTTAATCCTACCTTTCTGGCTTCTGGTAAGACGACCGTATCAATAAAATGATTTAAATCAGCATTAAAATATTCATTTCTTTCATTTCCAATAAAGAAAAAACCATCGTTATTACCTAACCAAATAAGTCCTGAAGTAGGAGAGTCCATATTATCTACAAAAATGCGGCCTGGATTTACTCCTTCAACTATTGCCTTAGCTTCTATATGACCATGTTCATTTAATAATCCTCTACATTTGTAAAATTCACATTTCTGTAATTCTGAAATCATTACAAACCACCTCCCCCTTCCAAATTAATTTGTATTCTTTAACAATCACTAGGTTATGGATGTAGCAACGTCTTCTAGGAAGAATAACAAATGGCCCCACTCTAGCCCTTCATCAGTACTTTTCAGAGTTGAACTAAAAAACATATGGGTAACACTCATAATTTGTAATTATGATGGCACCCTCTTTTTCTTGTCTTCATAAAGTAAAGAGAAAGAGGTGAGTAAAATTAAAAACGAAGAAAATAAACAGACGGGACAATTAGTAACTACTACTTCATTAATTTTTTTAACGATTATCTTGTCAATCATACTAGATGCAGATGTTATTCCTCCTCTTATTTTCACTGGTCTTTTATTACTCATTACTAATGAATCTAATCACAGTACTATACTTATCCTACTTGGAATTATCTTGATAATTACAAATATTTAGTGGCAATTAGAATTATGAAATAGTGAGTTGCATTGTGCGTAAATTTCCTTATCTGATCTTCAACAATGTAGAACTGACCCTTACGTGTAATTATAGTTTCATATTGTTGAAGATTATTCACCTACTTGAAGTAAATACCTCTTTTCTTTCCCGTCGTACTCAACGATGAGTATGTCTCTTCTTTCATTTGGTGCAATGATGATAGCGCCAGCAGGTAATTTATTCGCCATTCCTTCCCTTATTTCACCTAATTGTTCCCCTTTTGATAACGCTTCCTCTTCAACCCAATCAATGCCAGCTTGATACACTCTATCTTCAAATTCAACTATATCTGCATCAGGGTTTAGCTTTAATACTTGTTCCTTACTTAAAAAGCCCGCTTTATTTTGCCCGGGACTAGTAGTACAGCCAATAAGTATCGCTGGGAGTATAGCTAATAGGAGAAGAGTAACCGATAATCGCATAAGAAACCTCCTTTAGTCAAAGTCGTAAGGTTACCAATACATGTTACACTCGCTTTTCTACGGAGACCCCTTTTCTTTCTTTTAAATAATTTAACCTCTACTGTAACGTCCTATTTCTTTCTCTTCACATATTGAATAAACCAATACAAAGCTATCCATGGCAATATATATCTTGTTGACCATTCGATTGTATCCATGAGAATAACAAAAGAATTAAAACCAAAACTATTTAAACCAATGAAAATTACCAAAACGCCTACTGTACCGTAAAGTAAATATTTCATACTTCTCCTCCTCTCTATCAACTGTCATACTTAGCATTACATCATACATATCAAAACGTGATATCATTACTCGGATAAACATCGGCAAACCAGCGTAACACTCGGTTGTGATGCGTAACAATCTGTTCGGCACTAATGTTTTCTGTGTCCCAAGTGCTGTGTGTATCTGATGGTAGCGTGACCTTATACTTCATACTGAAAGCTCTTCTACAAGTTGTATCAACACACACCTCTGTTTGAATTCCAGTAATAACTAAGTGATCAATCCCCTGTTTTCTTAGTTCCTCATCTAAAAGAGTATTAAAAAATGAGTCAGGAGTTGTTTTTTGGATGATAATATCTTCTTTATTTGGCGTGATTTCAGGGTGAATTTCCCAATCCTTTGTCCCATTTTCTAGTGTTCTACCAGTAGGTTCATTATGCTGTACGTATAAAATAGGTGCCCCTGCCGAACGTGCCTTTACTATTAATTTACTAATGTTTTTTAGCAACCTTTCTCCTTTGTCTACAACATTCCCTTCCTGAAACATACCGTTTTGTACGTCTATGATAAGCAGCCCTTTCTTCATTTCTCATCCCCCTTAAAGAACAAAAGTTGATTACATTTGGCGTTTGACGACGCTCCCTTTCTTAGAAAATACCTCTAGTCCTCTTTTTAAGTTTAACATCTTTTTCCAGTTCTGAAATAAGCAAAACGAGCTGCATCAAAGACAACTCGTGATTTAAATTTATGATCATATAAAGATAGATTAGTTTCCATCTAAAGAGTACGGAGCACCATCCATATTCACAAAAAATGATATACCACCGATTACTTCCTCTTCATGCAGAAATACTGTCACGTTTACTTCGTCGTTGTCCACGGAATTCAATGGATGGTTTTTAACTTTGAATCTTACTCTTTTTATTTCTTTTCCGATATATTCATCTGGATCAACATTCTGAACATCCCATTCTTGCGACCCTGGGAAGCCCTCCACCCAACTACTCGTTAATTCTCCACTCGATTCGTTTACTAAAGATATGACCCTATAGCCTTTATCTTCGAGATGTTCTTTTGCAATGTCTGCACTATCACTTAATTGAATCAAACTACAACCAGACACGATTAATATAAAAAAGAAATAGAAGTATTTCAAAGCATTTCCCCCTTTAATATAAAGGCTACTTTCGCATAAATTGTTGTTTTAAAGTATATTATTTGCTTTGATGCACTGCAGGCAATCGCCACCTTTCGTATCACCAACTCTGAAAAAGCAACAATTTTTACTAAAACAGCTATTATTAAAGACGATTTTTATTCTCTAATGTTTCAATCCTAGGCACTAAAAACTCCTCTTGATTCATCTCCTTACGATTGGAAATAGCTTAGCATTATTGCTATTAAGCTTAATATACAACCAATACTAAAAAGCGTTATTGCTATCTTTATTTTCTGGCTTAACTCATGTACCAATTTTCTTGATAACTTATTACCAACCTTCAGCTTTTTTGCTTGACTAAGTAATTGAAAAAATTTATACAGGGCAATTACAATTAAAATAAAGGATATCACATTTAAAAGGGTATACTCGTCCAATGAATGAAGCCCTCCTACAATTTTGTTAATTACATTATTAATCTAACTTTTATTCTTATAAGCTATATGGTAATGATCGTTATAGTCTTTGTACTCCAAAAACTTTACCTGCCCTGATAAGGAATAATGGAATACGAGTTGTTCGTTAACCATTTCGGTTAAAAAAGTAGTTTTTGATGGATTGTGACTAATTGGTACTAGTTTAAGTTTATATAATACACCGTACCTTTTTGGAACTGTTACATATAGTTCATTTTGTTTCTTAGTGATTTCTATAGTCATACTATCCCGTTGAATGTAATACTTCCCTTCAATTACTCCTTTGTCAGTAAAGTCTATTTGTCTAACAGGAGCAGGCAATGCTAGATTATCCCCGTACATTATTTTAGCTATATTCTTTGACAAATGATCAACCGGCGTAACATCCATATTGCTAAGGTAGATAATAGTAACCTGTTCATCAACAAAACTTAAAAAACTACTACAAAAGCCGCTAATATCCCCAAAATGATGAATACACCTTCTACCTAACACGTCAGAAACCATCCAACCACAAGCATATGAATCTTGATGTGCTGTGAACATTTTAACTGTTTGTTCTTTATTAAGTAGCTGGGATGTATTTAGTGCCCTATCCCAAATATGTAAGTCCTCTGTTGTAGAATATAGGCCATACGCTCCTAATGGAAAGGATAAGTCTGCGTATGCTGGATGGATTGGTTTTTCCCAGAATGAGTACCCTGATGCTAAGCTTGGAACAACATTAATCCCATCGTCACACCCGGTATGATACATTCCTAATCGATAACATATTTTTTCTTTTATGTAATCCGCATATGTCATACCTGATACTTCTTCAATGATAGCTGTTAACAAAGCGTATCCTGAGTTCGAGTACTCAAATTTATTACCAGGCTCAAAGTTTAATTGGAGATTTTTAAATGAATCAATAAGTTGCTTTAAAGACGATGGAAGCCTCATTGACGTTGACCAAAAATCTGAGAAACTAGTATAATTAGGAATTCCTGAAGTATTAGTTAGACAGTGGTAAATTGTCATTTTTTCACCTTGTGGATAATTGGCAATGTACTTACTTATACAATCTTCTATATTCAATTTTCCATTTTCATGTAATTGAAAAATAGCAAGCGCTGTAAAACCTTTAGTAAGTGAGCCAATACGGAATTTAGTATTATGTTTATTTGGAACCATATGCTCCCAATTAGCCATACCGAAGCCTTTATTAAAAATAATACGATCATTTGAAGTGATTAAAAGAGTACCATTTAAATATTTATTCTTTTCATACCTCTCTATCCATTTTCCTATTCTCTCTTCTAACATCTCTTTCCCCTTTATTTTTCTATTATCAATATCAATTTATCACCTATTGGACAAGAGAAAGTGGTTGACTCAAAGGTCAAATTTTCACCTTTTGAATCAACCTCTAAACCTTTAATAGCTTTTGTAACACCTCTCTATTACCGTAGCAGGGGGATTAATCTACTCATCCTCTGCGTTTACTAATACTTTCCCTAATAAAAAGTTGTTTTCTAAAGTAGCTTCTTTTATCTCGACAATTTTTCTATCTATATAGTAATCTACTTTAGAAAATGGATCATTTTCTACATAACGCTTTGCCTTTCCAATTGAAGGTGCATCAATTATCATGAACGCGGTTCCATCTACACAAGATCCACAAAATGATAATACACCATTTTCTTTTAATATCTTCAAGTAATTAACATGGTCATTAATGAGTTCTTTTGTCATTAATTCTTGTTGTTTATTTGAAAAATGCACGATAAATTTCTTCAAGAAGATTCTCCTCCCCTCTGTTTAAGAGACAGCAGCATCAATAGCCTATATTACTTATACTTTTATTTTATAATCCAAAGCTAGTTCATCACCTGGTAGACCTCTTATCCCCCAATTATGTTTCGGGGTTTCAAAAATCGTAATTTCAACATCTTGAGGCGTTATATGACATTCGCTCTCTATACGTTCAAACAGTAGCTTTATTAGTCGCTTTTTTGCTTCAATTGTTCTACCATCAAACATACTAATTTCAATGATTGTATAAGCTTCCGTTCTTCCTTCTCCATAGTAAAAATCTTCTTTTTCCATAGGAAAGAAGCGATGGAATTTCTTTTTAGGAGGGAACTCTAGCGCCTCAATCATGCAAGAATGAATCACATTTGAAAGTAATTCTTTTATTGGACGTAACCTGTCTTTAACCCCGTAAACTTTAATCTGTCCCATTCTCATCTCACCTTTCTATTCTCAACTCTGCTATAACTAACTCAACATCTCTCAATAACTTTTAAGAAACATTCCTCCACTATAACTTAGATCTTGTTTCGTTTTTATTTTTTGTAAACCGATAGAAAAAAGTAATCTCAAACACAATAAAAGCTACGAACAGACCCGCAAAATAAGGAAACGGAGACTCAATAAAAGTAAACAATATAACTGCAAGCACAAAGAATATCACACCAACTAATATTGGTAGCAAAAATAAATTCTTATTCATTAACTCCACCTCACAAATTAAAAATAGGAATATTCAGAAAAAATAAAAGGCTATATTGTTATATGCTTAGACAGATTCATCATTCTTCCTCAACTAGAGAGTTGGTACATTCTTGATTTCCCGTTAAGTTAGTCAACTTATACTAAGCCGAAAACAACAGGTAAAATCATCATGAATATGGAACAACTAACTAAAGTGATCGTTACTGGTTTAGATAGTTTTACTCGTCCTCTTCCTTTATACCAATCCGAAAATTGGAACTTATTCCGATATAGCACAAAAAGGAATACATAAACTCCTAGTCCGGCGATCGACTGGTAACTCTCTATTCCTTCATTTATAGCATAGATATTTCCTAATACAATCCAAGCTAGTCCTCCTAATATCATAAATAAACAAATAATACGTAATAACTCTAATATTACTCTCATCGTCTCCCCTCTCCTTCTTTTTTGCAATAACATAAGCAGTAAACTGTCTATTCTATTAAATCGAAGTTTTAAAAAAAGGCGGCAAGTCTTAATATCCTTTAGACTATCCCCTTCCCATCCTAACACCTATTCCCTTTTTATTAATGGTGAAAATCCGCAAAACTTTATATGTTATATTGAGGAAATGTTACATACCATTGTCCAGGATGTTCCCGATGTACAACATTGTTTAAAACCGAGTTTCTTATAAAGTTGAACGGCTTCTTTGTTAGTCGGATCGACGCTTAACGAAAGCGTTGTGTATCCGTCACTAAAAGCTTCTTCCATTAACCTTTTCACAAGTAGCGTGCCTATTCCCTTTCCTCTAGCATCTTTCGTTAATGCTATGCCAAGCTCCGGAGTTTTATCATCAACATATCCGTATCCTTTATTGTCTTCTGTAAAAAGACGATACCACGCTGCACCAACAGGGAGGTTATTCTCATTGATAGCAATTATTGCTTTATCTCCTTTTCGCCCCCAGCCTTCACTATACTTTTTTATATGAGGCATATTTAATAGCACTTCTTTAGCAGGCTTATTCTCAGGCATATGAATAGATTCATACATCATATCAGTTAAAAACTCTACATATTCACCATTTTGATCTATGCTTCTTATATGTATCAAACTAATCACCTCAATATTTTTTTATTGAAACGTCATCTTACCTTCACTAGTTTTTTCTTCGCTCTAGGGCAGATGGCTGTCTCCCATTTTTTCTACTTCACAAATATATAGTAGATTCCAGCAACTGAAATCCCAATAAATACACCAAACGTAAATGTATTTCGTAACAATGTTTTGTTTATATTCTTCATTTTTAAAGAAACCTCCTGTTCACTAAATATTTATGTATAAAAAAATCGTTTTAATAAACGAAACTAGCGAATTATTGATTTCTATAATCAAATTTATCATGAAGAACATTAAGCGCGTGGCCATTTATAACGACTGTATTATCGTCAAGCCAATTAATTTCTGCATCTTCTTCGCGATAATTCCAATAAATATTTTTAGTCTTATTCTTTTTCTCGTTATATACTAGTTCTCCTCGAATAGCGTATGAAGTTGTCGCGCCACCATCAGAAATATATGCCTTCAAAGTGTATGTACCGTCTGGAGATGTTTCTTCAGTAAGATACTCCCCTGTCGGAAGCCTATTCATATCAAAGAAAGCCCAATAAACGCCATAACCTATTAAGCAGAAAAACGATAATGAACATATCAGTATTATTAATAGCGATTTTCTCCGAAATGGGTCATGCTTATTTTTATTGACACTAGTCGTCACAGAACTCCCCCTAAAAACTATCTTTTTAATCTATTATACACAATTTCCCAACGATAGTTGGTCATGAGTAGTACCTCGTATGTAAAGGTTAGTGTAAGTCTTCAATTATTAGTTGATTTAATGTAAAATATGAATTGTAATGAACTGGAAAACTGTAGCTAGGGTTCCGCTAACGATAGGTCTGTGACCGAGGGCTACATCTTTTACGATAGTAAAAGGCACCTATTGACATAAAAGGTCCGAGGGGAAAGGTTCAGCGTATTTATAATGCGTTGATTCCTTTCTTATCGGACCTTTTTTTATTTTGAGGGAGGTTATTGTATGGAGAGAATTGATGAACTAAAAGCTGCTGTTGCAGTAGTCATTTTTAATGAGAAAAACCAAGTTTTATTACAAAAAAGAGCAGATGTAGGACTATGGGGTATTCCTTCCGGACATGTAGAAATAGGGGAAACTGTGTCTGAAGCAGCTATTCGAGAAGTAAAGGAGGAAACCAGTTTAGATATAAAAATTATTAAGTTGATTGGTATTTATTCTGATCCTCTTACCCAAGTGTTTACCTATCCAAATGGTAAAGTAGTACATTTTATTACAACTTGTTTTTTAGCTAAAATTACAGGGGGGGAGCCTAGATGTCATTCTGAAGAATCTCTTGAGATAAAATTTTTCGGACAGGAATCCCTACCTGATGATTTATTGAACATGCATCCTCGGTGGCTTGATGATGCTCTTGAAAAAAGAGGAATAGCATTCATTCGTTGAAGGAAGAGAGATCTTTTCAATAGTATTAAACACACTAGTTAGAACGAAGCGTTTGAAAGCCCATAATAAAGGATGACTCCCTACCAATTGAGTCATCCTTTTCATTCATCTTATTTATGCGTTCTTCTGGCGAAGTCTACGAACCGAAACTTATCTGGCCGGTGCCGTGACTCTGTGTACTGAAATATACTCGCGTCATCGAAATAGACATAGTTTTTTACAACGACAATATTATGATAGCCTTCCAAGTCCAATAATTGTTTATCTTCTTCAGTAGGCTCAACAACCGTAATTTCCTTCTTCGCAAAGCTAATCGATAGCCCTAACTCCTTTTCTATATATTCATATATGGAGTTACTGCAAATCTCTTTTGTCAGGTTATCGATGTAGTTTTTGTTAAAGTAGTCCTTATCTAATATAATTCTCTCTTTATCAATTTCACGTACACGATATACTTCCCATACTTGGCCATCTTTAGAAAGCTTCAGTATTTCTCTTATATCTTTATTTGGAGAAATCATTTCTAGCTTTTCAACGTGCGTATGATGACTATCACCTAGCTGCCCAGCGAGCTCCTTAAAGCTCACTAATCCAGATATAGGAAAATCAAACTTTCTTGCGTCTAGTACGATAGACCCTTTCCCTTGCACCTTCTGGATATAGCCATTTTGGGATAAAAGGTTTAATGCCTTTCGAATCGTTTCCCTTGATGTATCGTATTTCACCATAAAATCATGTTCAGAGGGTAGCTTTGATTGCGCTTCGTAAATTCCTTGTCTAATCTCATCTACAATTTCATTATATATTTGGATATATTTATTTTGCATGCCGCGTTCACCACCATATTTAGTTTATCATGCTTCTTTCAGATGATAAACAAGTGATTCATAAGGACGTATCGTCATATTTTTTTCTACTGTTGGCGAATCATTATAATTGGACAATAATAATTCCACACACTTTTTCTCAAAGTGATGTGAAGGTAATGAGCACGTCACTTCCTTCTCGTAAAAGTTGTTTATTACGAGTAGCTTTTCTTTTTGATATTGTCGTACATAAACAAATAGATCAGGATCATCCTCTAACAGTAGTTCGAAATTCCCAAAAGTAACAATGTCCAGTTCTTTTCTCATTTGAATAAGCTTTTTATAATGATAATAAATCGAATCTTGGTCCGCTTGAGCCACTTTAGCATTCACTTCTGTGTAATTATTCGCTACAGGAATCCAGGGAGTTCCTGTAGTAAAGCCACCATTTTTTGTATCATCCCACTGTACAGGTGTACGTGAATTATCACGGGATTTTTCTTGGATGATTTGAAGTATGTCTTCTTCTGCCATTCCTTCTTCTTTTAGCTGATTAAAAATATTTAATGTTTCTACATCTCGGTAGTCTTCAATTGAGTTGAAATGAGGGTTTGTCATTCCAAACTCTTCACCTTGATAAATGTATGGAGTTCCTTGCATCAAGTGAATAGTCGTAGCCAGCATTTTCGCAGATTCCTTATGATAGTCTTCGTCATTTCCATATCTACTTACGACACGAGGCTGATCGTGGTTACACCAAAACAATGCATTCCAGCCACCACCTTTATGCATCTCCACTTGCCATTTCGTCAAAATATTTTTTAAAGCTTGAAAATCAAATGGCGTCTTTGACCATTTTTCGCCATTCTCATAATCGACCTTTAAATGATGAAAGTTAAACGTCATACTCAATTCATTTCGATCTGGTCGTGTATATTTAATACAATGATCAACAGTGGTTGAACTCATTTCACCTACGGTAAGTACATCGTATTGCGAGAAAACGTTGCGGTTCATCTCCTTCATAAACTCATGAACTCTCGGACCATCTGTATAAAACTTTCTACCGTCACCATGAGGTGTTGCCCCATTATCATTAGGGAATGCTTGGTCCTTTGATATTAAATTTATGACGTCTAACCGAAAACCATCTACCCCTTTTTCAAACCAGTAGTTCATCATTTCATACACATCTTCACGAACTTTTTCATTTTCCCAATTGAGATCAGCTTGTGTGACATCGAAAAGGTGCAAATAATATTGACCAGTTTTTTCATCAAGCTCCCAAGCAGAGCCACCGAACTTTGATTGCCAGTTTGTTGGTTCCTCGCCATCAACTGGGTCCTTCCAAATATAATAATCTCGATACGGACTATCTTTTGATACTGCTGCTTCTTTGAACCACTGATGTTCAGTAGATGTATGATTAACAACAATATCCATAATGATTTTTAAGTCTTTTTTATGTGCTTCCTCTAAAAGCTTATCAAAATCGTCCATCGTTCCATACTCACTATGAATCGAATAATAATCACTAATATCGTATCCATTATCCTTTTGTGGTGATGAATAAATCGGAGTAAGCCATATCACGTCGACTCCTAAGTCCTTCAAATAATCTAACTTCTCAATAATGCCTTGAATATCTCCAGTACCATTCCCCATCGTATCATTAAAGCTTTTCGGATAAATTTGATACACAACTGAGCGTCTCCACCACTCATTCATATTCATTCAAACAACCCTCCATATGCTGACAACATTGTAGTTCATTCACTGTTTCCTCGTAGCTACATATATCGTTCTCAATCGGAAACCATTTTATCACCCATAGTATAACTTGTATATACAAGTGTAGTCAAATGAAGTTTATAAGAAATAGCCTACCTCATTATTAAGTTATGAAATTCCACTCCACAAGCTTTCCGCATTGCTAAGCACGTGCGAACCTTCACTACTTGATTTTCTACAAAAAAATGTCCAAAAGGGCTGCTCCCTCTTGGACATTACTTCATTATTCGATCGTGATTTCTTCATGAATATGTTCGTGAATATTCTCATCTTCAATATGGATAACGATTTGGTAATCTCCAGTTATCTCGAATTGAAAAGTGGTAGAGTATTTGCCATCCTCAATTTCTTCTGCTGTTAACCAAGTATGTGTTTCATCACCAAATTCTTTATATACTTCATATCGGACACGGCCATCTGTCCATGGCTCGTCTTGCCATTCGATATATGAAAAAATCTCTACTTCCTCGTTTTCTTTAGCACTGTCGACAGTATGCCATTCAACAAATAAGTCTTCATGTACCGGGTGTGCGTGGTGCTCTGATTCATATCCATCGCCATGGTCATGACCATGTTCATGACCATCCATCTCTTCCTCATCTATTTCTTGTACATCTCCCACTCTTATCTCGCCAACCGGCATGACATGCATTCCTCGTGCCGTAACATGTGGCTGAACAAAATAAAGGTTTTCCTCTGAGAAAACATAAGTAATTTCATAAACTCCGTCTTCCTCCGTTAAAGTGGCTTCTATAAAATCACTTTCCTCCTTCGCTCCCTGCTCCCATATTTCAAACATCACTTCACTAGCGTCGTTAACTTTGTCATCTCCTTGAGTGACATATGCTTGTATTGAAATTTCTGTGTTCGGGTCTACCTCTTCTTCCATTAAAATTTCGACTTCTACAATGTCAAAGTTCAATTCATTGGACCCATGTTCGTCATCAGCATGCTCTTCCTCGTGATCTTCATGGCCACATGCAGACAGGAAAGCTATTAGTAGAACAACAAGTAAAGAATAAAGAACCGTTTTTTTCATTACATAGGCACCTCATTTTTATTATCATACCGTTCCATTTTATATCATTCTTAATAGAAACCCAACATGAAAGACTTCAACTGTTCACTTTTCCGTCATTGACTTAGTAGAAGTAACTTGATAAGATCACTTTAACATTTTAATATGGGCATGCAATGAAGGGAATGGGTCACACTATGCCTGGAGCAGCTTCTGGAGAGTTCGTTTTAACGGCGCCGAAGGATTCACAATCTCAGGCAAAAGGACAGGAGAGTAACAGTAAGAGGTTAGTTCCTCGTTATTCGAATGCTACTTTGAGATTGGAGATAATCCAATCTTTTTTTTATTTCATACGGTTCCTTTTAAGGTTTGGCTAACCTTAAAGCTACGATTTTATTTTAATTTGTGAGGTGTTGAATATGGAACAAAAGCGTGCTGTAGTAAGTGTTATCGGAAAGGATCAAGTTGGCATCATCGCAAACGTGACTCAAGTTTTATCCGAGCAAAATATCAATATTTTAGATATTAGTCAAACGATTCTACAAGACTTTTTTACGATGATGATGCTCGTAGATGTTTCCGAGCTAGCAGACCTTGATGAGCTCCATCAAGCATTTGAAGTTGTGAGTAAAAATCTTAATCTTAAAATTCACATTCAGCTGGAAGATGTTTTTCAAGCGATGCACCGCGTTTAAAGGAGACAGGAGAAATGACGATGAATATTGGTTTTACAGAAATTCAAGAAACGATTCGAATGGTTCAAATGGAAAGCCTAGACATTAGAACAGTGACGATGGGCATTAACCTTCGTGATTGCGCTGATGCTCAGTTTTCTAGCTTAAATGAAAAAGTGTATAAAAAAATTACTAGTTATGCTAAAGACTTAAAAACAGTTTCTGAAAAAGTAGAAAAGGAATATGGGATTCCTATCATTAACAAACGTATATCTATTACGCCTATAGCAGAAATACTAGGACATGCAACTGTGGAAGAAGCCGTTGAACTAGCGAAAACGTTAGACTCAGCAGCCTCAGAATTAGGTGTTGATTTCATCGGTGGCTATTCAGCGTTAGTACATAAAGGAATTTCAAAGGGCGATCAAACGCTCCTTGATGCTTTACCAGAAGCATTAAGCGTAACGAACAAAGTATGTGCCTCCGTCTCCGTTGCCACTACTCGAACGGGGATTAACATGGATGCAGTCCGGAAAATGGGGGAGATCATCAAGGAAGCTTCTGAAAAAACGAAGGACAATAATGGAATTGCTTGCGCAAAACTCGTAGTTTTCTGTAATCCTGTGGAAGATAATCCGTTTATGGCTGGTGCTTTTCACGGAGCTGGTGAGGGTGAAGCAGTTATTAATGTAGGGGTGAGTGGACCTGGTGTCGTGCTAAATGCATTAAAGCGATACCCTGATGCTGACCTCGGTCAAGTAGCCGATATTATCAAGAAAACGGCATTTAAAATCACTCGCGCTGGCGAGCTATTAGGACGTGTTGTCGCAGAGCGTTTAGAAATCCCCTTTGGAATCATGGACTTATCTTTAGCTCCTACAAACGCCATGAATGATAGTGTCGCAGAAATTCTAGAAGAGATTGGCCTAGAGCGCGTCGGCACACACGGTACGATAGCTGCTTTAGCATTAATGAATGATGCAGTAAAAAAAGGCGGTGCTATGGCAAGCTCTTATGTCGGTGGGTTAAGTGGGGCTTTCATTCCAGTTAGTGAGGATAACGGGATGATTAAAGGAATTGTAGACGATGCGCTATCATTATCTAAGCTAGAAGCAATGACTTGCGTCTGTTCCGTCGGACTTGACATGATTGCATTAACCGGAGATGTTTCTGCAGCTAGCTTATCGGGAATTATCGCTGACGAAGCAGCCATCGGAATGATTAACAAAAAAACAACAGCCGTTCGTGTCATCCCTGTTCCTGGTAAAAAAGAAGGTGACATCGTTGAATTTGGAGGCTTATTGGGACGTGCACCAGTGATGGGTGTAAATCCATTTAGCTCGGAAAAGCTTATAAAGCGTGGTGGAAGAATCCCAGCACCACTGCAGGCGTTGATTAATTAGAATAAAGGGCGTTTTCTTTTAGTGAAGGTAAGGTGGTTGGTTGGTGCGCCGTCTTACCTTTATTTGTTATTTTATTTGTATAGGGGGCGATGGGACGTGGTATCTTACCTTCACAATCATTTTTCGTCGCTCGCTCATTGGCAGATGGCGCAACCCAACCCGCTCCAGCACCTTCCCCATCTATCACACTGTTAACAAATACAAAGATAAAGTTAGTACGATCATGGCAAATAAGCATATAGTGTCTTTGTTTTTCCAGGTTAATTGACGGAAGGTTGTCCGCTGTTCTCCTGATTGATACCCTCGCACTTCCATTGCATTCGCCATTTCTTCCGCACGGTTTAACGAACTCACAAATAAGGGGAGAAATACTGGTACTAGCACCTTCATTTGCTTTAAGAGATTCCCTTCTCCAAACTCACTTCCTCTCGCTCGTTGTGCATCCATTATTTTTTGCGTTTCGTCTAGTAAGTTAGGGATGAAGCGTAATGAGATTGATAGCATTAACGCTAAATCATTTACTGGTATTTTAAATATGCGTAGCGGTCGTAACAAATAGTTAATGCCATCTGTGAGATCTATTGGCTTCGTAGTTAGCGTAATTGCAGTAGTAACGAATACGATCATAACGAATCGGAAAAAAATATGAATGCCATTTACGACGCCGAATTGGGTAATTGTAATAGGGCCATAATCGACATACACCGTGCCTCCAGTTCTAAACAAGACTTGAATAAACACAGTGAATAGGATTAGCCAAATGAGTGGTCGAACGCCGCGCAAATATGTTTTAAAGCCAACTCCTGACAGCTTCATCACTAGAAAAGTAAATAACCAAAGTAGTGCATAAGCCTCCCAGTTGCGAGCTAGAAAAATAATGAAAATAAAGGCTACACCTGAAACTAGCTTTGCTCTTGGATCTAGTTTATGAAGCGATGTGTCTCCTGGGAAATAACGGCCAAGTATTAGTTTATTCATGCTAATCCCGCCTCAATTAAAGACTCTGTCAATTCCTCAATCGTTAAGCAAACTTTGGGTAGTTTAACCCCTGTTTTTTCTTCGATTTTCATTTGAAACTTGAGTGCTTCTGGTACATCTAGCTGCCATTTATCAATGATCGCTTTGTTCGAAAATACGTTGCGGACGGCGTCGTGGAGCACGACTGTCCCTTTGTCCATAATGACAATATTATTTGCAAATTGAGCAACGTCTTCCATATCGTGTGTCACGATTAAAGTAGTAAGGCCTTGCTCTTTGTGCCACGATGCTATTGACGACAATATATCTAGTTTTCCTTTCGGGTCTAAGCCTGCACCTGGTTCATCAAGCACAAGTATATCTGGTTCCATCGCTAAAATACCTGCTATTGCTATTCGGCGTTTTTGTCCTCCTGAAAGTGTGAATGGTGACTTTGACAATATGTCAGCTGTTAAACCGACTTGCTTGATGACTTTTCTCGCCAATTCCTTCGCTTCTTCTTTAGATGCACCGAAATTCAATGGGCCAAAACAAATATCTTGCTCAACCGTTTCAGCAAAGAGCTGCGACTCTGGAAATTGGAACACCATCCCGACTCGTTTTCTAATTGATTTTAGAGCTTTTTTATTTTTACCTGGAGTGATAATAGCATCACCAATAGTCACTTTGCCCTGCTTTGGTAGTAGTAATCCATTCATTATTTTTAATAAGCTTGATTTTCCGGCACCTGTTTTTCCAATTACGGCAGTAAAAGAGCCAGATTCAACTTTCATTTCAACATCTTGCAGGACATTAAAGCTACGAATAGGTCCCAATTGGTAGTCAGCGGTTACATGTTCCAATTTCACTTCCATATCCAGTTCACCACTTCTTCTTCTGTCATATATTGATTAGGGACATGTCTCCCCTTTTTTTCTAATGAACGCCTTAGTTTTTCTGGAAAAGGGGGCTCTAAATCTCGTTGTTGCATGAATACTTCGCTCGGTTTACCAGTTTGGGAGATTTCACCGTTTTTCATTAATAAAAGTCGATCAGCAGCTGCCGCCTCGTTCATATCGTGTGTGATAGATATGATCGTTACCCCTTCTATTTCTTTTAGTCGTCTTAATGTTTTTAACAAGCCTTCTCTCCCTTTTGGATCAAGCATAACGAAAGCCTCGTCAAAAATAATGACGTTTGGGTGAAGCGCTAATATGCCAGCAATTGCAACACGCTGCTTTTGTCCACCTGATAGACGAGAGGGGTCATGAAACCGGTATTCTAGCATACCTACTTTCTCTAAAGCACACTCGACTCTTAATTTCATTTCTTCGTATGGTACATTTAAGCTTTCTAAGCTAAAGGCAACATCATCCTGTACCGTTGTACCGATAAATTGGTTATCAGGGTTTTGAAAAACTAATCCGACTTTACTACGAATTCGCCATTTCGATTTTTCCGTTAACGCTGTGCCATCAACCGTTATACAACCGTCTAACGGTGTTAATAAACCGACTAACAATTGCGCTAAAGTAGATTTCCCGGAACCATTACCACCAATAATTGCGAGCCATTCTCCTTTATTAACTGAAAAAGAGAGGTTTGCTACGGTGTTTATTTCAGACCTTAAGTCATAGCGGAATGAGAGGTTTTTCACCTCTAATATAGGTGCGCTCATCGCAGCAGCCTCCTTTTATCGTTTTCATCGAGCATGCATGTTACGGTTGAGGAAGGTCGACTACCTCATAGTTTTCATTCGTTAATGTAAATCTATCAACTAAGCCTGATGTGACAAATATTTCCCTGTCTCTCGTAACAAATACCGCGTCTACTCCATCTACATTTTCTACATATTCAAAGCCCTCGTTTACTCCCATACCGAAAACTGCTGTAGAGTAAGCATCTCCATCGATTGATTCCTCTGAAACGATCGTCACTCCAGCAAGTTCATTCATAAATGGATAACCGTCAAATGGGTTTAGTAAATGGTGGTATTCTCCATCCTCTTCCTTCAGTATTCGCTCATATATTCCAGATGTTACGATCGACTCATCAGTAGCATCAATCGTGCCAACTGGCTGTCCTCTACTAGCTAACGGATCCTGAATCCCTATTGACCAAGGTTTTCCTGAAGGGTTGTTACCAATGACGATGATGTCCCCACCTAAATCTATTATTCCTGCAGTAACACCGTGCTCTACCATCAACTCTGCAATTAAATCTGCAATGTATCCTTTCGCTATCCCACCTAAATCTAATCTCATTCCCTCTTCTGCTAAAAATACAGTCTGCTTCTCTTTGTTAATCTCAATTTTCGTATGGTCCATTAATGGTAAAATTTCATCTATTTCATGCTGTTCTGGCTTACGTGCATCGTCAAAGCCGATGTTCCATAGTGATGTTAACGGACCTACTGCAATATTAAATAATCCACTCGTATCTTCGGCATGGGTGATGCCTCTTTCAACTAACTTAAATACTACAGGGGAAACTTCAACAGGCTCTACACCTGCATTTTCGTTTATATTGTCCACATCTGATCCTTCTATATTAACGGCTATTTTGTCACCTAACTCATGGATTCTTTCAAAGGCAGCATCCATTACCTCTTCTTTTCCTTCATCATATATTCTCAAAGTAACGACCGTCCCAATAGCCATCTCTGTTTTTCTTATAGGCTTTTCTGATACGCTTCCCTCTGATGGTGAGCTTGCTGCGCTTCCACATCCAATTAGGAAACCCGCTAATGAAATCAACGATACGAAAGCATAAAACTTTTTCATAGTTAACCCTCATCTCAATAATATTTTTAATGTAACCGAACCTGTGAAATAAATCACAAATAATCACCGCTAGTATAGCATCGCTCTTTTTTTCTGTCTATATAGCCAAAAGCTAGCATTCAAGATCAAGATTCATTTTGAAAAACGAAAAGTATTGCTACCTTAAGCTTAAAATAGTTTATTAACTTTATAGTGCATAAAATATGATATTATTATGAACATTTTAGTTTAATAACTTTGTTACTATTCCGTGAACTTCATAGACAGATACATAAAGGAGATGTAAACTTTATGTTAGTTGTTCATAACTTCACAAGCGATTTCTTCTTGTGGATATTAAGGAGTGAAAATATTATGGCAGAGAAGAACATTGTCATCATTGGCGCAGGCTATGCAGGAGTTGCCGCAGCAAAAAAGCTTGCTAAGAAATACAAGAAAGACGATTCTGTGTCTATTACTTTAATAGATCGTCATTCTTACCATACTATGATGACCGAATTACATGAGGTTGCTGCACACCGTGTAGAGCCTGACGCAATCCAGTTCGACTTAAGACGTCTTTTTAATCGAACGAAAGTGAAACTTGTCACAGACAATGTGACAAAAGTAGATCATGAGAGCAAAACAGTGAAAACAACGCACGGAGAGTTTTCCTATGACTACCTTATTTTAGGTATGGGGGGAGAGCCTAACGATTTTGGTACTCCAGGTGTTGGCGAACACGGATTTACATTATGGTCTTGGGAAGATGCAGTAAAGCTTCGCGAGCATATTGAAAAAACGGTTCAAAAGGCTGCACAAGTTCATGATGAAGCAACACGAAGAGCTATGCTCACATTTACTGTCTGTGGATCGGGCTTTACAGGAATTGAAATGGTTGGTGAATTAATAGAGTGGAAGGATCGTCTAGCAAAGCAAAACAAACTAGATGTGGAAGATATTACACTGCAAGTGATTGAAGCTGCACCGACTATTTTAAACATGCTTGACAGAAAAGATGCAGATAAGGCAGAAAAATACTTAGTTAAAAAAGGCGTAGAAATCTTAAAGAGCTCCCCTATCGTTGAAGTAAAAGCTGATTCGATTCTACTAAAAACAGGTCAAGTAATACCGACGCATACACTTATCTGGACTGCAGGAGTGAAAGCAAACTCGGATACAGAAGACTATGGTATGTCCACTGGACGCGCTGGTCGACTAAATGTAAATGCCTATATGGAAGCAGAAGGTTTAGAAAACGTTTATGTTGTTGGTGACTTAGCTTATTACGAGGAAGAGCCAGGTAAACCGATTCCACAAATCGTAGAGGCTGCCGAGCAAACGGCACATACAGCCGCTGATAACATCATCGCTGATATGAAAGGTACTGAGAAAAAGGAATACAAAGGTAAATATCACGGTGTTATGGTCTCTATCGGAGCAAGGTACGGTGTTGCAAACTTAAGTGGCATCCATCTTAGTGGATGGTTCGCAAACTTTATGAAGCACATGGTGAACTTATATTATTTCTTCACAATCAGAAGTGGCTACTATATGTGGCAATACGTATCACATGAGTTTTTCCATACAAAAGATAAAAGAAATGTGTTCCGTGGTCTACCAACACGATTTGGAAATGTACTATGGAGTGTCCCATTAAGGGTCGGTGTAGGGATATTTTGGTTAAGTGAAGCGCTACCTAAAGTTTGGGGTTATACGAAGTGGGAAGAAGCTACTGCTAGTTTTTCCTCATTACCGAAGCTTTTCCAAGGCTTTGGGGAAGATTCATGGCTAACAAGTTCAACACTGAACATGGATTTATGGTGGCTATCTGACGGTACTACTGCTGCTACAACCGCTGCTACAGACGGAGCTACATGGGCAGAGCCAATTTTAAGCGAAATTCCTTTCTGGTTTGAATGGATGATGAGACTTTCTCTTCCTTCAATGGAAATGGCTTTATTTGCTCAAAAAGTGATGGTGCTTCTAGAGGTTGCTATAGGATTTGCCCTTATTTTCGGTTTATTTACTTGGATTTCAAGTGCAGTAAGTGCTGGATTACTTCTTATGTTTACATTCACAGCCATGCTCGGATGGGATAAAGCTTGGGCATTCCCTGCTTCAATTGCACTGATGAATGGTTCTGGACGCACATTAGGCTTAGATTACTGGGTTATACCATACGTTCAACAAAAAGTTGGAAACTGGTGGTATGGAAAGGAAAGAGCGATCTATAGTGATCATCGTTCTAGCTCAACAACTACGACAAAATCTAAAGGCAAGAGTATGTAATCAAGATTTTTAAAGAGATAGAGTGTCTCATTAGGTTCATCACCTTTTGGGACACTCCATTAAAAATCTAGACATTGGAGGGGAAAAAAGAAAGCATGAAACTACTTCGACTTTTTAAACGTTGGGATTGGGTCATTATCGTAACACTACTTCTCTTATCTTTTTTGCCCTCTGCTGTCTTCAGTTATCAGCAGGCTGGAATTTCCGAAGATGCAGAGCTTGTTGCTATCATCTCTGTTGATAACGAAGTTGTTGAAGAAATTACACTTACAGGACATGTAGGAAATGACATACTTGATATCCCTGGTGTTCCGTGTGATACAGAATCGATTGAGTTAAAAGATGGACAAATTAGAATGAAAAGCTCTCACTGCCCAGAACAAATTTGTGTTTTAACAGGCTTTATTTCTAGACCAGGCCAAACGATTATTTGTCTACACCATAGGGTTATTATTGAAATTCAAGCTGTTCAAGGACATACAGATGAAATCATCATAAGCTATTAATGATAGTTTTAGAGATTCCCTAAAGTCTAATAGATTGGAAGTTGGGACATATGACAAAAAATCAACGACTCGTATATATCGCATTGTTAGCATCTCAAGCCGTCATTATCGGTTTACTAGAAAGAGCGATTCCCTTTCCATTCGCCTTTGCTCCTGGAGCAAAATTAGGTTTAGCCAATATTATTACAGTTATGGCGATTTACACTTTATCTACGAAAGACGCAGCAAAAGTTGTCGGGATAAGGATTGTTTTAACAGCTTTGTTAGGAGGAACAATTTCGACATTTATGTATAGCGCAGCTGGTGCAGTCATTAGCTTCATCGGTATGTGGGCTGTGCACAAGCTTGGTCCTTCTCGTGTGAGCATGATCGGCGTAAGTGTTACAGGAGCAATCTTACACAACGTAGGGCAATTAAGCATTGCAAGCTGGATTGCACAAACGTGGACTGTGCTCCTATATTTACCTGTATTGTCGTTTATCGGTGTCTTGTCAGGAATTGCTGTAGGTATAGCTGCTAACTATTTGCTTACTCACGTAGAAAAGCTTCATTACTATAAGGAGTTGCGTGATTTAAGAAAAGTGTAAATAGCTTAAATAGATGTAACATAATTCTAGAATGAAAGAGGTTAAGACTATGCGTGTACATCAAATGTGGGATGGATATCCTGAATTAAAAACAAATTTATCTTCTGTACTCTCTTTAATAGAGTCACATGTTCGTGTTCGTGACAAAACCGTTGCAGCAACCATTAATAATCTTGTTCACTCTGGTGGAAAGCTTCTCAGGCCTGCGTATTCACTCTTATGCTCCCAAATCGGACCAGATAGTGAAAAAGAAAAAGCAGTAGCCGTTGCGGCTGCGATTGAAGCCATTCACATGGCCTCCCTCGTTCATGATGACGTTATTGATGATGCGGACACGAGGCATAATCATGCAACGATTCATACAATGCATGGAAATAAATTTGCGATTTATTCAGGTGATTATTTGTTTTGTATTAGCTTTCAAATACTCGCTCAGCATGCTAGTTCCTTAGCCCATCTAGATTTTAACACTAGAGGAATGGAAAAAATACTAGCTGGTGAACTAGATCAATTAAATTCAAGATTTAAGCCATCGTTAAGTGTAAAAAGCTATTTATCAAGAGTTGCAGGGAAAACAGCTCAGCTTTTCGCCATTAGTTGTTATTCAGGTGCAATGGAAGGTGGTGCTACTCGAAAACAAGCAATGAACGCTTGGAATATGGGGCACTACATTGGAATGACCTTTCAAATAATGGATGACATATTAGATTTTAAAGGGTCTTCACATTGCCTTGGGAAGCCTGTGATGAGTGATTTGCAGCAAGGAATTTACACGTTACCGTTAATTTATGCTATGCAGCAAAAGCCTAACGCCTTTAAACCATTCCTAGAAAAAAAAGACATGCTAACAGAAAATGACTTAACAGTAATAGCCGAGCTCATTGACCAATATAAAGGAGTAGAAAAGGCACAGGCACTTGCTGATAAGTATACAGCAAAAGCGTTAAAACAGCTTAGCAAGCTCCCTTCCGGTGATTACAAAGAAATATTGGAGGAAGTTACTACAAAGCTACTAAAAAGAAAATCCTGAAAAAAAGGCCGATGAAAAAGTGGTGTTCTTTCACTTTTTCATCGGCCTCGTGTTCTTTCACTTTTTTAGTGGCCTCCTAAAAACCTTTCATCAGTTTTCTACATCATACTGATGAAAGGTTTTTATTTTTGAAAAAAATATTGAAACTGACGTTACGTCATTTTGTATAATGAAAATATGGGTGTCAGAAGAATAGGAGGAACACGTGATGATTTCTATTAAAGAAGTAGCCAAGCAAACTGGTGTTACTGTTAGAACGTTACGACATTATGATCATATCGGTTTGTTAAAGCCTTTAGGCAAGACTGAAGGTGGGCATCGCTTGTACGGGGAAGATGAAATGAAGAAGCTACAAGGAATCCAATTTTTAAAAACATTAAGATTTAGCCTAGCAGAAATAAAAGATTTATTAGATGATAATACACATGATTGGTACATGGAATTACAAAATCAATTAAACTACTGCATAAACGAAAAGCAGAAACTTGAACAAATGGAGTCCTTGATTCGAGGTTTGATGAACGAATTTACTATCGAGGGAAAAAATGATCTTTCCCATATTCAACAGCTTATTCGAATGTATGAAGATAATTCACATGAAAGAGAACGATTTCGACAAGAACGTTTTACTGAAAAAGAACACGAGCTCTTAGACCTTTTGCCTAATATTAATAATGGTGATCCAGATACAATAGAGTGGGTATCCTTACTTGCACAAATAAAAAAACATATGAATAAAGGCGTTGACTCAACTGAAATACAATCAATTATTCGTCGTATGCTAGAAAAAGAAAAAGAGACTTTTGGAAATGACCCGCAGTTTAGTGAAAAATTGTGGGAGGTTAGAAGCTCACAAGAGGAATCAAAAAAAGCAGGTTTCTACCCCATTGAACAAGAAGTCATTGAATTTGTTGAAGAAGCGACGAATTTTTATTTAAAGGGGGATAAATAAATGAATATCCTCTATGAATTTCACTGGGAAATCTTTATCGTCGCAGAAGTTGTGTCTGTTATTTGCCTATTGCTTTTTGGATTCTTCCGATATTTTTTAGAAAAACGGAAGCTTAGTATTTTCTTTATATTAATGTTCCTTTCTCTAATTGTTTTAGAAGCTATATTAGGCTTAATGATCTATAAGGAGACCGGAGAATTTTCAACGTTTTTAATCGTCATTATTATATTTGTAATTTACGCCTGCACATTTGGGATGTTTGACTTTATTCGTCTTGATCGCTGGATGCGGCAAAAAATTGGTAAGTTTCGCAAAGTCGAGCTATTAACGGAAAAAGATTATAAATTGATGGAACGAAACAAAGACCCTAAATACATTGCAAAAAAATATAGAATAAGTGCCACTATCCATTTCATTGTTTTTATTACCGGACAAACAATTCTTTGGTCAATTGGGACAAATAATGTAGAGGAAATGATTCGATACATAACAGACCTTTCATGGATAGAAGAAGGTGCAGTCGATAATTCTCCTTACCAGAACGAAACAATGTACTATATCGGAATGTTGTGGGGCCTCATTTTTATTATCGACTTTCTCTATTCCATGTCATACACTATCTTCCCAAGTAAGAAAGAGTAAGTGGTGCGGCAAGAAGTGGATTGACTACACTATGTATAAAAAAAGGATACTATTTCTATTTCAACTTAAAAACACATGTGATTTTATATAATCACATGTGTTTCGCATTACATTGACTAGACTTTACCTATCTATATATCCAGTCCTACAATGACTTTTCAATGGAATATTATTGTACTTCTACAGATCCTGTTACAGTACCCTCAGAAAGGTCTGCACTTGCTTCAAATTCTTCACTAGCAAAGTAAACATTTCCTTCAATAGTACCATTAGGAATACTGAAGTTGTTCGCTTCTACGTAAACGTCTCCAACGAATGTTCCACCTTGAAGTCTTGTGTTTTCATTTTGGATCGTTAACTTTGGAGCAGTTAACGTAAATTGTGCAGTAATATTACGATCAGCATCTTGCTCATATAAAGCTAATTTACGAGCTGGCTCATCACGGTGTGTATGGTTACCAGTTAACACAACTTCTTCATCTACTGTTAAATCATCTTGGAAAAGAATAATCCAAGGCCCATCTGCGCTTACACCATGGAAGAATGATTCAGCATCAGTAACCATGATTTGTGTTGCACCTGTTACTGCATCAGCTTCTTCTCCACCTTCAACAGATACAGTTCCTGTCACAGTACCACCAGAAAGGTCAGCACTTGCTTCGAATTCTTCGCTTGCAAAAGTAAGGTTTCCTTCGATTGTAGCGTCCGGAATACTAAAACCATTTGCAGCTACAACTACATCTCCAGCGAATGTACCACCTTGCAGTCTTGTGTTTTCACTTTCAATTGTAAGCTTTGGAGCAGTTAATGTGTATTGGTCTGTAATATTACGATCAGCATCTTGTGCATAAATAGCAATTTTACGTGCTGGCTCATCACGGTGAGTAAATTGTCCAGCTAAAACAATTTCTTCATCAACAGTTAAATCGTCTTCTAAAATAATGATCCAAGCACCGTCTTCGCTAATACCTTGTAAGAAAGAAGCTTCGTCAGTGACTACTACTTGCGTAGCACCTGTTGTTGCATCTGATTCTTCATCGCCACTTGTTTCGTCTTCTCCACAAGCCGCCATTAATCCTACTGATAATAATAATACTAATACTAATAAAAAGCCTTTGAATTTCATTAAGTAATCCCCCTGTCGTTAATTAATGTGATTTATTTCACAAGAAAATCTTATCATAAATTTTAGACATTTATAGTTAATATGTGTGTATAATTTGTGAAATTGTGAGCAAAGTTATTTAAGCACTATTATTATACAAATATCAATAAAAAGATTAATTTATATTTTTTTGTATTATATTTTCGTTCTAGGGAAAATTATATCTCGGGAGGTGATTTAGATGGCTAATAACAATAACAATAATCGTAATCGCAACAATCGTAACAACAACAATAATAACAACCAAGACTTAAACGTTAATGCAAACACTGAATTTGCAAACGAAAATGCTGCTAATGCAAACAACCGCAATAACAGAAACAACCGTAACAACCGCAACAACAACAATAACTAATTACTTATGATTCAACGATAACCTCCGACCAAAACGGATCGGAGGTTTTCAACTTTACTTATTATCTTGATCTGTGACTTTGGAATATATGCATGTATTTCTTACTTGTTTACCGTCGGGAGATAGGTCATCATTTTTTAATATTGCATCTAATGTGAAATCTAATCTTTCTGCTACAGCTCTACTACGATCATTTTGTTCGTCGCAGCATATTTCTACCCTTTTTGCTTTTATTTCCTTAAATGCATATTCCGTTATTCTCGTTATCGCTTCAGTCATGTACCCTTTTCCGCTATAGCGCGTATCGATCCAGTAGCCAATCTCGCACTTAGGAATGTCCCAATTAATTCTATGTAAACCAGAACAGCCGATGAGTTCACCGGTTTCTCTAGAAAAAATAAGAAGTCGTAAGTCCTCTCGACTTAAAAACTTCACATGAGCTTCTCGTATATTTTCCTCAACATCTTCTAACGTTTGCTGCTTTTGAGCAAATGGTAACCACGGCTTTAATTCAGTTATCGATGCATTAATTGCCTTAAACACCTTTTCCCCATCACCCGGTAACGGCATTCTGATCATTAATCTTTCGGTGTAAAATTCCGTTGGTAACTCTATCATGATTGGTTTAGTCACTTTATTCACCCATTTCTACTTTTATCTAGGTTTTATTATAACGTAGTCAAATGAAAAAATTGAGTTATTTTAATCGGGTCAGATTAGGTTTATCCCGGGTTCGTTCTAACCCGGGTTCATTTACCTCACCTTCAGGCTCTCTCTTGCTCTCGTTTCCTCCCTTTTTGAAGGTGATACTTTTGAACCCGGGTTCACTCTAACCCGGGTTACTTTTCCTCACCTTCAGGCTCTCTCTTGCTCTCGTTTCCTCCCTTTTTGAAGGTGATACTTTTCAACCCGGGTTCGCTTTAACCCGGGTTCGCTTTAACCCGGGTTCGCGCACCTCACCTACGACAATAAAAATTGAAAGCATATATAAAAGGATAATCCCAAATGAAATTTGAGTTTATCCTTTACATAGTTGGACCGTCTATCTGTAGTTTAAAAATTAATCTTTCTTCTTTTTCTTTAATTCCTCAGTTACGTCCATATCCTCAGCGAATTCCGTGCTAAACTGCGGTGGAGAGAACATCGTGCCTTTTTTCATATTAAATGCTTTCACTAATACGAATTCATGATAAATTGCTTCTAAAAAGGAGATAAAGAATGCTGCTAAAAGTGCAAATCCTAACGTAGGGACAATTCCGTCCATAACCGTGACATTTAGTAACCAAAGCACAATAGAGTAAAGCCCTAAGTCAGCAAGAGATGCAATGAAGTTTCCGTATCGAGGATAAATGAGTAAATCCCCAATGACATAAGCAGGTATTACTGCAATAAAAGCAGCAAATAAAATCCAAGAAATAGCTACTTCAAAAAAAGTTAATGTAGACAATAGAACTAGGCTGACAAATCCAAATTTTATTAATAATGCAATGACGTGCTTCATTGTTATAAAAACTCCTTTTTAAGTGGAATTTTTTAATTGCATTATTATCATGTACAGTTTTTAATTAAATATAAATGTGATAAAGATTTGCCTTTTAACAAACAATATAGTAAACGGTTTATGTACATTCAAATAACTTAACTTGCAATTAGATCCTTTAGTATCGTCACTGTTCCGAGTTTTAATGAATAAGTGCGGATAACTTTACACTGTTTTTCTAAAAACAAGGAAAGAGGCTGACATAAGAAGTGAAGACACCTCTTGAGCCAACCTCCCTCCTATTCATTTTATCGAACTGATCTTGCACCTAAATAGCGTTGGGACCAGTAAGAGTTATTCATACTCGTTATTGTTACACCAGTAGATGATCCAGCGTGGATAAATTGGTTATTTCCAATAAAGATTCCTGCGTGTGATGGACCTGATGTGTATGTTTCAAAGAAGACGATATCGCCTACTCGTGGAGTAGAAACTGGTGTCGTTGCATTCCAAATAGTTGCAACTGTTCTTGGAATACTAATTCCTTGTGTGTTAAATACATATTGTAAATAACCACTACAATCGAATCCACGTGTTGTTGAACCTCCCCAAACGTAAGGAACACCGATATGTTTTCTTGCTTCTTCAATCAACGCCTCAACATTAAAGCCTTGTTGAACTTGTGAAGTTGTGTTATTTGTGCTTGTGTTATTTGTGTTGCTAGATGATGTTAACCTTAACACTTGTCCTACACGTATAACGTCAGATGATAGGTTATTAAATTGTCTTAATTGATTTACTGTAAGGTTATGGTCTGTTGCAATTTTCCATAAGCTATCTCCAGCTCTTACAGTGTATGTTGTAGCCGATTGTTGCTGTGATTGATTTCCTGACTGTGCTTGAGGAACTTGTAAAACTTGTCCTACTCGGATTAAATCAGAGTTCAAACCATTAAGTGATCGTAACTCAGCAACTGTAGTATTGTAATTTCTAGCAATAACAGAAAGACTATCTCCTGATTTTACTGTGTATGACCCTACATTTTGTGTGTTATTAGACACTTGTTGCACATTTGATGAAGATGGTATTTGTAACACTTGTCCAATACGAATCAAGTCTGAAGATAAGTTATTTAATGATCTTATTGCATTTACCGTAGTGTTATGATTTCTTGCGATAACAGACAAGCTATCACCTGATTTTACAGTGTACGTTCTCGCCTGTTGTGCTTGTACTGTAAGTGATTGTCCTACAAATATAGTAGAGGATGATAAGTTATTCCACGTCATTAACTGTTGAACAGTTACTTGATTGTTATTTGCTATTCTCCAAAGTGAATCTCCTGATTGAACATGATATGTTTGTGCATCTACTTTTCCTGTAAATAATAAGAACGCCAATGTAGCAGTAGTTGCTGCAGATATCAAATATTTTTTCATGTTGTAACTCCTTTGTGATGAAAAATTTTATTAGTTTATGAATCTATAAAAATTGTAGTATGGAAAATAGTATTTTCGTACGCATAAATATTGGTTGAAGTAGTAAATCATGGATAGTGTTCTTAATAGAGGTAAAATTGGAAGTGTTCATCTCAAATGATTTGATCAATATTTGTTAGTATATATGCCTTTCAGAACTATATGGATAAAATTAGCGTTTGACATTACATTTCTGTAACAGTGAAAAAAACTATCCAATGTACGGATAGTTTGTTAACTTATGGGATATATAAGGATAATATCACCTTATTTTTCTCTCTGAAATATCGTGACACCAGGAGTTACTGATAGTGCTTGTATGATTGTACCAACTCCTTGAATCCATTTCCCAATATTTCGTAACTGATCTCCCAGCTCCTCTTCAGACTTTAATTTGTTCGTGACACCTATTGCTTCTACGATTGCACCAATTGCTTGTAGTTCATTCCCGAATGCTTTAGGAGGATTATCATCACTTCTAGCAACCGCAGTAATATAGGATCCTAACGCTTGCAGAGAATCACTGATGATTTCTAGCTGATTGTTTATTTCTTCGTTATCATCCATTAATTCATGATAGGCTAAAACGGCATTTCCTTCCGAAGCTATTCCTTGAATCCTATTGCCTAATGCTGCAAGTGAATCTTCATTTGCTTCAGCTATCATAAAGTTTCCTATACCTTGGATACCATCCCCGATAATTCGAGTCCACTTTCCTATCGTACTATCTTGTATTTCTATACTTACACCAGCCGCAGCAACGTTTGCACCAATTGCCTCTATCCAGTTTCCAGCTATATAAAGAAATTGTTGTTCTGACATAAGATCGCCACCCTTTCGTGTTCAAGCGGTTAGCAGTAAGACATAGCGATCGTTAAAATTACTTTTATTGTTTGTATTGCAATGGCTACGCTCGCCTGATAGGAGAACCCCCCCCTATCAGGCTTTTAACGATTGCGACGGCTACGCACATTGCTTAGGATCACTGAAAAAGTAATTATTCTTTAATTATCAGTTATTATTATAAGTTACTCTGTACATAGTGTTTGATGATCCCTGCACAAGCTCGCTTTCCGTGGAGAGTCGGCAAGCCGCTTCGAGTTCTCTACGCTGCTCTATCGGCACTTTTTCTCTTTTGACATCTCTCTATATGCTCATAAAGCTTCTCTATCTGCACTTTTCCTCTTGCATTATCTCTCTATATGCTCATACAGTTACGGATACGCTCCAAAGCATATGCTCGTATAGGAAGAGACAGTAACCTCGCTTGATCCAGTTTCATCAATTCGTTCTTAAATTATAGATTATGAATATTAATATACGATAGAATCATGTTTTTCACTTTTTCAGTGCCCTCAAAAAACACCCCTTATTCAGTGCCTTCTTGCTATTCCCGCTGGAGTCGCCACCTTTCGTTTCACCATGCCGAAAAAAGCAACGAATTTCACGAAAAAAGCCTTATTTTAAAACATAGTACACTACCACTCTGTATCATAGAGATATGCTCTTTGTGCCCCCACAGCTTGGTAAGCCGTACCAAATGCTTGGATCCATCCACCAATTGTTTGAAGTACTTGGCCTCGATTATCTTCTTCATCCTCAATTTTTATATCATATAACACGCCGATTCCCTCGATCATAGCACCAATTGATTGTGCGATGTTACCTAACACCGTTAGTGGAGCCGTGCCTAATTTATCAATCGACTCAACGTATGAACCTAATGACTGAAGAGAGTCCCCTAGGATTTGTACTCTTAAGCTCGTTTGTTCATCAGCTTCTTGAAATACAACTAAATACTCTGATACAGCATTGGAAAATGTACCTACAGCCTGTAACCAATCTCCCATTTCAGCAATACTACTTTCGTCCTCTGCGATTGCCTGTAGGGTGTTTCCAATGCCTTGAAGACCGTTTCCGATGATCCCTTTGTATTTACCTCTAATGACATTACTTCCAAGCTCTTCCGTTTCCGCAATAGCAGCAATTGTTTGTCCAGCCGTTTCAATCCAGTTACCAATAACGTCTAAAAGTTGATTATTCACATCCATCCGCCACCAATACAATGGTTACATGCTAAATTTGCCTATTCATTGTTTTTATGATATTCATCTACAAGCAATTTGGTTAAAACGAGAGATTACGTCTTTTTCCGTGATGGTTACGATTCGAAAAGTTGTAACACAAGTCCTCATATATATTTGATATAATTGAAAATATATTAGCTATAAATTATATAGTTTCTATAATGAAGGAGAGATTCACGATGAAGGAAGCTAATACTGTTGTTATTGAATGTTCCATTGAAAAGGCGCTAAATGTAATAGGAGGTAAGTGGTCCTTTTTAATTTTAAAAGAACTTTTTGAGGAGAAAAAAAGGTTCGGTGAGCTACAAAAATCTATTAAAAAAATTAGCCCAAAAGCTTTAACAGACACTTTACGCCACTTAGAAGATAACGAAGTATTAACCCGAACAGTATATCCAACAGTACCTGTAACAGTAGAGTACTCATTAACGGAAAAAGGACAAGCATTGCATAAAATGATAAAGGAAATGAAGATTTGGGGATCGACGTGGGCATAGAGGAATGATAGAGGCAAGCTCAAAGTAAAGATTTCACTATTGAGCTTGCCTCTTTATTTTCCCTCTATTTAATTGGCAACCAATTTAAAACTTCTTGAATTTTTCTATCCCAGTAGCCCCATTCGTGGTCACCAGGACCGAAATCTGTCGTTAATTCGATAGTCGTTTGTTCGCACGCTTCCTTAAATGTCATGTTGTCTTGAAAGAGGAAATCCTCTGTTCCACAACATTGATAGAGGAGTGGCTTTTCTTGCTTGGCATCTACTTGCTTCATTAAATAAAGCAAGTCATTCGCCTCCCCAATCGTTCCCTCCTCACCGTATATGAGCTCGAATACACGATTCATTGGATTATCTTCTGTTAAGTTTTTTATATTTCCTTCCATATCTAGCGCTCCAGATAAACTCGCTGCTGCTGCAAAGCGATCTGGGTAGGTTAGCGCCCATTTAAATGCGCCATATCCACCCATAGAGAGACCCGCTACGAAGTTTTCTTCACGTTTGCTTGAAAGCGGGAAAAAAGATTGGGCTAGCTTTGGAAGTTCCTCTGTTAAAAATGTCCAGTATTTGTTCCCGTATTTCATGTCTGTATAAAAGCTTTGGTGCACTTGGGGCATGACGACAGCTATTCCCATTTCCGCGACATATCGTTCTATCGATGTTCTTCGCGTCCAAATTGTGTCGTCGTCACTAAACCCATGTAATAAATACAGCGTTGGGTGACGCTCGCCTTTCACTTCGTTTTGCATTCCAATTTGTGTTTTTGTTTGCTGTGGTAAAATAACCGTCATCGATGTGCTTAAAGTAAGGACCTCTGAGAAGAATTGACATTGTATAAGTGCCATAAAAGTGCTCCTTTAGTTTATATTTTTTTCTATTAATCTTGAAACAATAGGTTGTCCATCCCATAAAAGGTGACTAGCAGCTTCTCTTTTCTTCATTTCAAGTTCTTCTAGTAATAAGAAGAAATTTTTAGTAGGTAACTCTCCTAACGCATGCTTCTCTGAAAGCCTGTTAAGATACGTTCTCATTGCTTGCAAGTTTTTTGATGCATTATTCCCAGTGTCAGAAAACTCATAAAGAACAGAAGCATAAGGACTTCGTTGAATACGATATGTATTAGCTACTCTTAAAAAGAAGTCCCAATCCCAATAATTTTTCACTTCCAAATCAAAATTACCAGTTGTTTGATGGATGGCTTTTTTATATAAACATCCAGAAGGAACAAAGGTAGAAAACGTCCTCATCGCTTTTAGATCATATTGATACGCAAATAAACGGCGACTCTTTACATATCGGACATTTCCCTTCACTTCATAATTAATAATCTCTACATCTGAATATACTAGGTCGTAGTCTTGCATTTGCGATAGCATTTTTTCCATATGACTCGGCAATATTATGTCATCATCATCGATCAGCATGATATATGTTCCTAGTGCTTTTTCGATTCCAACATTTCTTGCATAAACATGATTTTTATTTTCTGGCAAATTAATAATTGTGATGTTTAATTCATCATATAAGTGCTTTAACACTGAAATACTTACCCCTGCATCATTAACAATAATTACTTCGAAGTCTGAAAAAGTTTGACGAGACAGCGCTTCAAGTAATTCTCCTAACGAAAATAGCCTATTATAGGTTGGGATAATAACAGAAATGGTTGGTTTTTTATCCATCGCATCCTCCATATTCTTATGTCTAATTTTATTATACATGAATGACTTTTACTAATGGAAGACGCAAAGAGGGTAACTCGATAGGTTAAGATTAACCTTTTTGAGTCACCCTCCTCCAGCATTTTTAATAGCTATACTTTTTCAAATGTGTACTTTAGCTTCATCTTTTAAGAAATGAAATGCTTCATCATATGAGTTAAAGTGATATTCTTCTGAGTGGTTTGATTGCTTTGCTGTACGCTTAAGCTGCATTTTGGCAACTGCACCTTCAACTACTACTGCGGCTCTCTTCATTCCCGCCTCTTTTAACCATTCCTGGTGCTTTACTAATTCCTCTCTTGTATCTTGCTTCATCACAGTGACATCTACCATTTCTACTAGTACGTCAAAGCCACTTGATGGAAACCCTTTTAATAGCTCTGTAATTCTATTAGTTGCTTCACGAACTTCCTCTGGTTCAACCATGCCTGACCATTTTATGTACATTATTTTTTTGCTCACATCTAATACTTTTACTTCAAACATATAACCCCAGCTCCCTTGTATACGTTATGTATAATTTTTATATAAGTTTATTATAATCTATAGTTTTAATTAAAGAAACAAATATGCTTAGAAATTATATTTTAATATTTTTCAATAAAAATAGATGGAAAGTATTATAAGCGTTCAACAGAATAGAGAAATAAAGGCCATCTCAATAGATAAAAAAACTTAAAGACAGCCTCTACACAACTCATCAATACAGAAAACTCATAAGTAAGCCTACTAAATGCTATCTTCGTGCTATTTCCTACGATTTTGTTAGCAATTACTTCTAATACTTAGTGTATTTTTCTATACGCTCTTCTTTCAGCGTATGAAACACACTTGACACATACTTTCATCTCATTCCCTATATCATCCATATATTTACTAGGCTTTTTACATTTATGCTTGCATATTGTACACTTCTCTCCAAATAACTTTGACAGCATGTATAATAACCTCCTCAAAAAATGTCATATGCTACAAAACTTATGAATAGCCTTTCATAAGTAGGAAAATAGTTACATGCACTATACCCTTTTATAAGTGAAATTACGATAATTATTCTATGTTTACAGCAGTTAGTTTGTTTCCTACTAAATAATTACTATTTTTTCAGAAAATTATAAAAAAATAACACACATTTTCAGAAATGTGTGTTATATTATTTATTATATTTATATCATATTAAAGCTTTAAAGGAGGAAATAACATTGAGTCAATTAGATGGTTCTCGTGAACAATGGAACTCTCGGTTAGGTTTTATTTTAGCAGCAATGGGTTCTGCAGTTGGTTTAGGTAACATTTGGCGTTTTTCCTATGTTACTGGAGAAAATGGTGGAGCGGCATTTTTATTAATTTATCTTTTATGTATTCTTTTAATTGGTCTACCTATTATTATGGCAGAGTTTACAATTGGACGACGTGCTCAAAGTGATGCAGTCGGCTCATTTGAAAAGCTTGCACCTGGTAAACCATGGGTATTAGCAGGTATTTTAGGGGTAGCCTCCGCGTTTATTATCTTATCATTTTACGGTGTTGTTGCCGGTTGGTCAGTGTTTTACTTCGTACAGTATTTAATTGGCGGATTGAACGCTTCACCTGCAGATGGTTTTGATGGCTTCTTCGTTGGATTCATCAGTAATTCATGGCAGCCGTTAATTTGGCAGTTCCTATTTATGGCATTCACAATCGGAATTGTTTTTGTAGGGGTTAAGAAAGGTATTGAAAGAGCAAATAAAATTCTCATGCCTTTACTTGCTATTTTAGTTATTGTGCTTGCTGGCTACAGTATGACTTTAGGTGGCGCTCAAGATGCTTTAGCTTTCCTATTTAGTCCAGATTGGAGTGTATTAGGTGATCTAGATGTATATTTAGCAGCGTTAGGTCAAGCGTTCTTCTCACTTAGTTTAGGTATGGGTGCATTAATTACTTACGGTAGTTATCTTAAAAAAGAACATAAGCTACCTGGTGCTGCAGCAAGCGTTGCAACATTAGATACACTTTTTGCAGTTATTGCTGGTCTTATGATATTCCCTGCCGTTTTTGCATTCGGAATTGATCCAGGATCAGGTGCTGGTCTTGCATTTATTACTTTGCCTGGTATTTTTGACAACATGGCACTCGGTCAAATGTATGGAATTTTGTTCTTCTTCTTACTTTCAGCAGCTGCATTATCATCTGCTGTATCACTATTAGAAGTAGCCGTGGCTTACTTTATCCGTAAGTTCGATTGGTCTAGAAAGAAAGCTTCTCTTATTATTGGGGGACTTATCTTCTTACTTGGAGTTCCTGCATCATTAGGAAATGGCGTATTAGGTGGCGTTTCATTCTTTGGGCAACCAGACTTAATCGATAGCTATGATTTCCTAGCATCAAACATCTTCCTACCATTAGGTGGTCTGATCATCGCCTTGTTTGTAGGTTGGGGCTGGAAGAAAGCCGAAGTACTTAAAGAATCTGACTTCGGAAACACTGGACTTGGTAACACGTGGATATTCCTTTTAAGAATCGTTGCACCAGCACTAATCCTCATTGTATTCATCACAGGATTAGGAATTTTTTAAAAAATACTAATAGCTGGCCCAATGGGGTCAGCTTTTTATTATCTTTTCCTTTATATATACATCTAGGTATTTTTTACAAAGAAATGGTTTTGTCCTTCCTTTTTATTCAGAATTTTTCCAATTTATATTATGATAAAGCTAGATGTGTGTAATGGAGGTGAGTGAATGTGGCATGGGGTTTTGATGATCTATTGTTAAATATATTATTTATTTTATTCTTCTTACTCTTTGTACCACTCATCCTAGATCAAATTAATACTTCTCATTCAAAAAAGAAATGGATCATGATCGTTTCATTTAATTTAGCCGTCATTTCCTGTATGATTTTTCCGATTATTTATGAAGATGGCATTTTAGCTGATTTACGTTATTTAGCTGTTCTTGTCGGAGGACTTTATGGTGGTTGGATAGCTAATGTATCTTTGCTTCTTACAAACATTATCTTTAGATTCGTTTTTGACGGACCTGGCACTTATACTAATATTATTTTAGCAACTCTTCACTTTTTACTTATTACTTTTACATACCGACAATTTAAGCTACTGTCAAAAACAAAAAAAATCATTTTCAGTTCAACATTGGCTTTGTTATCGAGCGCTGTAACTATCGGGATTATACTAATCGCGTTTGATAACTTTATTACGATCTATACTGGATTATTTTTCATTGTGTTACAAACTCTCTGCATTGCCTTAATCATTTACATTACAGAAATTATGCGTGAAACAAGAATGTTGAAAATAAGAACAGAGAAAATGGAACTAGTTAGTCAATTAGCATCGTCTATCTCACATGAAGTTCGTAATCCACTAACAGTTGTTCGAGGTTTTTTACAGCTTTTACAGCAAGTGGAATTACCTAAAAAGAAAAAAGAAGAATACGTAAAGCTAGCGATTAGTGAGATTGATAGAGCTGAAAGCATCATTGGTGATTATTTAACTTTTGCAAAGCCTAGTAAGGAAAAAGAAGAGTTTTTAAATACGAAGGAAGAATTAGAACGAGCACTAGAAGTAATTAAACCGTTAGCTAATATGAATTCTGTCGCGATAGAAACTGCTTTTCACCCCTGCTGGATCAGAGGAGACAAGCAATTATTTCAGCAATGCTTACTTAATATAACAAAAAATTGCATTGAAGCAATGCCAAATGGTGGGACATTGAGAATTCATACACATTTCGATGGTAATAAAGTAGTCATCCATGTTTCTGATAACGGTATTGGTATGACAGAAGAGCAGCAAAGAAGGTTAGGTGAGCCTTATTATACGACAAAGGGGAAAAAAGGTACTGGCCTTGGTATGATGGTCGCTTTTCGTATCATTGAAAATTTTAACGGATCGATTTCTGTATCGAGTGAACTACATAAAGGTACTACCTTTACTCTCTGTTTACCAACATTAAACACTGATACAGAAGAAGTCGCTTCAACGAAGGAATAAAAAATGAGAGAATAGCCTCGCAGCTATTCTCTCGTTTTTTCTTTCTTTTTAGATAAAAATAGCGGTAGGAGTGGTACTCTGTTTTAATGGAACATCGCAGTTTCTACTAAGACACCCTCCCCTCTTTATTATCGCTTACTTTTAGCTTCTAATTCTTGAATGATCACATCAACAGTACTCGTTGCTAAAGCTTCTGACATCTTTGCTTTCATTTTTGGTCCTTTTTGTTGTAAATCTTCTAAATTGGTTAAAAGACTATTATTGTTTAAATGTTCTTCCTCGAGCATGATCGCATAACCCTTTTTCTGAAACGATTTCGCATTTAAAATTTGGTCACCCCTGCTTTGATTTCTCGTAAGCGGAATGATTAACATCGGAATGTTTAAGTGTAAAAACTCAAAAATGGAGTTAGATCCACCACGACTAATCACGTAATCAGTCGCAGCTAGTACATCTGAGAGTTCCTCATTGAGATATTCAAATTGCTTATATCCCTTTTTATTTTCTAAGTCAGTTTCTTTATTCCCTTTACCACAAAGGTGAACGATTTGGTATTTCTCCAATAATTGTGGGAGCGTACCTCTCACAGATTCGTTTATTTTTTTTGATCCTAAACTCCCACCCATAATTGTTAATATTGGTTTATCAGTCGTAAAGTTTAGGAATGATCTTCCTTTCACTGCGTCGCCGCTGAAAAGCTCTTTTCTAATTGGTGTACCAACAACTTTCGTTTTTTCAGAAGGAAAATAATTGGCAGCCTCTTCAAAGGACGTAAAAATGTTAGTTGAAAATCGTTGCGCAATTTTATTCGCTAACCCAGGGGTAATATCACTTTCATGTAATAAAACAGGTATTTTTAACATACTCGCAGCAATTACTACAGGTACCGTTACAAATCCACCCTTAGAAAAAATGACTGCTGGCTTTAGCTTCTTTAACACCCTTCTAGCGTCTCTTATTCCTTTTAAGACACGAAAGATATCAGTAAAATTCTTCTTAGAAAAATATCTTCTAAGTTTTCCACTTGAAATACAATGGTAAGGAATATGTATGTTTTCGATTAACTCCTTTTCAATTCCATCATAGGAACCAATATATTCTACATTCCAGCTATCGTCTAGCTCATTGATAATCGCAATATTTGGTGTCACGTGCCCTGCCGTTCCCCCACCTGTAAATACAACTGTCTTTTGACTCATCGTACACTCACTCCTTCTTGGCAGCACTCCGAATAAATGTTTATCTATTAATAGTTATGTTAACTTCTTCTATTCTAATTATTGTTTCTTGAAAAAGTATACCATTTTTTTATGATTAGTGTTCTTTCATTTTCGGTAAAAAAAGTGTGTGTCGTAAACGCCGGATTATGGACCTTTTCGACACACGACTTAGTTATCGTTCTCATTTTTTATGTTTTGTGAAAAAGTAGGACAGCTTTGTGTGGAGATCGACACATTTTTACCCTCTAATAATTATAAAGACGAAGTATGCAATGTACACAAGTGTTAAAACAGACCCTTCTCTTTTTGAGACTTTACATTGAGTAATCGCAAAAATGAGTAATACAATCGTTAATACGATCATAAACCAAATATCAGCAAATATTTTCTGATCAATAGGTAGCGGTGTGATAATCGAGGATATCCCTAGAACAAATAAAATGTTAAATACGTTACTACCTACAATATTACCAATAGCAATCTCACTTTGTTTTTTTAGTGCTGCTGCCATTGACGTAATAAGCTCCGGCAACGACGATCCAATGGCCACAATCGTTAACCCAACAAGCGTTTCACTCATTCCAAAAGTAATGGCTATACTCGTACTGCTTTCAACTACTAAATACCCACCAATAATAATAGCAGCTAATCCTGCTATCGTAATGATGATATTTTTCCCCCAATCTTTTCTACTCGTCTCAACTGTAACCTCTACAGTTTTATCGCGACTATTCCTTGCAACTTCAAAGATGTAATACAAAAAGATACAAAAAAACAAAAGAAAAATAATCCCGTCACTTCGCGTAATGACGTTAACATTTGTTTGCTGTAAAAACGTATCACTAATGAGCACTAACAAAACAACACTTGCTAAAAACGTAAATGGTATTTCCTTCCGTATCGTTTCACTTTGCACTTTAAGCGGAAAAATAAATGCTGTCAATCCAACTACTAGCGCAGTATTTAAAATATTACTTCCAACAATGTTACCAACCGTAACACCGGCGTTGCCTTCTAACGCAGCAATGATACTAACCGTTGCCTCGGGAGAACCAGTACCAAAAGCAACAATAGTTAAGCCGACAATCATCGGTGGAACCCTTAGAAGACTTGCGATTTTAGAGGATCCCTCTACAAAGTAGTCCGCGCCTTTTATAAGCAAAACAAACCCTAATAATAATAAAAAATAAGTCAATGTAAACACCAGCCTCTGTAACGGATAAACTACTCCGTATTGTTAACATGTTTAGCTGAAAACATGAGTTTTTATTTTGAGAGTTAGTTGTCTGTGTTGGTCTGGTGGTCATTGGTTGTTGTCGCGCGGGGTAGTTCTTATTAGTTTGTTTTTTCGCGCAGCGCTTTCTTCACTTCTTGCGATTTTTTTGGTAAAAGGCGGATGGTGCGTTGCCTTATTTATATGACACGCTTTTGCTTAAGGTGCGATGGCGACTTCTTGTTTGGAACATTATTTTTGATTTTTCGGGCAGCATTCAACTTGTATGATGACCTTCAGAACATTTTTTCTGCTTTCTCGGGTAGTATTGACCTCGTATGATGACCTTCAGAACATTTTTTCTGCTTTTTCAGGTAGCATTGACTTCGTATGATGACCTTCAGAACATTTTTTCTGCTTTTTCGGGTAGCATTGACCTCGTATGATGACCTTCAGAACATTTTTTCTGCTTTTTCGGGTAGCATTGACCTCGTATGATGACCTTCAGAACATTTTTTCTGCTTTTTCAGGTAGCATTGACCTCGTATGATGACCTTCAGAACATTTTTTCTGCTTTTTCGGGTAGCATTGACCTCGTATGATGACCTTCAGAACATTTTTTCTGCTTTTTCGGGTAGCATTGACCTCGTATGATGACCTTCAGAACATTTTTTCTGCTTTTTCGAGCAGCATTGACCTCGTATGATGACCTTCAGAACATTTTTTCTGCTTTTTCGAGCAGCATTGACTTCGTATGATGACCTTCAGAACATTTTTTCTGCTTTTTCGGGTAGCATTGACTTCGTATGATGACCTTCAGAACATTTTTTCTGCTTTTTCGGGTAGCATTGACTTCGTGTGATGACCTTCAGACAATTATTTCTGCTTTTTCTGACAGTGCTTCTCCACACCAATGGTATAGATCGTTCGTCTTGATTTGTATTTTTAGGAATATCAATCTAAAATTATCAGAACCCCCCAAAAAAAACTTTAACCAGCACTTTTTTCACGCTGATTAAAGTTTCATCTGGAATGCTATATATATCTATGTTGTTATGACTTTAATAGTCTTTCTCTTCCCTTCGCAGCGAGCATTTCTAGTTTATCTTTATAATACTTCGCATCACTAGATGAGACTGCTCGACTTAAATTGAATTTAAATGTCACAAACATCTCATATTCTTCCTCCGTCAATCCAATTTCGTTAACTATTTTTTCTTTTACTTCCATCTTTTCCACCGCTCCTTATGAATGAATAAAAAGCCCCTCCTTTTGAAGAGGCCACTGAAACGTACAGATCACTTCTTCAGTGCCTTTTGATTGAAGGACTCCTTTTGTTGAAAAATAAAGTGTTGCAACAAAAATATAAAGATTGCTTCACGTATTTTAAATAATATGCATATGATTGCTAGTTATGACAGATTTTTTTAATAACTCCTTAATATCTTGGATACTACTTTCTCATGTCTTATTTTCACATAATAAGAAACCGGATTATTCATTTTGGATCACTAATTAAGAGTCGTTGCTTTTGTATCTATGAATCAGCTTAACTTTTGTTTCATTATTTATTGAGTATCGTTCCTTCATAACACCCTTAACCCGATTTACCATCATTCCGAACTTGATTTCCCTTTCATTCTCGAGCACTTCGCTTCCCTTCATTTCTCGCTTCACGATTTGGAAAATATTGTTCATCCCAAACGGCTTCATTCATTTCATTTGCTATTTCTAGTACTCTTTCTAACTTATTTTCTGTTTCTTCGTCAACATATATGAGATTGATCGTTTTTGCTTTTGATGTTTGTTCATCGTCTTCATCATCTACAAACCAAGATAGCGTGACAAAATCATTTTCAACGTTTTCACCTAAATATACTTCTGTTCCATCACCGAGCCATTTTTTCATTGTGCTGTTATAGCCAGGATAATCAAAGTTATAGGCTTGTATAATGAGTCGTGTCCTCGTTCCTTGATCTTTCCCTATCGCTGTAAATTCAACACCTACTTTTTTCCGTTTATCAAAGTCAATGATGTTTATTTCGGTAAATCCATCCGTTTCAAATGGGATCTGATCCTCGGTGATGTTGAGATGAAATGGGATGGCATCTAGAGCTACTTGAAAATCATCGCTACTATAATATGTTGATGTATCAACAACACCAACCTCCTGTAACGAGTCCGTTTCTAACTGAAAAATTTGAGATTCATATTTTTCAGGAATACATCCTCTTAAAATAAAAACAACCATTATAATGATGATAAAAGCCTTTTTCATGGCAACCTCCCACACGAGCACGATATAAATGAAAAACTTATAGTACAACCTATTCCAGCTTTTAAAAATTACGACAAAATTTTTTATGAACAAAAGTCATAGAAAACAATAACGTGTTTTCCACCAACAATAAAAAAAAGGTAACCAATACATTGGCTACCTTTCATTTCATATTCAATATAAAAAAATTAGCTACTGTAAATCGTGGAGAAATTGAAAACAAATGATGAATGTTGAATTTATATTGCTGATAGCGCTGGCCAGTGCTTCTTGACCCATTTTAGTAGTGGTAAATCCATTCCCTGGCCTGCAACTACAGACAAACTAGTAGGGATGCCGTCTGTATGGCCTAATGGTAATGTAACTTGAGGTAATTTAGCTAAGCCTGCGATACACGTTAATTGCATCGTTTTAGTACGGCGATCTTCTAATTCATTCTCTGATAAGTGAAGCTTTGGTGCTATATCAGGAGTTGTAGGAATGAGAAGGATAGTATGATCGCCTAGCAGTTGTTGCATAGCTTCAGTGATTTCCTCTCTCATTCGCTCATTAGGCTCCTTTAGTGACGGATCTAATGCGCTAGCCCATTGAAATCTAGCTCTTATATCAGGGGCAAATTCTGGTTGTACCTTTTCAATCCATTCTCCATGCGTTTTCCAAATCTCTAAACCTTGTAGCGTTCGGAATACATTACTCCACTCCATTAACCCTTCCTTGGCGACGTTTCCAGTTGTAGCTGTTAGCTCACTTTCTACATAATGGACATATGGCTTTAATGCATGAACCATCCCTTTACTTACTAGTTCCCAACAATCTTCTCCTAGAAAAACATGATCAAATGCTTGATTTCGATGTTCATCGCCTTTTACAATTACTTGTCCAACAAGATGTAGCAGTGCTGGATCCTTCGTCATCCATCCAACAGTATCAAAGCTTGAAGCTAGTGGTATGGCTCCATCAATACGTACACTCCCATGCGTTGGGCGAAATCCGAAATTCCCACAATAAGCTGCAGGGATTCTGATAGAGCCTCCTGTGTCTGTTCCTAAGGAAAAATCGACCATGTTTGCTGCAACCGCCACTGCTGATCCACTAGAAGATCCACCAGGTACCCTTGTGTGTTCCACTGGATTAACTGGTGTACCATAATGCATGTTTTCCCCATTTAAGCTGTACATTAATTCATCCGTAATCGTCGTTCCTAGAAGTGCTGCACCTTCTGCCAATAGCTGCTCAACAACAGGAGCATTACTGTTAGCTGGTTCATGACTCTTTAACCAATCTGGGTTACCTGCAGAGGCCGGTATTCCCTTAATGTCAAATACATCCTTTACTGCAAAAGTCTTATCTACTAGTTTCCCACTGGTAGTGCGCTTTACTTCCATCTCACTGATAAAGGCGTTGTAGTTCATCCCGATCTCTCCTTTCTATTCGAAGCTGTCTTTTCTCTACACACCACCATTATAAACTTGTCCCATATAAAATGAACAGAATTCAAAAAAATGTATATAATCTTACACAAATGTTACCCTTCCTTTATTTTTCTTGTACATTATTTACAATAAGAGAAACATTTATCGGTATTCTTAACATAACAGTACTTTTCTGGGGAGAGATGAAAATGAGGTTAGAAAGTGTTTTAAAATTGCCGACCTTTAAGGGCGCTGTAGTAGTAGCAGGTATGAAAGGGTTATCAAGAACCGTTCAGTCGATGAATATGATAGATCAAACAGATATCATCCACTATCTTTCTCCTGAACAGTTTTTATTAACGACAGATTATCCATTCAAAGATACACCAAAGGAGCTTTTCAGCCTTGTAAAAGTGATGACAGAAAAAGGTGCTGCTGGACTAGGAATAAAAACGAACAGATTTTTAAAAAACATCCCACCTGAAGTGATCACGTTAGCTAATGAGAGAAATTTTCCTATCATCAAATTATGTGTCGACTTTTCATTAGGGGAAATGCTGCACGAAGGTTTAGGATGTATATTAAAAGAGAAAACAAATGAATTAGATTATGCCATGAACATTCATCGACAGTTTACAAACATTGTTATTTCAGGTGGTGGTTTCTCAAAAATAATCGAAAGCTTAACAAACATTTTACGTGTTCCTATTATTTTACTGAACTACCGGCTTGATATTATGGCAAATTCTCATGAATTGAATAAAGACACATTCTTTGATATTTATTGGCATATACATGAAACCGTTCATCAAGAAGATATCGATGAGTATAAAGTCATTGAATTACCTAAGTCCAACATGAATACGTATGAAAAGCTATCGATTTATCCTATTCACTCAACTAATCAACAAAAAGGCTATATTATTTTATTTGGCTCCCCTTTAACAAACGACTACTCTTCTACATTAGCGCTAGAGCAGGCAGCTAACGTTATCTCCTATGAATTTATGAAAATACATGCGCTAGAACAACATTCTAGAAGAATTAAAAATGAGTTTTTTACCGACTTAGTTGAAGGAACGATGAAAAACGAAGATGAGATATTTAATAGAGGAAGTGAATACGACTTAAAAAAGGAGCTTCATTATGTTTGTATTACGTCTAAAATCGATGATGCCTCTGATTTTTATGTAGACGCCCATCCACTTCAATCAGACAAGGAAATCAATAGTAAACGCGATCAAATTTATGAGCTATTATCGTCATTATTAGCTAGTCAGTTCGAAACAAGCATCGTATTTAATAAGGGTGACCTTTTTACACTATTAATAGGGATGGAAAACTTCCACGAAACAGCGGAGAAAAATTTATTAGACACGATTCATGTCATCCAAATGGACATTTACGAAACACAGCATACCGCCCTTTCATTTGGAGTAAGCAACTATACAGACAATATTAAAAACATTTCTACGTCCTTTCAAGAGGCTGTCGATGCATTACGGTCTGGCTATAGAGAAAGTAAAAAACGGTTTATTAAAACGTATAGAGTAAAAGAATTAGCAGAGCTATTTAGGGCAATTCCAACGCAAAAGCTAGAGGAGTTTTATAAGTCATCATTAAAGGATCTAGCCTTTCCACCAGAACGTGAAAAGGAAGATTTAATGAATACTTTGTCTATCTATTTAAATAACAACTGTCAAATTGCTGAAACGGCTAAATCGATGTTTGTCCATCGAAACACCGTGATTTATCGTATAAAAAAATGCGAGAAAATTTTAGGAATCGATTTTAAAGGAGAAGATGAAACACTTCGATTACGCATTGCCTTCTTTGTAAGATCATTGATGAAGGAAAAAAATGAGACATTACCATTCAAAGAAAAATTTTAACGTTAATACGATTACTGTATATAATACAGACCCTAACATAAAAGATGAAAAATGTGTATCAGCATTTGCCGGTACTTCATCTTTTAAAACGTTTATGATCATTGCGCCTGACACAAACGCAAAAATCATTGATATCACTGGGCTCGGGAGGACAAAAAAATTCCCAGCTATCCAACCTGTTGCTATCGCAATGACAAGAAAGTAACGACCTAGCTGTTCATACATTTCCGCGTTTTCACGCCAAAGATCATGCGCAACTGCCAAGAAATGGAGCCCGATAGCCGTTGAATAAAATACGGCCTGCCAGCCGGCCACCTGGGTCGTAATAACAACATAAGAAATCAACATGTTGTAAATACAGAAAAAACCAAGCTCTATTGCAAAAAACAACTGATTATTTCTAGCACGCGATTGGTTATAATGTGCTAGTTTTTTTATACCAAATATCGCTAGCACTCCGAGGAGTCCTACAGAATAAAGCTCCGACTCCATTGCAAAATGGTCTGCTTCGGCATATGTAGCCTGGTGTTCATGCATCGCCGGTAAAACATAGACAAACACGTATGATACCGCAATTCCCCCTGAAAGTGATAACCATTTGGCTCTCCGAATACGAGTCGACGGAATCCATCTAGAGGCAAAGAATTGGATAAAAATAAAGATAATCCCCGTTACTATTGAACCAATCGTCATCGAGGTGCCCCCTCATTTCAGGTTATTAACCTTTTTCATCATTTACCCGATGACTTGTCTCATATAAACAAGTTTTTCTTGTAAGCGGTGAAGACATGATGCCACATCCCATAAAAGTAGGGGAGTGCCCTTCTCGCTAGTACGCGTGGCATCATTTCCAATATTTTTTCAATACAAAGAAGAATGCACAGGGGGGTGCATTCTTCTTCGTAGTTAGGAATTAACGGGATCATCGTAGAAACCTCAAAAGTCGCACTTAGAGATTCCCGAAAAAAATAAGAAAACTATTAACTTACATTTATTATAAATGATCAGTAAATGTCTTCGCATGATGTTCGTTAAATAATATAACAATCTATTTTTTCTTAATCACATGTTCATAATCTTCTTTAGTATCAATATCAAAAACAACATTCGGGTCATTGACTTCAAGCTTTTCCACTGTTTTTATTTTTTCAATGTACACTTTCCCCCCTTTATCACTAGCCAAAAATGGAAGCGGTAATTGATGCACATTTCCGATAAAAACAGGATGCCCTTGCTGCCCATTATATAAAGGCCTTATTACGTAAGGATCTGTTTTCTTTTCAGCTAACTTCCTACCTTTCAGTATAATAGTAGAAATTGTCTCCTTCGAAATAAACGGCTGATCTGCTAAAAAGACAATCGCAGAAGGAATTGTTTTAGTAACACTATTTATACCGCAATTAAAAGAAGTAGATTGGCCTTTTACAAAATGGTCATTCATCACCCACCTCAGCCTATCATCTTCCGTACGAACAGCTTGTCGTATTTCATTCCCTTTATGTCCGACAATGACGACAATTTCCTTAAAACGGTGCGCATTTACTGTTTCTATTACATGCTCTAACATAAGTTGGCCACGTATTGGTAGTAATTGCTTCTCCGTCCCCATCCTTGTCGAGGTCCCTGCCGCTAATATGATTGCACTGATGTCTTCCTTTATCATGTTACCAACACCTAACATAAAGATTGCAAGTTTTTTAGAAATGGAAGCTCCTTTTTCTTTTTCTGCTTTCTATTTTTGGCATTCCGCTCATTCCTTACTTTAATTAATTCTCCTAAAATACTAATACTAATCTCCTCTGCCCCCTCAGCATAAATATTTATCCCTACAGGTGAATGTAACCAATCTGGTATTGCTTCCTCGCCTAGCAATCGATTCGTTCGTCGTTTCGAACCGAGAATACCAATATATTTTGCTCTCACATGCATGAAATACTCTAATATCACTTTATCCTGCTGAAAGCTATGAGTCATGATTAATACGTAACTACTTTCACAAATGCTATTGTCCTGCAAGAAACGCTCAGGATGCGCAACTATTAATTCACTTGCCTGAGGAAAAAATGTCTCGTTACATCTTGCCTCTCTTGGATCAATGACTACGACCTTAAAATTAAAATCGACAGCTCTCTTTACTACTGACTCCACATCTGGTCCTGCTCCAAAAATATATAGTAAAGACGGTGCTTTAAACCGTTCAATCATGACTTGATCTCCTTCAAGTTCTTCATAATCAAGAATAGCTTCACTGTTGACGAATTGTTGAAGCTTTTTGGAAAATGTCTCAGTTAAATGAATACTGGGCTCGCTTGTGATGCTTGTGCCATTTTTGTAGAATAAAAGAGGCTGCACTACCCTACCATTCTCAAGCTTTCGGAAGGAGATCACATCGTGACCTTGTAAGAGTTCCTCATCGATTTGTTTCCAAGTTGTGCCTATGTTCCAACCAACTGGCTCAATGTGTACATATATTTTCCCGTTACATCCTGCACCTTTTCCCCAACCTTCATCACTCTCACTTCGTAAGTCATATGGGACAATTTGTTGTTTTTTCGTTTCAATCACTTGTTGAGCATAATAAGACAAATCCTCTTCTAAACATCCACCGCTTATCATCCCAAAGCTGCTTCTAGCTTTGGAAAACATCATTTTCGCTCCTTCACGTCTATACGAGGAGCCTTCTATATAAATAATTGTCGCCATAGCAAACGTTTCATTTGGTCTCTTTTTCATTAGCGATATATAATCGACGATATCTTGCATTGCCTTCCTCCTCTGATTCGAAGTAAGCCTACTAAAGCTATCGTATTAGACATCCGCTCATTCCATGCATCCCATTTTTGTAGTCAATTAAAGAAGCATAAAAAAAACCATCGCTTCCGTCTTGGGAATGATGGTTTTTATGCTTGTGCTGGTATAGATGATCTTTTTTGGTTTTCGTTTTTCGCACTCTCATGTCAGTAAATACAAACGGACTTCGACTACTTTCTGGGTTTCTTCTCCCTTCACGAACGAGCCTCTCTCTCTGCTTTTTCGCTTTTGACTTTGCCATAGTGATGGCCTCCTTTAACATAAGTGATATTTATTAGTATATAGGATTGGAATAAATATAGAAATGCTTTTCTTTTGATTTTGATAAAGACAAGGCTATGACGAAAAAAGGCTTTCTAAAGCTCATGATTATATGTGCTCTTGGATTTGTAGCGGTTGTGACGTTCGTTACATTATCTACATGAGGAAGGCTGTTCATTCAGTTTTATACTGAAAAGAAGGCTCCAGAAGCTTAAGAGGTTGACTCAAAAGGTAAAAAATTAGACCTTTTGAGTCAACCTCTTAGTTTATAACACATATAAATAAACAGACACATCGTACGACAATAATAGAAAAAGAATGACGGAAATGTCGTTATTTCGACTACCGCCATTCTTATATATTTTGTGTTTTTGTTTTAAAAGTTTGGCAAATTATCTAAATTATTCTCTTCGATACCATCAGCATCGCTTCTTAAGTGCTCTTCACCGTCACGTCCACGGAACACATTAACATGCTCAATATCACCATTCTTTGCCATTTGCTGTGCTTCTTTGTAGTCTACTACCTCTCCTGACGATAGTTGCAATTCTACGATATCACCTTCATTATTTTTCCTTACAGCAGTAATCGTTTTTGCCATTTTTATCGCCTCCTTCATTGGTAGCATGTGGAGTTGTATGAAAATTATACACGAAATCCTACTTTTTTCTTCTATATCTAGATACGAATTGATTATTTGCTATCCAAAATCTCCACGGGTAATCTTTTGCTTCTCCACTGTTTTCTATGCCGATTCTCGGGCCTTTGCTTATCTCTTCAGGAGCGATTCCATCTCCGTCAGCTATAAACAGCGGTTTTTCAAACAACGGAAGTCCGTAGTCCGTAATATCAATTCCCATTGCTTTTGTTAACTTCCCTGGTCCATTTGTTAGCTCATGTAATGCTTTACCTTCTCCTCTACGAGCTAGTATCAAATCAATACCGACTAATGGCTCGATTGCCCTGATTAATACAGCTTCTGGCTGTCCTACTTCAGCACTAACCACGTTAACGAGACAATGGGTATGCATTACATATGTATACGTATAGCCACTAGGTCCAAACATCACTTCCGTTCGTTTCGTTCTTCGATTATTAAAGCTATGAGCTGCACGATCGTGAGGACCTTTATACGCTTCAGTCTCCACAATTTTCCCCGCAGTCACTCCTGCATCACTTTCTTTTACTAACGTCTTTCCTAATAAGTTGATTGCGAGCTGCAGAGTAGATTGTTTGAAAAAACGTTTATCCATTGGTTCCACATTCCATGCTTCCTTTCATTAAATTATAATTAAATAGTTTTTCTAGGCTCTTCTCACAGTAACAAATCACCATCTTGTTCATACATTACGAGTAGTTTCGTTTTTCATAAAATTACTTAACCTTCCTGGTTTGAAAGGAGTTAACAATGGAACAAGTAACACTAACTTCTGCACATTGGGTGTTCTTGCTTGTTATATTAGTAATATTTACGTTTATGATATTCCGACGCGATGTTGTACTTCCTGCTATCTTAGGGACATTTGTGCTCGGTTTTATTTATAACCTCGAATTATCGTTTTTAAATGGATTAGTTGCTGCTTCACAAGTCGTATTCGGTGCTTTTTTGAACTCGGGTATTGTACTCTTTGATATTATGCTCGTTATCGCCCTCATGGTTGCTATGCTAAAATCGCTGCAAAATACTGGGGCAGATACGCTCATGGTATCCCCATTAAAACGGTTAATGGTGAACCCTACAACTGCTTTTTTCGTGCTAGGATCAGCGATGTACCTCGCTGCCACATTTTTCTGGCCAACACCAGCAGTTGCATTAGTCGGTACTGTCTTACTACCCGTTGCTCTAAAAGCTGGTTTACCAGCAATGGGAGCAGCCATATCCATTAACTTATTCGGTCATGGTATGGCATTATCTGGTGACTTAGTTATTCAAGGTGCAACTGGAATTACATCGTCTGCAGCTGGCTTGCAGTCTGTAGATATACTTCCTTACACTGCATTGTTTTCATTTGTCGTTGGTTTTATCGCCATCGGAATTGCTTATTATCGATTAAGAAGAGGGATGGCGAAAGGGAAATGGAAAGCGACACCTCCTGAGGACGCACTCAGTATTGGGGAGGACGATCCACATGTAGAACAAAACAAAAAGGCGAAGTTTTTAGCTATGTTCGTTCCTTTCGTTTTATTTAGTGTCGTCTTTCTCATGCTATATCGTGCATTCATAACCCCTGAATATGCGATTCAAGGTGATGAGGCTACAGCACTCCTTGGTGGAACCGCAGTATCATTACTATTAATTTCATCCTTTTTATCAAAAGGGAATAAAGCAATCGAAGATATTGTCGGACACATTCGCGAAGGCTTCTATTTTGCTATAAAAATATTTGCTCCAGTGATTCCGATTGCCGCTTTTTTCTTACTTGGACATCCAGATCATGCTGAAACCGTTCTCGGTGAAGGAGCGCCAGGCTTTTTATTTGATTTAGGCACTGCGATGGCACATCACATTGATAGTAATCCAGTTACAATTGTCGTCGGGATGGTTATTATATCACTACTAGCTGGAATGGACGGATCTGGCTTCTCCGGATTGCCACTTGTAGGTGCTCTTGCAGCCGGTTTAGGCGGAGGCGCTGGAATGGACGTAGCAGTATTAGCATCTATTGGGCAAGTTGCAACGATTTTTGCTGGCGGTGGAACGTTAGCTGCTTGGGCATTTGGCGTAGCCGCTGACTCCGGGGTTGCCGGCGTTAAGCCGATGGACCTCGTTAGGCAAAACTTTTTACCTGTCATGATCGGATTGCTCGTCGCTACAATTATTGCGATACTGATCATTTAGCAGCTTTGATGAATTATTTAGAATTCGGTAAATCACAATTCTATATGTTATTACCAATCATTATTATACCTCCACTCTTCATGCTCCTACTCAGTGAAACGAATTTATTGACCCGGTCACGGCATTAAGGGCCTTCAAAAGGAAAAAACCTTTTGAAGCGCCCTTTCTAGTGATGGGAAATATTCCAGACAGCATTTTTGGCTAAAAATAAACTGTCGTAGCATACTCAATCTTTTTTTCCACTAGAAGGGTTTTAAGCAAATTTGCACAAAGTTTGATAAAATGGAAAAAAACTATCGGAGGTATGAAATGGCTAAGAAAAAGCTAGTTATTACACACGAATTAGGACAACCTTTAATCGAAGCTATTAAATCAACTGTTCCTTCCTGGGAAGTGATTGTTAGTAAGGACCCTACCATTTGGAAGAAGCATCTTTCTGATGCGGAAGTCATCGCAGGCTGGAAAAAAGAAATGCTTACTTACTGCTTCACTGAAAATTCGAAGTTAAAATGGCTTCAAACATGGAGTGCTGGCGTAAACAAGATTCCTTTAGAGGAAATGAAAAATAGAAATATGTTAGTCACGAGTGCAAATGGTGTACACGCATACCCAATTTCAGAAACCATATTTGCACTCATGCTAGGTTTAACACGACAAATACATCACTACGTTCGTAATCAACAGGAGAAAAAGTGGCATCATGCAAACCTTAAGTTAGAGATTCACGAAAAAACAATAGGAATCATTGGCGTTGGCGCAATAGGGAAAGAAACAGCTAAAATTGCGAAAGCGTTTGGCATGAAGGTGCTAGGTGTAAGAAACTCAGGACAAAAAACGGAATATGTTGACCACATGTATACTCCTAACGAATTGAATAACATGCTGCCACAATGTGACTATGTTGTTGTTACTTTACCTCTTACGAAAGAAACAGAAGGAATGTTCGGTAAAGAGCAGTTTTCTCATATGAAAAACTCAGCTTTCTTTATTAACATTGGGAGAGGAGATATTGTTGTAGAAAACGAATTGATTGCCGCTTTACGAAATGATGAAATTGCCGGCGCTGGACTTGATGTATTTCAAAAGGAACCATTAGAGTCGACTAGTCCACTTTGGGCCATGGAAAACGTGATCGTCACACCGCACACTTCTGGTTCTACAGAGCATTACGATGAAAGAGTCATTCATGATATTTTTATTCCTAACCTCCTAAACTACATGAACGATGAAGAGCTTACCATTAATGTCGTAGACTACGATAAAGGCTATTAAATAATGATCAGAGGATGACTCAAAAGGTCGATTTTTTGAAGGCACTGAATAAGTGGTGTTCTTTAAGTGAACTGAAAAAGTGGCGTTCTTTCACTTTTTCGGTGCCCTTAAGCAATGTGCGTAGCCATTGCAATCCCTTATAGACTACTATGAGTGAATTTATAAAAGAAAGTATAAATTTTGCAGTGAATTTTATCGCCGTGCGTACTAGTGTTATTTGGCGAAGGGCAGATGGCAGCTCCCCATCTTACCTTCACACTCACTTTTCTTTGCTCAAGGGCAGATGGCGCCCGCCCTTCTAACCTTCACACCCAAACCAAAAGCATTAAAAAGGCAATTGGCCTCGTGCCAATTGCCCTCCAACTATCACTTTAAGCTCTTTCTTATATTTGAGATATAAGCTTCTATCTTTGTTTCATCGTTTTCTCTAAATGCTTCAAGTAGCTCATCGTCTGTAAGTTGTTCCAACAACTCTTTTTTTTGACTCACATTTTTTGCCTGCTTAATAATATCTTGCCGTAGTTCTCCTATTTTCTCTAAGTAGGCTTCATATTCTGTACCGAACAATGTTTCTAGCTGTTCTCTAATTTTTTTAGTGAAAATTGGGCTCGTACCTGTCGTCGATATCGCTATTTGTAATGCACCACGGTCAACTACAGCAGGTAAAAAGAAATTGGACAGCTTTTGATTATCGACAATATTGATAAAAGGAGCTTGTTGTGCATCCTCATATATGGCTTCATTTATCGCTTTATCGTTTGTCGCCGCAATTACAATAAAAGAGCCCTCTGTATCACCATTAACGTAGCTTCTGTTTTCATAATCACATTGGTCAATGATTGAGTCAAGTTCGTCGCATAAATCTGGACTTATGACCTTTACTTTACATTGATTAGAAAGGAGCTGCTGCACCTTTCGATACGCAACTTTACCGCCACCAACAACGACAGCCTTTTTACCGTTCAACTTAACCATGCATGGAGTGAATTTAGCCATTTTTGTTTACCTGCCTTATTCTTCCTAGCGTATACGTACTGGCGTATAGCGAAGTAAAACTAAACATAATTGTTTACCTGCTCCTGCAGCCATTCCGTGATCGCAGAGTGAGGTAAGTATGTTTTTCCATCATACACATGGTCAACCTCAACGAGTTTGGAAGGGATCTTTTTTGACGTATAATACCCTTCACTTAAAAAGACAGGGACAACAACGAGTTTGTGTTTATTATTATCGCTTAGCTGCTCCGCCGCTTCGGTAATCGTATCTGGGAGAATGGTTCCGTAGTTACTATCGTTAAAACGGTATTTTTCTTTGAAATACGTGCACATATAACGTAAAGTTTTTTCCCATTTTGGCTCAAAGTCAGGTCGGTTACTTCCGTGTGCAACGAGTAATAACCGCTCGTTTTCTGGTTCCAGCGTAAGGGACGATATACGTTCTTCAAGTACCTTTAAAATAAACGGATGATAGTCCATTGCCTCTCCCCAAACGATGTTTGCCTTCGGATGGATGAGAGGAAGGTCCGTTTCAAGTAAAGGCGTTTTAATAACGCCAAGAGCATATTGAATTTCTGCGAGATGTGTACTTCCAGAGCAAACGAAAAAAGGAATCGCTAATATTTCTTCTACACCTTGTTGTTCAAGTCTTCTGACGCCATCAGCGATGCTGCGACCTTCAATTAATTCAAGATACCCGATCGTTACTGGCACATCTGTTTTAATGTTATCGACACTTTCATCAATTAATTGAACCCATTTTTTATCACGTGATCCGTGCGCTAAAATTAATACTCCTTTTTTCCATTGCTCTTTTTCCATAAATAACACCTCTTTCTATTACGACCCTTGCGCTACAGTGAGCGTCTCTGCTCCTTTTTCTGCAAACCATGCAAGCTTTTCACGCAGTGTAACGACTTCACCAACTACAATAATTGCAGGTGAACGAAACTGTGCTGCCTCTACCTTCTCAACTATGTTATCAAGGGTGCCAACTAATGTTTCTTGCTCCTCTGTTGTTCCCCACCGTACGAGTGCTACAGGCGTTTTTCGGGAACGGCCATGTAAAACTAGCTGTTCCTGTATCATACGTAAGTTGCCAACGCCCATATAAAAAACGAGAGTGTCAACAGAAGTTGCCAGCTTATCCCACTGCGTTTCCTTTTGGATTTGATCAGTTCGTTTATGGCCTGTGATAAATGCACATGATGAGCTTAAATCTCTATGTGTTAACGGAATTCCAGCATAAGTTGTCGCGGCAATTCCTGATGTTATTCCAGGGACAATTTCGTAGGAGACACCGTTATTGACACAGTGCTCTGCTTCTTCACCTACGCGCCCAAAAATACTTGGATCTCCACCCTTAAGCCTCACAACTGTTTTTCCCTTTTTAGCATGCTCTACTATTATTTCATTTATATTTTCTTGCGGAATGATATGACGATCTGGTAATTTTCCACAGTAAATGAGCTCTACTAATGGTTTTGCATAGTCTAATAGGTCTTTGTTGATAAGTCTATCATACACAATAACATCTGCACATTGAATTGCTTTGGCGCCTTTCACCGTTATTAAGTCTGCGTCTCCGGGGCCCGCTCCCACAAAGAATACTTTTCCATTGTTCATCTTCATCGCCCCTTCATATAAAAGTAACTCGCTAATGTTATTTTGTACTTCTAAAAGATTGGCGCCATTTGTCTAGATGATGAGCGCCTCGTTTATTTTTTAATTGCTCAATTACTCGTTCTATTCCTTCTTCCATCGAAGCCGCATTTCCGTAGAAGTAATAGCGTGCGGCTGCATTGTATATGACTTGTTTTCTAAAATACGTTAATTCTTCAGCTTCTTCACCATGTAGAATGGCCTCCATTAGCTTTACTTGATCTTGAAGTGTTAACGACTCTTTTTGGTCATCCTTTGCTTCATGTAAGCCATATGATTGTGGATCTAACTCTATATGATTGACCTCTTCTTTCGTTACTTCATATACAAAGCTTTTGCGATGGATCGGCATGTCCTCTGATCCTTCTGCACCTTGAACGATATAGGCTTTTTTAAATCCTAAGTTTCTAATGCTTGTCACATTTGTGTTAAGTACTGATTTATGAAAGATTCCGAGCATAATCGATTGCGCGTGCGATAAATTCAATAGTTTTTCCACAATATTGATAAAAGAACGTACCTCGATTTGCTCACGAACGTGACGTATCTTTGAAAGTGGTTGGCAAAGTGATTCTGTCCAGCCAAAACCAATATTGTATTCTTTAATAGATGTTGCGATGTCTTCAGCCGTACTTTGAACGGGAATCTGCAGCTGTTCAAATATCGCTTTTAAAGTAGAGCCGCGCTTTGGCGGTAGCGTATCACTACTGTGTAAATATACAGGCATGCCACTTTCAGCTAACAAGATGGAAACTGGAACCGTTACAGCAAATGTTTTTCTTCCATCATACGGTCCAGAGAAGTCAATTAGCTGACTTGTAATCTGTTCAGGTAATGGTATTGTCATTGCCCTTTCTCTTAAAAAGTGAACAAAAGCTGCCACTTCCTCTGGTGATTCTTTCTTTATTCTTTGGGCAATAAGGAATGCGGCAAGCTGAACATCTGTTGCCTCCCCGTTAAAAATCGAGTGCGCTGCGCTCCAGGCGTCATCGTATGTTAAATCTTTAGCTCGGTTGCTTCCTTTTGCTAGTTGTTTGATCCATTGTCTCATCAAAACTGCCTCCCTTTTGATCAATCAGAGGGGTGATGCTTACAGAACACACTTTGAACTCTGGCATTTTACAGAAAGGATCAAGCACAGGATTGGTCACTCGATTAATAGATTGGGAATCTCCCCAGTGAAATGGGGCAAATATCGTGTCCCTTCTAATTTTCTCAGAATAGCTGCTTCGGATGATCATACTACCTCTTCTAGAACGTAGCTGAAATAATTCACCATTATTTATACGATACTTTTTTGCTGTTTCGGGGTGAATTTCGAGTAACGGCTCTTCTGCTCTTTTGTTTAGTTCGGGACTCCTTCTCGTTTGTGTGCCACTTAAATAATGCTCCATTATTCTTCCTGTTGTTAATAGTAGGGGGAATTGTTCAGATGGCTCCTCTACTAGCTTCGGTTTTCTCAACCCGTAAAATAGTGCTTTCCCATCTGGATGAGCAAATGTTTGGTCGAAAATGCGAGATGTACCAGGGTGTTCTTTATCTGGACAAGGCCAGAAAATACCTTCCTCTTTTAAGCGATTATAAGTGATCCCATAGTAATCTGCAATTCCACCTCGACTAGCAAGCCGCAACTCATTAAAAATATCTTCTGCACTTGTATATGAAAATGCTTCTTGAAAACCGAGCGACGAAGCAATCTCTGACATGATTTGCCAATCGTGCTTCACATCACCTGGTAAAGTTCTTTCAGCTTTCCTTAAAACAACTCTTCCTTCAAGGTTTGTCATCGTTCCTTCATCTTCTAGATAACTAGAAGTCGGCAATATAAGATCGGCCATTCTTGCTGTTTCAGAGACGAACATATCTACTACAACGAGAAATTTTAACTTTTTCAATGCCTTCTCTACAAAAATAGCATTTGGATTTGATACGACAGGATTTGATCCCATCACGAACATCGCTGTTATTTCCTCTTTGTCTACCTTTTCTATCAATTCATAGGCAGAGACGCCTTTTCTTGGTAACTCGGCTTCATTTACACCCCAGACACTTGCAATATATTTTCTATGCTCTTCATTTTCAATGGAACGATAGCCTGGGAGCTGATCTGCTTTTTGCCCATGCTCTCTTCCACCTTGGCCATTTCCTTGTCCAGTAATAGCCCCGTATCCGCATGCATACTTTCCAATTTTCCCTGTAGCTAATACGAGATTTAAATATTGCCTGACGTTTTCATAGCCATGAGAGTGCTGTTCAACCCCTCGCGCAGTAAATAGAAAACCTGTTTCAGCTTTACCATATTCTCTCGCTGCGAGTGTAATATCTTCCACTTTCACTCCCGATAAATCTGCAAGCTCTTGAAGGTCTAATCCTTGAATATCACCCTTCACCTCATGAAAACCGTTCGTTCTTTCTGAAATAAAGCGATCATTCGTATATCCTTCGTCAAATAACACCTTTAACATCGCGTTTGCAACGAGCGCATCTGTACCAGGTTTTACTTGTAAATGTAAATCTGCGAGTTTAGAAGTGCCTGTTTCTCTTGGGTCAATAACGGTGATGAATGCACCGTTTTTTTTCGCTTTTCTAAAGTAAGGTACGATTGTAGGCTGGCAATCAGCAATATTCGTTCCGGCTAATATAATGCATTTTGCATCTGGTATTTCTGATAGGCTGTTCGTTAGACCACGGTCCATTCCAAAAGCGGCATTTCCTGCAGCTGCTGCAGCACTCATGCAAAATCGACCGTTATAATCAATGTGCTTCGTTTTTAAGGCCACTCTAGCAAACTTCCCTAGTAAGTAAGCCTCCTCATTTGTTAAAGAACCACCACCATAAACGCCGAGAGCATCATTCCCGTCTTCTTTTTGGATAAACTTAAATTGTTCGACGATATATTCAATTGCTAGCTCCCATGGAATTTGGCAAAACTCTCCGTCTATTTTTAAAAGAGGAGAGGTGATACGCTCACCATTCATCACATGCTGGTGAGCGTTAGCACCTTTCATGCACATACGTCCTTCTGAAGTACGATCTTGCTTGTTCGGTTTTGCTTTATACCGCTTCCTCGTTACGATTCTTTCTTCTGTTAGCTCCATGGAACATTGCACACTACAGTATGGGCATTGAGTCGTCATGACCTTTTCCATTGATTTCTCTAACTGTTCAGTGCGAAAGTGTTTAAGAAAGTCACTCATTTGAACTCACACCTCTACAATTCAATATTAAATATTCCTAGTCGGTGAAGGGGGATGCGCTGTTCCAAAAAGATCAACATGATTTAAAGCAAAATATAAACAGTGTCATCTGTCACCTCAACATCATACGTTTTTACACATCCATCATCTGGCTTTTGTACTTCTCCAGTAGTTATATCAATCTTCCAATCGTGTAATGGGCAGAAGACGTGTTCTCCACTAACAATTCCTTCGGCTAAAGGCCCTTGCTTATGCGGGCATTTATTTTCAATTGCCTTCACTTTCCCATTACTTAATCTGAATAATGCTATTTCGTGTCCCCCCACTTTTACTTCTTTTCCTATTTTTAACGGTAGCTCATCAAGTTGAGCGACTAGTACTTTTTGTAGTTCCTTCGTGTTCCCCATTTTTTCCCCTCCTATCGAAGTTGTAACGATTTTGTATCAAACAATTGTTCTTTTTCTTTTTCGTTTTCTATATATTGCTTCCACGGATCATCTTTAAGAGCGCCAAGCGCGATGTTCATTCTTTCAACGAGTTGTTGCTTTAACTCAACATTGTCGACGACGACAGCTTTGACATGTTCAATACCAACGCGATCTAGCCAATGTGACGTACGCTCTAAATATTTAGCATCCTCTCGATAATATTGAAGGTATGCTGCAACAACCTCTAGCACTTCTTCATCTGTTTTTACTTTACATAGTAGCTCTGCTGCACGAAGGTCTGTGCCTCCATTACCACCAACGTAAACTTCCCATACGCCGTCTAGTCCGATAATACCGACATCTTTAATACTTGACTCTGCACAGTTTCTAGGACAGGCAGATACAGCCATTTTTACTTTGTGTGGTGTATTCAATCTCTCAAACTTCTTCTCTAACGCAATCCCTAGTCCAATAGAGTCTTGTGTTCCGAAGCGACAGAAGTTCTCCCCTACACACGTTTTCACTGTACGAATCGCTTTACCATATGCGTACCCTGATGGCATATCTAAATCTTTCCAAACGTTTGGTAAGTCTTCTTTTTTAATCCCTAACATGTCAATTCTCTGTCCACCAGTGACTTTAATTAACGGTACTTCATACTTCTCTGCGACATCTGCTATTCTTCTTAAATCCTTCGCATTTGTCACACCGCCATACATTCTAGGTACAACAGAGTAAGTACCATTGTTTTGGATGTTTGCGTGCATTCGTTCATTTACATAGCGTGATTCCTTCTCATCCTCATAATCTTCTGGTTTTACCATTCCTAAATAGTAATTCACTGCAGGACGACATTTCGAGCAGCCTTCTTCTGTTTTCCAGCCTAATACGTTCATCACTTCTTTTGTATGTGATAAGCCTTTCGCTCTTATTTCTGATACCACTTCTTCGTGTGACAAGTCTGTACATGCACAGATCGTTTCCTTCTCTTCTACTTGTTCAAATTCATCACCAAGCGTATGTTCTAATAGTTCACCTACTAGATTTTTACATGTACCACAGGAACGGGATGCACTTGTACAATCTCTTATTTCTGCTACTGATGATAAATTATTCTCTTGAATCGCAGTAACAATATCACCTTTCGATACCCCGTTACAGCCACAAATAATTTCACTATCTTCCATATCTGCTACGAGACTGACAGCATCATCACTTGCCCCTTGTAGCATGCTTAATTGACTCAACTCTGCAGAGCTTTTACCGTTGTTGATCATATTCAACAGCTTAGTACTTTCTTTTGTATCACCGAATAGTACCGCTCCTACAATCTTGTCATCACGTACAACGACCTTTTTATAAATGCCTTCAAAATCATCTTGCACACGGATCGCTTTATGGTTAGGCGTGTCATTAAATTCTCCAGCAGAGAATACGTCGACACCACTTACTTTTAGTTTTGTAGATAAGATCGAGCCTTGGTAACCGTCTTCTGCGTCTACTTCACAAATTCTTTTTGCGAGAACCTTCGCTTGCTCCCATAATGGTGCCACGAGTCCGTAAACCATTTCTCTATGCTCCGCACACTCACCAACGGAGTAGACGTTCGGTGCACTCGTTTCCATGTAGTCATTCACGACAATACCGCGGTTCGTTTCGATATCACTCGCTTTTGCTACTGCAACATTTGGCTTAATTCCTACAGCCATAACTACTAAGTCTGCTTTAACGACTTTTCCATCCTTAAATGCAACTTTCTCGACACGATTTTTCCCTAGAATTGCTTCTGTATGATGATTCAATAAAAAATTCATACCTTGCTTTTCAAGCTCTTCTTTTAACATCGTTGATGCAGTAGGGTCTAGCTGTCTTTCCATTAAGTGATCTATAATGTGGACAACATCCACCTTCATACCTAGATTGAGTAAACCGCGTGCTGCCTCTAATCCTAAAAGCCCTCCACCAATGACGAGCGCTTTTTCGTATTTTTTCGATGTGTCAATCATCGTTTCACAATCTTCAATGTTTCTAAAGCCTATGACACCTTCCTTATCTGCTCCAGGTAATGGCAGCATAAACGGATTTGAGCCTGTAGCTAAAATTAAGTCGTCATAATCGACAACTCGACCTTTATCCGTCAAAATGACCTTTTTTCTCGTATCAATGTTTTCTACTGTTTCTCCTGTAAAAAGTTGAATGTTGTTTTTTTTCATACCACTCATAGCTATTTAAGACGATGTCATCTACAGTTGTATCCCCCTGTAATACAGAAGATAGCATAATACGGTTATAGTTTGGGTGTGGCTCTGTCCCAAATACCGTTATTTCGAAACGATCTGGATCTACTTTTAGAATTTCTTCTAACGTCCTTACACCAGCCATTCCATTCCCTACAAGTACTAGCTTTCTTTTCGACATGATTTAACCCCTCCAAATTTATAAGATTACTCAGATATAAGTACATAAGAGGAAACGTTTCGTATCTATTTGTTAACCCTTATTCCTAACGAACCATTATTTGTTTACTGCTACTTTTTTCAATTCCATTTCATAATGATCTTCTACTGCATTTTCTCTGTCTACAGATGATTCATAATACTCATTTGCAAATGAGTTTTTAGGCTCCTCTAGCCAGAAGTAGCAAAGCACGAAGCTAGTAAATGCACCACCAGCTAATATGAAGAAAAATTGTTGCGGTGTGACAAATGTATATAGCGTTAAGTAAATTGTTGACCCTACATTTCCATATGCCCCTGCCATACCTGCAACTTGACCAGTGATTCGCTTTTTAATCATCGGTATAATGGCAAAGGTTGCTCCTTCTGATCCTTGAACGAATACAGATGTTAAAACGGTAATTGCAACTGCTAGGACGAGTGGCCAGCCAGAATTGATAAAGCCCATGCCTACCATCCCTAAGGTGATTCCAACCATGTAAATAAGCATGACACGCTTTCGATTTCCCATTCGATCGGATAAAATTCCTCCTAATGGTCTAGCGATTAAATTAATAAACGCAAACGATGCGGCTATTAGCCCAGCTGATGTTGCACTTAATGAAAATGTCATCTGGAAAAACATCGGAAGCATCGAGACAATAGCAAGCTCTGCACCAAAGTTTGCGAAATATGTGCTGTTTAGTGCTGCAACATTCTTAAATTTATATTGGTCGTCCTTCGGTACACCCTTTTTTAAAATAGGAACATTCACTTGTAATATTTTGTATATTTGATAGAGCATTACTGCACCTATAATTGCGTAAGTAGAATATAAAACTGTCGAAGAGATGAATCCCATTCCCTCTAAACGCCAAGCGAGTACAGCTAACGCGCCTCCTAACGGCAGTGTCCAAAGAATAAGCTGAATCATATCCTTCCATGTACTTACTTCCATTGCACCATTTTTCTTAGGTACAACGAAGGCTTTCCCTTCTGGAGTATCTCTTACAGCAAGGAAATAAATAATTCCATACACGATACAAAATACTCCTGTTAAGGCGACCGCATATCTCCAACCTTCGTCACCGCCAAAGGCTGTTAATGCAAACCAAGGTAACAGCATCGCTCCAGCTGCCGAACCAAAGTTCCCCCATCCTCCATAAACACCTTCTGCAAATCCAACATCCTTTGGTGGGAACCATTCTGAAACCATCCGAATACCGATAACAAAGCTTGCACCGATACTACTTAATAACAATCTTGAAATCATTAACTGTGTCCATGAGTCTCCAAATGCAAACATAAACGTTGGTATTGACATTAAAATCAGTAATCCCGAGTAAACAACTCTTGGACCAAAGCGATCGATTAGCATTCCTATCACGATTCTTGCAGGTATCGTTAAGGCGACGTTAATAATGGCAAGTGCAGCAATGTGCTCAGAAGTTAACCAATCACTAGATTCAAGCATCGTCGTTGCTAGTGGTGCCATATTAAACCAAGTAAAGAACGATATAAAAAAGGCAATCCACGTTAAATGCAACACTTTCATTTGTTCATTCTTAAACTTAAAAATATCAGCTATTTTCATAGATGGATTACCTCCCTTAGTTAAATATTTTAGCTTTTCTATATTATCTGAATTTTTAAAACAAAAAAATATAGAAAGTAGCTAAAAAGAAAAGCTTGCTGAACAAGTTAATTATGAGTATGACATAGGAATATAGCGAAAAAATGGTTCCTGTAAGATAATTTAACGAACAATTTCTCCTTAAGAATAGGGTGATTTTCGTGTAAATGTTGAGTTTAAAACAAAGAAAACGCTTCCCTTTTTAAAGATTTTCATCGAATTTCATAGTGAATCGTTTTTAGCTGTTTTACTCATCTGTACGCGCGTTTTGGTTAATGTGCACAAAATATCTTCTCTTTAGGGGCGATGGAAGTGGACTCATTTTACCTTTATAGGCTTTTTTTGGTTACAATTACATCCATATCTAGTATAATGACAACTATGACGAATACTTAAAGGAGCGAAAAAGATGTGGAAATCGTATGAAAACTTTGACGTAGCAATTTTCTGTACAGCCTCATGCTTAGATAGTTCATTTGAACAACTCCAAGAAGAATTAAGCTTTTTTCAAAAGCATATTCATGTTGGGAAGGTATATATAGAAAGTCATCGTGGTGACGTCACACTAAGTAAAGAAAGACTTCAAGAATTAAAAAGCTTTTACGAAGCAAGGAATATTAAGGTTGCTGGTGGCATTACTCCAACACTTCCTGATGATTATCGCGAAGGTTATAGTAGGTTATTTGGTGGAATTTGTTATACAGATAAAGCATCACGGGAGAAATATAAAGAAGTGGTTGAGCTAACTGCAGCTGTGTTCGATGAGATTATATTAGATGACTTCTTTTTCACCAATTGTCGATGTGACGATTGTCTAGAACACAAAGGAGACCGTTCATGGAGTGAATTCCGTTTAGCACTTTTACAAGATGTCTCTGAAAACTTAGTTATTAAACCGGCAAAAGCTGTTAATCCGAATGTAAAAATGGTCATTAAGTATCCTAACTGGAATGAAGCATACGCTTCGTCTGGTTACAATACGAAGGAACAGCCAGCTATTTTTGACGGGGTTTATACCGGTACAGAAACACGTGACCCGGCGATAAGTCAACAGCATATCCCACGTTATGCCTCTTACTCGTTACTTACTTGGATGGAAAACCTTAAGCCTGGAAAAAATGGTGGGGGTTGGTTTGACGCTCTCGATTGTACATACGTAGATTATTATTTGGAGCAAGCAAACCTCACCGTTTTCGGTAAGGCGAAGGAACTAACATTATTTTGTTACTCTCTTCTTAAAGACAGCAACTATACACCAGCTTTAGGGTTTCAGCTCGACAAGCTTGATCAAGTCGCTAGCAATATAGGAAACCCAGTTGGCGTAAAGGTGTACGTTCCGCATGCGGCTTATGGTGAAGATCATTTATATGATTACTTAGGCATGCTAGGGATACCGTTGGAACTCACACCTCATTTCCCTGATGGAACAGCCCCATTACTTGTTACTGCATGTGCTGCTAAGGATAAAGATATATTAGAAAAACTTAAGCAGTATTTAAAAAACGGTGGTAATGTCATCATAACTTCTGGGTTCATTGAAGCGGTGGGGAGTGAAATAGGAGAATTAACGACGTTACGCCCAACCGGAAAAAAAGTGCCAGTACAGCAATTTGCAATTGAGACTGCTAGCTGTACATTTGATGAATTTTCTTACTCAAAGGAAGAAATTATCTACCCATTGTTCGATTATAGTACTAATAGCACATGGCAATCAGTAGTTGCTTTCAATGGACAAAACAATATCCCTGTCATGATGTACGACAATTATAGTAAAGGGCGTATATATTCACTCGTCATACCTGATAATTTCTCTAACATTATGGATCTTCCTAGCTCTGTTGTAACAACTATCAGGAGTATCTTTACGAAAGATTTACTTCCTTATAAAGTAAAAGGTCCCGGAAATGTTGGGCTATTTACCTATGACAATGATCAATTTATATTAGAAACATTTGCAGTGACACCACAAAAGTGGAGCATAGATGTACCTAAAGGGAAAACACTAAAACTATTAAATAGTAGCGAAGTCCTTAAACCAAAACTTGTTAATGAAGATAGTAGTAAGCAATACGAACTAAAGTTAAATCCATCTCAATTTAAATCATTAAAAATGATAAAAGAGTAAGTCTAAGAGTATTTAAATGTACTAGGGTATCTAGTATGTATTATAAAAGCGAGGGTATCCTAAAGTCGTTTTCTAGACTTTATAGACATCCTCGCTTTTTAAACTATCCCTTTTATTTTGACTCTGTTAAAGGCTAATGTTGATTTTCACGAAAGGTGCGAGACGCATCCTGAAGCGAAAATCAACAACAAAGTTTAACATAGCCTTTATTTTAGTTATAACATCATTTTATCTTCTATACTGAACACGATGTAAGTTTGCAAATATACCACCTTTTTCGATAAGCTCATCATGCGTTCCTTCTTCAGCAATGCCTTCCTCTGTCACAACAACAATTCGATCTGCATTTCTAATTGTAGCTAGTCGATGGGCAATTACTAATGTTGTTCTATCTTTTGCAAGCTCTGTTAAGGCCTCTTGTATAATGAGCTCTGTCTCTGTATCAAGTGCTGACGTAGCTTCGTCTAAAATAAGAATAGGAGGATTTTTTAAGAACATTCTAGCAATCGCAATTCGTTGCTTTTGACCACCTGAAAGCTTTAATCCTCTTTCACCAATCTGTGTTTCATATCCATCTGGCAAGGAAGCAATAAAGTGCTCTAGGTGAGCTCGTTTAGCTGCTGCTGCGATGTCCTCATCAGAAGCATCCAGCATGCCATAGGCAATGTTTTCTCTCAAAGTGCCTGTAAATAAGAAAACGTCCTGTTGAACAATACCGATTTGAGAGCGAAGCGACTCCTTCGTTATCTTCCTTATGTCGATACCATCAATTGTGATTGCCCCTTCCTCTACATCATAAAAGCGAGGAATTAATGAGCAAATCGTCGTTTTCCCTGCCCCTGAAGGTCCTACAAATGCAATCGTCTCACCGGCACGAACATGTAGGTCAATGCCATTAAGCACTCTTTTATGATTTTCATACCTGAAGCCTACATTGTTTAACGAAATATCTCCACGAAGTGAAGGAACGTGAATGGCGTCCTTCGCATCTTTTATTTCTGGTTCTGTATCAATCATTTCCGTAAACCTTTTGAAACCTGCCATCCCTTTCGGATATAGCTCCATCAAAGCGCTAATTTTATCAATCGGTTTTAACAGAACATTGACATATAAAATAAAGGCTACGAGCTCACCATTTGAAAGCTGACCGTTAAAGCTTAACCATGCACCGTATACGAGGACGGCTAATGTAATAAAACGGGTAAGCATATAAATGCTAGATAAACTAAAAGCCATCACTTTATACGATAATATTTTTGCCTTACGGAACTTTTTATTTTCTTTATTAAATCTAGAAATCTCAAATCTTTCATTCGTAAACGATTGGACAACTCTTACCCCAGATACACTGTCCTCAACTCTCGCATTTACATCCGCGATATCACGAAACATTTGCTTCCAGGCTTTATTCATTTTTAAGTTACAAAATACAATCAGACCAATTAAAATAGGAACGATACATAAAATAACGAGTGCTAGCTTCACATTAATTGTAAACATAATCCAAAAGGCACCGATAAAGGTCATAAATGCGATAAACATATCCTCAGGGCCGTGATGAGCAAGCTCCCCTATATCAAATAGGTCGTTTGTAAATCGACTCATAATATGTCCTGTTTTCGTATTATCGAAATACTTAAACGATTGCTTTTGAGTGTGTTCAAATAGCTGTTGGCGCATGTCGGTTTCAATGTTAATTCCTAGATTATGTCCCCAATAATGGACAACATATTGTAGGAATGTACTAATTCCATAAATGACAAAAAGACCGATCCCTATCCATACAATCGTCGGCCAATCTCCATAAGGAAGTAGGGAATCAACAAACCACTGAACCGCAAGTGGAAAAGCTAGTTCTAATATCGCTACAACGATAGCGCTTGAAAAATCGGCTGCGAATAATTTTTTGTGTGGTATATAATAAGAAAAAAATCGTCGAATCAAATAGTTTGTCCCCTTTCTTTCATACGTTACTAGATTATAATATATGGTAGTATTTAAATAATCAATAAAATATTTCGAAAATAGAAATAATTTTTTTCGTGTTTTGAGCATTTAAATGGCAATTTTAAGGATGATTATGTAAAATAATCTTACTTTTTCATTAACAACTGTTATAATAGTGTTTATCAAAATATTCAACAAATTGAGGGATGTAGCCTTGCCTATTAACATACCTAAACGTTTACCAATACGTAAAGTACTAGAAGAAGAAAATATATTTGTGATGGACGATGAGCGTGCGATCCAGCAGGATATTCGTCCACTGAATATTGTTATTTTAAATTTAATGCCTGAAAAGCAAAAAACGGAAGCCCAGCTCCTTCGCCTATTAGGTAATACGCCACTACAGGTGAATATTACTTTTTTGCGGACGGTTTCGTACAATCCTAAAAATGAAAGTCCGTCTCACTTAAATGAGTTTTATTCTCAATTTCAAACAATAAAAGACCGTCGTTTTGATGGGATGATTATTACCGGTGCGCCTATCGAGCACTTTGAATTTGAAGAGGTTGGTTACTGGGAAGAAATTACGGAAATTATGGATTGGGCACACGACAACGTCACTTCCATTATGCATATTTGTTGGGGCGCACAAGCAGCCCTTTATCACCATTTCGGTATCGAAAAATATCCGTTAAAGAAAAAGTGTTCTGGCATCTTTAGCCACACGATTATCGATACTCCTGGGATTGAATTATTACGAGGCTTTGATGATGAGTTCATAGCTCCTCATTCTAGAAATACCAATATTTCAATAGAACAGGTGAATGCTACGGATGATCTAATATTGCTAGCCTCCTCACCAGAGGCTGGACCATTTCTTTTAATGACAAAAGACGGAAAACATGTTTTTGCAACTGGACACCTTGAATACGAGACAACAACGCTTGCTGAGGAATATAAGCGTGATATAAAAAAAGGGGTTCCTGTACCAATACCAGCTTATTATTTTCCAAACAATGATCCAGAAAAAGAGCCAATTAACAGATGGCGATCACATGCCCACTTACTATTTTCGAATTGGCTCAACTACTACGTGTATCAACAAACGCCATACGATTGGAACTGAAAGGAAGGAGGTTCCATCAAAAGGTTATCAGTTAACTTTTGATGCAACTGCAATGTGCGAAGCCATTGCCCTGAATAAATTTTGTACGCCCTACACGTAAGGTGCGATTATCACCGCAAATTTCACATCATATTCTAGAAGAACCTACCTAAAGGAACATACCTTTAGGTTTTTTTGTATCATAATTGTAAAATAAACTTTACTTTTTGTATAGTTAACTTTACAATGAAAGAAGAACTTATGAAGGAGTTACAAAATGACAATTAAAAACCGAGTAAAGGAATTAAGAGCTAGACATAGCTTAACACAAGGAGAGTTAGCTGAATCGGTAAATGTGACGAGACAAACGATTGTCGCTTTAGAAAAAGGGAGTTATACGCCATCACTATTACTTGCAATGAATATCTCCCATACTTTTAATATGCCTATTGAAGAAATATTTTATCTTGAGGAGGAAAAAAATTGAGTACTGTCCGAAACTTTTTTATATTAGTCGTTATTTTTGTCTTATTTGGTTGGGGAATGGTTTCTTTTTACAATGCATCAATTGACATTTCGCAGTTTTTATCTGATGATTCTCGATCTTACGTATTTGAATTAAATGTAACACCGATCATTTTGTTAATTATCGTCGGTGGAATTGTAACGTATATTAGTTATAGTAAAAAGCAAAAAAAGGGATGGGCTAAGTCACTATTACTCCCAGAAGAATTTGAAGAGAGCGATGAAAGGGAGAAGCAAATCACGAGTCGAGCTTGCCGCGCTGCTTATATTAGCATGTATTACGCTTTTCCTATTATCATTTCGTTGTTACTCATCTACCCTTTTATTAATAACACAATGCCATATTACCCAATCTTATTATTTTTGTTGCTTCCAATCATTCAGATTACGACCTACTTTATTTCATGGACTTTAAACTATAAAAGTTAGTGAGGTTGACTCAAAAGGTCGATTTTTTACCTTTTGAGTCAACCTCTAATAGCTTTTGGGACAGCCTCAGCAGTGGAAATTCTCGGTAGCTCTTAAAGTACTAGTGAGTGCTCTTCTCGCTAGAACCCACAGCGATAAAATTCCACTTCCAAATTTTACTTATTTAAGAAAAAAACTGGCCTGCATACTTGGTCGCAGTTCAGTTTTTTTACATCTACTTCATAAAATAAGCTTCATATAAACTTTTTACAGCTAGATCGACTTTATAAGCCTCGACGCCAAACATCATGCTTACCTCTGATGAACCTTGATTAATCATTTTGATGTTTACCCCAGCATCATAGAAGGCATTTGTTGCTTTCGCAGCAATTCCTACTGTTTTTTCCATTCCTTCTCCTACAACCATCACGATAGCAAGGTCCCTTTCGATGGAAACATCATCTACATGGAGCTCCGAAAGAATTCTATTTATGACTCTGTCCTCTTTTCCACCCTCTAAATGGTGGGAGCGTACTATGACAGATATATTATCGATACCAGATGGTGTGTGCTCAAATGAAATTTGCTCATCCTCTAATATTTCAAGTAAATGACGTCCAAAACCGACTTCTCGATTCATTAAATATTTTGTAATGTTAATGCTGCAAAATCCTTTGTCGCTGGCGATACCGACAACCGGTACGCCATTTACTTCTCTTTCTGCAATGATTTTTGTTCCTGGCGCTTCTGGATGATTCGTATTTTTCACTCGAACAGGTACTTTCTTTTGTACAACAGGCTGAAGTGCTTCGTCGTGAAAAACAGAAAATCCAGAATAGGCAAGCTCCCTCATTTCTCTATACGTTAATTCTTTAATTTCGCATGGATTATCTACAATGTTTGGATTAACACTGTATATGGAGTCAACGTCTGTAAAGTTTTCATATTCATCCGCTTCCACACCAGCTGCAATGATTGAGCCCGTAATATCTGAGCCACCCCTAGGAAAAGTCACGATATGCTCATTATTTGAATAACCGAAAAATCCAGGGATAATAAGGATGCCTTCGCGTTTTCTCAAGTCGGCAATTCGTTCGTACGCTTCAGGGAGGATGCGTGCATTTCCTGGCTCATCTGTCACGATCATTCCTGCATCCTTAGGAGAAACATAATGCGCTACTACTCCTAGGGATTGAAAATAAGAAGCTATAAGCTTTGCATTGTTATCTTCCCCACTCGCTTTCAAAGCATCTAAAAGTCGTTCGTATTGTGTTCGATATGTCTGGATGATCTCAAGTAAGCTATCTTTAATCGTCTCGATGATATTGTCTCCGAGATCGAGCTCCTCTGCAATATCACGATATCGATCTACAACCTTTAATAAGGCCTCTTCGTCAAAACTTGATGGTGTTACAGTGCTCGCTAATTGGATTAGTAAATCGGTCGTTTTCGTATCTTGCGCATCTCGTTTTCCTGGAGCTGATACAACGACTAGCTTTCTTTGTTCATCTGACAAAATAATGTTAGCGACTTTTCGCCACTGTGTTGCACTTGCTAATGAACTTCCCCCAAACTTCACTACTTTCACGATAATACTTCCCTTCTTATCATTGCATTCAGTAAATACAATTGTCCTCGCGACATGGAATTTTTATGCTTTAGTATACAAGATTATTGATTAAAAGTCATTACCTAAATAAGAAAAGACTAAAACCGAGCTTGGAGAAGCTCGGTTTAGTCTTTTCTTAGAAGCGGTGAAGAAATGATGCTACATTTTCCTATAAATTGTAGAAAGTATGGCAATGGCTACGCTCGCCGCTCGCCTGATAGGAAAAACCACTCCTATCAGGCTTTTTAACGATTGCGACGGCTCCGCGCATTGCTTAGGGACACTGAAAAAGTGAAAGATCACCACTTTTTTAGTGTCCTTTGCCCTTCTCACTAGTACGCACGGCGGAAAAATTCCATCGCCAATTTCTTTCTTATCTTTTTTTAGAAACGAGGGACCATCACCCTCGTTTCACATTGAATTATTCTTTTAACATGCTATATACTTCTTCATCTAGCTGGGCTGCCAGCTTAGGATCATATGTTTTTTCAAATTGAGGCTCTGCTGTGATTTTACCACCATAGAAAATGACATCCTCTACAGATTCTATATCTACAGTGACAACACGGAACTTCATTGTTTTCTCTATGACATCAGAAACTGTTCCTTTTCCTCTAACAGAGTAGCAGCTTCCAGCACCAGTAATTCCTAATACAACATTCGGATCAGCTTGGATGTTTTGTGCACTGTGTGCATTATGTCCGACTGCAAATTTGATCTTTTCTCCATCTTCTGTAGCTGCAACCCATGAAATAACACTTAAATCAGGTTGTTTCTTTTCAGGATCGTTTGTAATTAAAGAAACAATTGTTTCTCCTTGTAATGCGGCTACTAGCTCTTGGCTTAATTTTGTCTCTTGCTTAGCCATGTTATCTCTCCTTTTTCTTCCATATTTAACGCCTTTGGCATCTGATTTACTTAAAAATTTTTTGTCAATTTTATGTTCCATCACACCACGCCATTTTTCAATGCATGCCTATAATGGTAACCAATCTCATTATAACAAACACTATCTTGTATGCTCCAATTATACGTTCTGAAAACACGATTTCTACATTGAAAGCTTCCCCATTTTTGTTCAAAACTATAATATTTATGTACAGTAAAAGTTAATCTTCATCCTTAACATCAATATCTTCAGGAATTGGTTCATTAAGTATTTGTTCGATTAATTCCTTATATTTTTCTAATTGATCCATATGTGTATTGAATTGCGCTTTGTTAATGAGAAACTGATCACCATCATGAACCGCTCGAATTTTTCGTTGGTTTATTAAGTTTTTCACATACATTTCTGATACCTCTAAATATTCCGCTGTTTCTTTTACCGTTAAATACATATCACAACCTACTTTCCTCTCGTCTTTCCATATTATATAACGTATACAACGTACAAGAAAAACATTGATTTGAGCCCAGTTAGTAAATATTTCTAAAAACTATGCTCTGAACAAGTCAACACCAGACAATAGTAAAAAAAGAAAGAAGGAAAAGCAGCAACAAGCCTTTCCTTCTTCCTTTTCTTTTTCTTTTTTTCTTCATTCACCAGTTACTTAAGAGATGCTTTTATCAACCGCATGCTGCCAATCTGGAAAATAATATAAAGCATTTTTCATTAAGTCTGGGTGTAATTTCTTAATTTTCTTCTTGTTTAAAGCCCCCATCTCCCTTTGTAGTCTTCTAATTTCTGCAACGACTTCTTCCATGCTCATACTCGCTTCCATTCAACACGCCTCCTTATAAAGAATTATTTATATAATTACCAAATATTGAAAATAAATACACAAAATTTTTAGTAAATTAAAAAAAGCGTGTGATTTATTCACTACATCACTTTCATCTTCTTCATAAGTTGTAGTGAGTGTTGTTCTCGTTAGTAAGCGTGGCTAAATTTCCGGCATCTTAGTTTACCTCTTATCATTTATAGAAAAGGGAGACTCAATAGGTCAAAATTAACCTCATTAAGTCTCCCTTTTCAGCATTTTTTTTTTCAATGGCTCCGTTTATTACGCGACTACGCTCATTGTATTGAGGGCACTGCTCTTTTTCGCATAGCGGATCAAGCCCACTGCCATGCTTTCTTAATCTTTTAAAAATCTAACTTTATTCCTTATTTCTTTGCGCTTTTTCTTTTTTCAATTTTACAAAACGGTATGCTAAGTAGGCGATATATAGTGGCGTTGCTATATAAATAAGATAAGGAAAATTAGTATAAGAGCCCGTGTAGATGACGATGAGTAACGCCCCTAAAAATAAAGTCACGATTGTTCCATACTTCGGTAATGGGATCTCTTTTAAGCTTGGGATTTTTATTCTACTGACCATTAGAAAACAGAGTGCTGTAAAAATAACAGTTGTCACAATCTCTGGAATCACATTACCAAACAAAGTAAGTAATGCAAGAATTCCTCCGGCAGCTGTTATAGGGACACCGGTAAAGTAATTACCAGATGAAGATGTTGATGCACTCACATTAAATCTCGCAAGTCGATAAGCTCCAAACAATGGAAACAAACCAGCAACTGCAAAACCTAATAGGTCAAACTGGAAGAAGTATGTATAATAGATGAGAAAGGATGGCGCAATTCCAAATGTCACGATATCCGCTAATGAATCCAGTTCCTGCCCCATTTTACTTTCCGCTTTTAGCATCCTTGCTAGTCGTCCATCCATACTATCTAACATCATTCCGATTAAAATTAATATAGCGGCATTGTTATATTCCCCACTTGCAGCAAATCCGATGGATAAAAAACCACAATAAAGGTTAGCTAATGTCACTATGTTCGGTATACTTTTTTTCAAACGCATCGGATACACCACGCTAACATGTATTTTTAAAATAAACTATAATGTAATATAAAAATTAACTTCATTGATTGTACTATTTGGAAATTTTCATCACCTTACACTCATCTTATTCTTTAAGTAAATTGAATAATTATGTACCGTTGACTAACTAAATAAGTATTACTATTATTTTAATACATAATTGATGAATTAGCTTTCTTTTTCATGAAAAAAAGAGAGATCATATAGCTTTAAAAGGATTTCGCCATTCCATTAACAGAGCGTAATTGTGTGACTCTTCATCCTCTAAGTAATCCGCAACTATACTAACTGGTGTTCTTCCGCATCGGAGTAAAAAGCTAGCTACCGGATCTTTCATTTCACCATTCACTACAGCTTCAACATATGCATCAATGGACATTTTTTCTGCATGCTTATAATATCCAGGCAACCTACCTCCACCGAGAAGGCGATCTAATCCTTTATGTACTACCGTTTCATACATCGATTGCATGAGCCATTTTCCTAAATCCATTTTTCTAAAAGCTGGACGTATACATATATCAACGACATAAAGTGTGTTGCCATTAGCATTGTGATTTCTTATGTATCCTTCATCTGTTATTTCATTCCACGTATGTTCTGGGTGCTTTGGATTAAAGTCAACGAGCAATCCTGTCATTGATCCTGCAAGACTTCCATTCACCTCTACACATAAAGCACCGTCGGGAAATAATGTAACATGGTTCATCAGTTGTTCTTCATTCCACCATGCTTCTGATGGGTACGGTGGTGGGAAACTCTCTTCTTGAATTTTAATCAATTCTAAAAAATCGGACTCCTTATAATTTCTAATGACAACCTCTGAGAGCTCGTCTTTATTTTGTAAAATCATACGTTTGAAATATCCCATCGTGTTCCCCCTCTTACTTCCATAAATATTAATTAGTATTTTACCAAAAAAAACAACATAAATATAATGATGCAGTTTTGAGTGTTCAATGACTATTCGTAATGTACTAACATGTAAAAAAATTAAACTAAAACGTTTACAAATACTTGTATAAAGACGAACTAACCTGTGATATGATCGTAATTATATTGTTCATTTACTACTTCTGGAGCGTGTTCTATGGAAAATAACAGTGCAAAAAAACTATCATTATTCGCAATTACTTGGCCAATTTTCATTGAAATGACTTTACATATGTTTCTTAGAACGGCAGATACATTTATGTTAAGTAGAGTATCTGATGAGGCAGTCGCTGCAGTCGGCGTTGCTAATCAGCTCATCATGTTTATGTTTTTTCTGTTTCAATTTGGATCGATTGGTGCAACTGTTGTCATTGCCCAATATTTAGGCGCAAAAAAGCATGATCAAATACATAAATTTTCAGGTAATGCCCTATCATTTAATATTTTGTTCGGTATTGTTGTGAGTGTCGTTATTGTTTCTTTTACTAGCTTTTATTTAGGCTTTTTCCACTTAACAGATGAGCTATTCGCAATGGCAAGGACATACATGCTTATAGTCGGCTCCGCACTCGTGCTACAGGCAATGATGCTGACATTAGCTGCGATCATACAAGCACACGGTTTTACTAGATATACAATGTATGTGTCTGTCGGCATGAATATTATTAATATTTTCGGTAACTATGTACTCATATTTGGGGCATTCGGTTTCCCTCAATTAGGGGTAACAGGTGTTGCTATTGCTACCGTCTTTAGTCAGTTTTTAGGGGTAACCGCAAACTTCATTATTCTCTATTTTAAAGTGAAGGTAAAAGTAAGGTTGATCGATTATATCAAATGGAAAAAAGATCGCTTAATGAAAATATTAAGTGTAGGTGTTCCTGCCGCACTCGGGCAAATATCCTATTCTGCTAGTCAAATTGTAACGACCGGTTTTATAACTGTTCTTGGACCAGATATGCTAACAACTAGAATTTACACGTTAAATATATTGTTCTTTGTTATCGTTCTAGCAATCTCTTTAGGACGCGGAACGCAAATTGTCGTTGGCCATTTAGTTGGTGCTGGAGAGATGGATAAAGCTTATAAAGAAGCCTTCCGCAGCTTAAAATGGAATATCTCGCTTTGTTTAGGAGTAGCCGTACTACTCGTCATTTTTAGAGAGCCATTATTAGGGTTATTTACTTCTAATCCGCTCATTATTTCGACCGGTGCCGTTTTATTAATCATGGGGCTTATTCTAGAACCTGGTAGATGTCTCAACATCGTTTTAGGTCAAACGCTACAAGCAACAGGAGACTCCCGCTATGTTATGCTCGTCTCCGTCATCATCATTTGGGCATTTAGCGTCCCACTTTATTATGTTCTTGGCATCCATTTAGGTTTCGGCTTAATTGGTATATGGATTGCTTTTATTGTCGACGAATGGATAAGAGGTATCTATTTATTACAGCGTTGGAGAAGTGGAAAATGGCGAGCGAAGGCACTCGTAAAACAAGAAGAGGATTTAAAGGAAAGTGTATAAGAAAAACTAAAAACGAGCCTTGAAGCTCGTTTTTAGTTTTTCTTAGAAGCAGTGGAATTTCGCCGTTTCTTTTAAAGTACTAGTGAGTGCGCTCTACTGAGAACACTGAAAAGGTACAGAGCAACTATACTTAATGGACGGCTCTGATCGTCGCGGTACAACTATGAGAAAACCACTCATAGTAATTGCAACGACTATGCTCATTGCTTTGAGACAACCTCTCCTGCTCTTTTATTTGTTAGCTTACATATCGTTTTTTTCTAAAGCTAATTTCGCTTTTTTCTTACTTCCAGTTAAAAACTTTATACCACCACCAATCAGCAATACGCTAACTACAATTACTTGAAAGTATTCATCATACAGCCAGCCAATATCATAGCCGATAAAGGTCGATACTGTTCTTCCAATCGTAGGAACGAATACGCGATCTAGTAAAAAGAAAGCACCTAGTACGATACATGCAACCCCTATCCAGCGTCGTTGATTGTAGACGTAAGTAATGAATGGCTTATCTTCGATTGGAATATCAGGCGAATATTGGCTCGCTTTTTGAATCCCATCAAAAAAGCTATAAAACCAAATGATCGGGATTAAAAACATAAATATACCTAATCTTAGAACGTCTAAAATATACAAGGATAAGAGAAAAGCAGCCATTAGCTGAACGCCTCTTTTTTGATATCCTAAGTACAAATGTCCTGCCCCAGGGAAAATTGCTAGAATAGAAGCTAACGACTTATTTTTTCTACCATCCTTATGTTTTTCCTCAATATCATCAAGTATGGAACGATCCTCAAGTTTTTCACCACGCTGCTTCTTGTTGAGATGCTGAACTGCGTCAAAAAAGCTATACACCCATACGACAGGTAAAAACGCCATAAAGATTAGAAAGACGTCTTGTCTTATAAAAATCGCAATGAGGAATATCATAATTCCCGTACCAATAAACGACGTAAGAAAAATAAAGCCTCTGTTCATTAATCCGAGCTGAAAATGACCAACCCCTGGGATAAAAGACAGAATGATTGTAAAAAAACGTTCCGATTTCCCGTTACTTTTTTCAACTGCTTCGTCGCTATTCTCCTGTTGCTTCACGATTGGTGCTGGAACAATCAAAATATGGACGAAACTTGTCATATAGAAAAATAAACTCGCAATCCCTAATATGAGGATGAGGACCGGTACATATGCGAATATGAAAAAAAACAACGCAATCATTGCCGATACAACCGTCATAAAAAAGTAAAAAATACCGGTAAACATGTTTCCGTAATAAAAGTGACCCCCTCCAGGAAAGAAGGAAAGCAAAAACGCGATAAAAGGGTGTTTTCGTTTATGTGTCAATGTAAATCGCCTCCTTATTGTTCTTCATTAGCGAATATTTTTTTTACTAGCTGCTCAGTAACAGAGGGACCTTCATCTCGGAAGGTTGTGTTTTGAATGTCATCTACATAATTAGTGATCGTTTGAAAGACACCAGATGACATCAATATGACCGTCAACGCCAAAGCGATCGTATAGTGTAAGAAGGTAGTTTCATAAAACCTTATTTTCCGCTCGTTTTGTTCTACTTTTGATGTACTAATTTTAGCCATAATATCATCTGTAAACGTAGAGCTATCATGGAGTTCTGGTAATCTAGTAGCATTGTCTTCTAAAGCTTTCTCATAAATAGTGATACACATATCACACGCTAATAAATGTGATTCAACACTTTCACGTCTCTCTTCTGAAATTGCCTCATTTATATAGTCGGTATACTCGTCTTTATGAATATGGGTCATATAAAATCTTCCTCCTTCCACCTGTCTCTCATCCATTTCCTTGCTCGATGAAGCTTCACTCGAATCGTTTTTTCTTTTAATGATTGCTCCTCAGCCATTTGTTGAAAGGTTTTCTCCTCTATGTAGTAGCCATAAATCACGGATCGATAATTTTCAGGAAGCTCATTCATTCTTTCGTAAAGCAGCTTACGATTCTCTTTACGCAACATGAGGCTCTCAACGCTATTAGTAGAATTTGTATTTATGTATTCGCCTATATCCTCCGTGACTTCCTCTCGCCTACGTTTTTGCTTTCTTTTTATATCAATTGCATGATGTACAGCTATTCGCGTCATCCATGTTTTCAACCCTTTTCCTTGATAGTTCGGGAGAGAAGAGTAAATTTTTATAAATACTTCTTGTGCAGCGTCTTCTGCGTCTTTCTCATTTCTAAGCACTGAATAAACAGATTGGTAAATATAATTGCGGTACTTTTCTATTAACAACCGAAAGGCGTGGTCATTTCCCCGTACCACTTGTTTAATTATTATTTCATCCTTAATTTCTCTCCCCTCCCTTCCAGCCTTCACACTCGTTTTAATAGACGTAATAAAATTTCAATTGACTACACTTTCTATGAAAATATATTTGAGAATTTTTTAGTGGAGGGGATTGAGATTACATTTTGAGGCGGAGGAGGTGAGGGGGGATGTTATTTCACCTTGACTTGCTCTTTTATTTTCTGAAGGGCAGATGACCCGCCTCCATCTACTCTTCATACAGTTAAGCCACTCAAAAACAAAAGCCACTTCGCAAAAGAAGTAGCTAAATGGGTTCGGCCCTTATTTCCAAGCCTCTGATATCTATTTATTTACATATTAACTCGATTTAAAATACTGCATCATTGATACTTTGCCTGTTCCATGGCACGTAGAACAAACAACGTCCCCATCCGAACACGATTTACATTTTTGATTACCGAGTACAAATCCTTCACCAGAACAGTCCGCACATTCGAACACGCCATTTCCACTACATTTTTTGCACTTCATTGCTATTCCTCCTATTTCCATTATTTTTAGGAGCATAAACATTGATGTGACATCTCTTTTAAGTATTACACTATAATCTGACTAAAACAATCTATCTATCGTTACATTTCCAACTGTTCACTAAATAGACAATTTTAACTAATTTTCAGAATATATTGACTTTTATCTGTTCACTCATTAAAATTCGAATTGACCACGAATAGATGAACGTTGATGTAAAAAATTCTGCTTGTTTGGAGGTGTTGATGTTAAGCTGATTTACTTCAATTGCTTCATCGACAACGAAGTGTGAACGGAAATAATGAGAATGGGGGAATTCGATGAGTTTTACATTAGAAACATCACGATCCGTCCTACTATCTCTGCATCTTCAACATGATATCGTATCAAAGGCTGGGAAATTCGCTAACTTTTTTTCATCGCAGGCAGAAGAAAGAAACGTTATAAAAAATTGCGAACAAGTCATTAACGAAGCGCGGCTTATTGGCATGCCTGTCATCCATGCAGCTGTATGCTTCAACGACGACTATTCTGATTTACATGTAAACGGCCCATTGTTAGCAATGGTGAAACAAATGGAGGCATTAAAAAAGGGAGAGGGTGCTGCATTTTTTGATGAAGTCGCACCATATGAAGGAGAATATGTGATTGAGCATCAGCGTGTAGGCCCTTTCGAAGGAACAAATTTGTCTCAAATCTTGAAGGATAGTGGTTCAGATACAGTTATTCTCTTTGGGGTTGCAACAAATATTGTTGTGGAAACTACCGCTCGGATTGCCTCAGATAAAGGCTATAACGTTATTGTTGTCGAGGATTGCTGTAGTGCCGCTACTTTAGAGGCTCATAAAGCATCACTAGAAACTTTAAGTTTACTAGCTACTATTACGACGCGCGATGATCTACTAGAAAAACTGAAAGCTCCTTCGTTAAAATAATCTTTACCTAGATGTTCATGCCTGAGGCTGTCCGAAAAGCTATTCAGCTTTCTGGCAATGGCTCCACTCACCGCGCGACCACTATAAAAAAACCATTTATAGTGGTCTTTAAGGGATTGCGAAGGCTCCGCACATTGCTTAGAGGTTGACTCAAAAGGTAAAAATTCTTCCTATGAGTCAACCTCTTAATGAAACGGTTTCCCTATAAACTCGCTTACTATAGAGCAAAACATCTCCCATTCGTCTGGAAAAGCGTGAGTACCCCATTTTCTTCTTTTTCTATTATTTACTGTTATGACAAGTGACCAGCTAGTGCCATCTCTTATTGCTTCCTTCTCGTATTGCTTTTTCCAACTTAATATATTTGTCATCCTAAGTTGATACCTAAAGTGATCTCGCTTCTTTTTATCCCACCGCTCCTCCACATTTTCAAGTTCACCTCTCCACTGTACTTGCCCACTTTTAAGGTTAATATCAATTTCATAGTTTTCGCCAAAATGGCCTCCTACTGTAGCAATCAATCGTTCAATATTTTGATAGTTTAATTGAATGACGTCCTCCTTCGTCCACGAATGATCACAAGCATTACACGCATACTCAGGATCATCCACCGAGATGATGCACCCTCCTAATTTCACCTTTCCTTCATTCGCTTCTTCAAGTAGTTCATGACTCGGATAGCCGTAAATAATATTAGCAACATCTTTAGAAAAACAATTTGGGCATACTTTCACGTTCATAACACTTTCACCACCTTTGTCTACAATAAACATCTCTTTCGTTTAGTATACTTTACAGAAGGCTCATTACACGATACCTTTTATATATGGAACTACATAAAGGAGATAGAATGACATGTTGCACTTAAAAAATAAAAACATTCTCGTCATGACCGCAGTTGATGCGGAGAGACAAGCTGTTTTACGCGGACTAAAGGAGAATACTTCCATTACAGTAACCGTTGCTGGCGTTGGACCTGCTGAGGCTGCCGCTAATACAGCTATTGCATTGTCTAAAGGTCATTATGATTTAGTGATTAGTATGGGGATAGCTGGAGGATTTGTGAATAAAGCACCGGTTGGTTCGGTCGTTATAGCTGACCAAATAATACATGCTGATTTAGGCGCTGAGTCCTCAGAAGGGTTTTTACCTGTCGAGCAATTAGGTTTTGGCACTTCAAAAGTGACCGTCGATGAACAGCTAATGAAAAATATGTTGCTTGCCCTAGAGAAGCTAGAAGCGTCAGTTCGAATAGGATCAATCTTAACCCTCTCTACTGTCACTGGTACGAAACAAACTGCAGATGTGCTGCAGCAAAGATATCCTCACGCAGTTGCAGAAGCAATGGAGGGATTCGGTGTAGCGATTGCTGCTGAACAGTTCGGGCTTCCATGCATGGAAATAAGAGCAATTTCTAATCCAATTGGTCCACGCGATCGAGAAGCTTGGAAAATAAAAGAAGCTTTCGCTATACTAGAAAAATCAAGTGAGATGATACAGGAGGTCTTTTAATTGAACATTTATTTCTCGCCATGCCCTAACGACACTTTCGTCTTTCATGCATTAACGCACGGGCTAGTTAAGGGTGCTCCTGCATTCGATGTTACGTTTGCAGATATCGATGTTACAAATCGTTTAGCAATCGACGAAGAAAATAGTCCAGATATTTTAAAAATTTCATTTGCTGCACTGCCGTGGGTGTTAGATAAATATGCACTTCTACCATGCGGAGGCGCTTTAGGAAGAGGCTGTGGCCCACTCGTTTTAACGAAAGAAAATCATTCACCGGCATCGTTAGCTGGCAAACGGGTAGCAGTTCCGAGTGATCGGTCAACTGCCTACTTATTATTCCGTCTATGGGCTGCACAAAAGGTTGAAGGTGGCATTGGAGAAATTGTTGTAATGCCCTTTCACGAAATTATGCCGGCAGTTCGTGATGGAAAAATTGACGCTGGGCTTGTGATTCATGAAGCCCGTTTTACTTATCAACAATACAATTTATCCCTTGTCGCTGACTTAGGAAGCTGGTGGGAAGAGGATACTGGTCTTCCTATTCCATTAGGTGCAATCATTGCCCGTCGCTCCCTTGATCTTAAATCACTCTCTCATTGGATCCGACAATCTGTTGAAATGGCTTGGGAAAAACCTACTGCGTCAGAAACGTATGTGATGGACCATGCTCAAGAAATGTCCTCCGACGTTGCTAAGCAGCATATTGAGCTTTACGTTAATTCCTTTACACAAAACTTAGGTAATGAAGGCTATCACGCGATTGAAGCGTTACTCGGACGGGCCGCCGAAGAAGGCTTAGTGCCTCGTGTAAATATGGAAAAACTTCGTGAGTGCATGAATTACTGAGGCGAAAAAATTCCATTGGATATGTAAAATAGATGAGGGTATCTAAAAAAGTGGTGGTCTCATAAGCTAGTAGAGGTTGAGTCAAAAGTTAAAAATTCTACCTTTTGACTCAACCTCTTAAAGCGATGTAGAGATTTTGTCACCTACCCATTTTTACAGGTCTATTTTATTTAAAAGCTCCTTGAGCGCTACTAATTCCTCTTTAGATAATGTGATGCCTTTACCCATTTTTTCATGGTCTGGATCCCAATCTCTTATATCATATTTTGGATCTCTCCCATTCCAGCTAATCAGACTTAATTCCTTTTTCCAACCTTTTGCACTTTCAGAAAGTGGACCGTAGCTTTCGATTATATCAAATTTGATATTTGACATTTCCCCTCACGCCTCCTCTTGTAATAGCTTTTTGATATCTTCTTCCATTTTTGCTGGTGTTGTTGATGGTGCATAACGGTTAATCACTTCACCATTTTGATCAATTAAAAATTTCGTAAAGTTCCATTTAATATCCTTGCTCATAAGGCCCTTCGCCTCTGATTTTAAATATTGGAATAAAGGATGTGCTTGTTTTCCATTAACATTTATCTTTTGAAAGAGTGGAAACGTTACACCGTAATTAAGTTGGCAAGCTTCTGCGACTTCTTCATTCGTGCCTGGCTCTTGGTTCATAAACTGATTACATGGAAAGCCTAATACAATTAATTTGCCGTCATATTTTTCTTGAAGTGATTGGAGCTCCTTCAATTGAGGCGTAAATCCACATTTCGTTGCAGTGTTTACAATGATCAGTACTTTACCTTCATATGCTGCAAGCGACTGCTCTCCACCGTCCATACGTATAGCTGAAAATTCATAAACAGACATCATCTTCCCCCTCTTTGTTATTATTAAATAAATTTTCACAGAATGGTTATCGCTTGTCAATTTTGATGACAGCCCGAGTGACCTTTCATGTTAAAACTAAAAACAGAGCGCTCTATGGACATGTTCTCCAAAGAGCGCTCTCTGTTTTGTTATTTTTACTGATTTACGATTCTCATGTCAATACCATGTGGATCTCCACTCAAATCCATCTCAATGAGCTTCACTTTCGTTTTCGTTTCTACATCAATAACTGCTACACCAGGTGTATCTCCTGCCATGTCATGCGTTCCTGTTGCAGGCTCTGGTCCTCTTAAAGAAATATAAGCATATTTACCGTCTGGTGAGAAAACTAGTAAGTCTGGTGCCTCACCGACAAATTCAATATGATCAACTACCTCAAAAGAAACTGGATCAATAATCGCACCATCATCTGTGACTCTGTTAACCATCCATAAATGCTCACCATCTGGAGTAAATGCGACACCGTGAGCATCGATCCCTCCCGTTTCACCTGTATAAATTATTTCATCTGTTTCAACATCAATAACGTAATATTCAGCTAATTCTGTTGAACCTGAGTTTGCAAACATATGACTTCCGTCCGGTGAAAGAATTGTACCACAACCATGTGCACCTACTTGTGATTTACCAAACTGTGCAATGACTTCAAAAGAAGCTACATCTAAAACAAATAATCCACCACCGCCAAGTGTAACATAAGCTTTACTGCCATCAGCTGTGTATTGTAAACAAATCGGACGTTGGTTTGGAAATTCCTCTTCGTCTTGTAAAGCCTCTACTTCAGTTAAATCAATATGTCTTCCTACAGTAAATTCTTCGTTGTCTTTATCAATTAAAATTTCAGTCATAGATTGACCTGGAGTATTGGCTACAAGTACCCTTTCTCCATCAGGACTTGGAATTGCTGCGTGTGCACCCTCATCTGTTTCAAGTGTCGTTAAAACTTCACGATCCTCAGCACGTATAACAGAAACAGTTCCTGAGCCCATGTTAGCGACGTACGCATATTCACCTTCTTCGTCAAAAACTAACATATGTGGTTTATCTCCAACATCAGCAAAATCAATTGTTTCATTAATTTCTTGTGTTGCACCATCGATAATGTGTATTTCGTTTAATCCTTGGTCAGCGATCCACACTTCATACTGCACTTCAGTTTCTTCTTCTAATGCTGCATCTTCTTCAGTTTCATCACTTGTATCTGTGTCTTCTTCTTGATCCGTAGACACATTTTCATCCTCTACTTCTTCCTGTGAAGTATCCTCTGATCCACATGCGACTAGAGAAAAGATGGTGATAAATAAAAATAAGCTAAATAAAATTTTACGCAATTTTTCTCCCCCTTAATCATATAAAACATAGTAGTCTTATATGTTTTATGTTTTTATAGTATTAAAGTATATCACCACAGTGTTAATGTTACAATAAAAATTTCCATAAGAAAGACTAAAACCGATCTCCAAACTCGGTTTTAGTCTTTCTTAGAAGCAGTGGAATTTCGCCGTAGTTCTTAAAGTACTAGTGAGTGCTCTTCTCGCTAGTACGCACAGCGATAAAATTTTCACTGCTAATTTATACTTTCTTAGTTTTTTCCTAGATGCTGTGAAGAAATGATGCCACATGTCATTCCTTATTCCTCAAAAAAACTTAAGGAATTTATTCCTTAAGTCATTGGTTATCATTCTTTTTCTTTAAATGACAGTTGTTCCATTGGTAGGAAAACGGTTATCGTTGTCCCGACATTTAACTCACTGTCGATTTCTACATACCCTTCATGGTGCTCTACTATTCGTTTACTTACCATAAAACCTAAACCTGTACCATCAGATTTAGTTGTATAAAATGGATGGCCTATTTTACTTATTTTTTCTTTTGGGATTCCTTTTCCTTCGTCTTTAAAATGAATAAATATCCCATTTTCCTCACGATTTTCAGTTACATTTATGTACAAGTTCCCCCCATTTGGCATCGCTTCAATTGCATTTTTTATAAAATTGATACACACTTGCTTCAACTGATTTTTTTCACAATAAATATAAGTATTTTCACAATAAAATTCAGTATTTATTTCTACACCTTTTAAGATTGCTTGTGTTTCAAGAAGCATTTTTACTTCCTCGATAATAGATACAATGTTTGTTTTTGAATAATGTATTTCTTGTGGCTTTGATAAAATGAGTAATTCACTAATAATCATCTCAATTCTCTCAATTTCTGTCGAGATAATGTTCATATATTTTTCTTTCGTAACAAAGTCAGGTCGAAGCAGCTGAAGGAAGCCTTTAATTGCTGTGAGAGGGTTCCGAATTTCATGTGCAATACCTGCGGCTAGCTGTCCAGCAATCGATAGCTTTTCCGAATTAATCATCATTTCCTCAGCCATTTTTGTTTCTGTTAAATCTCTATGTATAAATGCCCATGCTGCAATATGTCCTTCTTCATCATGAATTGGAAAACCAGAAATATCGACGTGAATGAGTGATCCATCTTTTTTTACCCTTTGTGTTTCTAGGCTTTTAAACGTCATTTTAAACAATTTGAGATCCTTTTGCATGTTTGAATACATGTTTGTAGGCAGGACAGGCATGTCTTTGTAGGACAGACCTAATACTTCTTCCTTTTTCCAGCCGTATGTTTTCTCAAATGCTTTATTTACTTTTATTAGCTTATCATCTAAATCATATATAAAAATCGGATCGACGTTATTTTCGATGAAGGACTCTAGCTGTTTTTTTGTAATAATTAGTTCCTGCTCAGATTTTTTCCTAGCCGTTATATCTTTTGCGATACCATATACACCAACAATTTTTCCATCAACGACAATAGGGATATTTGTTATATCAAACATAATGACTTCGCCGTCTTTTGAAACTGCTGGCATTTCATAGTGCTGAATTTCTCCTTCTACAGCTGCGTTGAAGTGACGAATTGTTTCTTTTAGTTTTTCCTTCGGTGTTAAATGTTGATAGTTTAATTTTCCATTTAAAAGCTCGCACTTAGAATATCCTAATACTTGCTCAAAGGCCGGGTTCACAGAAGTATAATAACCATCTAGGTCCATCGAATAAATCATATCTGGATTATATTTAAAAAGAGACTTGTATCTTTCTTTACTTTCATTTAGTTCAGATTGAAATGATTCATTCGTATTTTCCAGTATTTGATATATATAGTATAGCGGTTCACCTAATTCACTTTTTGCTAAAGAAGTATAGAAAACCATTTGTTTAAGAATGCCATCTCCGTAAATCACTCGTCCATTGAATTTTAATGGGCGATCATTCGTGATGAGCCTTTCCAATAACGGAGTATTCTGTTCTATGTCTTCTGGATGTAGTATTTCATCCAATTTTAACTTCTCTAATTGTTCCTCCGTATAGCCGAATGTTTCTTGACAAGAACGATTCGTTTTTAATACCGTTCCATCTAAAGAAACAAGCATCATTGCCACTGGCGTATGGATAAATGTTGATAAAAAGATGGAATCACGACTTAAATTAGAATTTGTAGTCATGTTTATACTCCCCTACATAATTATTTACTTTCACCCGTTTTTTTCTATTATGCTATACGTTTAGTAAAAATGTTAATATGTAGGCTCAAACAAAAAAATTTTGATAAAAAAGTAACAAAAATTGTCGTATTTTCCTCTTGATTTTGTATCATCCATAAATTTGTCATGTGATAAAGGTACTAGTAAATAAAACCGCTTCTCCCAAAATGGAAGAAGCGGTTTAACCAAATTTTTTATTATCGAGTTCCGCCCATTTGTTGTTCAGCCATTTGAACAAGGCGCTTAGTGATTTCTCCTCCTACAGAACCGTTAGCTCTAGCAGTTGCATCTGCTCCTAGCTCTACTCCAAATTCTTGTGCAATTTCATACTTCATTTGATCCAATGCTTGTTGAACTCCTGGTACTAGCAATTGATTAGAATTGTTTGATTGTGCCATGTCAACATTTCTCCTTTGTAATTGGATTCTGATTTATGAAATCAGTGTAGTCATATTGTGAGTCATATGAAAAAAAGTATGCAGGAAAGATTAACCAATATGTTTGTTACTGATCTCAATCGTTTTCATGGCGCCTTTTTACTCATTCAAATGTTTTATAAATTTCTCGGATATTTCTTTAATTTTGTTCTCATCTAACTTGTAATAATATATTCCATCGACAATTTCAACAGTTCCATCCTCACTTATGTTTAAGTCTTCCACGTGACGTATGGAATCAGCTTCAACAGATTGAAAGGAAGTAACATTCGTTTCAATAATTATTTCAGTCAAATCGATTTCACTCATGTTTTCTGCGTTATTTTTTAAGTACTGACTAATAAATTCTTCTAGCTCAAATGAAATTTCTGGATGTTTTCTCAACTCAAAAAATAAACGAATTAATTCTTCTCCCGTAAAATAATTCTCCCCTTCCTTCACTTCAATCGAACCACTAGCACCGTTTATAGTAACAGACTCTTCAAAAGCTATCGTAAATCCACCTAAGTTATCTAACATTTTTGGTAATTGATTTATATCAAATAAAACATAGTAATCAATTGGAACTTGGATTAACTCTTCTATTTGATCTTTCGTTCTTTGAATATTTTCGTTAAATGCACTTACGTTCCCAAGCTTTTCTGCACTTTCTTTACCTGAATGTTGATGCATGATATACGTATCTCTCGGAATCGTGATCATTTTCACCGTATTTTTATCAGCATGATAAGTAAGAAAAAGGTGTACTTCCGTTCGATGGGATTGACTATCTTGCCCTAAAAGGAGTACTGAAAATGCATCATTCTTCTTCGTTTCTTCATGAGATGCAATCGGTAATGATTCTTTCTGCGATAAAAATGAGGATAAGACTAAACCACCAAAAATGAAGAGCGCAAGGCAAGTTGCAAATACAGGCCATATACGCTTTTTATTAACGAAGCCGGTAGTATTTTTATCTTTATTTTTAATCCTCTGGAAAACTTTCTGTCGATCATTCTCTGTGAATTGGAGTTCTTTATCTTCTTCTATAAGCAATTGCTTCAACTCCTTTTCATCCATGTACATGTACCTCCTCTAGTTTCTCTTTTAGCTTTTGCTTAGCCCTTCTTAATCGTGTTTTAACTGTATTTTCATTTAAAGAACAAACAGTGGCAATTTCCTCTATTTTTAGTGATTGGTAGTAATACAAATAAATCACTTCTCGATAGTTCGTTGGTAAAGAAAGGACAATTCGCTTCATCTGCTGGCGATCAGATTTTACTAACCACTCCTCCTCTACAGATGGACGTATTGCTTTCACTGTTGTTTGAAGAAAATCAACTGCCTTCTCTGTCCTATAGCTCCAGCTTTTTAAATAGTCTTTGCATTCATTGATGGTAATGCGATAAAGCCACGTTTTTATTTGAGCTTCGTACCGAAAATGATCGATCCTCTCGTAGCACTTGATAAAAGTGTTTTGAACAAGATCTTTAGCTGCCTCTATATTTTTTACATATGTAAAAGCCAGTCTCACTAGCTCACTGCCATGAGCAACCATGACTTCCTCTAGAAATTGATCTCTCTCTTCCTTGTTCACGAATGCGCCTCCCCTCATTTACACACCACTTTGACGATTCCGTACAAAAAATAGTTTCACAACGATTGAATCATTGTATTTTTTCTAAAAATACCCTTAATTTTTTTGGGGCTGTCGCGTCCAAGTCGCGTTGCAAATAGTCTATTGGAGTTTCTAATAATATTTTTTTAGAGGAAAATAAAGGTTTGTGAGGAAATGTAGAATAGTTCAAGTTAGCAAGCATTTTAATAGAAGCAAAATTGTGCCTTACTAGCCCTGAAAGCATTTATACATGAGGAGGAAGACCGTGTACTATAAAATTGTATTCTTTATTGGGTTACTATCATTAGCTTTACTGTTTGGTTGTGAGGAGACGACAGAAGAATCCGTATCAAATATTGTTATTTCTGCAGATGACGCGAAGGTAATTGAAAAATATCTTACTGAAGAAATAATGACCCCAAACTTTGGTGGTGCTGTTTTTGCTGAATATGAAATATTAGAAACAGAAAATGATGTAGAGGAAATTTATCTATGGGCATTAATACAAGAATATTATCAAAAAGGAGAAGTCATCGAGGAAGGTAGTGGAATGTCCGTACCAATCGTGTTGAGTGTACGAAAGGAGAGTCAGTCAACTAAAATAGTGAGTCATTCGTTACCTCGTGATGGGAGCTATTTTACTGACGATATTAAAGAAATGTTTCCGCGTCATATACAGAATAAGATATTTGAGTACGGCTCGGAACATATTAGTAAATTAATTAAAGATTTGGAAGAGAAAGTAAAAGAGAGTTACTAAGTTGCATATTGCACGCGCCATCTTACCTTCACAATACTTTTTTCTTGCTCACTGGCAGATGGCGCTGCCCACATCATTCAAAAGATCTATTTTTGACAGTTTGGACAATAAAAGCATTTTCTCGATGAAATTTCTTCTCTCACAATATGCGTTTGGCACCTACTACACGCTTCTCCTTCTCTATCATATACAAATGCATGATAGTTTCCTGTTTGGGCATCACCATTGAATAAAGGATCCATATACCCACCCTGCGATATTCCTCTTCGTAAAACATGTTGTATAGATTGAAAGAGGTCTAACACTTCTTGAGTGGAGAGTTCATTCATCTTTCTTTCAGGTAATAGTCTTGCTTCATAGCAAATCTCATCAGAATAAAGGTTTCCTATGCCTGATATAAACTTTTGATTAACTAAGGTTGTTTTTAGCATACCTTTTCTCTTTTTTATCAGCTCATTAAAAGCATCTATAGTAATCTGTAATGGCTCGGGACCAAGATCTTTGAATTGTTCTTCCATTTCTTCTTGAGTGACTAGGTGCAAATACCCTAAACGTAACCCGATAAAAAACAATTCTATTTTTCCGATTGTCAATGTCACTTGTCTTGTTCTGTCTGGATCATTTTCTCCATTCCCGAGAAAGAGAACGCCACCTAGCATTAAATGTAAAACTAGTCGTTTTCCATTGCTTAATTTAAAAATAAGGTGCTTTGCTCTTCGATCTATATGTTCAATGATTGTACCGTTCACTTCTTTTAAGAATGATTGAACCGGTACATTTATCGTTTTTTCGCGTGTCACCTCAACTCCTGTTACTTTCTGTCCAGCAATACGCTCGTTTAATAACAGCCGATAGTTTTCCATTTCTGGCAACTCTGGCATGAAGACCACCTCCAAATTCCTTTATTGCCTTTTAGTATCTGCTATTAAACTTCAAAACATTATGCCCTAAGTCAGCTTTCAAACGGACATCCTGTAATTCAAACAAAGAAAAGAGCACTCAAGAAATTACTTGAGTACTCTTAATAGAGTGTATTAAAGTTTCCCTAGACGTTTGTATGCGTTGACACCCATTTTTGTTTTCGAGAAGATAACTGTTAATATGAATGGAACAGCAATTGCGACCGCCATCGCTATTGCAAAAATGAGCATGTATTGTACTTGGATCGAAAGTATTCCAGGAATACCTCCTACACCGATGGAGTTTGCCATAACGTTACTTCCAACCGATATGACTGCGGCACACATAGAACCGATCATTGCAGCTAAGAACGGGAAACCATATTTCAAGTTAATACCGAACATCGCTGGTTCTGTTACTCCTAGGTAACATGAAATGGATGCTGGTACAGATACTTGCTGCTCTTTTTTATCTTTTCGATTTAAGTATATCATCGCAAGTACGGCAGAACCTTGTGCAATATTAGATAAAGCAATCATTGGCCATAAGTTCGTACCACCAAACTCACTCATTAATTGTAAATCAATTGCATTTGTCATATGATGCAATCCAGTGATGACGAGTGGTGCATAAGCAAATCCGAAAATTGCTGCAAATAGCCAACCAAAAGCAGATGTTAATCCAGTGTAAACAACGTCAGAAATCGCAGAACCTATAGTCCAACCAATCGGTCCTAAAATGACATGCGCTACAAGGACAGCTGGTACTAAGGCAAAGAACGGTACAAATATCATTGAAATTACACTTGGTATGATTTTTCTAAGACGAAGCTCTAAAAAGGAAAGAACAAATCCGGCTAAGATTGCTGGAATCACTTGTGCTTGATATCCAATCATCTCAACTTGAGCAAAACCAAAATCCCATACTGGTATTTGATCTGCACTGGCCACACCGTAAGCGTTTAAAAGCTGTGGTGATACAAGGGTTATACCTAGAACAATACCGAGTATTTGTGTTGTTCCCATTTTTCTAGCTATTGCCCATGTTATACCGACAGGCAAGAAGTGAAATATCGCTTCCCCGATCAACCATAGAAAATCATTCACTCCAGCCCAAAATTGTGAAATTTGAACGAGGGTTTGTGTCCCACCGTTAAACATTTCGATCTCACCAATAACATTTCTAAAACCTAATATAAGACCACCGACAACTAATGCAGGAATTAATGGCGTAAAAATGTCTGCTAAGTGTCCTACAAGACGTTGTAGAATATTCATATTTTGCTTTGCTGCTTGTTTTGCCTCATCTTTAGATGAATCTCCTACTCCAGCAATTTTAACAAACTCATTATAAAAAGTTGCTACTTCGTTTCCAACGATAACTTGGAATTGTCCTGCTTGAGTAAATGTTCCTTTCACTATGTCTAGCTGCTCAATCCTTTTTTCATCTGCGGCTTTCGTATCAACTAAAACAAAGCGCATTCTTGTAGCACAATGTGTTACGACTGATATGTTCTCACTTCCGCCAACGAGCTCCAGCAACTCTTTTGCTGATTCAGTATACTTACTCATCCTTTTTCCCCCTTAGATGATGTATTTCGTTTAGTATTCTACATCGATGCATAAGGGATTCGAAAACGTCTCACCCTCACTCACCTTGTATATACAAGTTTCTTTGTTTGCGCTTTCATTGTATCTTGTATATACATGTTGTGTCAATCATTTTTTTATATTTTTGTGATTAAAAAAAATCGCGTAATAGCCTTTTCATTCGACTTTTCATTTAGGCGTTATTATGGTTTTGTTCTTGTGTTAAAATAACAACAATTGGAGGATGGTTCGATGGAAAAAAAACATTTTATGGGGCTCTTGATCATTGGTTTACTCGTTTTTGGCACTTTGTTTTTCTTTAATGATACATATAGTGATGAGCTTGCTGATGAAGAGGATTTGTATGAAAAGATATACGCTTTAGAGGAGACCGTGCTTGAACTTAATAATCGCAATCACGAAATAGAACAGCAACTAAGTCGTGCCCTAGCAGCATTATATATAACAGAAAATGCGCTTTCTTTTTCGTTAAACATAGAGGAAATTATGAAAGATTATGAAGAAAATTATTTAAGTAATGTCGACTACTTCTCACATGTTAACTTTGAAAATGACGATGAATATGTTGTTCATTTGTTATATGCGGATGAAAATAATTACGAGCTTGAGTTAAAGCTACTCTATGCAATTTATGATGCGGTTATTGCGACTGTTGCTATTCAACACGAAACAAACGATACGTTTCTCTTGGAGGATATAAATGGCATCGTATTTGAAACAAACAATATACAAGAGATAATAGATTTTTTAGAAAAATTAGAAGTTGACTCGATAAGTTAATTACTCCCTATTGTCACCCCTTTAAGCAATGCGCCCGTAGTCTCGACTAGTGTTTTTCTTATAGTCTGTGACTACGGGGTTAGTATTTCTAGCTTACATCTCTATAGATACAGCGTGTGCAATACAAGGAATTGATTCTTTTTGTTGGTAAGATAAAGGCGATAAAAGTGCTCCCGTTGCTACGACAAGCATTTTACTGAAATCACCTTGCTTCATTTTGTTTATAAAATGTCCGTAAGCTACTGCAGCTGAACAGCCCGCACCACTCGCCCCGGCCTGAACTGGTTGATCGCTTTTATAAATCTGGAGACCACAATCTACAAATTGCTCCTTCGTGATATGAAGTCCGTGATCTTGCAACAAATCATATGCAACATGCTGTCCAATTTTCCCAAGATCACCTGTAATGATTAAATCGTAATAGGAAGGATCTATATTACGCTCTTTAAAATGGGCTTCAATCGTATCAACGGCAGCAGGTGCCATTGCCCCTCCCATGTTATATGGATCGCTTAACCCCATATCGATGACCTTGCCTATCGTTGCAGACGTAACCTTTGGTCCCATACCTTGGTCGGAAACAACAGCAGCACCTGAAGCTGTTGCTGTCCATTGTGCTGTCGGAGGCTTCTGAGCACCGTATTCAGTTGGATAGCGGAATTGTTTTTCCGTTGCAGAATTGTGACTAGATGCTCCCGTTAAAATATATTTTGAGCCTCCAGAATTGACGATGTATGCTCCTAATGCAAGTCCTTCCATTGATGTAGAACAAGCTCCAAACAAACCGAAATATGGCGCTGCCAATGTCCGCGCAGCAAAGCTCGTTGGTGTTAACTGATTTACTAAATCACCAGCAAACATAAATTGAATGTCTTCCTTTGTTAACCCTGCCTTTTCAATCGCTGTAGAGCATGCGTCCTCGAACATGACTCGCTCCGCTTTTTCGTAAGAATCTTCTCCGATCCACATGTCGTCATACAAAATATCAAAGTCATCTGGGATATTTCCTTTTGCTTCAAAGGGGCCCCCTGTTGTACCAGTAGATATAATTGCAGGTTTGTTTTCAAATAACCATGTGCGTTTCCCTTGTAGCATTTATAGTCCTCCCCATTGCGTTAAAATAGTACGAATGAGCGCAATAACGAAAGCCGCTACTGTACCGAAAACAATGACGGAACCAGCTAGCTTAAACATGTTTCCACCGACACCGAGTACATACCCCTCTGTTCGGTGCTCTATTGCTGCTGAAGCTACTGAGTTCGCAAATCCAGTTACAGGTACTGCAGTACCTGCACCAGCAAATTGACCAAGCTTATCATATACCCCAAAGCCGGTAAGGAGTACGGATATAAATATTAATGTTGCAACTGTAGGGTCTCCTGCTGTTTCCTCTGTAAATGCAAAAAATGTGTAGTAAAAAACTTGGATAAATTGACCAATAAGGCAAATAAATCCGCCGACAAAGAAGGCCTTCACGATATTTTTTCCTACTGGTCGTTTCACTTCACGTTGCTTTTCAAACTGCTGATATTTTTGTTGTTCAGGAGTTTTTTTGTTTTTCTTGGACATGTTGGCGACTCCTTTTCCTTCATAAAATTTGCTTATATTCCTTCCTATAGATTTATCCAAAACAACAATTTTATGCGAGGTTTAATTATTCTTGGAGAAGCTATTATCATCAGCTAACGTTATGTATTTCATTTTCTATACTGTGAATGAATCATGCCACAATAAACGAGATCTTCATATCTATCGTCTTTTTTGACATGATCTTTTAAGATGCCTTCTTTTTCCAGTCCTAGCTTTTCAATCACTCTTCCAGAAGCATTATTTGAAAGAAAGTAACGAGCCCAAACTTTATGATAGCCTTTCTCTAAAAAAGCGAATTTTAATAATGCATCACAAGCCTCTGTAGCATATCCATTTCCCCAATATTTTTCACCGATCCAATAGGCCAATTCACCTTGATGAAAATTTTGATTGTTAGATAATGCGATAGCTCCTACTAATTCCTTCGTTTTCTTATTCATAATGGCAAATTCAAATAACTTGTCGTCTTTAAAATTGCCATGATGTGTCTTAATCCAAGAAAGCGCGTCATCCAACGAATATGGATACGGAAGGTATAACGTGTTTTCATAAATATGAATATTATTGCAAAGCTCTGTAACAGTATGTGCATCGGACAATTGAAACATCCTTAAAATAAGTCTTTCTGTCGTTATCGCAATCTCATTTTCTTGATGTTCCATCCTATTCCCCTCCTCAATAAATTAAGTTTATTATATATGAGTTGCGTTTTTTTAACTAAGAAATGACATAAAATTTGCATTATATTTCTATTGTCCGATTTGACTTTTCTTAAAAAAAAGACTGACTTAAAAGGTAAATTAACCTTTGAAGTCAGTCTTTGAGACCTTTTCGACAGTTCCCTTCTGTTTCTCGATACCTATGATAGTCCCTGTTGTAGGTTGAAATCCATTATCGCTATATAATAAGCTTAATTTCTCTGTCATTACTTTTCCGGTAAGTAAGGACTCGATCAAATTTGAAGCATCCGCACTTGTCATTCCCTTGTACCAATATCCATCTGGATAAGAAATGAGCACACATTTATCATGACATCTTCCATTACACAATGTTCTAGACGTATGTACCCTCTTATGCACATCCATTTTACCAATTTCATTTCTGACGGCTTGAACTAATTCCTCTGCTCCAGCCTTCATACAGCTTCCTCCATTGCAGATTAATAAGTGATGCTCGGTATCTCTTAAGTCCCAAGTTGCCATTAAAATGCCTCCTTTATCACGCTGTTGTACAGCTTTCAAACTGTTCCTGGAACCACTTTTCATCTAAACTTTTACCTATAACCACCATTTCACTCACTCTCTTTTCGTTTTGCTGCCAAGGCTTATCTGCATGTCCTGCAAATAGCATATGAACACCTTGAAAAACAACTTTCTTTTCTACATTTTCGATATTAAAAATTCCTTTATAACGAAACATAGTAGGCCCAAGTATTTTAATCGTTGTATCCATCCACATTTCTACTTTCCTAAGGTTTAATGGCTTTTCAGTTCTTAAAACGATCGCTTTTACTCGGTCATCGTGATGATGATGGTGATGTTCTTCTAAAAAATGTGGCGCAATTTCAAGCTTTTTATCTAAATCAAAAGAGTATATATTAAAGATATTATCTAAATCTATTTGACTGTTTTCACGATATTCGATTCTAGCAGAAGGGTTCATTCTTTTTAATCGGTATTCTAATGTGGATAATTCTTGCTTACTTACTAAATCAACTTTATTAAGGAGTAATACATCAGCAAAAGCGATTTGTTCTTGTGCTTCATGAGATCTGTTTAGTTGCTCAGGAGCATGATAAGAATCCACAACGGTAACTATGGAATCTAATTGATAATACTCTGAAATAGTAGGATCTACAAAAAACGTTTGAGCAACCGGTCCTGGGTTAGCAAGGCCGGTTGTTTCAATAACGACACGATCAAATACTAAACCGTCCTTATTACTAGCTATTTCTCTCTTTTTCTTTAATTCATGTAGGATCCGAATCAAGTCCCCACGGACATTACAACATATACATCCGTTATTCATTTCGATAACTTCTTCATCGGCCCAACTATTAGTTGATTATCAATACCGACTTCACCAAATTCATTCACTATCACTGCAATCTTTTTTCCGTGATTAACACTTAATAGATCGTTTAATAACGTTGTTTTTCCAGCCCCTAAAAAACCTGTTAGTACTGTAACTGGAATTCGACTATTTTTATCCATGTTACTTCCTCCATATCCCCTATTAAAACGTAACAATTACGATTTAAAAACTAAAAAATTTACGCTACGTGCTTGAAGTTCCTCCTACCTCTCTATACCTCGATATCCACTTACATCAGACAATAATTTGTCCAACGCCTGCCAGGCCATTAAAGCACAATTATGGCGTGCTCTTAATTTGTGAACCCCCTGTAGTGACATAGCATCACCAAGATCAATTTCCTCATTGGCCGTTTTTCCTTTCCGTATTAGCTGTTCAAACTCCTGTCTCATAAGTGAAACATTGCTTACATGATTATTCTTTATGAGCTCCGTCATCATTGATGAGGAAGCCATACTAATACTGCATCCTTCCCCTTCAAAGCTAACATCTTCAATTTTTTCTGATTTTATTTGGATGTATAATGTAATGACATCTCCACATGTAGGATTTTTATAATGAACTTTTCTTACATTTTCTCCCTCTAACCGGTTATAATTTCTTCTATATTTAGCATGCTCCATGACTATCTTCCGATATAAATCATTAAGCATTACACTCCTCCTTCCCCTTTTTTAAATCGTAATGATTACGATTTGTAATATATTTTAATCGATTAATACAATTCGGTCAAATCGTTTTATATTAAATCAAAGAAATTATAAGGATAAGATAAGTATCTAAGGGTAAATGTATGGTGCTTCTGGTTGCATGATTTTTGTCCAATCCTCTACTAGAATGATAGGCAATATTTGACCATTTTTTTCTACACTACTTATTTCTCCCCTCACTGTTACCCAATCTCTTACATCGCGAAGCGTGCCTTGATCACTTTCTAACAACAATCCTGTAACATGTGCATCAGCGACACAATGTGTAACTAAAAACCTTCCTATTAGTGGGTGATCATGTGACACTTTCTCATCTACTAAAATAAATCCTTCTAAAGAAATAGACTTCCCATGAAATTGCTTTGGGTAAGAGCGTATCGTGTCCACATACGTTGCGAAATTACGCTCGTCTAAAATAAGCTCCTGACTATTTAGCATTTGCTGTAGAGTCTTGTTAGACGAACTTATAGTCACAGAATTATCATTATGTGTTGATGTTGGCGTATAACATATCCCCCTTTTTACGGCCTCTTCTGCTCCAAGATCTTTATAAGGTAGAAAAAAACCTGTTAATAAGGGCAATATGATAATGAATAATATAGCAATTTTTTTTATTGAAAGCTGTCTTCCTACAATTTCATGATTGCAACCTAAAATAGTACAGTAATCATGATCTTTTGCCTGTTCTTTCGTGATAAACATTCTAGGGACTTGTATAAAAAATAAAAATAAAAATATTATCGACGCTATCTGGCTAAGTGCCGTATATTGTGGATTAATAAATTTAATGATCTCTCCAGTATGATGGAGCATAAAAATAAATCCAGAAAACAGTAATAAAACCAATGCTTTTATTGCTTCTTGATGATGAAAATACACGTTTTTACCTCCTTTTATACACGGGGCACTTAAAAAGTGGAAGTACGCCACTTTTTAAGTGCCCTTTTATATCCATGGGTGAACAAGCATCATTACACTCAACACACTCAACGTGATAATAATCATTAAAGTTACTACAAAACGAAGCTTAAAAACCGCCAGCATCATGATCGTATTTTTTAGGTCAAGCATTGGCCCGAAAATAAGAAACCCTAATATAGATGTATCAGGTAATGCATGACGAAAGGAAGCGCCAATAAACGCATCTGCTTCCGAACAAAGGGATAATAGATAAGCAAGTCCCATCATCATCGCTGTAGAGAAAATAATCCCGTCCCCTGCCCCTACTATGGAATTTGTCGATACATATGTTTGTACAAAAGCAGCGAGTAGTGCTCCAATGATTAAGTATTTGCCAACGCTAAAAAACTCATCAACTGAATGGATAAACATCGCCCTTATTCTCAATAAAATGGGAAAACGGTATGTTGACTTATCTAACTCAAGTAGACTAGCTGATTTTTTTAATTGATTTTCTTTAAATAGTAAGCTAATAATTGCTGCAATTACGATGGCAATCAGTAGTCCTAACCCCATTCTCCATAGAGCTATTTTTATGTCCTGTCCAAACGCCATATATGTTGAAGCTATAACGATTGGATTAATGAGAGGGCCCGTTAATAGAAATCCTACCCCAGCAAATATTGGAACGCCCTTATAGACTAATTTCCTTACGATGGGAACGATGCCACACTCACAAGCTGGAAACAATGCGCCAAGCATACAACTCATTCCTACAGCCATTATTTTATTTTTTGGAATCAACTTTTTTATATGTTCTTCTGTTACAAACACTTGTATTAGACCAGCAATAAAAACACCGATGAGTACAAATGGAATAGCCTCAATTAATATACTAAGAAAAATCATATTAAATGCTAGAATCGATTCTGGTATATCTACTGTTCTAAGTGTCCAGCGCCCGTTTACTACAACAAAATAAAATACTAAAGCTAATATAAGGAAACCAGTTATTTCAGTAATATAACGTTCTATTCGATCTGTCATTGCATCCTCCAAGTAGTGATTTTTACTGAAAATATATGCGGACAAGGAGGCAACATGACGACAAATCGAAATTATTACGATTTAACCCTTGTTAATTGATAACTTTGTTCTATTTACAATTGAAGTTTTTATACTACTTTGAGATAAGCATACAAACAAAATAGTAGAAAGTGGGTAGCCGTTGCAATCGTTAAAAAGCCTGATAGGAGTCGATTTCTCCTATCAGGAGAGCTGACTGCAATACAAATAAAAGGCACCGAAAAAGTAGTTTTATACTTTTTCAGTGGCCTCAAGAATAACCCTTAATCCTTTGTTGTTTTTCAAGCTAGGCATGCCATTTTGCCCATTCACTTTTCACTTCTTCCACATTTAAATCAATGCCTATCATTACTAAGTAATGTCCTCCTATATAGTTGGATCTTTCCAAATATGTTCTTTTCATTACATGTTGTAATAAATAGCACCCATCTTTTAAAGGGATGTACCCTTTCGCCCTTAATAAATGAGGTCGCCACTTCTTTAGAAATTTTTCAATTTTAGCTGGCTTCGTTTGTTTGCTAAAATCTAAAGTAATCGTATTTATTCGTGTATAGGATCGAGTAGGTGTATGTCCATGATTGTGGTGGTGCTTATGTTTCGGATAAGTATATTCGGCTGTATTTTTGTTTATAGGCACTTTATTTTGAATTACCTCTATTTGCTCTAATAAAAGATCAGTATTTACATCACTATAGGAAGTAAAGAAAATTGGAGATACTGAATTTCGTTTTTTTATTACTTTGTACACTTTTTCCTTTTGAGACTCTGAAATTAAGTCAACTTTGTTTACTATTAATAGATCACCCACTTCTATTTGACGTCGCGTCGTTTGGACTAGCTCGCTGACAGTCTCAAATATATTATTGTACTCAAGTATATTCTCCCCATCCAGTATCGTTATCACCTTTTCTAAATAAAGAAAATCTTTCAATTCGGGTTCCGTTAAAGAATCTACCACTTCTTCTGGATTAGCTACACCAGTTAATTCTATAAATATCACATCTGGTTGTTGTTGGAGGAGCTTTAGGATTGAATCAGAAACCTCACTTTTTTTACTGCAGCAAATGCAACCATCCAATAGCTTTTCCATCATTTGTTCGTTATTTTTTTCTAGAAGAATCTCTCCATCCATATCTGTTTTTCCTATCTCATTCATTAAAACAGCAGGGGTAATTCCCTTTTTATCACATGCTTGTAATAGTTGCTTTAGAAGCGTTGTTTTGCCACTGCCTAAAAATCCACTTAAAACAAATACTGGCACTTTTATCATTTCAGTATCCTCCCTATCAATGCTACATTTTGCTTCTACATTATAAATATATCTTAATAAATCGTAATTATTACTATTTGTTGTTAAGAATATTTTCTTGGGTGTGATACCTATCTTCTCGTTTCTAAGCTTTCTGCAAGTTCCAGTTAAATGGATCTGGTAGCTGAGTCCAATCTGTATCATATTCTGGTGAAGTTAATAAGCACTTATCTAATTGTCTCGTTATTTCAGATTGATTTAAATCAACACCTATGAAGACTAGTTTCGTATGACGATCACCAAACTCGATATCCCAATCATCTAGTAAATGTGGATTTTGTTTCATTATTTGTTCCTGCTCTTGTTTCGGTAAGGAGGCTACCCAATAAGTAATTGGCTCGATGGATACGGACGGTCCCGCTTGTGACATTAAGAGAGCGAGATTATTTCTTGTTGCACACCAAGCTATTCCCTTTGCTCTTACGACTTCCTTTGGCATAGAATGAATCCAATTATTAAAACGTTCTGAGTGAAACGGGAGCCTCCGATTATATACAAAAGAACAAATACCATACTCCTCCGTTTCCGGTGTATGTTGAAGGTGTCCTTGCGAAAGCTCTTTGATCCATCCCGCGGAGGAGCTAGCCTCCTCAAAAGTAAATAGCTCTGTATTTAACACATGTTTTGGTGAAACCTTTCCGTTTATAATTCGAATTAATTTTGCTTTCGGTTGTAATGTTCGTAGTACTTTTTCTAATTTATCAAGCTCTTTCTCTGATACTAGATCACACTTATTTAATAAGAGAACGTCACAAAACTCAATTTGATCGATTAATAAATCGGCAATTTCCCTTGTGTCATCTTCTCCCAGTGCCTCTTTACGGTCAAGTAGACTCTCCCCAGACCTGAAATCCGCCCAAAAACGATTTGCATCTACTACTGTTACCATCGTATCTAACCGGCAAAATTTTGTTAAATCAATTCCTACCTCTTCATCGATGTATGAAAAGGTTTGAGCCACCGGTGTAGGCTCACTTATACCCGTTGATTCTATGACAATATAGTCGATATTCCCAGACTTCGCTAGCTTTTCAACTTCAACTAATAAATCCTCCCTTAACGTACAGCAAATGCACCCATTAGACATTTCCACAAGCTTTTCTTCTGTTCGAGAAAGCTCGCCTCCTTGTTTTACTAACTCAGCATCAATGTTAATTTCACTCATGTCATTAACGATAACAGCTACTTTAAGCCCCTCTCGATTTTTTAAGATATGATTTAAAATTGTTGTTTTTCCTGCACCTAAGTATCCGCTTAAAACAGTAACTGGAATTCTTTTTTCCATAAGATTCCCCTCTTCCTACTAGTTTTTAAATCGTAATTATTACGATTTAAAAACTATACTACATTCACTTTCAGTACTTGTCAAAAGGTACGTAGGACTCCTCCCTCTCCTTCCTATCCGGTATTTTATATGATATGACCACACTATAAAATGTAATTATTACGATTTAATTTCAAGGAGAAGGAGGTAGTCCATTGGCAAAGATTTGTATGTAGCAAAGGAAAAAAGGCGTCAAGCATTCGTTGCTCAATATGCTAAGTTAAGAAGAGAATTAAAGGCTAAAGGGGCTATGAATCATTACGAAAGCTTACACGGGACTCGAATCCACCCCGTCTCACTCGAAGAAGTGAACTAACTGGAAGAACATGTGGTGTTTTACGCAAATTTTAATTTTTTAGCATTGTATTTAGAGTACTGGCTTATAAAGGACAAATCCCTTCTAGGTGGTAAGGTTCTATCAATAAGGAGAAGATAAGCCTTCCAAGCACAGCTCCCTTCTCCACTATTATTGAGTCATAAACTATCTTTCCCTACATAATAACTGCTGCGTCACGATATCGGAATACAATTGCATCCCTTCTGTTTTTGCAATATGAATGACATCGCTAAATTTTTCACTATCAGAAATAATCGATGTGAGCATATTCTTCTTTTTTAATATATGACCCGGCTGAAACACGACATCATCACGTTCATTAAAAATAGCGACATAAAAGATACCTGTTTCCACTAGGTCCTGAAAAAAGTGACTCCCATACGAAAGTTCTGGCATTAACCCCGATGAAGAGACCTCGCAAATGACAGCCATATGACTTAGCTCTCTAAAGTGAACTGGCACACCAAGAGATGCTGTTGTTGTTCCCCATCTACCTGGACCTACAAGCATGATGTTTTTCCCTTTTAGTTCGTTATTGATCTTTCCTATTTGCCTTGCTACTTCATGCTTTCCTTGCTCATTTCGTTCTAAGTACGTATCTCCATTCACGTAAACAACATAGTCTATCGACAAATGTACATTTCCTCCCATAAAGTTCCCGTTCGTCGCAATAAAACAATCTTGCTTGTCTGTTAATTCAGGGAGCTTCACCGAATGTCCCAATCCTCTCGTCTGTAAAGGGCGACATTGTACAAGATTTACTTTAAACTCCGTATCACTAGTAAAATTAGCAGTAAATTCGATGTCGACAGGATAATCATACACCTTTGATAATAAAGCTAGCATGTCTTTCATCACGCTTGTAAATTGCGTCGTTTTAAATAATTTTTCGAAGTCAAGGATGTAAGGTACTTTTCTGTCTCTATATCCTAGCTCTCGAAGGCGACTTTCCATTTCATAGTCGAATGTTGCAAACAACCCTTTTGATATGTTGAAGTCAATCTCGCTCACATCATCCCACTTTCGTGTTGTTAGCTCATTTTCAGACAAGGAAAGTACATCGACATGATGTTGAGAAAACTTTTGTTTGTCTTCCATATGAATCATAGGTAAGCGAAGAGGATTATCTAGTGTAACAATTTTTGCGTAATCCTCCACTGTTCTATCTACAGCTCTAGTCCCTAAACCAAACACAAGCCGCAGCATGCCAGCGTCCATATCTATATTTTTGTCCCATACATATAAGTTTGACGAATTCCCAACTCCAGCAAGATGAGGGAAAAATAAGTCATCGTAATGATCCCCTGATACACGCTGAACTAATACTGCCATTTGCTCATCTTTTTCAAATAACCCTCGGTTCATTCTATACGTAAGCGCATCTTCACTCATTGTGCTCGCATAAACAGTTCGTATAGCATTTTCAAAGGCTTCATATCTCTCCTCAAGTGTCCCTTGATTTGCACAGAACACACTTTCATATTTACCGGAAAAAGCATTACCAAAGTTATCCTCCAACAATGAACTAGAACGGACAATGATCGGAGACTGGCCAAAATATTCTAAAGTCTGTACAAATTGCTCCTGAATATTGCTCGGAAATTTACCATATAGCATTTTTTCTTTTAACTCTGCCGCATATGTGTAATATCCTGATTTCGTTCGTTGTTTCTTCCGCAGCTTCCACCAGCCGTTTTGTACAATATATGTATAAAATATATCTGATCCTAGGTAAAAAGAATCATGGGGTTCTATATAAGGTTGAAAACGTTCCCCGCCATCCTTCTCGACTATCTTTCTAGCAAGAAGCATACCAACGCTTTTCCCCCCGATATATCCTGTCCCTACTTCTCTTGATGCAATTTGTACAAGGTCAAATAGAGTAAAGTATTCGTTACAAAGCTTTAGCATCCGAGACTCATGGCCAATTAACATCGTCATTAGTTTTTTCTTCGTTTCCTCTTGTTCCTTAAGCGGTAACTGTAACTTTTCTCTCGCTTTGCTAAATATAACATCCCTGTGATCTAATCGTTCTTCTCCACGATGTATATGGGAAAACAGCATTGCTGATTCGGCACTAGATGTAATGCTAATCGCTTCATCTCCTTTAATAAGGTGAGGAAAAAACATCGTCGGAGAATACCGCTGCCATACTTTTAACGGATGAACATATATGTTCCCGTTTATTTTATATAGATCTAGCAATAATTGTGTTGTTTCACGAATGCGTGCAATTGTGTTATAAGTATGAGCGTTTCTAATGATCCCAAAATATGCAATTGTATCAAGTTCATATAAATACGGACAAGTGACATTAAAAAAGTTACCAATCATTAAATCTGAGTGCCAATATTGCAATAAGTCGGTAAGGCAATCAAAAACATAAAAGGCTTTTCTACCTTCCTGTTCCATTAAACGATGTATCTCGGTAGCAAAGCTTTCAAAGCCTTTATTCGCCTCAAGGTAGTATATCTTGACGCCATCAGCCTCTTCGAAAATCGGTTCGTGTTTTCCAAACCGAACATACACCATTTTACGATTATCAAGCTTTGCCTGCTTCACATAAGGTCGAACGACTTCCTTGTAATCTTCAACAGAATCTACTTGCCAAACAACGTTATCTCCTAATCTTAATCGATCAATCACGTGATCAAGGCCAGAAACCCCTGTACTAACCTTCTCATGTAAATCCATAAAAACGCCCCCCTTCCTCCATATTTTACACCTAATCCCCTCCATTTTCGACTAAGAGGACCGACTAACAGGGACGGTTCGAGACCGCTGAAAAAGTGTAAGAATTAATATATTGTTGCATTTTTATTCAGAATACCTAATTTATAGATTTATAGAAAGAGTTGATGAGACCGAAGCAAGCGAGACTCCTGCGGGAATAAAGGCAGAGGTAAGACCCCGCAGATGCGCAGCATAGAGGAGGCTTACCAGCCGCCCGCGGAAAGCGAGTTTGCATAGGTCTCTTCAACTCCTATATTCTAATAACCTAATATTTATTAGGGGACTCTCTAAATGTAAGTACTTTTTCACTGGTTCCGGACGGTTCTTCTTTGCCAAATACTAATAGAGACGGTTCTTCTTTTCTGTAAACATGTAAAACTTCATCTTGAATTAGCGCCTTAAGCATATTCATATCAAAGTTAGTACAATGAAACGTACCCATATACTAATAATAATCATCGCAACGAGTCCACTCACAGCACAATAAAGGTTGACTCATAAGGTAGAAATCCCCCTTCTGAGTCAACCTCCTAGTTTACATTCAATTAATTCTGCGTAATTGACGTAAGATTATCGGCTGATTTAGCAACATCATCAAAAGCACTTCCTAGTTCATTTATTGATGATACAAATACGGATATATTTTTTTCCATCTCCTTATTTTGCTGTTGCGTATTATCCATTGTACTAAGTATTTCTTCAAAATGTTTAACCGTTTCATCAAGATTGTTATTTCCGCTAACGACAACTTCCCTTACTTTTTCAAGTGACTTTGTTACCTCATCGACTTGTGAATTAGTATTTAAAATCAATGAAGAAACGTTATCAACTGATTGTTTAGTTTGTTCAGACAATTTACGTATTTCATCTGCAACTACAGTAAAGCCGCGTCCCACTTCCCCAGCTCTCGCTGCTTCAATTGAGGCATTTAGAGATAGTAAATTAGTTTGATCAGCAATCCCGGTGACAATATCTATAATACTTTGCATTTGTTCAGAGATTTTTAATAACACCTTTACATCATCAGATATGTCATCCAACGATTGAAATATATTCTCCATGTTCTCTGTTTGCGAATTGATCTGTTCTTTTCCCTCTTCAGCACGTGTCTTTGCTTCTATTGATAAATTTGATCCGTTTCTCGCAAGCGTTACCATGTCATTCGATTGCATAAGCAACTGCTGAAACGTTGCATTCGTTTCTTCTGATATAGCTGCTAGATTTTCTGATGAGCTTGCTACTTGATTTTGTACTAGGTTTTTCTCTTCTTCTACTGTCTCTCTCTGTCTCTTCGTTTCGATCTCATAAGCTTCTAAAACTAGCTGTTGTTCTAAATTTATTACCTTTGTTATTGCCTTAATGATATATAGACATTCCGTTTTATCTTCTATTATCTCATCAACTAGTTCCATTAGTGATAAAAGCAAATCTTGAAATGCACTCATATACCACTTTGTTTGTAGTCCAATTTTCACATGTATATGTGCAATTCTCACTCTTTTCGAGTAATATTGTTCATCTATTAAACCATCAAACATTTCTGTAATATGTTGTTTAAGCGTAACCTTTAATCGGTCTATAGAACTATTGTCATTTATAATATCTAGAAGTGAGGATTCTATCTCTAGGTTTTTATAAAATCTATCCACAATCACATTAATTCTTTTAGAAATAAATGGTTGAATGGCATTGATAACCTCTAAATCTTTTTCTGTAAGATTAATCATTTTGAGTTGTCTTTCCATTTCTGTCCCTTTTTTTAATCTTATTTCCCCTCTACCCTTGCTAACCTCTTTCTTTAAATTCTTTCTTTTTTTAATAAACATTTAACTCCCCCAAATAATTTTACTTTAAGTGTGTAAAGAATAAAAAGTTTCCCATTTTTACAAATACAACACATCGTTGCCTGCGGTTTTCTACTATTCACACCATAATTATATAACAATAATATTAGAATGGTAAATATGTAGGAGACTACAAAAGACTAGGCAATTAATACCTTTCTTTAAGAAATTCAAAATAATAAAATAGTCCTCCACAGCCATCTTACCTTCACACTTCTTTTTGTTTGCTCATGGGCAGATGGCAGCTTCCCATCTTACCTTCACACTTCTTTTTGTTTGCTCATGGGCAGATGGCAGCTTCCCATCTTACCTTCACACTTCTTTTTGTTTGCTCATGGGCAGATGGCGGCTTCCCATCTTACCTTCACACTTCTTTTTTCTTGCTCACGGGCAGATGGCGGCCCGCTTTTCCTATAATTAATATACGCCTGTTCCTAGTACACTAAAGGAGTGTGTACTAGGAATCAGGCGCATTCTAATAATTTCATTTATCATAAAATAAAACGATAAATCTATATTTTAAATTGGTTTAATAATTCTCTTAACTCCTTCGCAAATTTCGCTGTTTGTCCTATTGAAGCTTGAATCTCTTGTATGGAAGATAACTGCTCTTCGGATGAAGCAGCTACTTCATGTATATGTTTTGATGACTCAGCCGATTTTTGTGAATTATCATGTATAACTCCCTCGACATCTTCTACTTTTGATAGGAGATGATCAATCTCTAAAAATATTTTATCTACTTCTTCAGTAGATATTTTTGAGGAGTTATAAACGTTTTTCAAATTTCCACTTAAGTCTTTTAATTTTTCCATACCGCTATCAAACTGGCCCGTTCCGTTCTTCATCTCAACAACTGCATTGGAGGTTTCAGCTTGTATTTCGTTGACGAGCTCAGAAATTTGCTTAGCAGATTGAGCTGATTGCTCAGCTAACTTTCTCACTTCATTAGCCACAACAGCAAAACCAACACCATGCTCACCAGCTCTAGCTGCTTCAATAGATGCATTCAAAGCGAGTAAGTTCGTTTGTTCCGTAATATTAGTGATCATATCGACAATATTTCCAATTTCTGCTGAACGGTTACCTAAATTGCTTACGTTCTTAGATGATTTCCATACAGATTCTTGAATTTCGGACATGAGTTGTAGCAATGTTCGTACATCCTCATCCGCCTTTTGAACTTCTTTATTTGAATGGTTTGATTTATTAGAAACTAACAATGAACGTTCTTTAATCTCAGATACAATTTTCGTAATTCGATTAATAGATTGTAGATTTCTTTTATTTCCATCTTCCTGTTCCATTGCAAGTCCTGCCGATATTTGAACATTTTTCGTTACCTCATCAGAAAATTGAACCATTTCCTCGGTATTTTCTGCTAATGCATTAGTATTTTGAGTTACATCTTGTCCTTTGTTTAATATAGCGCCTAATAAATCTTGCAGGCTATCCAATAATGAATTGAAGTTATGTGCTAGTTTCCCAACCTCATCTTTTCTATTAATTGACAATCTTTGTGTTAAGTCACCTTCGTTATTTGCCAACTCTTCAATTTTATCACTAACTTCTTTAATTGGTTTTAAGGACTTAGCATTAATAACGTAACTAATGATTGCACTTAAAAAAATGAAGATAATTGTAATAATAATGAAGTAACTTAATAGTGATGTAGCATCAGCATATGCTTCACTTGTTGGAACAGCTATCATTATTCCCCAATCCATTTCGCTAGCTTTGCTGAAAAAAATTAAACTGTTTTCTCCATTGAAATTTGTTTCGATAACATCTGTTTCACCGAGTAAACTAACTTCAACTAACTGATTGAGTTCTTCGTTTTCATATTCAGCTATATTCATATTAAGTGTATCTTCTTTGTTTTGTCCTACAACAATAGTACCATCGTCTGTAAAAACAGTAACAAACCCACTTTCTCCTAATGACACATTAGAAATAATAGTCATCAGAGATTCAATAGGATAACCACCTGAAGCGACACCTACAATCTCGCCATTATAACCATATATCGGGGAAGATGATAATACTATCGGAGCACCATTCAACTCTGGCGTTTCAGACGGAACTGGATTATATGCACTAGCACGTCCGTCCATCCCACCTATGAAATGTTCAAAATCACTAACAGGGATTTGAGCGCCACCTAAATATAATAATCCCCCAGCATCCATAAATCCAAATCCATCAGGATTACCAGTTCGTTTGGCAATTCTCAATCCTAAATCATCTGCTTTTTCTGTGTCACTTACTTTTAATTCGTCGGCTTCAGCGATGTATTCCATCAATTCTGTTTTCCCATCTATCCATATATCAATATTTGCTTTAACTGATTCAAGCTGGTCATAAGCTTGTGCTTCGAATCTATCATAAAGAAAGTCCTTAGCTTTTAAATAACCAAAGGTAGAAATGCTAATCATTGATATTGTAATTAATAGACTCATAATTAATGAATTCTTTAAGGCTAGTCTCATTTTTCTCTCCTCGTTCCATATCTCAGGTGTTTTAATAGGGTATGTTGTAGGCCAAAAGCTTTTAGATTTCGAGAGAGCGGTCCTTTCATTAGACTGTATATTCTAATACATTTTTCAAAAAGAATAAGAATATTTCTGTTAAGAATTCCTCCAAATCTCTATATTCACACCATAAACACTACCAACATATTGTTAACTGAATTATAATACCATATATTTTTCTAAAATAACTCGTTCTTTTCTACAACAAACACTAGAAATTTTAAAAAACATAGATGGCAATAAGCGTATGTCATTAAAAACGGTGTAATGAAATCTGTAATCCTACACTTAAAAGAACAATAAAAACTCCCTATAAAAAAATATAGGAAGGTTTATATAATAGTATTTACTTCTTCTACTACTCTTCACCCTCCCCAACAACAGGCAAAATGCGATATTCCCAATGTGTCCTACACTCAAATAGTTTATAATATTCATCATCTGGATGCTCGGATGTTGTATGTTTTTCCATATAGTTGCATTGCTGAGGAGCATTGTTAAAGACATCTTGTGTTTCCCCTTCATAGGACTGATAGTAGCTCATATCGGGTAAAACTTCGATCCACCTATGACCGACAGTGTCATCGTACCTTGATTGCAAATCATATATCATCACACCTTGCGAGACATATTTTACGATTCTAATTTTACTCTCATTATCATTCCCTTTTTCTCCTGCAACTTCGACAAACTGATCAAGCAACTCTACATTTGTTAATGTATTTTCTTTAAAAATAATATCCGTTTCACTCGGTACATATCCTTCTTGATCGTCCTCATTCATATTCTCCGAATCTACTGCTTTTCCTTGATTAGACAAATCATCTACTGCATTATCCGTACCTGTAGTATTACAACCTATTAGTATCAAACAAACGAAAGAAAAACTTGTTGAATAGTACAACACCTTTTTCAATAACATACTTTGCATTTACCCTACCTCATTCCAATAACAATTAATCTCGACACTTCTTGTCTTTCAACAACATTATACATTCGACAGTAGATGTTGGAAATATATTCCTTACTAAAATTACCAGAACACCATAGAAGGATTCTGTAAATGTTGAATATTAAATTCTAATAGTATAGAATTTAATATAAATAATAATAGAGGTGATTTGATTGGATATTATTAATGCTTCTAGTAGAAAACGGGAAACGTATCATGTTCATTTGAAATACTCCCCTTTGTGGGAGTGTGCTTTAGGAATAGCAGCCATTACTAATACGCCACTTTTGAACACACTAGAAAAACCATTGGGTTATTGGAGCACCATAAGGCAAACAGTAACGGAAGGGTTGAATGAACAGTTAGTTTATGTTGAAAATCACAACACATGGAAAGCATTGCTTCAAATTTTACATACAAATGACTTTACTAGCTTACAAGCGTTCACGAATTACGTAGAGGAATGTGAAGAATTAGCTTTAAGAATGACTTGTTTACCTTTTGTCGGTATGAACTACCAGGATTTACGTAAAAAAGCAGCAGAACAAGATGCAGGGGCTATTAATGAGTTAAAAAAGATGACAAAGGACAACTCTTTTTTTCCAGCTTATATTGAATTTATAAGTAAGGTAGACATTTATGAACTTAAACGCCATATTACAGATGTCATGCAACAATGGTATGAATCAGTAATAATGTCGAATGAAAAGCAGTTAATTAAAATTTTAGAAAATGATTTTCATACTAAAATAAAAATGCGAAATGAAATGTCGTCCGAAGAGTTTGTCGAGTGGGCTACAGGTGGTATAAGTTATGTTCCTGAACCTAGCGTTCACAACGTCCTGTTAATTCCACAGTATATTTATCGCCCTTGGAATATTGAAGCCGATTTAGAAGGTACTAAAGTATATTACTATCCCGTTGCAAATGAAAGTATTTCTCCTGATGACAAATATACACCTAGTAATTTTTTAATAGAAAAATGTAAGTCTATCGGCGATGAAGCTCGCCTTAAAATTATCAAATTGTTATATGAGCAAGACCGGACTTTACAGGAAATTACGAACGAGTTAGACCTTGGAAAATCTACCATTCATCATCATTTAAAATTATTAAGAGGGGCAAAGCTAGTTGAAATATCGAATTCAAAATATGCTTTGAAAAAGAAATCTATCGAGTCTCTTCAAAAGGAACTAGATTTTTATCTAAAAAAATGATGGAGGGACTTAAATAAATTGAAAAATGAACATGTTTTTAGAAACCCACAGTTTCTTTTTATTTGGTTAGGTAATGCCATTTCTGAGCTAGGTGGCGCATTTGGAACCTTTTGTAACTCCATTCTCATTTATCAACTAACCGGTTCTTCAATGGCTCTAGGTAGCATGTGGTTGCTTTATTTCATACCTTCACTTATTCTCCAATTATTCATCGGACCTTTTATTGATAAATGGAGTAGGAAGTGGATCATGGTATTTGCACAATGGACAAGGGCAATCGTGTTTTTACTACCATTATTGGCTTTCATTTCTGGAGATCTTCAGACTTGGCATATTTATGTCGTTCAAATAATAGTCGGTTTCATCACACCGTTTTATGTACCGGCAAACCATGCAATTACACCAACAATTGTTTCAAAAAGCCAGTTAAGTACCGCAAATGCATATATTGATGGAATGGTACGCTTAATGTCTTTTCTAGCGCCTATTACAGGTGGAATAGTGATTGAATATATCGGAATCATTCCAACTTTATCTCTCGTTTGTATAGTACTATCAACTAGCGGTACACTTTTACTTTTCATAAAGGAAAAAAGCGAGACACTAAATGTAAGAAAATCTTGGTTAGAGGATTTTCGTGAAGGAATCTCCTTCTTTTTTAAACAACGTATCATCGTTTGGTTAGGTATCTTCTTAGCTTTCGTACAATTCGGTGTCGGGGTAACAATGGTTACCACTCTTCCTTACATAACAATGAGCTTATCAGGAAGCTACGCCGATTATGGATATTTCATGGCTGCTTTCCCGATTGGATATGTCATCGGCACGTTGGTAGTAGGGAAAATCACTTTCAAAAGCCGGAGATTATTGATGCTAGGCTCTTTAGCTATTGGCGGATTAACGTTTATTTGGTTGTTCTTTAATCAAAGTATCGCACTAGCTATACCAACAGAAATAATAGCCGGAATGGCAATGGCCATTTTCAGTGTCCATAATATGACAATTTGCCAGCAAACTGTACCAAATCATTTAATGGGAAAAATATTTTCTGTTCGATTATTAATCATTAGAGGTGCGATGCCATTAGGTGTATTAATTGGCGGCTTGTTAAGTGAAATTTTAGGGGTAAGACCTTTATACTTAATAATTGGCTCTATTATCTGTACTGTATCGTTAATTGGTATGTTACATCCTTATTTTAAATTTATCGATTCAACTGAAGCAACTAAGAATGCGGCATAGCATATTAGTAAGCAAAGAGGACTAGAAGCTTTTGAGGTATGTTGTTATTTATTATTTAAATACACTCAAGAGAATATGAGAATGAATTGATTTGGCCACACTCCTCATTGGCCTTGCTAATTGACCACATACATGATGATCTACCTATTTTACCTAACCTAATGAAGGCGTTTTTTCTCAACGAAATATTCATATTCTTAACAAATGACTTTGTTTGTTCATATGAAATGTAGGAGGAAGTACACAAACAATCACAGTACTTCTTCCTCATGAACTAGTATTTTCCTTAAAGTTTTCAAAACACCCCTACAAAGGGCCACAAACAAGGCACGCCTCTAAAAAGGAATAAAATTTATAACTCCAACAAATCATCTCTTTTAAAGGGAAGTTCAAAAAAAGACTGAAACCTATTCAACTCCAAAATATTTTGTTGCAGGCCTGGCAATGTTACGCTTTTTGTTTGTTTTCCTTTTCGAAATTCTCTCGGTGTTTGTCCCACTAGTTCATGAAATACGCGATAAAAATTGCTTAAACTAGTGAATCCACAGTCGAATGCAACCTCTGTAATACTAGCATCTGTTTGCTCTAATCTAGCACAGACCGCATGGATCCGAACCATCTGAATATAGTTATTTAAACTAACGCCAAGATTTTTCTGAACCATTCGGTAAATTGTAGGCTCACTGACTCCAACTGCTTCACTCAGCTTTTTAGCATCTAACTCCGATCCGTATTCCCGATGAATAAGTTCGATACATAGACGGAATTGGTTTTTTGGCTGCAGACGATCTACGTTATTTTTTTCAATAGACTTATGCTTTGCCATACAATAGAGACAATGAAAGACTTCCATCTGATACTCATACCACTCTTCTTCTGTTTGTAAGATAGATGAGGAATATAATTCTCTCCACTCGTCTCTCTCTATTTTTTTGCCAAAATCCTTGTGCGCTGCCTCTAGTGCAATCATCTGATTCCTATCCAATGTTACTAGCCACGTCATCCTCGCAACACTCTTCCGAAATTGCTGCGCATCCGAACAGTCCTTTGCAACAGCATAATCGCCTACTGTAGAAAACTGATATTGCTCCCATTCCTCTTTCCGAAGCAGTGATTTTTCCACAGAAAATATAATCTGCAGCCCATCCTCAATTCCATCAAAAATTTCATGTGGTACATCACTGTTGATTGTCGCAAAATCACCTTCCGATAGCTTCATTACCTCCCCGCCTACCCGCAAAGAAAAGCTACCTCGAACACAGTATATTATCTCTACATGCTCATGCCAGTGAAGTCGGTTATACATTACATTTCCAGCAAGGACTGTTGCCTGCATCTGTGGGTGATATCTAGAAGTCATATCAATTTCATAATAACCGATGCTCTGTTTCTCTTTTCTTCCAACTCTTGTCTCTCTTGTTTTCTGTCCTTTCAATGGCATCCTTTCTTCTCCTTCATCTCTTTTCTATTAAATATAGTTTAAGAATGGAATAAAACACAACTTTTTTCATTGAAATTGATTGAATATTGGAATTATGTGACTCAAAACAAAAAGAATTTCCCTGTTCATCATGCTATTCTACTGATATAAAAAAAAGAGGAGGTTTGCACATGAAAGCAAAACAAATCACTACCTATTCCGCTAATGGCAAGACTTACCCGGACACTTATGAGATTCCAGTAACACTGGAAGAAGATGAACTGTTCCACCTAGAATCCGGTGTTCTAAATATTTATCCGGACATCACCTACCAGAAGATTGAGGGATTTGGTGGTTCTATTACAGAGTCCGTAGCTTATCTGCTACAAAAGATGGATGAAGAAACGAGCGACACTCTTCTTAAAGATTGCTTTAGTACGGAAGGGAACCGTTTGAAATTTCTGCGTATGCATATGGATAGTTGCGATTATTCCTTAGAGCAGTATACAGCAGTTGCTGATCCTATCGCTGATCCAAACTTGGAAACCTTTACGATTGAACGTGACAAGAAATATGCCATTCCAGCAATTAAGCGAGCGATGGAAATTTCCCAAGAACCATTAAGCATTATGGTTAGTCCATGGTCACCACCAGCTGCATGGAAAACCCCACCGGCAAAACCGAAGAACGACGCTTCTGTTTATGGAGATTCTGCTAATAATATACCAAAAATAGATTATGAAACGCCTCAACGCTGTAATGGTGGTAGTTTAAAACGAGAGTATTACCCTTCGTGGGCAGCATACCTCGTAAAATACGTCCAGGCTTATATGGCTGAAGGTCTTCCTGTTACTATGCTATCTATTCAAAATGAAACGGTTGCTGCGACACCTTGGGACAGCTGTGTTTGGACCGCAGAGGAACAAAAAACGTTCCTTCGGGATCACCTTTATCCAGCAATGGAAGCAGCTAGCCTCGTAGATCAAGTAAAGATTTTTATATGGGATCACAATAAGGAACGCGTTGTTGATTATTCCAGAGAAATAATTGATGAAGTAACAGATAAGATGATTGACGGTATTGCTTTCCACTGGTACTCTGGTGATCATTTTGATGCATTAAAAATTGCTGGCGATTTATTTCCGGGCAAAACCTTGCTCTCTAGCGAATGCTGCAGTCTCCATCCCCCTGGACAGACAAGTATGTTTGCCCACCTTCATGAAGATAAAACTGCACCAGAGACTGTAGAGTACAATGATGCTGCTGCATATGCCCATGATATCATTGGCAACTTGAATGCTGGAATGAATCGCTGGATTGACTGGAATATCTGTCTCGATAAAAATGGTGGTCCACGTCATGTCAGTGGTGGCTTCTCAAGCCCTATTGTTGTAAATGATGATGGAACATATCGAAAAACTATCACCTTTGATTATATTGGACATTTCTCCAAATATATTCTTCCAGGAGCAGTACGGATTGCTTCCACCAGGTGTGATGATATTACAGAAATGATAGCTGCCAAGAACCCGGATGGATCGATTGTTGCAGTTTTTCTCAACAAAACAGCAAAAGATCAAGCGTATGCGATACGGATGGAAGGCAAAATCATTCGAGTAAAAGCACCTGCAAAAACCATCAGTACAGTAGTAATGTCATAAGACAAAGGGACAGCGTATAATGGTAAATAAGTCAAGAAGCTGTATTTCATAAAAAAGTCCAACCTTAAGTAAAACTCTATGCGTACCATTTTTTGGAAATAGAATTCGACTACCACAGAATATATATAATAAAACTCCTCTAGAACGTGAAAGGACCTTGCTTTTTCATCCTACATTGGTACCACCTAGCAAATTCAATTTTCGATTTCACGTATTATCCGTACTTATAGGACAAGATCCATAACGCTGTCCCACGAGGTCTAAAGCCTCAGGTACCGAAAACAATGTGATCTAACGTCCTAGGGGAGTTTCATTTTCAAGTTCATAAAATATCAAATGTATACTGCATTGAATAATCTACTATTCATTATTACTAAACATCTTTAAGCAGACTTACTAGAGTTAATGGGAACAAATTTCTCATAGAATCTTTTTACATTAGTGCTTCGCAGCTTATTACTCAACACATTCACTAAAGCATAGTTTTCATGGTTGGTACGATACAAGGATTGATGACGGATCATAGAAAAGGCTAAACGAATCATTCGATTACCTATTGCCACATAAGCTTGTCTGGTGTGTTTCCCTTTATCTTTTAACGCTAAGTAACGTTCTCTCATTTCTGGGTTATTAACAGATAACGATTTGCCTACTTGATAGACAATGTTTCTAAATGTACGCCTTCCTTGCTTGGAAATACCGTAATAGGAAGGCCGATGGCCTCCAGATTGCTTGACTATAGGATTAGTACCGGCCAGTTTTATTAATTGACCTGCATGGTCAAAATCAGATAAATCTCCCATCTCAGCAAAGAATTCTGCCCCTGTAACCAAGCCAATGCCAGGTACAGCTAAAATAATGGCACCAGGTGTTTCAAGGAAGAGGTCTTCAATTTTCTTTTCTAATTCTTTAATTTGTTCATCTATCAATTCCATTCGATCCAGCTTTTGAGCTAAAAGGTAGATATCCGCCTTTACTTCTCGCTTAGGCTGTGAAATTGAATCTTCTGCAAAAATCTATTAAGCATTTAATCGTACTATCTCGTAGCTTCAAGTTTTCTTGAATCGACAGCTTTCGTAGCCCTTCTTCTCCAAGACCCAAAATATCACTAGGATGAGGATAGTGTTTCATAATAAAACATGGGGCTTTACCGAATAACTTGGAAAAAGGCTGAACATGTTTTCTTTTCCCATTCTCCCAAACACTTTTTCCTTGAAACTCTCGAAACACATGATCCATATGCATTCTTATTAGATTTTGTGTAGAGGTGCGTTCATCCACTAATTCACGGCGAGCCCTTGTTAGTTTCTGTAAGGCCCCTATACTTCCAGACGACAGTTCACTTGATGTTCCTCTACCATTTATCAGCGATTGTATGATAGCCATTAGATCAATGTTATCTGTTTTTGACCAATTCATAAGAGCTTTTCTTTCCTGATCCGTTGTGGCTGCATTTACGACGCGTACACGATGTCCTGCTTTCATACACTTCCTCACAAGATCCTCATAATAATGGCCGGTCGTTTCAATGCCTACTACAACCTCCGTGAGACCAAACTCCTCTTTCACCGAATGAATTTGACTGTTCACCAATTCTAGTCCCGTTTGCGACGCATCAAACTCAAATGGTTTTATTAAAATGTCCCCATAAAACGTAGTTAATATTGCTTTATGGGTATACTTCGCTGCATCAATTGCCACTAATAATAGATTCTCAGATCCAGTTTCCTTAATAAATTGTGCCCAGCGACTTCCGTTTTTCCCTTGAATATGATTCAATAAATTATAAGCCATCGTTCTCATCTCCTTTGGAAGGGTTTGTAATTGGAAGTACTGTGGAAGGTCCTTCTATTTTACAATGAAAACGGTGGTCTTTTTTAATTATCTCGATCTATTTTCCATACTAGGTACCTTGTCTTATCAGGTTTTGCCAGTGAATAAGACAGGGAATCTACTTGTCCCTTTAAATTAGCAGTTGATTTTTATGATGTTAAGCTATGATCATTTATTTTTTGAAAATAGTGATATACTTTTTTTATTTTTTCTCGATGTTTCCCTTTTGAATTTTCCATATTCCCAAACTCAAAGAACTTAACTTTCTTAATACCTACGTAATGAAATAGTGCTTTGCGCATTAAAACTTTATGAGCATTATTTAGCCAAAACATAGGGTAAAAGGTTGGACCCCTCATTACAGAAATACACACAACGGATTTACCCTTCAACAAACCTTTTGGGAACAACTTACCATCATCTTTGTAGGCAAATCCTGAAGCAAACATTTTATCAAAATATCCCATCAACATAGCAGGGGGTCTTCCCCACCATATAGGGTAGATAAAAATAATCTTTTCAGCCCATAATAGTTGTTTACGATATTTTTCTAATTCTGGATCTTTATACATATCTCTCCTTTTCTTATTCTCATTAAATTCAAGGGCCGGATTAAATTTTTCACCGTATAAATCTAAAACTTGAACATCCTGAATAACATCGTTTTCCTCACACCCTCGAAGTACTTCTTGTAAAAATGCGTAGCTTAAGCTTTCGTGATTTGGATGTGTAAAAATGATTAAAACGTTCATTAAAATACACCTCTTTCGTTATCATTTGATAACTAAATATTAACACCGGCACAAAATAGTTGTCAATTGATAATTGTTTTTTGATAATATTTTTGGTAATTTGTAAGTGAGGTGATTTATATGGACAAAAATAAGCTCTTCCAACAGTTTGTTCAATTTACGGCTTCTGTACATCAAGTAACAAACGATATGACGAAAGAAATCAAAATCGATAACATCACTTCCGTTCAATATAAAATCTTAGAGTACATTACCGTTAGCCAACCTGTAACTCTCAGTGAAATTAGCGAATGCTTGCATTTATCTTTACCTAATTCAAGCCGTGAGTTAAAAAAACTCATTGAAAAACAACTATGCGAAAAAATTATTGATCCGAATGATCGTCGCAAGTATGACATTCGTCTAACCGAAAATGGAACGGAGCTAATGAATAAAGTGTTTCAACAGCTTGAACTCAAATTTCAAGCGCAAATTAACAATTTGTCAGAGCCCGAACTTAAAGAAATTGAAGAAGCTATCAACATTTTACAAAAAAAGTTTTTTTCATAGGGAAATAAGACAAAGGGACAGGCCCCTTGTCTTATCAGGTTTTGCGATTGAATAAGACAGTGGAACCTGTCCCCATTGTCTTTCCATTGTCTTATCCTTCTCTAATTTTGGATACATTTCTATTCATTAGCTTTCTACCAATATTCTGGTAAAACCATTTCTTCAATGTAGACAATTCCTGACTATGCTGCTCCAAGAATTCATCAGGTGAATGGAATATACCAAAATCTTGATTGATTCCTTCTTTTTGAATATAGGTATCATTCATATTCCATTCAATTTGCGGTTTTTTAAAATCATTGGTTGCTACACCATATCCACAAAAATATTCATAACATTCAGAAAACTTTAGTTGAAGTTTATTTAAATAAACCATATCAAGAATGAATCCCTCAATATTTAACCACTTGCCTTCAAAATAGATCTCCACCCAACTATGAACTATATTGTTAGGTGCGAGTTTATATATCAAACCTGTCATTGCTCCCTTTTGTAACTTTTTATCAATCGTAAATCCATGAATTCGACAAGGGATTCCTACAGATCTCAGTAAAGCCATAAACAACGTGCCTTTCGTATTACACTGTCCATATCCGTCATCTAGTACTTTACTTGCTGGTATACTATCATCGACATTATATCCGAATTTTATTTCATCCCTTACAAAATTATATATATTTAGTATCTTATGAAACTCATCGTTATCTTTCCATTTCCTACTCTCGATTAATTGTTGTAACTCATTACACTCAAAATCCAACATATTTGTAGCCATCAAATACTTTTTCATTCATATGACCTCCTTGTATCTAGATGGTCATATTTTACAAATATTTTTAAAAACTTGCTTTCAAAAATCTGCTATTCTTAATAATATCTCTTGCTGACATGCCGGTCATTTTTTTATTGGTATACGCAAAATGTGCTGATGAATCAAACCCTGATCCTAATGCTGCATCTGTAATACTTTCGCCATCAAAAATCTTTTCGTATACACTTAGAAGATTGTGATGAACAAGATAACTTTTCAGTGGAATGCCTGTCTCTTCCTTAAAAAGGTGAGAGAGTCTACTCTCTGACAAATACATTGCTTTTGCGATATATTTCACCCGAGAAGCTGTTTTGTCAGAATGATAGGTATTTAACATTCTTAACATGCTCTCTATTCTTTGATCAAATTCAGTGAGTATTTTATTATCAAAATAATGATAAACGTTTTTTATTACCTCCGAATAGTCATTACTATTATCAACTTTAATGTGATTTAATAATAGCTTTTGTAGTTCGATCGCTCTATCCTCACTAAGAATATAATACGGATTACCTCTAAGATAGTATTTGCGAATAGACCTTCCTAATAGACTAGTAGGATTTATAAGCATTGTAAAATGAATCACCTCTCCCGTTTGAAACTCATGCATGATATTCGCATTGATAACTATTGCTCTGCAACTAATTTTTTGTCCTTCTACTTTAATAACTAGTTTTTCATCGACCGCAACAAAGATCTGTAACAACCAATGTTTATGCAGGTCTGCTTTAACATTATTTGTTATCGCACCAATATTTTGCCCACAGATAAATAGTTCGTTCATTTTTATCTTCTCCTTTTCTGCACTGCTTAAGAAAAGAATGTCTTCTATCCTACCTTTTTCTCAAAAAAATATTGTGTAGTCATTATCCATAATAGATTATAACAATGTGAAGTCAGAGGTTTTGATGAACTCGGAAATGGTGTTACCACACCCCTTTATTCTCAATCTTTCGTTGAGTCATTATAAATAACAGAATCAATACATGGGTTTATTAAACTTCTAAAATACTGCTCCATTTCAGCTGGTGTATAGGACATGTTGTTGTTTATCCACCACTTTAACAAGTTTATTAATGTACTGGAAATATGGTTCGTTAAGATTTTTATAGGTACCTTAGGCTCTTTTCCTTTAGGTAACTTCGACTCAAGATATTCCTCTATTCCAGTATTCCAATAAGCCTCCACCTTTTCAAAAAAGAAATTAGCACCCTCTGTTTTAAATAGTCCTTTAATTGTCTTACTGTTTTCCTGTATATGTTCAAAAAGTTCTATTGCTGATATCAATCTAGGATTATCATCATGTTCAACATAGTTCTTTATATATTGATTTAGAATTTCTAGTTCACCCTCAACACTGCTAAACAGCAGTTCATCTTTGGTAGCAAAGTGTGAATAAAAGGTTGACCTCCCTACATTTGCTCGATCTATAATATCTTGAATAGTAATTTTATTGTATTTTTTTTCCTCCATAAGTGATAATAGGGCCTCATTGATAGCTTGTCGTGTTTTCAATACTCTTCTATCGAAATCATTATTTTTCATTTTACTCCCTCATTTCGAACAAATTCTGTCATTTGTTTCATAACGTACTTTTCTTTCATTTTGATGATTTACTAACAAATTATCATGCGTTTACAATAAAACCGTACAAAGTGTTCATTACTGAATTAATTGTACATTAACTATGAGAGGAAAGGAAGTTTGTATTTGGATAAAAAATTTATGAGAATAGTTTGCTATGAAATTACTTTAAAAAGGAGTTAATGCTGGATGGAGATATTAAAATACATTAGTAAAGCAGCGACAACATGGTTTGCAGGTTTTTTTCCGCATTTTGAAATATATCTTGCAGTACCTGTCGGGTTCTCAGTAGGACTTAATTGGTTTGACGCATTTCTTTGGGCTTCACTTGGAAATTGGATGGTTATTCCGTTAATTGACTTTTTTTATGATTGGTTAATGAAGTTTAAATTCATGAAAAAATTCAGTGAAAAGTCGTTGAGAGGAAAATGGAGAAAACGCATTGAGAAGTACGGTGCTTTCTTTATATTATTTCTTACTCCAGTCACTGGTGTTTGGGTTATCGGAATAATAGCAAAGGCTTTGAAATTTAACAGAATACAATTATGGCTATACAGTGGTATTAGTGTAGCTGTGACTGGGCTTATCATAGCGATATTAGCTAATATGGGAATTCAATTTTTTTCATAAGACAAAGGGACAGGTACCTTGCCTTATCAGGTTTTGCGAGTGAATAATACAGTGGGACCTGTCCCCATTGTCTCAATCAATTATTTGATAAAAAAATGACCACTAGATATTAAAAGTGGTCTGAGATTACTATTAATGCTTCAATTCAATTCTAGCCACACACTCCACCTGCGCTGTTTGCGGAAACATATCAACAGGCTGCAATGCCTTTAGTTTGTAGCCGCCTTTCGAAAGTGCATCCACGTTTTTCGCTAAGGTTGAAGGATTACACGATACGTATACGATCCGCTTCGGCTTTACACGGAGGAGCGTTTGTATAAAGGTTTCGTCTAATCCTGTTCTTGGTGGGTCAACGACGACGACATCAGGATGCCAGCCTTCTTTTTCCCATTCTGGCAGGAGGTGTTCCGCTTTTCCTGATACGTAATGGGCGTTTTTAATGCCGTGTGCCTTTGCATTATTCTTTGCATCCTCAATAGACTCTTTAATAACATCCATGCCGCGAATTTCCTTCGCTCCAGCTGCTAGCCATAAACCAATTGTGCCGACACCACAATATGCATCGACAACCTTTTCTTTCCCTGTCAGTTGTGCCGCTTCCTTTGCAGCATCATACAGCTTTTTCGTTTGGATTGGATTGAGCTGAAAAAACGCTCTCGGTGATAAGTTAAAACGGAATTCACTCATCGTCTCTTCAATTTTTTCTTTCCCGTATAAAACGATCGTTTCGTCACCAAATACGAGCGACGTCTTCTTAGGATTAATATTTTGCACAATTGAAGTGACGTCAGGTAGGCGTTGCTTGATTGCTTCAATGAATAAATCGACTTTAGGAATGTCCTTTTTTGCAGTCACTAAAACAACTTGGTATTCTCCCGTTTCAAAGCCGACTCTTGTTACGATTGTTCTTAAAACGCCTGTGCGTTTTCGCTCATTGTATGGAGCAATATTCATATCTGCTGCTAGCTGCTTGACGACATTCGTCACCTTGTTCGTTTGTGGGTGCTGAACGATACAGTCCTCTAGATCGATCAGCTTATGGCTATTTGGACTATATAAGCCAGCAATCACTTTTCCTTGATGATGGCCGACCTGCATCTGACTTTTATTTCGATACTTCCATGGCTCTTCCATGCCGATTGTATCGTGGAAGTCGACTTTGTCTAAGTTAATTTTTGTATAGCGCTCAAACGCTTGACGAACGATATCCTTTTTTCCCTTCAGCTGTCCCTCATAAGATAAATGCTGTAGCTGGCAACCGCCACACTCCTTGTAAATAGGGCATGGTGGTGCAATACGATCGTCAGAGGGCTTTCTTATTTTGACAATTCTTCCTTCTGCGAATTTCCCTTTTATTTTTGCAACCTCACAAACGATCTCTTCACCTGGCAGGGCCCCTGGGACAAACACAACCTGTCGTTTAAAAAAGCCAACACCTTCTCCGTCAATTCCCATCCGTTTTATCGTTAATGGGAACCGCTGCCCTTCCTTGATTTGAAGCTGTGATGATTGCTGCTTTGATGTTCCTTTACGCTGTTTCATTTATTTCCTCCGTTGCTGCTTTCTAATATTTTATGTTTCTAAGTAATCCCATAAATATAAAGACGCGTATGTACGATATGGTTTCCAATGAGAAGACATTTCTAACATTTTTTCCTTTTCTGGCTTTTTATCTAATTGATAGTATTTTTTTATTCCGTTCTGAATACCGATATCTTGAACAGGAAATAAGTCAAGGCGGCCAAGACCAAACATGAGAAAGCACTCCGCTGTCCAACGACCGATCCCTCGAATACGAACGAGCTTGTCCATAACTTCTTCATCACTGAAATTCTTTAATGCCTCTAAGTTTAGGTTACCTTCTGCAATCAGCTTTGATGTATCAATCACATATTCCGCTTTTCTTTGGCTAAACTGAAGCTCTCTTAATTCGGCTACGCTTAGGCTAGCTACACGATCAGCTGTAGGATAAAACCAAACTCCCTTTTTCTTAAAACCGTATGTCGTAATAAAACGTTTCGTAAGCTCATAGGCAAATGTCATATTAAGCTGCTGGTGTATAATTGTTTTCATTAAGCATCCATACAAAGTAAAGTCACATACAAATGGCGTCCCTCGAAGCTCTTGAAACAATGCTGCTAGCTCTGTTGCTTGGAAGAACGTATAAATGTCTTCTAAAGGCTTATCCCAGTGAAAAATGCGATTGAGTTCTGCCATTAATGCCGCTTCATTTACTGTATCTTCTGTCTGAATCATAAAGCGTGGCTCTTCAAAAGTCCCTTGTTGAATAACATGAACGACTAATGGATTATTTTCTACTATTATTGGTAGTTTTATTGCCTGTTTTTCCACATTTAAGTCGACTAATGGGTCAATTGTCAACCGTTTCAATGCTTGGTAAAAATTATAAGGACCTTTCAAAAACACTTGTTTTCCCATGCTTTCAGCCCCTTTTTTTCTATTATCTTAACATAAAAGTACAACTTCCTTAACTTGGCAACCCCTAAAAGGCAAAACCTTTGATAGAATAGATTTGCGATAAAAGAAAAGGGAGAGATTATATTGTCAATTCCAACAGATGTGGCCTCACTACAAATTATGGCTGAGGTATACAAAAAGAAAAACTTACAAGATATTTTAGAAAAAACGGTTCACAGTTTAGTAGAACAAGTGCCTTATATTCATTGGGCTGGTGTTTACTTTTATGAAAACGAAAAAGAAGTTCGTCTTATGGCGTCTTCTGATGATGAGAACGATTTAGCGTGGGAATCGAATAGCGAGTTGAAATTTCCAATTAAATCTTCAGACGAAGATAACATTGGGGTATTAATCGTTCGTACGCGTGAGGCAATTGCTTTTGACATTACAGATGTAAGTACGTTAGAAACAATTGCAGCAGCTATAGGGGAAACTGGTTTTGCTAATTAAAGGATGAAAACAGGGTGAGCATAGGGGTTATCCCCATATGCTTCACCTTGTTTTTTTATTCATTTGCTACAGGAATTAAGCTTTTCTGCATCGTCAGATCATCTAAGCTTTTAAATGTATAGCCTTCCTTTCGAAGGTCATCGATCACTTTAGGCAATGCCTCAGCATTGTCACTAGAGACAGAATGTAAAAGTAAAATTGCGCCAGGATGTACGCGTTTCATAATGTTATCATACGCATATTGCATTCCCTTTTGATTGTCCGTCTCCCAATCCTTATATGCAAAAGACCAGAACACGTTAATATAACCAAGCTCCGCGGACCGCGCTAAAGAGCGCTCACTAAAAGTTCCTCTTGGAGGACGTAAATACCTCATATCATCTCTACCTGTCACTTCTTCATATAATTCACGCAAGTTTTCTAATTCTCTTTTCAAGCGATCGTCGTCCACTTTTGGTAAACTTGGATGATGGTAGGAGTGATTTCCTACAATATGCCCTTCATCGACCATACGATGGATTAATTCTCTTTCCGTATCTAAGTAATGCCCAGTAACAAAAAAAGTAGCAGGAATTTCCTTCTCCTTTAACACATCTAACACTTCTGCAGTGTAGCCATTTTCGTAGCCATTATCAAAGGTTAAGTACAGCTCTTTTTTCGTCGTATCTCCAATATAAAAACCACCATATTTATTCAGTAACTCCTCATAAAGTGGTTCGGTCGAAGCTGGTTCATTATTTTTTGATGGTTTAAAGCTCCAATGGTGTTCTTCATTACTTTCAGCAGCGAATGCCAAATTCGCAAATGCTCCTATAAGAAGCAATAAAGCAAGTGAGATAAAAGGGACTCTAATAAGTTTTAACATACATTCACCTTCACTTCTGTCATAATGTTTGTTCCTTCGTATAGTTTTTATTTATTCCGCGTTTTCATACATCAATAAAGTATTTTAAATATAAAATGTCATACAAGAAATGAAGAAATGTTGCGATTGCTGTTATTTTGAGAGTGCAATTCGTGCTACGGAATTTTATATAAACAAAAAAACTTATGACTAGCCTTGCACCGCTAATCATAAGTTTTTACTTAAATGCGTTTTTACTATACCTCCACGCTACTTTCATTTATTGCTTCAAACTCCTGTTCAAGTTCCGTCAACGTTAATTCATAAAGATGCTGATCACCTTTTTTATAAATTCCGACTTGAATTAGTTTACCTATTAAGTAATTCCTTTTCGCCTTGATTGCTTTTTGTAGGTACTTTGACATCGATCATCTCCTCCTATCTATTTTTTCTTACAAAAACAAGCTTAAAATGAAAAAAACTTGCTGTCACCCCCACATCACCATTTTTGAGTTTGAAGGAATATGTTATATAAAAGCATCTAAAGTAATGTCTTTTGAAAGTCCGTTACTGAATCTTATATGATAAACTTATCAAATCATGGATAGTCAATCAGCGATTTTGTAAGGTTAATTACCGAAGTTTTTCCTTTTATGAAAAATATAGATTCCTTATAGTCGCAAGACGAGTTGTTTTGGTAGTTTGGCTTTCAGATTTTTTGACTAGGTGCTCTAACAGAGCCTCTATCGACACTTTGCCATTCAGATTTTTTGACTATGCTCTGACAGAGGCTCTATTGACACTTCGGCATTAGCTAGCCTCATCTATATGCTCTGACAACAATAACACCAATTTTTATGACCTGACCAAACCAGATTAGTTTTAAAATGCACGAATAAAAGCACAAAAAGGAGTGACCTTGGTTGAAAGTAATTACCCTATGTGGTTCAACAAAGTTTAAGGACGATTTCGAAAAGGCTAATGCGTATTTAACTCTACAAGGAAATATTGTTTTAAGCGTCGGTTTCTTCGAGCAAAGTGATGGATTTACTATTTCGGAGAATCAGGCAAAGCAATTTGAGAAATTACACTTTAAAAAAATTGATATGTCAGATGAAATTCTCGTAATTGATGTAAATGGATATATTGGAGAAAGCACGCGCAAAGAAATTGCCTATGCCACTCAAAATGGAAAAGCTGTGCAATATTATTCTAAGCTCTCCCCTTTTTCTATTACGCAGATGTTAAAATAAAAGAGCAATGTTTATTTTGACGTTGGAGGGTAGTATATGCCAGATTGGTCTTATCATTTATTATTTAAGCCAGTATTAAAGCGAATCCCAACTTATTATTCTCGTGAATTTATACATAGAGGAATGAATACGATTGCCTCTGTACCGGGTGGAAAAGGTTTGATCAACTTTCTTGGGAGAGAAGAATCTGATCCTCGGCTACAGAAAGAGATAGATGGGATAACTTTTCCCAACAGCATAGGTCTTTCTGGAAAAATAGATCCTTTATTAACAGGGACAAACGCCTTTTCAAATTTAGGATTCGGCTTTCTCGAAATTGGACCTGTTACTATATCTGAGCGGGATGGAAACATACCAGAAGTTAATGAAAAAGAGCAGTACATTATTTTTCCTGAAAAAATAGGCTCTATTGGACTAGAAAAAACGGTGGAGAAGCTCCGGAACAACTCTTATGCTCAACCGATATTTGTGAGAGTTAATGGTACAGCTTCAGAGGTTATAGACATGATGACGGAATTGGAGCCCTTTGCTGATGCATATATTGTTGACCATGAAATATTAAAAAAACTTCCAGAACTACATATTAAAAAACCACTTTATACGAGATTCTCGGTTCACGAGATCCCTAGTAATGTTGATGAAAGAGCACACGGCATCATACTAGAAGAGGTGGCTACTTTTCAGGATTATGAGAATCGTACACTTTTAATTGATGCTGTTGAACAGCTTCGGTATGGTGGTTTTTCAAAAACAATGATTACTGTCGGTGGGATTATCGAGCCAAATGATGCCATTGATTTATTTCATGCTGGAGCCGATTTGGTCATGTTAAGCGGTGGTTATGTTTTTTCTGGTCCAGGCTTACCGAAACGTATTAAAGAGCAGCAAGTATTTGAGAATCAATCCAAACAGGAGCCCCCAAAAAAGAGCGGATGGTTATCTTATTTCCTATTTGGTTTAGCGATGTTTATTGGAGGGTTAATTGCTTTAATACTTAGTATGACCACTGTTATTTTGCCGTACGACGAACATTTTCTTGAAATGCCTCGTGAAGTAATCGTTGCATTCAACGAACGCATTTTGTATTTTATGGCTCACGATAGAATGACTCTTGCTGGGACAATGATTTCAGGATCAATTATTTATATGTCTCTAGCGTATTTCGGTGTCCGCCATAGCATTTTATGGACGAAGCAAGCGATTGACGCAGCATCTATTATCGGTTTTCTCGGTATTTTCTTATTTATTGGCTACGGTTATTTTGATTGGCTTCATCTTTTATTTTGGCTCGTGCTACTACCTTTTTTTATCGTTGGATTTATGAAAACGAAGGGAATGAAAGGTGCTCCTGCTTCAACAAATCGCTTTAACACACCTACTTGGAAGCGAGGGTTAATCGGCCAACTCGCCTTTGTGATGTTAGGCTTTTCCTTTGTTATCGGAGGAATCATTATTTCTATCATCGGTGTAACCGGCGTATTTATCGAAACTGATATCGCCTACATCTGTATGCCACCTGAGATGATGGATGCATTCAATGAAAGACTCATTCCGGTTATCGCTCATGATAGAGCTGGGTTTGGCAGTGCGCTACTAAGTGTTGGATTGTTAGTGTTATTGTTAGCGTTATGGGGATTTCAGCAAGGGAATCAGTGGATTTGGTGGACGTTTCTAATCGGCGGTATTCCTGCATTCGCTGCAGGAATTGGCGTGCATTTTGCCATTGGCTATACGACTTTTATTCACTTACTTCCAGCTTATTACGCATTAGCATTATACGTTTGCGGTCTTCTTTTTAGCTATCAGTTTTTTAAGAAAAACTAAAAACGAGCACCATCGTAAAAGGCGGTGAAGAAAAGATGCCACATGTCTTTAAAGTACTAGTAAGCGCTCTTCTGGCTACTACGTGTGGCATCATTTCCACCGCCAAATTTATACTTTCTTACCTTTTAAGAAATGATGGTAGGACTATTATTAACCTAACTGCTCTGCTATCCTAGCATCCTTATAAGAAACCTCACTTGTACGGCGCAGGGCCCGCACATTACTAAAAGGCTGACTCAAAATATTCATCTTTGAGTCAAACTTTCATTTGTATGTATTACTTATACAAAATATCGTCTTTTAACGTAGCTACTTTATCAATAACTATATTAATGTCTTCTTCACCAATGCCGTGATATGCTAACGCAGCATGAAGGTGCTTGGCGATCGCATGAAAATGCTCTGGCTGAATGTTCACCCCCTCATGCGCTTTTGCCATTGAAGCACCTGAATATTGATTTGGTCCACCTAAAGCAAAACTAATAAATTTCGTTTGGTGCTTTCTTTGCTTTTCCATATCTGTGTTATCGAAGAAGTGGTTTACCGTAGGATCGTTTAAAACTAATTCGTTATAAAAATAATCGACCACCTTACTAATCGCTTCTTCTCCGCCAATTTTTTCATAAAGTGTTTGTTCTGACATTCCCATCACTCCTCTTATGTTTTGAAGTTTCCTCTATTTCCACTATGATTATGAACTATATCAACAAATACACTTACTTTCAGTGATGTAAATCACATCCACACGGTTTTTAAGTGGCAATTCGCCTACTATGACAGATACTGCTTTACTTTCAAAAAAAGAGGGTGTCTCAAAAGCTATTAAAAGTTTTGGCAATAGCTCCACTCACCGCGCGACCACTATAAAAAGACCACTTTTAGTGGTCTTTAAGGGATTGCGGCGGCTATGCACATTGCTTAGAGGGTTGACTCAAAAGGTAAAAAATCGACCTTTTGAGTCAACCTATACACCATTTAATACACCTTTTCTTTATATTGCTGGAGGCGCTCGAATGACGTTTTATCGACGTCTTTGTGTAAGCTATTTCCGTGTGAATCCATTGTTACTATCGCTCGGAACCCTTCTACTTTAAGGTGCCACATCGCCTCAGGTATACCGAACTCCATTAAGTCTACGCCTTCCACCTTTTTAATACAATCAGCATAATATTGGGCTGCACCACCGATTGCATTTAAGTAAACACCACCGTGTTCCTCAAGAGCCTTTAATGTTTTGGGTCCCATTCCACCTTTTCCAATGACGGCACGAATACCAAACTTTTTCATAATATCTCCTTGGTAAGGCTCTTCACGAATACTTGTCGTTGGGCCTGCGGCTTTTACATGCCACTCTCCATCTTTATCCTTTAGCATCACTGGTCCACAGTGATAAATCACTTGCCCGTTTAGATCAATCGGTGCATCGTTTTCCATTAGATGATGATGAATGGCGTCTCTTCCAGTATGAAGGTCACCGTTGATCACAACGACGTCACCAACTTTTAAGTCACGAATTTGTTCTTCTGTAATCGGTGCCTCAAGAACGACTTCACGTGTTCCTTCTGATGTTGCTGCAGCTTCGTCATCTTTGAAGCTAATTTTTTCGCCCTCTTTGTATAACCAGCTTTGAATCTCTCCAGTGCTTGCATCTAATGTTACACCTAAGCGACGGAATGCCCAGCAGTTATAGGCAACGGACACGAAAAAACTAGCCGGTAATCGATTCATTGTGCCAATTTTACAGCCTAATAGTGTAGCTTCACCTCCGAAGCCCATCGTACCGATTCCAAGTGTATTTCCTTTTTCCATAATATATTCTTCAAGCGCTTGTAGTTTTTCATTCTCATTCACATCGTTCACTTCACGGAAAAGCTGTTTTTTTGCAAGCTCATACCCTGAAATTCGGTCTCCACCGATTCCTACTCCGATAAAACCAGCACTACAGCCTTGTCCTTGTGCTTGGTACACAGAGTGTAAAATACATTTTCGGATACCATCTAAATCACGGCCTGCTCTTCCTAGACCTTCAATTTCCATCGGTAAGCTATATTGAATGTTTTTGTTCTCACAGCCGCCACCTTTTACAATAAGGCGAGCATCAATATAATCTTCTTCCCATTGGTGGAAATGTATAATCGGCGTTCCCGGCCCGATATTGTCTCCACTATTTTCACCAGTTAAAGAGTCTACTGAGTTTGGACGGAGCTTCCCATCCTTCGTTGCTTGACGGATGGCTTCAAATATATCCTTTTCCATCTCTAGCTGATTTGCACCAACAGGTACCTTTATTTCAAAAGTTAGCATTCCTGTGTCCTGACAAATTGGTAGAATATTATCGTCTGCCATATCAATATTATTCGTAATCGTGGATAGTGATAACGCAGCACGCGTTCCTTCATTTTCTCTTTCCTTTGCTTTACGTATTGCACGTCGAACATCATACGGAAGATTCGTTGACGTTTCTACGATTAAGTCGTAAATACTTTGGCGAAATTTTTCCACAAAAAACACTCCCTTATGATTTATACATACCTAGTATACTATGAATCCCTTTCCAATTGTTAGAAAATATAGATTAGTAACTTTTATGCTTGTGAATAGTAAAAACTACGAAAGTGATACTACCTCATTATTTTTCTACGGTATCATGGAAAGGCGTGTTCGTTTTATCTTCTAAGTGGCTTGTGTCGTTTACATAATGTACTTTTAGCACACCTTGACGGTCTATTGTCACCTTCGTCACACCTGTGTTTCCAATCATGAACGGCCTCTCGACATTTGGCCAATGCTCCTTTGCAATCAAATACATGATCAAAATACTAATAAAGCCTCCATGTGCAACAATGGCTACCGTATCGTTTTTATGATGCGATAATAAATAATCTACCGTTATTTTACAGCGGTTTGTGATCTCATGCAGCTGTTCTGTCCCTGGTATTCCTGACGTTAAAATAGATTTATGCTTAAGGAATGGATATATTTTTAGAACGTCTTCTCTCGGTTGGCCTTCTAATGGACCAAGTCCTACTTCACGTAAAACTGGCCACGTATTTAATGTTAAGTGAGGATGGTGCTCCTTTATCGCTTCAGCTGTTTTTATTGCCCTATCTAAATCACTACTGTACAAGGCATCAAGGTTTACATTTGCAAAAGCTTCCCCGACTAATAGCGCTTGTTTTTTTCCAAGATTGGATAGCGGGAAATTGGCGTGCCCTTGAACGATCTTATGTAAATTCCCTTCTGATTGCCCGTGACGAATCAAATATAACTCCACAATACCACCTACCTGTTTTAGAATGCTTACGATATAACATATTCAAAGAGACTCATGTATCATAACAAGCAATTTTCACTTTCAGGCGCATCACTGGTAATCGGCTCATACGACTTGTTATACTATTTATTATACTAAAAAAACGAGGAGACATGGATATGAATGAAGTTACAAAGCTATTAACAGAGCATAGATCATTCAGGAGCTATAAAGAAGATATGATTCCAGAGAATCAGCTTCAAACGATCGTCCAGTCTGCTATGGCTGCTGCAAATTGGATTAATGGACAACAAGTAACGATCATTGGCGTAACGGATAATGACATAAAGCATCGGCTTTATGAGCTCGTTGGACATCAGCCTTACGTTGATCAAGCACCTGTTTTTTTCGTCTTCTGTATCGATTTTCACCGTGCAAAATTAGCTGGAGAAAAACATGACAAAACAATTCGAGTCACTGATAGTGTTGACGGCTTATTAACTGGTTCAACTGATGTCGGGATTGCGATGGGGAATGCGATTGCGGCTGCTGAGTCTTTCGGTTTAGGGACCGTTCCGATCGGTGGTATTAGAAAAAATCCAGAAGAGGTCATCGAATTATTAGATCTTCCTGAATATGTTTTTCCTATTTCTGGTCTCGTTATCGGGTATCCAGATGGAGATTCAGCACAGAAGCCTCGTCTTCCAGTAGATGCTGTTTATCATAAAGATAGCTATAAGACAGAACATCTGACCAGACGTATTGACGAATACGATGAACAAATGAGTGGATATATGGCTGAGAGAACAAATGGGGAAAATAGACGTGACTGGTCAACAGGTGTCGCTCAGTTCTACTCTAATCCTGTGAATCAAAAAGTTACTGATACGTTGAAGAAGCAAGGCTTTAAAACAGAGTAATCGGAGGATTTTCCAGAGGACTAAACGAATAAAAGAGGGACTCAATAGGTAAAAAGAACAACCTTTTGATTCCCTCCAGTTTTTCATTTAAATGCCGATTCGGCGATATTGCTGACACTTTGCTTCAAGCTCATCTAACATCGCAATGATACGATCAATATCCTCAACCCCAGCTTTTTCTGGGTCAATGGAATCTAGCATGGCAACTAAATGCTCCATTCGCTCATGAAGTAAGCTTAATTTCTCGCCTTTCCCTTGTATTGCTTTATCCATTTACTTGCTCCTTTCATACTCGCACCGAAGAACCTTTAACGCCTTATTATTCTAACAAAAATTCTATCGTTGTCAACGAGCTTCTTATTATTTTTCCACAAATCACATATCACTTATTTCTTATTTAACATTCTCAATCTGCTAAAGTTCGTGTATGATGGTTAACGATGTATATACCTTCATTTTCACCTAAAAGGGAGTTTTCAAACAATGAATATCAAGAAAATTACACCTTCCTATGATCCATGGGAAGCATATATGGATATAAACGAGTATGGAGAGCAACGACTAACAAATGTTGAGTTTACGACGACGAACATCTGCAACATGCGTTGTGAGCACTGTGCTGTCGGTTACTCTTTACAGACGAAGGATCCTGAGGCATTACCTTTGGAGCTATTCACTCAACGTTTAGATGAAGTAAAAGACTTACGCGCGTTGAGCATCACTGGTGGCGAACCGATGATGTCGATGAAGTCAGTGAAAAATTATGTCTTGCCACTTCTCAAATATGCGCATGAGCGCGGAATTCGTACGCAAATTAACTCTAATTTAACGATGCCAATTGATCGATATGAGCTCATCATTCCATATTTAGATGTGCTTCATATTTCCCACAATTACGGTAGTGTAGAAGACTTTGCCGACATTGGCTTTGCTGTTATGGATAAAAAGCCGACCTTCGAGCAACGTAAAGCCTACTTCGATCGCATGGTGGAAAATAGCCGTTACTTAACAGGTAAAGGGGTCATGGTTTCAGCAGAAACGATGATCAATAAGCGAACTCTCCCACACCTTGAACGTATTCATGAACAGATCGTAGACATGGGCTGCCAGCGACACGAGGTGCACCCTATGTATCCAAGTAATTTTGCGAGTGGTTTGGAAGTTGCATCTTTAGATGAGATTCGCGAAGGTATTCACCGTTTACTTGATTGTCGTGATAAAAACGTCTGGATGCTTTTTGGTACATTACCGTTTTATCCATGTAATACGCTTGATGAAGATAAGCAGCTATTTACTAGATTACACGAAGAAAAAAACGTCACTGTTCGTAACGATCCAGACGGACGCTCCCGTCTTAATGTTGATATATTTAATGGTAATATTAACGTTACCGACTTTGCCGATGCTGGTGTCCTTGGTCATATTCAAACGACAAAGCTAATTGATGCATATGACGCTTGGAAAACTACTGACTTGTCAAAAAGCATTGATTGTCACTGTCCAGCTGTTCAGTGTCTCGGGCCAAATCTACTAGTAAAGCATGCGTACTATAAAAATGTAGACTTTACGAAGAGAAAACAACAGCTTGTCACTTTATAGAAAGGTGTTTTGTTTATGCTAAAAAAAGTAATTGCAGTTATTGTCATTGTCGCCTTGATTGTCATTGGCGTTCAAGCTTATCTAGAAAATGAAAGGCAAAGAGACATGATCAATACAATACAAGCAGATGTATTAGAATCATTTAAACCTCTCATTGAAAATACTGGCTTTGTCGTAAACGACGATATGTATTATAGCATCATCGATTCTGTTGAGTTTCTTGGAGAGACAAATAGCACGATAAGCACTGTTCAAATTCACTACAATTTTTATAAAAATGAGCTTTCAGAGGATGGGCTCCTCATTACAGATCATCAACAAAGTAGCACGAGGTTAAGTGTCGATGTGGAAAGGGATACAAGTGATGATCATTATACGTTAGCGCCTTCTCATCAATCATATGCTTATACTTTATATGAAAATTTCATCTCTGCACTTTACGATTATCATTATATACAAAATAATGAAGAAACATGGGCAGAAAAAGGGTCTAGTAGTACTTACAATGAAGATGATATTGAAATAGATCGAAATGGACTCGTCATCTCTGCAGGAAATGTCAGTTATTCTACTGAAATTGAAGCATCCAATCAATTGATGTATGTAGAAACAGAATTCACGTTGCAGCCACATGGTGAGCCAATGACGATTCCGTTAAATATTACATTTCCAGTAAACTGGGATACTCTATAGGGAAAGAAAACATAATAACAGCTTCACGAAGCTGTTATTATGTTTTTTCTTAAAAAAGCCTGATAGGAATATGGTTCCCCTTTCAGGAGAGCGACTGTAATACAAATAAAAGGCACTGAGAAAGTAGCTCTGTACTTTTCAGTGCCTCTCTTCTAGCATTTTCTTATCTCGGCTGTTTCGGTGTCTGTAGCTTTAAATTCACGTAATCTTGAACTGGAATCCATGCGCCTATTCCTTGCTTAGTCACGTTTTTTACTTCAAGCCACTTTTTATCACCTTTCATACGGAGATATACTTCTCCATAAGTAACTTTTCCTTTTTCATTTACGGCAGGGACATACGTATCTAAGTATCCCATAACTTTCGGTGCGACATTATACACTCTGTCCGTTTTCGTGTTATGCCCGATCACTGTTGAAAAGCTTAACGGTAAGTTTAGTTTTTCTGTCGCTTTTAATAGCATTAATTTTTGCACCATATCACCGTTAGGAATTTCTGCCGTTAAACCACCTTTAATTCTTTTTTGCTGCTCCTGACTATAATGGATCTTCTTCGCTTCATTACCCCCACGATTATCTAATACGTTCGTGTTTACCTTTTCAAAATCCCAGTTAATTTTAGACTCATCGGATTCATATGCAAGCGGCCACTGACCTAAATAAATCGATACATTCATGCCAATTGCAAGCTTTGAGCCTTTAATAGCCGACTCGTTAAACATTTTGATGAGCTCTGGATTTTCGATATGAATATCAGTTGACTCTAATAGTTCTTCAGCAAGCTCACTTGGATGTAGCCTTGGAAGGTCTTGTGTTGGATTCGGGTAAGTATTATCCTTTGAAATATCCATCGCTGAATCTGGAATGAGCTTTTCTTCTTTTTTGTCTTCTTCCGCAAAAACCGCTGTCACATTGACAATCAATAAGAGTGGAAGAAGAAAACATAAAATAGCTTTTTTCAATGTAAACATCCCTTTCTTTTACACGTTTTACGTAATTTTAAGGTGTTTAACGATAGTTTTTCTTTATCTGCAGAAATTATCCATAATAAAAAAGCGGTTGGCTCAAAAGCCCGAATTTTAAGGGCACTGAAAAAGTGGTGTTCTTTCACTTTTGAAGTGCCCCTAAGCAATGTGCGTAGTCGTTGCAATCGTTTAAAAGCCTGATAGGAGTGGGTTTATCCTATCAGGCGCGCAACGAACGTAGCCATTGCAATACAAATAAAAGGGCACTGAAAAAGTGGTGTTCTTTCACTTTTGAAGTGCCCCTAAGCAATGTGCATAGTCGTTGCAATCGTTTAAAAGCCTGATAGGAGTGGGTTTATCCTATCAGGCGCGCAACGAACGTAGCCATTGCAATACAAATAGAAGGGCACTGAAAAAGTGGCATTCTTTCACTTTCTAAGTGCCCCTAAGCAATGTGCGTAGTCGTTGCAATCGTTTAAAAGCCTGATAGGAGTGGGTTTATCCTATCAGGCGCGCAACGAACGTAGCCATTGCAATACAAATAAAAGGGCACTGAAAAAGTACTGAATTTTATAGGATAGACTAATAAATATAAAGTTGTTTAAATATAGAAATTGATGAGACCTGTGCAAACTCGCTTTCCGCGGGCGGCTGGTGAGCCTCCTTCATGCTTTGCATCTACGTAGTCTCACCCCTGCCTTTGTTTCCCGCAGGAGTCTCGCTTGCTCCGGTCTCATCAACTTTTTCTACAATTAGGTATATTGAATATTAATGCAACAAAATAGCAAGTTTTTCACTTGTTCAGTGTCCTTGTGTTCTTTCACTTATTAAGTGCCCCTAAGCAATGTGCGTAGTCGTTGCAATCGTTTAAAACCCTGATAGGAGTGGGTTTCTCCTATCAGGCGCGCGACTGCAATACAAATAAAAGGCACTGAAAAAGTTGTTTTACACTTTTTCAGAGGCCTGGAATTTTTACCTTTTTATACGAAAATGAATACCTTGTAGGTCAAAAAAACAAAAAAAGGGGGAGGGTATCCTTACGGGTACTATTTTCCATTTTTTTACTTTTAGGCTGTAGGTTGTTCTACCGTCACTTTAAAGCCTTTTGACTCAATATTCTTAATCCAGTAGTTGATCTTCCTTTCCGTATCTTTTTCTGCATAATCCCACCCTAATTCTTCATAGGGGATCTTGTCTTTAATAATATGATATATTATCCTTAAAATAAGATGTGCTGTAGCCATCGATGCTTTATATTGACCTCTTCTCTTCTGCACACGATGGAAGAATGAGGAGAGGCGGGTTCCTTTGGATTTGGATGCGGACCATGCTGCTTGACAAAGGACACCCTTTAAACTCCTGTTCCCTTTTTGGGTCCGGGAGTTTTTTTTCTTTCCAGCACTCTCATTATTACCAGGACATAATCCATCCCATGAAGCTAAGTGCTTATCAGATGGGAAACAAGACATATCTACGCCAATCTCTGCAATAATCACCGCTATAGCATTAAAACTTACACCAGGGATTGTATCGAGTAATTCAACATATTCGTCATAGGGGGTTATTAGACGGTCGATTTCGCCCTCCAATTCTGAAATTTGTTTCTCAAGATAAATTAAATGATCATAATGCATGCGAATAATTTTTCGATGATGCTGGCGTACTCGTCCATTTAAAGCATCAACTAATTGAGGTACTTTTCTCTTTAAAGAAGTTTTCACCAAGCTTCTTACCTGCTCCTCCGTTAACACCTCACCATTAATGATTGACTCTAAAAGAGCTCGTCCAGATACACCAAATAAATCACTAACAAAAGTGGTTAACTTGACGTTTGCATCTTGTAAGATCTTATGGATACGATTTTTTTCTGAAGATGCATTGCCAACAAGCTTTCTACGGTAACGAGTATAATCCCGTAGATCTCGGAAGTTTTCAGGTGGAACAAAACTTGGTGTGATCAACCCACATCTCAATAACTGGGTAATCCAGGCTGCATCACTGACATCGGTCTTACGACCAGGAACATTCTTAATGCGCTTTGCATTGGCAAGAATTAATTCGAAGCTCCCCTCTAGAATATTCCACACTGGTTTCCAATAAACACCAGTATTTTCCATTGCGACATGGGTACATTTAAAGCTTTCTAGCCAATCATGAAGTGCAAGTAAGCCTTTCGTCGTTGTAAGAAAAGTTTGTGTCTCTTTTTTTGGTCGTTTTTCCAATGGACCATACATAACACAAGCTACAATCTCTTCCTGATGAACATCTAGTCCAGCACATCTTTCCAATACTGCATCCATAACTCATCACTCCTTAATAAAAATAGAAATGATGCAGGTCATACACCTGTAAGCATGGTATTTTTATACACGTGTTCTTAACGACAATTAGCGGTGCTCGTAGGTGTATTCGGTCGGTTTGAGTCGCGGGGTAAAAATTCCACCAATAAAGGGACGACCTGTGACCTGCTAATCTTATTATAAAAATTAGCAAGCACAGGTCGCAAGTCATTTTCATTCATAGTGGTGGCTATTAAGCCATGAAAGTTTGAGTCAACCACTATAACATCATGCTTCTTTTTCAACTACCTTTATTTTTTGCCACTTTCCGAACATGTAATAACCAATCGCAAAAAAGCTACTCACAACAAAGCTTGCAGCCATTCCAATTGCAATACCTTGCTCTCCAAACCAATACGCCGCAACATATGTCAGAGGATATCGTAATACCCAGAAGGATATCGTATTTAAAACAAATATTTGAAACATCGCTCCCGCTGCTCGAACAACACCATTTAAAACAAAGTTTATTCCTAAGAACGGATAAAAGAATGCGATCGTTTGTACATACATTTTTCCAAAAGCGATTGTGTCTTTATCTTGGATAAACAGAGAAATCATCCATTCTGCACTAAAAAACACAACCGCACTTATCGTAAATGAAACGAGCAAAATAAGGATAATACCGTATTTGGCTATTTCATGAACACGCTCCCACAACTTTGCTCCAATATTTTGACCTGCCATACTGTTTACGGCAGTACCAAGCGCCATAGCAGGAAGCATAATCAAGCTATCTAAGCGTTGTGCTGCTCCGAAGCCTGCAACGACTTCTTCACCAAATGTCGTTACTACCGTCATAATTGCAAGCACGCCTCCAGATATGACCATCATCGATAACCCTGAAGGCAATCCTAGCTTAATAATCGATTTTACGTAGTGCCTGTTTGGTATACGAGGGAAGGAAAAAGGCACCCCCGCTTTATAAATTGTATGTATTAATCCATAAACAAAAGCAGTACCTTGGGCAACAATCGTAGCATACGCCGCTCCTGCTATCCCTAAGTTAAAAACATAAATAAATAATGGATCGAAAATAGCATTTAATATAACAGCAATCAATACGAACCGTACAGGAGTTTTACTGTCTCCCATCGCCCTTAGGACAGTTGCAATAAAGTTGTAGCCGAACAAAAATGTAATTCCGATAAAGTTAATTCTTAAATACGTCGTCGCTAATGGAAGTATTTCCCCTGGTGTACCCATCCAACGTAAAATCGTAGGTGACATGATATAGCCAATAACGCCTAAGATAATTGTCATCGAGCCTAATATGACTACAAAAGCATTCAGCGATGCCTTCAAGCCTTCTTCATCTTGTGCACCACGATACTGCGATAAAACAGTGAGTGTTGCATTATTTATCCCGATAATAAAGGAAAGAATCGTAAACACGATAGTTCCAGAAATCGCGATCGCTCCGAGTGCATTTGCACCTAATAAATTCCCTACCCATAGTGAATCGACGAGCTGATAAGACACTTGGAGGAGGTTCGTGAGAAAAATCGGTCCAGAGAAGATAATCATTTTTTTCAGTATACTTCCATCGGTAAAATCGTGCTGATTACTCACTACTCTCCCCCCATTGTTTACTATTGTTCTATTGCGCCAATTATACTAATGTAAAACTCTCCGTTAACTCGACACTATCAATAATCGTTTGGGCCATCGGGCAATTTTTTTGCGCCAGCACCATCGCTTTTTCTATTTTTGCCTCATTTAAGTTTTCACCATCAATCGTGTAGTGCAAATGGATCTTTGTTATTTTGTTTGCTGCATCAGGGTCACGTGTGACATTCGCCTCAACAGTAATATCCTTCACATTCATTCGTTGTTTTTCTAATACTTTTCTTAATACGCCACCACCACATACTGCCACTGAGCTTACCATTAGCTGATATGGTCGGAAACCATATTCCTCGTTCCCGGAAATTTGCAGCGTTCCATATTCAAAGGTTGTTTCAAAGCCATTTTCTTTCATGTGAAATTTCATCGATATACCACCCTTTTTATCAATTTCTTTTTATATTGTACCCTGTAAAGATTACATACGTCACGTTTTTGGTTTCCAGTGAATTTTCGTTGCTTTTATTAAAAAACACTATACAATGGTGTATGGACATTTCGTTTCTAAAGGAGGTTACAAATGACTGTCGCAACACGAGATCTCACACAAAATAATCCTACTTATCGTTACTGGGTATTAGTTGGCATGGTGTTAATTGCTGGTTTTTCTCAAGGTATGCTGTTACCAGTTCTTGCTGTCATGCTTGAAACAGCTGGCGTTTCCTCTTCAGCTAATGGGATTAACGCTGCAGCACTATATATCGGAATTATATTAATTTCTCCATTTATTGAACGCCCAGTCCGTAAGTTTGGTTATAAGCCTGTCATCATTGTTGGGCTTTTACTCGTTATGCTTTCGCTTATTCTGTTTCCTATTTGGCAAACATTTTGGTTTTGGTTTGTTTTACGTATGGTTGTCGGGATTGGTGATAATTTAATTCATTTTTCCACTCAAATATGGATTAGTACTACGAGCTCACGGGAAAAAAGAGGACGCCAGCTTGCTATATATGGATTAGCTTTCGGAATGGGCTTCGGCATTGGTCCAATGATGACAAGGTTAATTGAAATCAATGCATACTTACCTTTCATTATCGCAGCTTGCACAAGCTTCATCGCATGGATTTTTATGCTCTTTTTGCGGAACGAGTGGCCTAAAAACGATTTTGAAACAGCCTCACAGCTCAATACGTTTTCTCGCTACAAGCAAGTAATTAAGCTAGCCTGGTTTGCCCTTTTACCTGGCCTATGCTACGGATTTTTAGAGGCAACTTTACACGGCAGCTATCCCGTTTATGCGATGCGTGTCGGTCTAGATATATCATTTGTAACAGTGCTGCTCTTACCAAGCTTCGTTTTTGGTAGCTTATTGACGCAGCTTCCACTTGGAGTGCTAAGTGACAAAATTGGAAGAAGTCGTGTTATTAGAGGGCTGACGTTCATAGGCTCGATTTTGTTTTTCCTTATGGTATTTGTCGAACATATTCCTTGGGCACTTTGGGGGTTATTCGCGATATCCGGGATGCTACTAGGCTCTTTATTTTCTTTAGGTATTGCGTATTTAGCTGACTTAGTTCCAGCAAGTTTACTTCCTACAGGTACAGTGATGACTGGAATATTGTTTGCTTTAGGTAGTATGATTGGTCCTAGTGTAGGTGGGTTTCTTATCGGATTTATTGAGCGAGGTGCCATCTACTATGCCATAAGCGCCATGCTCCTTCTCGTTTTCATAGCAGGTATGATTTTTGAACGGACAAATTCGGATGAAAGTAATGAAGTAGAAAGTGTTGCTTAAATAAGAAATTAAAAAGGGATGCGGCTTTGTAGTGGTTGCATTCCTTTTGGCGCTTTGCTATTGGAAATAACAACTGCGAGATATGGTAATCTTTTTTTGCGATTGAGTGGTTTGCTAATTGATTTTGCTGGCCATTCTATTGCTTTTTCTTTCTCTCAATGGCCCGCTATTTCGATTTGTGCGCCTTTCTACATAATTTTTCCCTTTAGAATGGGGCGCTATTTTATTTTGCTGGCCATTCTATTGCTTTTTCTTTCTCTCAATGGCCCGCTATTTCGACTTGTGCGCCTTTCTACATAATTTTTCCCTTTAGAATGGGGCGCTATTTTATTTTGCTGGCCATTCTATTGCTTTTTCTTTCTCTCAATGGCCCGCTATTTCGATTTGTGCGCCTTTCTACATATATTTTTCCTTTAGAATGGGGCGCTATTTTATTTTGCTGGCCACTCTATTGCTTTTTCTTCCTCTCAATGGCCCACTATTTGGATTTGTGCGCCTTTCTACATATATTTTCCCTTTAGAATGGGGCGCTATTTTATTTTGCTGGCCATTCTATTGCTTTTTCTTCCTCTCAATGGCTCGCTATTTCGATTTGTGCGCCTTTCTACATAATTTTTCCCTTTAGAATGGGGCGCTTAGAATAATCATGCTTCCCTTTCACACACAACCGCCCCTACAACTCACATGAATTCACGCTTAAAAGAAACTTTTCCCCTCGTTCATCCGTACATACAAATAAGAGGTGAAAATACATGTTCAAGAAAAAAGTTTTCATGCTAACTAGTATAACCATGCTGTTATTACTACTATTTGTTCCAAGTAAAGTTCTAGCTGTCGACTATACGATTGATAGTCTCCACATTCAAGCTGAGCTTCTAGAAAATGGTGATGTTAGTGTAACCGAAACAAACATATACACATTTAATGGTGAATTCAATGGTATTATACGAGGTCTTGTACCAAATCAAGACATTAACGCAGAAATTATTGACCTTCACGCGGTTGAAAATAGTGAACCATTAACAATTGAATCGGATGGCTACACACACCGAATCCACCGGTCTGGCAGCGACGAAACCATTGAGATTACACTTACTTATACGATAAAAAATGGCGTACAGGTTTATGAAGACGTTGGCCAATTTTATTGGGCATTCATTGATTCTCAAAACGAATCAGATTACGAAAGCTTGAAGATAGAAGTAATGCCACCTACAACTTCAACAAATGTTTCAACCGATTCCGTTATTGCGATTGGTTACGATGAGGCGTTTGAAAAAGAGAAAATTGTGGAAGACGGATCAGTTATTTTTGATTTAGGAAAAGTAAGAAGTAATCGCGATGCGAACATTAGAGTAGCTTATCCGAGCGAGTTCTTCCCTTCTGCACCGCTACTAAAAGGAGAATTGAAAGAGACAATTATTGCTGAAGAGGAAGCACGCTATGCGGCAATACAGGAAGCAGAAGAAAAACGAGAATTTTATTCCTCATTTGGTAATACCGTTTTACCATTACTCGCAGCTGTACTATTTTTTATCTTTTTAAAGGACTACTTAAAATACCGAAGTAAACAGATCTCTATAGCAAGAGAACTAGAAAAAGTTGATCGCCCTCCTTTGACGGAGTTAAGTTTGCCCGCTACGATTTCTCTTACGAATTATCACCAACTTTCAAGCAATGCAATGGCGGCTGCACTGTTGGATTTAGTTAGAAAAGGGAATGTAAAGCAAGTAGAAGAAAAAACCTTTGAACTTGTTCATAGTAATGCACTATTAGAGCATGAGGAAATTCTTATTGCTTGGCTGTTTGAGCGAGTTGGTGATGGCCAAAGGTTTTCATTAAAACAATTGAAGGCATACGGAAAATATAACAATAATAGCTCCAATTATTTAGAGAGATTGAATAAGTGGAAAAGCGCAATTAAAAAAGAAATTAACGAAAATAATCTCTATGAAAACAAAAGTTGGTATCGAGCAATGATCTCTAGCTCAAGCTTATTCTTGACCCCATTATTCATTTTATTTGGGATGAATGAATTGTTTGGTTATGTGGCTACTACTGGCGTTATCGCGCTTGCCTACCTTTTGTATGGCATTATTTATAACCCTAAAACTTATAAAGGTAGCTTAATTTTTTATCAGTGGCAGCAGTTTAAACAACATTATCGTCAGTTGAGCCATGAATATTGGGATTCATGGTCTGAGGATGAGCAAATGAGGGCTTTCTTATTTGCACTTGGCATCGGAGAAGATGATCTCAAAAAGAAAAATAGAGAGTTATTAAAGCATTTTGAAGCTAATCAAACCCATTTCAATAGCAATTCAGCAGCTGCTTTTGATCCTACATTTAGCTTTTATGCGCTTGCATTAATGTCACAAAGTACATCTTCTTCCTTTCAATCTACAAACAATAGCTTAGGTTCTATGAGCTCCGGAAGCTCCGGTTCTACCTTCACCGGTGGTGGTGGAGGTGGAGTAGGAGGAGGCGGCGGTGGCTCTGGTGCCTTTTAATAAATGCTAAATCTATCATATGAGATGAGGGTGAATCTGAAGGGGCACATTAGCCCCCTTTATATTCACCCTCTTATTATAAATTATCCATAAATCTCATTTAACACTTTCGATTCATCTCGATTATTTAAGTTTTTATGGACTATTTTGTTAATATGAATGTCCATTTTTTCCTGTAAGGCTCTCACCATTTCAGTATCACCTACTAAGTAAAGCTTCTCCCATTTCCGTTTGTTCCGCATTTTTTCAATGATTGTAGCAACCTCTTTGTAAAAGCGGTGATGGTTTTCTGCATAACGTTGCTTTACATCGTCTATGTGACTCGCACTTGAAGCCACCCTTGCTGAAGACGCTAATCCCTCTTTTGCTGTCCATTCTTCCGTTTCTGGATCAAATTCAAACCGCTTTTTCTCTTTAATTTCTCCTAACTCTGCATCTATTACTTTTACTTCATCAAGGTTCGGAAGGATAATACCACTCTTTGGATATGCTTTTGTTAAATCAAGAAGTTGGTCAATCTTGGGCCTTCGTTCCCAATAAAAACGGCTTTTTATAGGGAGCTGTAAATAGTGAACCGACCAAAGGCTATTTCCCTCTTCCTCTGATGCAAAAATTGCAACTCCTTTAGACAAACGAGATTGATTTCCGATAATTTCTTTCTCAACTTTTTGACGCAGCTTTTTATAGCTTCTTAATTGGTTCTCATCACTAGACAATGCGATGTATTCTTGTAATCTCTTTAGCCCGTTTTTTAAGCGGATCTTCCATTCTCCCCGTTGTTGGTCTGCACTTGCTCGATCCGTATTTAAGTATACTGATAATACACATTTATTCTCCGTACACCTATGTTTCTCCAATTCCTTTAAATGACTTTTAAAATCCATAAAAGTGATTCCCCCTTTATAAGCTTGTACAAGACTTTTTCCTTAATTAAATCAGATTAAACATATTTCTATGAGTTGCCTATATTAGAAATTTTTTATCGTAGAAGAAAGTAAGGGGGAAGTTGTTGCTCATCGGTAAGCGGTGTTTCAGCCTCTAAAATGTATTTGAAAGATCTCAAATGTAACGCTGCTGGTAGCAACAAATTTTAGAAACATGAAAAAACTAGCTCTCTCATAAGCTAGTTTTTAGGGGTTTCTTACAACCTTTAAAGGGAAATCCACCCATACTTTTTTACCTATTCTTTAATTGAATCAATTTAGATATTCACTTTTCAAAAAAAATCTTCTCATTAAAAAATTTGCTGGTCTACTTAACTTTGTTGTTGATTTTCACTTCAGGATACTCGCTTGTCGCGGGCAAGGCTTCAGCTAATCGGGGAACCCCACCCCGATGGATCTTCAGCTCTTGCTTTTCCCGCAGACGTCTCGTACCCTTTCGTTTCAATCAACAATAATTTGAACAAAACGTCTTAATTATTTGGTACTAAATACTAAATTCGACATTTAGGTTTCAAAAGATAAGAAAATTTTAAACACTTGGCCTGTAAGGGAGGATAATTATAAAATTCATTTAACTATTGTCTTTTTTTTATAAATATAAAAGATAGTAGCTAGCAAGGCAATGCCAATTCCAATCATTAATAAGAACGTTGGATGAAAAACGAAAAAATAAGTGTCTTGATACTGGTAAGTTGCATTTAAGATAGACATTAAATCACACCTTTTTTAGTCTTTCAGCAATTATAACATATAATAAATGCTACTACATTGGTTAATGTAATATTTTCCCAAAACACAATTCCAATCATACCGACCCTTCTAAAAAAAGAAAGCACTGAAAAGGTAATCAACCTGTTTCAGTGCCCACGAAATTTAGATGCCGTTTGCCACCTAATGTTATGCATTCTACTGTTTGCAAAATTGCTGGTTTAGTTACGCTCATCATACTCTGGCAGTAGTGCTTGTGCATCCTGTGTATCAATCGTGTTTTTACTTTTTATATTTGCAGCTAATTGTTGAAATTCATGTTTTGTATCTTGTAGCGTGCCCAACAACGTACTCGTATGTTGCTTCATATGTTGCGTCGTTTCTACTATTTGTTGAATATCATCTGATGCATCTTCTACAACGGATGAGATTGTATTACTTGATGCCCTTAGCTGCTCGACAATTTCTTCACGATTCTCTTTAATCACTTCAATCCACTGCTTCGTCTTAGTCGTACATTCACCTATTCCGTTTATAACCTTCGAACGTGTCTTTTTATTCGCCAAGATGTAAATGGATCCTGCTACCGCTCCCAGAAGGAACCCACGGCGTAACCAGCTACCTTGCTTGTCCTCTTTACTCATAAAATGTCCCTCCCATCTCTACACGAATAGTTTGCTTTGCATTTATTTTATCAATTATCGTTTTCAAAAAAAATAAAGAGCCCTTACTGTGAGTAGTAAATTAAACCATTAATAACATTTTGCTTTATTTCTTTTCTCGATTGGAGTAAATCTAAATGACCTAAAGTTTCTGAGAAAGTTAAATCCGGCTGCTTTTCATAAATGTAATGATATTTTTCCATGCAAAGCTCAAAGCACGTTTTTGGCTTGTCCGATAACATTTTTTTAAATTGCATCGCTTTCTTATCTTGTTCATTTATCCTCTTTTTTATTAGCTCATCTATATTGTCAATTTCAGCTCCATGACCAGAATAGGCAACTTTCATATCAAGACATTTCTGTAAGGAACGTCGATAATCCAGTAATGGTTCGGCTCTTTTTTTCTCCCCCTCATACGTTGGTTCAATAATGGCATTTGATGAAATATGGTCAATGAGATGATCTCCTGCTATCAAAACACCATCACTTTTTCTATATAGTGAAATATGACTTTGTGCATGCCCAGGTGTTTCAATAACGGACCATTCACGTAAAAAATGTAGTCGACTTCCTTCTTTTATTTCAACATCGACTCTCCCTATTGATGAAAAATTCATATAGCTCTCTTTTTTCTCTAACATGTTAGTAATGAACGCATCGGGAACACCGTGAGAAGTGTATAGTTCTTCATAAAATTGCAGTGCATTGAACAAAAACTGCTTATCCTTCGTAATCCACGGCTTTACTTTTCTATGGGCATATACCGTTGCAAATGGTAGGAATTTTTCTATCATTCCTATATGATCAGGGTGATGATGTGTCAAAATGATGTTTTCTATATCTTCCACTTTTTTGTTCACTTGCTGTAATTGCGCTTTTGTCTCTTCCCAAGCTTCAACCGTATTTGGTCCAACGTCCACTAAAGTTAATGAATCACCTTCGATTAAATATGTATTAACTGGTCCAACTAAAAATGGTGTAGGTATTGTCAATTTATAAATACCATTTGAGATTTGTTCCATTATCACGCCTCCAAGTGAATCGTTATTCATTTTTATTTTACTAGAATTTATTAATAAAGTCATTACCGGGTCAGTTGTCCACACTTAACTTATCCACAAACTTGTTAACAGTGTGGATAAAATATAAGAAACCCGATATAATAAGCTTTCATTTTTTTCGTGTCAATTTTTTTCTTCTGGATAAAAATTGTGGATAATGTGGGTAACGTTATATATTCTTTTCATAACAATACCAGTTTAGTGGATAACTCTGTGGATAAATAAAAATGTGTTTTCACAGTATGTATTAATTATTTTTTCATAGCTTATGAAGTCCATTAAACTCTTATTACACTTACTGAGAACAGATCGTTTGCCTATCAGCCTAGATAAGGATAAAATGGAATCAATATGATATCCTTCGAATGATTATCATTGTATGAGCACAGGTTTGCATCATTCATTCAGAATGTTCAAAAAGTTGTAACAGCTTTCACAACTTTTGATAGTGAAAACTATTATAATTAAATTAAATAAAACTCAGACAAAGGAATGATCTCAAATGAGAAAGCGCTTTAATAAAAGTTTTGATGAGTTAGTAAACGAAAATAAAGAACAGCTTTTAAAAGACGAAAAAGCGATCAGAGTGATTGAAGATAAAGTAGATGAAAAGGCAATGAAGAAAGAAACGATCAGAATGAAATAGATGTATATATAGCAATCAAAAAAGACTAATTTTTAGCTTCACTGGCTAGAAATTAGTCTTTTCAATTTGATTAGTAGATTCTCCCACACCATCTAATTAGTGCTCTTCCTCAACTACACGTGGCGAAATGTCCACCACCTAATTTCGGTAGAAAATGTACCCTAATTAACATTATATGTGTCATTCACTTTATTCTATATATAGAAAAAAAACGAGTAAATTGCCTTTGAAAGCAATTCACTCGTATCATTTACGTAAACTTTTTCAACAGTGATTGGAGCTTTAGCGCTAATGATAAATCACCTTTTATTTTGATCTTTCCACCCATATAAGCAACTGTTGGATTGAGATTACCCGATGCTAGTTTCAAAAAATTTTCATCGCTCATTTCCAATACAATACTTGCCTCTCCTTTTTCTTCTTCAAAGAAATCCACACCTTGTTTACCATTCAAATGTAGTTGATATGTGCCACCTTGTTCACCAGATAAATTAAACTGATAAACAGTTCGCTTATCTTCTAAGTAATCCAGGTTTTCATTAGCTTTTTCCGTAAGTGCTTGAAACTTCTCCTTAACTCCCACCAATTATCACCCCTACAATTGATTGAATATTCATTCACTTTCATTATAACGGTAAATGTCATTCTTTGCACTTATAAGTTGTTCGTAAAGCATTTTACACACTGACTTTATGTTCCTCCACATGTAGGTTCGTGCTTATTTCTTGCTGTACGATCTTAGCTAGCTCCTGTTCAGAGACATCCTCTTCTAGATGAATACGAATGGGCTTGGAAATGGTTAACGTTACGTCAGCAGGGCGGATAATATTTTTATTCGCCTCCATTGCTAAATAAGAACCATTGATTGTAACAGGCAAAATTGCGGTCTTTGATCTCGTTGCTAATTTAAAGCTACCTTGTTTAAAGTCTCCTATTTTATTGCCTTTACTTCTCGTACCTTCAGGGAAAATCATGACGTGATGTCCTTGTTCTAGTTTATTTACACCATCAAGTATCGCCTTTATTGATTGACGTCTGTTTTTTCTATCAATAAAAATACAGCTCATATGCTCCATCCATCGATTAATGATGGGAAGTTTTTTTACTTCCTTCTTCGATATAAAACTAATTTTTCTTTGTAAATACCCCATTAAAATAGGAATATCAAAATTCCCTTGATGATTACTGACAATTAAGCAAGCGTCACTAGGAATATTCTCTCCCCCACGTACATGTACACGTACCCCCGCTAGCCTTAACAACGATTTTGCCCAATTGGAAGTTATTTTTGTTACGTGCTGTTCATGCGCTTCCATTTGTCCTTGTTTCAATAAGCGGTTTGCTTTTATTAAGCTCGGTATGGAATAAATTAAATAAAGAAAAAAGTATATAAACCAAATGATCGTTCGTAGCATATTGCATCCTTCCAATCTATCAATCTAATTTTTCAATTACTAATTATTATATCAAAAAAACTAATGTCGCTACACTATTGACCACATGTATTAGTAAGTTTTCTTCTTAGCATTATTATCGTAACTTTGTTTTTTCGTATGTCTAACAAGATATCACTATGCTTCAGAATACAAGCTGACAATACTACACGTTTCATACATATAATCTGATGTGAAGAATATGATAGAGATAGGATACTAGCTCGATATAGTTAGGAGGAGTCATCGTTGATTCGCTATCATGGAGTAGTAGAAGGCCGTGTACAAGCTGTTGGATACCGTTTCTTTACCCACCACCATGCCATTAAACATAATATAACTGGATGGGTAAGGAATCAAAGTAATGGTACAGTTGAATTCGAAGCCCAAGGGACAGAGGGGGATGTTCATGCATTTATTGACTTTCTTAAATCTGGACCACGAGGGGCTCAAGTCACAAATATAAGTACACATGAATTATCAGTTGATATAGAAGAAAATAAATTTAATGTCTTATCATAATCGTTTTTAGTATTTTTTATAAGCGGAGAGAAATGATGCCACATGTCTTTAATTCTCTTCTCGAAACTAAGTGTGGCATCCAATTTACCGCCAAATAAAAAAAAAGAAAAGGAGTATCCTTTTCTAATGGGAGGTAATCATGTCATTAATGAAAAATGAGTGTGTGAATGTTTGAGCAAGTTCACACTATAAATAAATCCTTCTATTGGCACCCAGGATTTCTAGGGATTTTAAGGATGGATATATCGTTAATTAGTCTTGTACTTCGTTTTATCACACAAACAAAGTTTGTTGTCCAAATATATGAAGGAATGTCATGACCTTCATCTTCAAACATCATTGCTTCAAATTCATCACCTACGAGATCCTCAAAGATGTCTTGCGTATACATTTCAGTGTCTGTTGAAAATGAAACCCATTCACATAGCATATTTCTTTTCGTTGATGTTTTCATGTATCACAACCCCTTTCTATAATTTTATTCTATCATGATATATTGTACTACAACATACAAATCAATGAACAAACTGTGTCACTTTATATTCATTATTTTACTCGAATTAACATCATTTATTTCTTATTTATTCCCTAATATATTCGATATTGTCTTAGTACAACGATAAATATAAACGTATAAATAAACTGTTGTAGCTACAACACCATATTTTATAAAATATATGATGGACAATAAAGGTAAAAAGAATGTAGATAAAGAAATACATATAAAGTTCTTTTATAGGGGGATATCAATGACCATTCGAAAGTTAAAGAATACAGAGGCTGACCTTAGTATAAAAATGTCCGAATATGCATTTCAATATACTTTGTCTAATACTGAGCTTGAAGAAGAGAGAGAATTGATTCAAGCGAATAACACTTGGGTTGTGGAGGAAAATGATGTCGTTGTATCTAAAGCTACCATCCTCCCGCTACATACATATATTCATGGAATAGCTATGCCAATGGGAGGCATTTCTGGTGTTGCTACTTGGCCCGAATATAGAAGAAAAGGATATGTGAAAAAACTGTTGTTTCATAGCTTAAAAGAAATGAAAGATAATGGGCAATTGCTCTCCTTTTTATATCCTGCCTCTATTCCTTTTTATCGACAGTTTGGCTGGGAGTTATTCAGTGATACGCAAACGGTAACACTCACTCGCGAGCAGCTACCTATCATTCGTGATGTGAAGGGTGTTGTAAGACGTGTCGAAAAGGATTATTCGGTCATTCATCATGTTTATCACACATGGGCAAAAAAGTATAATGGGACTTTAGTAAGAACGGAAGATTGGTGGAAGACGTTCATACTCCGATCTAAAAAGCACACATTAGCTGTTTATTATAATACTTCATGTGAAGTGAAGGGGTATATGCTTTATCATGTTAAAAATGAAACTATGACGATCGAAGAAATCATTTGGATTAATAGCGAAGCACGTGATGGATTGTTTTCTTTTATTGCAAACCATGATTCTATGATAAAACAAGTAAAAATAACGACAACAGCAGATGGCGGAATTCCATTTGTCCTTCCCGACCCTAAAGTAGAAAGGGAACTTCGATCCTATTTTATGGCGAGAATCGTTGATGTGAAGTCCTTTTTAAAGGCTTATCCATTCGAGAAAAATGAAAATATTGAACCCCTTATATTCCATGTTTCAGATGAGTTCTGTCCATGGAATGATGGGACGTACTTTATCAAACATGAAGATGACACTCAGGTGGTAACCTTTCATCCGACTAAGAAAAACACAGGTTCAACTTGTCAGCATGCCCCCAAAAAAGGCTTATCTTTATCAATTCAAGCGTTATCAACATTACTGATGGGTTATAAAACTGCCACCCTTCTATATCATGAAGGCTTTATTGATGGTAAACAAGAGGAGATTGCGCAGCTAGAAAACTGTATAAAAACACAACCGTCTTTTATATATGACTTTTTCTAATATCAGAGCCTATCTTTAGAATAAACTAAGCTATGAAAAAGTCCAAAAGGTTGACACGAAGGCGTAATCACCCTTTCTGTCAACCTCTTTTCATTATAATCTATTACTCTGTCATTTTACGAAGTGCTTTTAATGAAGATTTTGATTTACTATATCGCAATGGGACGTCAAACTTTGTCGTTTGCTTAACAATACTTTTTTCATGTGTAAATGTGTCAAAACTGTACTTTCCATGGTAGGCACCTATCCCACTTTCCCCTACTCCACCAAATGGTAAATAAGGTGTACCTACATGCATCAGCGTGTCGTTTACACATCCACCCCCGAATTGAAGGTTCTCTATAAAATACTCTTCCGTTGATTTATTATTCGTAAATAAATATAAAGCTAATGGATTGGGGCGTTTCCTAATTCTTTCAATTACTTCGTATTCTGTAGAAAATGTTAATACTGGCAATATTGGTCCAAAAATTTCTTCCTCCATAATTAAGTCTGTATCCTCTACATCCACCATTACTGTTGGCTCCATAAACCGCTCATCTCGATCAAAGGAACCTCCATAATATACTTTGTCTTGATCTAGAAGACTCACTAACCGATCGACATGCCCTGGTGTTACAATTTTTGGATAATCTTTGCTAAAACGCGTATCTGGCCCGTACAACTTTTTAATATAATCACCTATATATTTCAAGAGCTTTCTACGTTTTTTCTCATACACTAAAATGTAATCTGGAGCTACACAAGTTTGGCCAGCGTTAATAAATTTTCCCCAAACAATTCGTTTTGCTGCTAGCTTTACATTTGCGTCATCCATGATGATTGCAGGGTTTTTTCCACCTAATTCTAACGTTACTGGTGTTAAGTGATTAGCCGCTGCCTTCATGACTTCTTTACCAACTTGTACACTTCCAGTAAAAAATATATAATCTAACTTTTCCTTTAATATGTCCTTCGATGCTTCAGTATCCCCTTCCACAACGGCAACATATTTTTCGTCGAACGTTTCCGCTATTAGCTCGCGTATGATAGAGCTCGTATATGGTGTTAATTCGGATGGCTTTAAAATTGCTGTATTGCCAGCACCGATAGCACCAATCAACGGAGCGATGGCCAATTGGAACGGATAATTCCATGGCGCTATAATTGCTGTAACACCGTATGGATGTTTATAAATATAACTTTTTGAGCCTAAATGTGTAAAAGGTGTTCGTTCCTTTTTAGGAGTCGCCCAAAAATCAACATTCTTTAGCATATCCTTTATTTCATTGTAAACAATCGATAGCTCAGTCAGAAAAATTTCATGCTCTGATTTGTTCAAATCTTTATTTATTGCTTCGATAATGTCTTGTTCCCTTTTTTGAATCACGTCTCGAAGACGAGCAAGCTGACGTTGTCTAAACTTTACCTCTATCGTTTCCCCTGTATGAAAATACTTCCTCTGTGCTTCTACTAATGAATGAATAGCTTCGTTCATATCTCTCCCCTCCCCTACAAAAAAACTATTTTTTCTCTATAAAGGTAGCAAATACTACACTGCTCATCGTCTGTTAGCTATTTATTCTGAACAGACTATTTTTATGTTTTCATAAATATATATCCTATTCATTGTACCAAGTTTCCTACAATTATACGACAAAATAGTGCTTTTTTCGCAAAAGGATTCGTATATGCTACAAAGCTTGTTCGTTCATGCGTTTTCTAAACTTTCTTTGAACGACAATTAATCTTCTAGCTAATAAGGTCGCACAAACAGCCAAGCTTAATATGAGACCTAACCAGTAGCCAAATGGTCCAAATGGTGTGAAGTTTGCCGTTACGTAACCAAACGGTAATCCAATAATCCAAAAGGATATAAGCGCCATAACAAATGGCTTATTAACATCTTTATAGCCGCGCAAAATCCCTTGAATTGGTGTATTAATTGCATCTGATAGTTGAAAGAAAATCGCATACAATAAAAACTGTTGTATCAGTATTGCTACCTCTCGTTCAGTAGTGTAAAGATAGGCAACAGGACCGCGAACGTAATAAATGATGACACAAGCGATCAAACCCATTATTACTGCAAAAATAACGCCAATTATACTGTACACTTTTGCATCTTCTAGCCTTTGTGCACCAACTTCATAGCCTACAGCGATTGTAAGCGCGAATGCAAAGCTCATCGGAATCATATAGAGCATACTCGCAAAGTTTATCGCTGCTTGGTGAGCGGCAATAATTTCGGTTGAAAATTGACTCATTAATAAGGTGACCGCAGAAAAAATGCTCGTTTCGAAAAATATGGTTAGACCAATCGGTAGTCCTAGTATTAATATTTCCTTCCATGTGATAAATGATAGTGCATGTACTTTTTCGAATACACGGTAAGTCGTAAATGGTTTGACTTTCATTACGCAAAACATAGTAACGAAAAAGATAAACCAATAAGTTAACGCTGAAGCATAACCAGCACCGATACCACCTAGCGCTGGAAAACCAGCCTTCCCAAAAATAAGGACATAATTAAAAATAAAGTTAATAGGCAGTGCTAATAACGTGATAATCATCGTTATTCTCGTTTGCCCTAAAGAGTCGATAAATCCCCTGAGTACATTGTAAACAAAAAGCGGGATAATACCTGTAACTAATCCGATTAAATAATGCTTTGCTACATAGGCAACCTCTTGATCTAGTGACATAAATGATAATATCGATTCTAAAAAAAAGAAGCCGAAGACGACGACAATTGCAGCGATAAAAATAGATAAATATATTCCTTGGAGGACATAGTAGCCTACATCATCTCGTTTATTAGCTCCTATTTTTTGTGAAATAATCGGGGTTAACGCCATTAAAATTCCACTAATTCCAGTAAGTATCGGTATCCAAAGACTTGAACCAATCGCCACACCAGCAAGATCATAAGCTCCAGCATGCCCAGACATCGTTGTATCAATAAAATTCATGGCATATAAGCCTATTTGTGTAACGAGAATAGGCCATGTCACTACCATGAGTAAACGTATTTTTTCTCTTATTGTTTCTGTCTTAAACAAGTAGTCCACCTCTTGTAAACATTTATTTTAATATCATGATCCTTTTTTAAATACATATGTATCTCGTAAAAATATTGCACAAAGACTAATTTATTGTAGTACGAGTCTTCACTTTGGTAAAGTAAAGACATCGCTTTTTTAAATAATGTTATGCAGGTGATTGAAAGTGACTTTTGAATTAATTTGGCAGTACATTCTAATATTCGTTATGGCCGCAACACCGTGGTTAGAAATCTTAATCGTGATCCCTCTTGGCATTGCGATTGGGCTTCACCCAATTCCTGTTGCTATTGTATCTTTTGTCGGCAACTTTCTACCTATTTTATTAATCGTCTATTTAATGAAATGGTTTCAATCAACGCAGTGGTATAAGCGGCGGTTAGAAAAGAAACGATTGAAGAAGTTAGCAAAGGAGGAGCAGCAAGAAGAAGGAACTGTTATAAAGAAGAAAAATAAAAAAGAAAGAGCAGCTGCGATATTTGAGAAATATGGACTTCCTGGCTTAGCATTTTTAGGGCCTATTATAACTGGGATCCATTTAGCAGCAATTATCGCTCTTTCATTAAAGGCAAATAAAAATAAAACAACGTTTTGGATGGCGATTAGTCTTTTTATCTGGACTGTGGCCATTACAGTTATGTCTTTCTACAGTATTGATTGGCTTATCAATTAAATTATTGTGACATACCGCGACCGTCAACACATACTTTTTCGTAATCTCCATTCTCTTTTATAACGTAATAAAAATTAAATAGGTTAACGACAGGACAGGCATGGTTTGGAACAATATGTACCTTTTCATTGAGCTTATGGAAAATTGGATTCTGCATATTATCTATAATTCCATGCTCCTCCGATACTCTTGAGACGAATATTTTCTCATTTGTAATGACGCGCCCAAACCCTATTACACCTTCATTACCGTGTGCGCCCTTTTCTGTCGTTAAAGCTTTACTTCCTGCGTCGATAATGATCCTCTCATTTTTCACAGAAGCAATGGATGCCAAAACAGTAAGTGCGACTTCCTCTTCTGACGCAATTCCAAGCGCGACTTGGATGTTATCGAAGAACACTGCGTTTCCTGGTCGTACTTCGGTAATACCGGCATATTTGGCTCCCCTCTCAAAAGTCGGCGTAGAACCAATACTTCGGTTTGGAATGATGATCCCATTTTTTTCACAAAGCTCTACGGAGCGTAATATGCTTTCTGCCTCTTGTTTTGCAATACGATTCACTTCCTCTTCACACTTCGCTGCGTAGGAATGACCTGCATGTGTATACATCCCTGTGAGATCAAGTGTTTCCGTATTATTAATACACTCTGCTAGGTTAAACGCCTCAACACCAGGCTCTACGCCACATCTATTTAGACCTGAGTTTACTTTAATCCATACTTCAGGGGTAACTATAAGCTCCTTTGCTATAGCCTCAATTATTTTCACTTGCTCTTCACTATCAACTGTAAGTATTAATCTTGCTCGTTTAGACCATTTTAGTAGTTTTTTTAGCCGTACTGGATCAGCTAATGGAAAGGCAAGTAAAATATCTGTTAACCCATTCTCAAATAAAAGCTCTGCCTCTGATGCCGTTGCGACAGTTATTCCGGATGCTCCTTTTTCTATTTGCCTTTTTGCGATCCAAACAGACTTATGCGTTTTAAAGTGAGGACGTATCGTCACTCCGTGCTCGCTAACCTTCATCATTCTATCGATATTTTTATTTAGCTTTTTTTCGTCTAGTATTAGTGCTGGTGTTTCAATCTCTTCTTTATTAATCATAGCTATTCCCCTTCTACATTCTAGTTTTCAGGATTGGTGGTACACTTACTGCATTTTCTAAATAATAAATTTGGTGTTATATTTATATTATAATATAAGTATATGAACCTATTAAGAACTCGTTTCATCATTCAAATTTCTTGTTATATAGTTTGACTGTAACCACGACTATAGCCGTGTTTTATGCTACGCTTATTCATATTGTATCGTATAGTCTAAAAAATTTTATTCATAGATGTATAAATTAGTTTACTATAAGAAAAACGTCAGTGGAATTTCGCCGTCTCTCTTGAAGTACTAGTAAGTGCTCTTCTGTGAACTCAGAAAAATTGCAGAGCAATTCTTTTCATCTCCTATATACTCAATGGGGAAGGAAAAAGGAAAATTGATCCTTTTTTTATGTACCCTGTGCTCTTCTCGCTAGTACACACGGTGGACGGAAAAATTCCACTGCCAAGTTTTATACATTATGAATTTTAAAAAAATAGGAGGTAATACGATGTCGATAAAACAACACCTTCACCCCACTGCTTATTGTAAAACTGAATATGATACACTGCATCGTGTACTCTTATGCCAACCGAAACACATGAAAATTCGTGATGTTATTAATGAAACACAAAAAGTGTTTAAAAACGATGGTATTGACAATGAGTTAGCCTTGAAACAACACAATAATTTTATTGAAGCATTAACAAGTGAAGGGGTACATGTCGAACTACTCCCTCCGTCTCATTTATATCCTGAACAAGTTTTCACCCGTGACATCGGCTTTACTCTTGGTGATACTGTACATGTATCTCACATGGCCCGGAACGTCCGAAAAGGGGAAGAAAGTATTTTGCAGCATTGGTTACAAAAGCAAAACATGAAGTACAAAACATTAAGTGAGAACAAAATTGAAGGTGGAGATGTACTTATTGACGGCAATTCCATATTCGTTGGTGTTAGTCATCGGACAAACGAAAGCGCTATTCAGCATTTACAATCATTATTGCCTGCATATGACGTCATCCCTATTCCTTTTAACGAAAAGTACCTACACCTTGATTGCGTATTCAACATCATCTCCGAAAGGGAAGCGCTCATTTATCCAGCTGCTTTTGATAAAAATGAACTTGAGCTACTTCGATCAAAATATGATGTTATTGAAGTTGGAGAACTAGAGCAATTTACACTTGGAACAAACGTCCTCTCTCTCGGTAACAAAAGGATCATTAGCCTACCAATCAATTCGAGCATCAATCTTGAACTAAATAAGCGAGGCTATCGCATCATAGAAGTAGATTTTTCAGAGATTATTAAATCAGGTGGCTCATTCCGTTGCTGCTCCATGCCTTTACTAAGACTAGACGAATGATGTTGCTGTTGAACCCGCCTGACTTTCGACTGAAGTAATGATGAACCCATTTTCGAAAATATGAAAAAAGGTGGGAAAGGGGCTGCTTATCCTCTTTTTCACCTATCTAATTCGATTTTCGCAAAATATAGAATAGCCGATTTATGAAATTATTCATCACTAACATGCTCTAAAAACCATCTTTCAGAAAAGGATCCTCTTCTTTCAGCTTTATCGCTTCGAATGTTTTCAAGCTCATCTTTTGTATACCCGTGATTTTCGCTTAAACAATAAATGAGCTCCAATAAATCGGCTAACTCTTCTATTGCTTGCTCCGCATTTTGTGCCTCTAAATATTCATTAAGTTCTTCTGTGAGCTTTTTTCGTGCTTCACGCTCGAACTCTCCTGCATCCAATCTCCTTACTTTACATTCCACACCATTATTGCGGATAATCATTGGAATGCGATCTCTCACTAGCTTATTATAAACTGGCATTTTTTTCTCCCCCATCAACTTAACATCGTAGTTTAGAAGCATCCTATTATAAATAATTCATGTTTCAAAGGGAAATTCCTTCTCGTAATAGTAAGTAGTCAGAAAAATAACTAATTATTAGAATAAATGCGGGTGAATCAATGTTTATAGTATCGAGGGAGTGTTCCGAGGATGTATACCTTTTGTGATTTTTTATAATTGATAGGTGCATCTTACCTTCACACAACTTCACTCGTGCTCAACGGTAGATGGTGACGCAGCATCTGCCTCACCACCTACCTTTAGAATTAAAATGACACTCCACCTCACATGCTACTGCAAAGTTATTGTGTAAATTGCTTTACCAGTAGTGACTTTCATGCCATTTTCCGAGTTCTCTGTTTTTACTTCTCCTAGGATTGGAATTTCATAGGCGTTTTGTGGGAGTTCCATTTCTCCTTGATCAGTATGTATATTTCCTTCGCCGTGAAGAATGAGCTCTTGGTCTGCTAAGTAGTCATCTTCATCATGCTTTTTTAAATTACGGACAGAAATTTCATTTAATTGTAGTTGCGCACGGTCGTGATCAAATACTTCATTCGTCCCTGTTTCTAATTCCTGTTTTTCAATCGTCATTGTGGTTCCTTTATGACTTTCGAGCCATTCTGTTAATTCAAATATTGGATGAATCATCCTAAACCTCCTAAACTTAGCAACAATTATATATGTACTATTCCCGTATTTTTTATTTTCATACTTATTGACAGTTTCGTCTTTCACTATTATGATTTTTCCAACGACCATCGTTTCTTAGAAATGACAGATCACTGTTTTTCATGTAAAATATCACGAAAGTCGTCAATTACAAGAGAAAGAGAGGATGGATGAATGCAGCAAATTATTGAAATAGCATACTCAAATTTATTATCTCCAATGATCTTATTTTTCTTATTAGGAATTATCGCAGTACTTGTCAACTCTGATTTAAAAGTACCTACTGCTTTTTATAATGGTTATACGATGATTATCCTGTTTACAATCGGTATAAAAGGTGGGATTGAGTTAAGAAGTGTTTCTTTATCGGAAATGATTCCAACCATTATTACTGCCATTGTTTTGAGTATTGTCATGTTATTTATTGCTCACTTAATCGTACATAGAATATTTAAATATGCCATTGTTGACTCATTGGCAATCGCTGCTCATTACGGCTCTGTTAGTGCAGTTACATTTATTGCAGGTTTGGCCTTCCTTGATAAATTAGGCATCACGTATGAGTCATACATGTCTGCAATACTAGTTGTCATGGAAGGACCTGCAATTATTTTAGCTATTATTTTGTACAAGCTATATTCTGATAAACAAGGAACTGAGGAAACAAACCCAAATGCGGGTTTATCGCACGTCATTAAAGAGGCATTCTTCGGGAAAAGTATATTCCTTTTACTTGGTGGTATTTTTATCGGTTTAGTTGCACATTTAGATGGTCTTTACTTAATACAACCGCTATTTGGAGATCTATTCTATGGTTTCCTTTGTATTTTCTTACTTCACATGGGTATGATTGCGACGGAAAGTATGAAGAGTATGAAAAAATTTAATCCAGTCTCATTTATGTTTGCTTTTATTTTGCCAATTATCGGTGGCTTCCTAGGCGTTATTGCTGGTAGTATTTTAGGATTATCTCTAGGCGGCGCAGTCATCTTGGCAATTTTGACAGGAAGTGCCTCTTATATTGCAGCACCAGCCGCTATTCAACAAGCGATGCCGCAAGCTAATTCAGGTCTCTATTTAGGATCTTCACTCGGTCTTACTTTACCGTTCAACTTAATCATCGGTATACCTCTATATTATTGGTTAGCAACAATAATTATCGGTTAATTCAAGCTAACCGAAAAGAATGGTGACTAGAAGGTCCTTTACGAACGACCAATAGTCACCATTTTTTCTTAATTGCTTGTTTTATGAAGTCTTCTACTCATATTTTCACGCCATCCTGAAGCGAGTTCTTTTGTATCTACAAGAGCTTTTGTTTTCTCTATATCATCCTTATCACGATGATAAACATCGTTTACAAAGGAGATAGAAAAGTTTGTCGTGCGTTCTTTAAACACGAAAGGGGCGTCTAAAGATACTTTTCCTTCCTTTAAAACTCTCATGTAGTAACCAGTAAAGCCCGTTTCAATTACTTTTTGTGGAATTCCTTCTTTGCCAAATCGCTTTTCAAGCTTATGGCATGGAATTCTTGGCTGACACACTTGAACAATTGCATCTCCCCATGTAAAGATATCACCAATATAAGTATCTGTTTCTAATAAGCCTTTAACAGTTATATTTTCGCCAAATGCACTCGGTGGGAGAGTGCAGTTTAATTGATCTTCCCAATACGAATAGTGCTCTTGCGGATAAACGCAAATTGCCTTTTCTTCTCCACCATGATTTTTTTTATCAGCTTGTTCGTCGCCTTGGAGCTGATCCTTCGATAAATAGAGCTCCTTCTGCACCGGTTTTTTGTTAATTGCTGATGATACGGTTTTCCCTTGTCCTTCAAGAGGCTCTGTTTTCCCAACATTCACTGATACTAATTGTGGATTTAATATCGTCATCTTTTTCTCCTCATCATTTTATAGTTTCTTGTAATGCTCTTTTTGCAAGTATCATGCTAGTGATATCGTCCGATGGAGGATTATGCAATCCTGCTCGCACATCTCTGTAATATCGTTCGAAAGGTTTACTCTTTTGTAAGCTTTGTCCACCAACGATACGTAATGCTATATCGACTACTTCGATCGCTGCATTTGTACAAACTGTTTTTACCGCTGCTAGTTCGGCTCCCAACTGTTGCCTCATTTCTTCGTTTTCATCCCAAATTGTTGCTATGTGATACATAAAGTGTCTTGCTTTCATTAATTTCAAGTCCATTTCAGCAATTTTCCTCTGTACTTCAGGGACTTCCGCAATTGGGCGAGGTAAACTATTCGGCTGATATGTTTTTGCAAAATTGATTGCATCATCTCTTGCTGCCAATGCTATACCTAAGTAACAGGCTGGAATATGAAGTAACCAACCTTGTGCGTTTTTCGAGCTACTACTTGAATCGATCACATGTACGAGAGATGAGCCTTTTACGAAGGTATCTTTTAAAATTAAATCATCACTTCTTGTACCTCTCATTCCTAAAGCATCCCATGTCTCTTCATAAGTAATGTTTACTTCGTGACGATTTAAAAGAAACTCTCCAACCTGCTCTTTTCCTTCATGATCGATTGTCGCTGTAATGATAATCCAATCTAACATCGGTGCTAAAGACGTGAATGTTTTTCTGCCGTTTATTATCCAACCGTCATCTTTCTTCAGCGCATTCGTTTCAGGTTTACCACCGCGTGCTGGACTCCCTGTAGCTCGTTCACTTGCTGCTGTATTGATAATTGTTTTCTCTTTAACAATACTTTCACATACCTTTCCAAAAACATCGGGTTCCCACTTCTGAGATTGGTATAGGTTCATGATTGTCCCGTTATGCCAACCTAAAGAAAGTGCTGTGGCTCCATCTCCTCGTGCTATCGTTTCTTGCACAAGCAAAAACTCATACAAGCTAGCTTCTACACCACCAAACTCTTTTGGTACTGTGAGTGTTGTCAGTGTACTCTCTTTTAAATCATCAAAGTTTTCAAAAGGGAATGATGCAGCCTTATCATGTTTAGATGCTCTCTTTTGGAAGGGGCTAATAAGAGAAGACGCCTTCATCCAAAGTTCTTTTTGTTTATTTGTTTTTAATAAAATGTTATCTTGTGTCATCACAGCCTCCTTACTTCCCACCATTTATAGGTGAATATTACCTATTAGATCTTTTTAATATATAATAATTTTTGTTTTATATAGAGCAAACTATGTAATATAAAATAAGATTATAAAAAGTAAACTGTTTCGTTCCTATACAAATACTGTACCATGATATAGTAACATGAATAAATTAATTTGATACGCTTAAAGAACGTTTTTAAGGGGAAATAGATACAACAAGAACGGTATATCGGTTACTATTAATCACCTTATTGGGCACAATATTATCTTATAGAGATATTCGACAATTTTTTCCCGGGAAATAATGTTGATTCCATTTGCCGTATTATCGTGTCAACAATTAGGATGAGCTGCATTGATTATGAACATAGAGGAGTGACATAACTTGTTTAATTCTTATATCGGAATCGATTTAGGGACAGCAAATATTCTCGTATATACAAAAAATAAAGGCATAGTACTTAATGAACCTTCTGTCGTAGCAATAGACATTCACACGAATCAAGTACTGGCTATCGGTAATGAAGCAAAGGCTATGGTAGGGAAAACACCAGGTAATATTGTAGCTATACGACCTTTAAAGGACGGTGTCATCGCAGATTACCAAGTAACCATTGATATGTTAAAGCAAATCATGAAAAAAGTAAGTAAAAAGCTTGGGCTCTCATTTCGGAAACCACATGTCGTCGTTTGTACTCCTTCTGGTGCTACATCTGTTGAACGCAGAGCGATACATGATGCTGTAAAAGAATTTGGTGCAAAGCAAGTCGATTTGATAGAAGAGCCTATTGCTGCAGCGATTGGTGCAGATTTACCGGTTGCTGAGCCAACTGCTAATGTTATTGTCGATATTGGTGGTGGCACAACAGAGGTGGCTATTATATCTTTCGGCGGGATTGTAACTGCAAATTCTACACGTACGGGTGGAGATCACTTTGATGAAGATATTGTTCAGTATATAAGAAAAAAATACAACATGTTAATTGGTTATAGAACTGCTGAAAATATTAAAATTGAAATTGGATATGCTCTCGTCGATCACCAGGAGTTGCGAATGGATATTAGAGGGCGCGATCTCGTGACAGGCCTCCCAAAAACAATCACAATTACCTCTTTTGAAATACAAGATGCTATTAAAGAGCCACTATTAGTTATTTTAGAAACGGTGAGAAATACTTTAGAAAATTGTCCACCTGAATTAAGCGGTGATATTGTTGACCATGGAATTACCATTACAGGAGGAGGATCTTTATTAAACGGTCTTGAGCGTTGGTTAAGGAAAGAGATTAATGTTCCCGTCCACCTTGCACCAAATCCACTTGAATCTGTAGCTATCGGAACAGGAAAATCATTGAGCGTCATTCATAAACTCCAAAAAAAAGCAAAATAAGAAATACTAAAACTGAGCTTGTAAAGCTCAGTTTTAGTATTTCTTAGAAGCGGTGAAGAAATGTTGCCACATGTCTTTAAAGTAGTAGTGAGTGCTCTGCTCGCTACTACGCGTGGCAGCATTTCCACCGCAAATTGATACTTACATATCTTCTGAAAAGTACTAAAAACGAGCTCGGTAAAGCTCCGTTTTAGTCTTTCTATCGTTTTCCACTTTTTAGCGTTTATAGATCATATCTACATGAGGAATATTATCCTCTAAATAAACGTCTGTTATCGATTTAAATTGAAACGATGCATAAAAATCTCTTAAGTAATCTTGGGCTTGAATTTTAATATCGTTTTCCTTTAATTCATCATGAATAAATGAAATTGCCCTTTTAAGCAATTCTCTTCCCATTCCTCTTTTCCGAAAGGTCTCCTTCACTATAACACGTCCAAAAGATGCTTCATCATAATATAATCCGCTCGAAAAAATTCTCGCATATGCAATAATTTCACCATCTTCTTCATTAAAGAGATGGTACGCTACAAAGTCCTTATCATCGAGCTCAGGATACGGACAATCTTGCTCTACTACAAACACATTGATTCTCTCTTTTATTATCTTATATAATTGTTCACTTGTTAACTCATGAAAACTTTTTATCGTCCATCCCATATGTATACCCCTTTTATGTATTAAATTAAGTATGATTGTACACCGAATATACATAAAAAGTAAATTAGAAAGAGGATACCACCAAAAATTCCTTCCTACCTTATGAGGTTCCCTCTAAGCAATGTTTGAGATACTACTCGTTTTATGATTTCCATTAAAAAAAGCTTCAAAAGTCCATTATACGTAACTTTTGAAGCCAGTTATTAATTTAGTAATAAGCTTTTTGCGTTATTCACTTGCTCTTCAGATGGTGGTTCAACACCTTCTAATGGATAGGCTAAATCAAGTTCCTTCCACTTATAAACACCCATTTTATGATATGGCAGGATTTCTATTTTTTCTACATTTGACAATGTTTTTATAAATGAAGATAAATCTTTTAAGTCGTTTACATCATCTGAAATACCAGGAACTAGAACGTGGCGAATCCATACTGGTACATTTTCGTTCGATAGTTGCGTTGCAAAATCTAATATATGCTTATTGGATACCCCTGTTAATTTTCTATGCTTCTCGTCATCAATATGCTTTAAATCAACTAAAAATAAATCAGTTACTTTAAAGAGCTCCTTTAACTTTTCTTGAAAGGTAGCATTATTAGAATAACAACCACCTGAACTATCAATCGTAGTATGAATTCCGAGTTTCTTACATTCCTTAAACAAGGCAATAAGAAAGTCCATTTGTAGCAATGGTTCCCCACCACTAACAGTAACACCGCCTTTTGAAAATTTCATATACGGCATATATTTTTTTATATCTTCAATAAGCTCTGCTACTGTCATTTCATTCCCTTTATTTCGATCCCAAGTATCAGGATTGTGGCAATACTGGCATCGTAATAAACACCCCTGTGTAAAAATAACGTAACGGATCCCTGGCCCGTCAACCATCCCTGATGTTTCTACTGAGTGTATTCTTCCGTTCATTTGAAGCCCCCCTAAGCTACTACATGTTGTTGAAAATTTTTATAATAGAAAAGGGAGCCATAGCCCCCTTTTCATGAACTTGTTTTGTTGTTAAGATTACATACTTTCATGGAACGTACGGTTTATAACATCTATTTGCTGCTCGCGTGTTAACTTAATAAAGTTTACTGCATATCCAGATACACGGATTGTTAACTGTGGATACTCTTCAGGATGCTCCATCGCATCTAATAGTGTCGCACGGTCGAACACGTTTATGTTTAAGTGGTGTCCCTCTTTTTCCATATATCCATCTAATATTGCAGCTAAATTTGCCTTTTGATCTTCTGGCTCTCTTCCTAGGGCTTTAGGTACAATCGAGAACGTATTAGATATTCCGTCAAGCGAATGCTCATATGGCATTTTAGCAACTGAGTTTAGTGATGCTAACGCACCTTTTTTATCGCGACCATGTAATGGATTCGCTCCTGGAGAGAATGGCTCTCCATCTCTTCGCCCATCCGGTGTATTCCCCGTTTTCTTACCGTAAACAACGTTTGAAGTAATCGTTAAAATTGACATAGTTGTTTCTGAATTGCGGTACGTTTGATGCTTTTTAAGCATTTTAGAAAACTTAATCACTAAATCTTTTGCAATTTGATCAACACGATCATCATCGTTACCGTATTGCGGATACTCGCCTTCAATTTCGTAATCTACAGCAAATCCAGTTTCATCACGAATCACTTTTACTTTAGAATGCTTAATTGCACTTAACGAATCCGCTACTACTGAAAGTCCAGCAATACCAGTTGCCATTGTACGACGGATTTCTTTGTCATGCAATGCCATTTCAATTCTTTCGTAGCTATACTTGTCATGCATATAGTGAATGATATTTAACGTATTAATATACAGCTCTGCTAACCATTCTAGCACGACATCATAATTTTTTATTACTTCGTCGTAATCTAAATACTCAGAAGTGATTGGCTCAAGTCCTGGTGCTACTTTCTTTCTTGCTTTCTCATCTACACCACCATTAATCGCGTATAGAAGTCCTTTTGCCAAGTTTGCTCTTGCACCGAAGAATTGCATTTGTTTCCCAATTGCCATTGCAGATACACAGCAAGCAATTCCATAATCGTCACCGTATTCTGGTCTCATAATATCGTCGTTCTCGTATTGAATAGAGCTCGTTTCTATAGACATTTTAGAACAGTAGTTTTTAAATGGCTCTGGAAGCTGTGTAGACCATAAAACAGTCAAGTTTGGCTCTGGCGCTGGCCCTAAATTATTTAATGTATGCAAAAATCTAAACGAGTTTTTCGTAACAAGTGGACGCCCATCAAGGCCAATCCCACCGATAGATTCTGTCACCCAAGTAGGGTCTCCACTGAACAATTCATTATAGTCTGGCGTACGTGCAAACTTCACTAAGCGAAGCTTCATAACAAAGTGGTCGACTAATTCTTGTGCAGTTTCTTCTGTTAATGTTCCATTTTGAATATCTCTTTCAATATAAATATCAAGGAAAGTAGATACGCGCCCAAGACTCATTGCTGCACCATTTTGCTCTTTAATAGCTGCTAAGTAGCCAAGATATAGCCATTGAAATGCTTCTGTAGCATTTTCAGCTGGTCTAGAAATATCAAATCCATAAATGGTTCCTAATTCTTTTAATTCTTGTAACGCTTTGATTTGCTCAGAAATTTCTTCACGTAGTCGTATTTTATCCTCTGTCATCGATCCAGCTAAACTAGCTTTTTCTTCTTTCTTTGCTTCAACCAATTTATCTACACCATAAAGTGCTACACGACGATAATCACCAATAATTCGTCCTCGGCCGTAAGCATCTGGTAAACCAGTAATGATACCAACCTTTCTTGCTAACATCATTTCTGGCGTATAAGCATCAAATACACCTTGATTGTGTGTTTTACGATAGTCTGTAAAGATCCGTTCTACTTCTTTATCAAGTTCATAACCGTAAGATTCTAATGCACCTTTTGCCATACGAATACCACCATACGGTTGCATAGAACGCTTAAACGGTACATCTGTTTGCACACCAACAATCTTCTCTTGTTCTTTATTTAAATAACCTGCTCCATGTGAAGTGATAGTTGATACAATTTCTGTATCTAGATCATACACTCCGCCTCTTTCTCTTTCTTCTTTAGAAAGTTGAAGCACTTGTTTCCATAAGTCTTTCGTTGCTTCTGTTGCATCTACGAGGAAACTTTCATCACCGTCATATTGTTGAAAGTTTGTTTGAATAAAATCTCTTACATCAATCTCAGATACCCAACGACCTTCTTTAAAGTCCTGTTGAATTTTTGTTACCATCTTAACCCCTCCATTATTAAAAAATCTCTTCAGGTTGACGCTCAAAGTCTTCCCCGACTCCATTCATCTTTACCTTTAAAATTTTTTCACTGTAGTTAACTTGTTAACTTCCCATGTGATAATTGTCTCACACTTTGTCGATGAAACGTTTTTCATATTGTTTCAATTTAGTGAGCGTTATGTGTCAATATTTCAAACACTCCTGTTCCGCTATTGTGTGAAACGATTCACATTAACTTTCTATTTCAAGTATAGAATAGAAAAATCGGCTTTACAATATTATTTTGTGACACTTCTATGAATAATACAGAGCATACAAGATAATATAACAGTTATATTTAACTTAGCAAATTATACCTATTAACATAAGTAAAACCCCTGTTACACAAAAGAAACAAGGGTTTTACTTATGTTATATAACTGTTACTTTTTACTGGAACTGTTTTTCGAACTTATGATACAGTTCCTTATCCATCTCCTCCGACAGCGCTGGTTGCATGTCGAAATCAATGGCTAATTTACGTTGGAAATCGTCTCTCTTTTCTTCATAAAGAACACCTGTTACCATTCCTTCATGCTCTTTTATTTTTGAAAGTGCTTCATTTCTCGTTTCAAATGGCTTGTCAAAATGTACGAGCTTCTCTTTATAAAAATCATACGTATTGATCTTATTAAATGTCACACAAGGACTAAAAATATTGACATGACTAAAGCCTTCATGTTCAATTGCTCTTTGAATGATGTCAACCATCTGTTTAATATCTCCTGCAAATCCTTGAGCTACAAATGTTGCACCATTTGCTACAGCTGTTGAAACTGGATCTACAGGATATTCCTTGTTCCCATCCTTTGTCGTTTTCGTAACGAACCCATGCTCACTCCTCGGTGAAGTTTGCCCTTTTGTCAGGCCGTATATATTGTTATCCATTACGATATATGACATATCAATGTTTCTTCTAGATGCATGAATAAAATGCCCAAGCCCTATACCGTATCCGTCTCCATCTCCACCTGAAGCGATTACTTTTAATTTCGGGTTCCCCATCTTTACACCTTGCGCCACTGGTACAGATCGTCCATGTATAGTATGAAACCCATTCGTTCTTACGTATTCAGAAACTTTTCCAGAACAGCCAATCCCAGAAATTATGGCAAACTCATGTGGTTCGTACCCTAATTGAATAATAGCTTTTTGAATACCAGCCATAATACTAAAATGACCACACCCCGGACACCACGTTGGTGCATCGCCTCTTAAATCTTTTAACGTTGCCATGATATCAACTCCTTTACTTCCTTCACAATTTTATGAACAGTAAACGGGTTTCCGTTAAATTGTGTAATTGATTGTGCATTGGCGTGAATTGGCAAATGCTGCTTCAGTAGCTGTAACAATTGAGCATTGTAATTGTTTTCTATCGTCACAACTCTTTTCCCTTGTAGTAACGGTTCTAATTTTTCAAGCGGTAACGGGAATAGCTGTTGAATGTGAAGATGTGTGGCCTTTAAAACACCTTCCGAATTTAATTGCTCAACTGCCTCTTGAATCATCCCGTATGTCGAACCCATTCCTACGAACACAACTTCAGCTAACTCAGTATCTCCACTTAGTTTAAATGGCTCTTGAATAATGGCTTCTTTTACTTTTCCTAACCGTTTTTTCATCATATTCGTACGGTTTTCAGGATCTTCAGAAATATAGCCGCTCTCATCATGTTCATTTGAACTTGTCGTATGAACAGCATACTTCATACCTGGAAGTGGTCTTGGCGAAATACCATCGTCAGTAAAACGGTATCTTTTAAAGTGTGTTTCATTAAAGGCTTCTGCTTCTTCCTCACTGATTAGTTTTCCACGATCTATCTTTACTTTGCTAGTGTTAAAGGCAGGAACAGTCATTTTATTCATCGATAGTCCAAGGTCTAATGCAACAATAACTGGACATTGGTATACATCAGCTAAGTTAAAGGCCTCTGCTGCAATATAAAATGCATCTTCAATTGTAGCTGGTGAGAGTACAATTCTCGGTATTTCTCCATGAGTACCATACACCATTTGTTGTAAATCACTTTGCTCATGCTTTGTAGGTAGACCGGTTGAAGGTCCGCCACGTTGTGAGTTTACAATAACGATAGGTATTTCACTCATACCAGCCATACCTAATGCCTCTGTTTTTAAGCTTAATCCTGGACCAGATGTAGATGTCATCGCTCTTACACCACTGTAGCTTGCACCTACTGCAAAGCAAATACCTGCAATCTCATCCTCCACTTGCATGACTGTGCCACCAACTTTAGGGAGCTCGTCTGATAACCACTCCATCACTTCACTTGCTGGCGTAATTGGATATGCACTTAAAAAACGACATCCTGCCATCAAGCTTCCGAAAGCTGTCGCTTCATTACCTGATATGAATAAATTTTCCCCCTCTACCGGAGCAGCCAGTCCACTAATGCGATCATGGATGTGCTCGTTCGTTAACTCATAGCCTTTTAATACAGCTTGCTTGTTAGACGTAATCACTTCTGCTCCCTTTTTGGCAAAAATGTCTCCGATAAAATCATGTAAAATATCGACATGAAGCTCTGCTAGTGCAGCACTTATTCCTAATGCGATCATATTTTTAGCCATCGGATTACCGAGATCCTTCGCTATTTTCTTCAACGGGACAGTAAATAGCGTATAGACAGTACCATTTTCTGATTGCTCCGAACTAACAACTATTTCTTTTCCTTCTTGAATTACTACCGCACCCGATTTAAGATGTTGTTCATGGTTTGTAAGCGTTTCCTTATCGAGGCAAAGCAAAATATCGATACCATCTCCAGAATAATAATTTCTCTCAGGTGTAGCTTTAATTTTATAATTCGTGTGCCCACCTTTAATACGGGACATAAATTGTTTATAAGTAGATACAGAATACCCTGATCGAACAAGTGTCTTTGCAAATAGTTCACCAGTTGAGTCTACACCTTCCCCTTGTTGTCCACCAACTAACCATTCTAATGATTCTCTCATTTCCACTTACCTCCTTTGAAACTATTAAATAACTACAATCAAAAAATACAACTAGTACTGCGAAAAATGATAAGATCCCTCCTTTGAATGAAACAGCGTATACATCTAGTATATAAAATTATGAGACAGAATTGTCAGAAAAGTACAATTTTAAGTATATTTTTTTTAGATAAATTATTATTTCTAAAAAGCTATACAAAATAAAATGCTCCAATAAAGTAGTAGTGTGTGGCTTTAACACGTTCACCCTACTTTTTTTAGGACCATTGCATAATTTTTTAAAAAATAAATTGTTTAGTTTTTCTTAACATCGCATTTTCTGCTATTATATAAGAAGTAAAATACAATATGGCAAAATGTGACTTTTTTAGATTGTCACTAAAAAGGTGGTTTGGTATGACAAAAGCACAAGGTTGGATTATAGCACGATTTGTACTCGTCATTTTTATTTTAATTAGTGTCGTCTGGCTCTTAGGCTGGCTTTTCACCATTTCATATCCTTTTTGGATCGCAGCAGGCCTTGTATGGATGTTCATACCTCTTATTCGTCTATTTCGTCGAAAGTTGAAACTTCCTAATGGACTAGCTGTTCTTACAGCCTTATTAATTGGCTTAGGTACATTAATTGCTTTTTTCACAGGAATTATATTCCTGATTATTATTGGTGTCCGAAGAATTTCTACATATGTTCCAGAGTGGATCGAGGTTTCTTCTAAGCAAATTCAGTTATTTTTTAATCAATCGATACTGCCAATTTGGCATAGGATTACCGGATTTACAGATTCATTGACGGTGGAACAACAGGAAACACTCCAAGGCGGGATAACGCAATTAGGCTCCCAAGTAGCCGCAATGTTTGGCGAAATGGGACAAGGCCTAGCAGATGCCCTTGGTGTTCTATTAGTTACTGTCCCATCATTTTTAATTGGATTTTTATTTGTATTTTTAGCTTTTTATTTTATCGGTAAAGATTGGGATACGTTAACGACGCGAGTAAAAAATACAGTTCCTCCTTCCTTTATTAAAAAAGGAACAGAGTTTCGCAAAATTTTTCGTCATCGCGTATTGGGCTTCCTTCGAGCACAGCTCATTCTTATGGGAATTGCCTCTATTATCGTCTTTATTGGATTAACTATTTTGCGAGTTGATTATGCCTTCAATATTGCTTTGTTTGTAGGTATAGCAGAAATTCTTCCTTACTTAGGCTCTGGTACTATATTAATTCCATGGCTGATTTATTTGTTCCTTTCTGGAAACGTAAAATTAGGTATCGGCATCGCTGTCGTTTATGGTGTAACAATTGCCGTACGTCAAACAATTGAGCCTAAAATTTTATCGTCCAGCATGAATTTAAATGCTTTAGCTGTTCTTCTTTCACTCTTTATCGGTTTCCAGATTTTCGGAATATTAGGGCTCTTTATCGGACCATTTATTCTCGTCATTTTGGTCATCTTAAAGGATATAGGTGTTGTGAAAGAGATTGGCGATTTTATTAAATACGGTTGGAAAGAAGAAAAAGAAGAGAACAGCAAATAATAGGAGAGATTGACTTTAAAGGTTAATTATTACCTTCAGAGTCAATCTTTTATCATTGATCGGAGCGATTACCAGGAGTTTTATTAGGTTATGGGATAGAAACTCCTGGTAATTGATATTAATGAACTTTGAAAATAAAGAATGAGGGCATCCTAATTAGGACGCCCTTAAATGTATACTCATTTTTACATTACTTTTCAAGATTAAAAGATGACTGTTTTTCCTCCGCTTCTGCTGCACGGTATTCTTCTATAAATGTGTAAACGATTCGCAGATCATCATCAGATAAATTATCAATCAATCGAAGGACATCGTCTTTAGTGATGTGTGTCACGGTTGGAGCATCCCCCTTCATTCAATATCCCACTATTAAACGTTGTACCCAAAGTTTGGATACCTTAATCAACAATTTCAAAAAGTTCATCAATTCGACATTTATACATCAATAAAAGATTTTAAAAAAGAGTGACTCATACAAGCTGATTTTCATCACCTATTGAGCCACCCATTATTGTTCTCTTGAGATTTTGTTCGTTTACTTTTTAGCAGCCTCAATTTCTTCTACTAAGATAGATAACTCTTCCCACCGCTCCATAGCCTTCTCTATTTCTTCCTCTACCTCTGTTTGCTCTTCATATAAACTGCGAATTCTGTCATGATCACTACCTGCTTCAATAATATCTTGTTCTAGTTTTTCCTTCTTTTCTTCTAATCCAGCTATACGATCTTCAATTCCGTCCCACTCTATTTGGTCCTTATATGATAGCTTTTTTCGCTTATTTTCAGCTTTTACTCGTTCTGTTTCTTGTCTTTTAGGCTCCTCATGATGCTTGTTTTTATCCCCAAGTTTTCTAGACGATAAATAATCGCTATAAGAGCCTTGGAAAAGCGTTACGTGTCCGTCCCCTATAAAAACAAGTAAACGATCGACTACACGATCTAGGAAAAACCTATCGTGTGACACCGTAATAACTACGCCAGGAAACTGATCTAAATAGTCTTCTAATATTGCTAAAGTTTGTGTGTCTAGGTCATTTGTTGGCTCATCAAGGAATAATACATTAGGCTCCTCCATCAATACTTTCAACAAATAGAGTCTCCTTCTTTCCCCTCCCGAAAGTCTGCTAATATAAGTCCACTGCATCGCACGAGGAAACATAAATCTCTCAAGCATTTGTTCGGCAGTGATGATTTGCCCGTCTACAGTTTTTACGACTTCCGCAACTTCTTTTATATATTCGACTACACGTAAGCTTGAATCAATCTCTTCATGATCCTGCTTATAGTAGCCAATTTTCACAGTCTCTCCAACAGTTACTTCTCCTGTATCCGGCTTTATACGTCCTGCAATGACATTTAATAAAGTTGACTTACCTGTTCCATTCGGCCCAATAATGCCAAGTCGTTCTCCTGGTACAACTAAATAACTCACATCTTTAAACAAAATGTCTTGATCAAATTGTTTACTCACTTTTTCAAGCTCAATTACTTTTTTCCCAAGTCGTGTAGAGCCAATGGCAAAATCTAAATCATCACTCGCTACTTCGTGTTTTTCCTCTTGCAGCTTCTCAGCCCTCTGAATTCGTGCTTTTTGTTTCGTTGTTCTAGCTTTTGCCCCTCGTTTTAACCATGCTATTTCTCTTCTTAATAAGTTTTGCCGTTTTGACTCACGCTGCTCCGCTACTTCTTCTCTTCTAGCTTTTTCCTCTAAGAAGGTTTCATAGTTCCCTTTATATTGATAGAGATTTCCTTTATCTAATTCAAATATCGTGTTTGTCACTCGGTTTAGAAAATAACGGTCATGGGTAATGACAATAAGGGCTCCACGGTAACTTGAAAGAAAATCCTCTAACCATTCAATCGTTTCATTGTCTAAGTGGTTTGTAGGCTCATCTAATAGTAGTAAGTCTACAGGCTGAATCAACGCCTTTGCGATCGCAACTCGCTTTTTTTGACCACCAGATAAGTGTTTCACTTGTTTTGAAAAATCATTTATTCCTAGCTTCGTTAAAATTGTTTTAGCAACTGTGTTTGCTTCCCAGGCCTCTTCTTCATCCATACGCTGCTGCAATTGGGCCAATTTTTTTTGATGGCTTTCGTTCAATGGATCTTGTTCTAACTGAATAACTGCTTGCTCATATTCCCGCATCGTTTTCATTATTTTAGAATCACCATAATATACTTGTTCCAGAACGGTTAATTCTCCATTTAACGTTGGCTCTTGCGGCAAATATTCGATTTCAAATCCATTAGAATGAATGATTTCTCCCGATTCTTTTCCTTCTATCCGAGCTAATACTTTTAATAGGGTCGATTTTCCGGTACCGTTCACACCAATTAAGCCTATTCTATCTTTCTCTTCTATAGTAAATGAAATATGATCGAACAATTGCTTCTCGCCGTAAGTCTTAAGTAAGTTTTCCGCTCTATATATACTCATTAAACATCATCCTTCACTGCTTTACTCGCTATACTATTGTATCGAAAAATAGGATCAAAGCATAGTAAACTTAAATTTCTCAAACATGATATCAGTTTTTGTCTATGCATTTTCATGGTAAAGTATTAATTGTGCTTGTAAAAGGAAGAAAGGGTATAAGGGTTCACAGGTTAAGTGAAACCTAACACGTATTTTAACGTAAATAGATAAAACGAAAATTATGAGGTGATTTTATGCTGCAAATTTTACTTATAAGTGCTTTATTAGCCTTATTATTTTTACCGCTACAGATACAATGGTGGAAAATGCCATTTTTTAGAAAGTGGATACTATCACGGTATGTCTCAGGCTTTATTTTTAGTTTCTTTATCTTTTATTTTGGATTACTAGATCAATCTTTATCAGCAATCATCACAACGTACCTCCCGATTGTAGGGATTGCGCTTATTGCTGATAATTCACTAGTATATTCCTTTAAAAAGACCTTCCGAAAAAAAGCGGCTTTAGTTGGCGTAGGTTCCGGTGCTGCAATTTTATTAGGATTTTCACTTTTTTGGATATTCCAGCCGTTATTTTTAGCCGACGCAAAGTTTGAAATCGCGGGTGGTGTAGAGGTGAGTTCAGAGGATCTCTCTCCAGTTAGTGAAGAAAATATTCCAGTAGTGCCAAGAAGCTTTGCAAGATATCGTTCCGATGTTTTAATGGGACAATTAGATAATCCTGCGTTTTATAATCTAGGTGAGACACGGATTCAGAGAATTGACGGTACACTTTACTGGGTAACACCAATCGAATACGACGGTTTTTTCCGTTGGTGGCGAAGTGATTATGCACCTGGATACATTACTGTTAATGCAGAAAATCCACAGGCAGAGCCCACACTTGTACAAACTGAAATGAATTATGTTCCATCTGCTTATTTTCACGAAAATTTAGAGCGACACGTACGTTTAGCGTTTCCAGATGTACTCATGCTCGACACTACATTTGAAGTCGATAGTGAAGGAAACCCGTTTTATATCGTGAGTTACGGTCATTATACGGAGTTTCGTAGAGTAGCAGATGTCGATGGAATTATTATCGTTGACCCGCGCACTGGTGATATGGAGCAATTTGAAAAAGAGAATGCTCCTGAATGGGTAAATAGAATTTATCCTCCACATATTGCCGAGGAGCGTAACGAATGGTTCGGGGTTTATAAGCAAGGGCTTATAAATCGTTACTTTGGAAGGGAAGGCTTGACGGAGCCAACTGACTGGGGCTCTGATGATAGTGTAGTAGGTGTTGTTGATAGAGATCTTCAGCAGAGCTGGTTAACTGATCATATGCGGTTACGCGGGGATAGTGAAACGTCTAATTCCATGGTCGGATTTACAATGTTTGATGCAAGGACTGGTGAATTACGCTATTTCAGAGACGCAAGTGGGATGATGAACGGACGTACGGCTATGAACTTAGCCGAAAGAACGTTTAGAAGAGACGATTATGTTGCTGGAACCCCTTCACTGTATAACATCTATAGTCAATATACTTGGGTTGTTCCTTTAATGGACCGCGACAACGTATTAAGACAAATTATGCTCGTCAACGCAAGTAGCGAAAGTGTGTACGGTTATGGTAGCACGAAGCGAGAAGCCTTTAGCTCATATCAATTAGCTCTATCTTCTAGAGTAGATGATGATGTAATTCCTGGAGAAATTACAGATTTAGTTGAAGTAACCGCAACAGTTGAAAGAGTATATAAATGGGATCGAGAAGACAATGTCACTGTACGCCTTTTAATTGAAGGCTACGATCGTATATTTACCGTTAATGCTTCTGCACATCCACGAGCTGTATTTATTGAAGCAGGGGATGAAATTACCATTCACTTTATGGATACTGGCGAAGAAATACAATCAATCGAAGAATTAGAGTTTTAATAAGAGGGGGACTCAAAGGGTCTAATATTTACCTTTTGAGCCACCCTTTTTTGAACCCGGGTTCATACTAACCCGGGTTCGTTTCCCTCACCTTCAGGCTCTCTCTTACTCGCGTTTCCTCTCGTTTTGAAGGTGAGAATTTTGAACCCGGGTTCATACTAACCCGGGTTCGTTTCCCTCACCTTCAATCTCTCTCTTACTCACGTTTTCTCTCGTTTTGAAGGTGAGAATTTTGAACCCGGGTTCACACTAACCCGGGTTCGTTTCCCTCACCTTCAGACGCTCTCTTGCTCGCGTTTCCTTCCGTTTTGAAGGTGAGAATTTTGAACCCGGGTTCATACTAACCCGGGTTCGCCCACCTCACCTTCAGGCTCTCTCTTACTCGCGTTTCCTCTCGTTTTGAAGGTGATAATTTTGAACCCGGGTTCCACTTAACCCGGGTTCGCCCACCTCACCTTTCATAGTTTATAACACAAGAAAGACTAATACCTTCACGAAAACTAGGTATTAGTCTTTTCTTAGTACATAAATTCAAGCAACCTTTTCAGTTATTCTAACCTAATATACGATGGTATAATGTTTTTGCTTCAGCTATATCATTTGTCCCGTGTACGAGCACTCTGCCGTCCTTAAAAAATACCATTCGTTTGTCAGCAAGTGTATAAGAAATGAGGTATGGGTTTTGTTCGACTACACCTTCTTGCGCTGATAAAACATCATATAGATGCCCCATATCGCGCTCAATTTTTTTAGGAGGACGAATTTGCACCGTGTTTCTACCACATAGTACCGTCGATTTTGTTTCATGATCATAAGATAAATAAGGATACGTTGCCTCTTCACCACATGAAGGACAGTTCTTTTTCTTCACACCGTTCACATTTATTGCCATTTGATCGTTTTTCCACAAATCAAAGGAAACAAGTTTTTGGCGAAGCGCTTTTTTATCTCCGACTAGCAGCTTCAGTGCTTCCGCTGTTTGATACGCAACAACCATCTGCACTACTGGGCTTATTACCCCAACTGTATCACAAGTTGCGCCACCTAACGGAACTGTTTCAAGTAAACAGTTTAAGCAAGGCGTCTCGCCAGGAATGATTGTGTAGCTTAAGCCGTAGCTACTAACACAAGCACCGTAAATCCAAGGAATGGAATACTTCTGTGCGATATCATTGATTAATAATCTCGTATCGAAATTATCTGTACCATCAACGATTAAATCTACACCATCTATTAATTGTTCTAGCTCCTCTTTCGTAACATCAAGAACATGAGCGTGAATCGTAACGTCTGAATTAACTTCCTTTAATCTGTTTTTTGCTGCGATCGCTTTTGGAATACGATTTTCAGCATCTTTTTCAGTATATAGCTGCTGTCTCTGAAGATTACTGAACTCGACGTAATCACGGTCGACAATAGTGATCGTTCCGATACCTGCTCGTACTAAATTTTCAGCATTTCCAGTACCTAATGCTCCTGTGCCTACAACAAGTACATGTTTACTACGTATACTTTTTTGTCCCTCTTCCCCTATTGGAGAAAACAGCATTTGTCTTGAATACCGGTTACTCATCCTTTAACTCCTATTCTCCATCATCCGCCACCAACAAATTGAACAAGCTCAAGCTTATCTCCATCTTTAATTGTTGTATTAGCATGATGATCTTTATCGATAATCATCTCATTTAGCTCAACTATGACAACTTTTTTATCCAATTCAAAATGCGTTAATAGTTGTGCTATCGTCATATTTTCTGGGAGTTCATTGCTCTTCCCGTTCACTTGAACAACCATTCTTTATCCTCCGTTCTTGTATAATTTTATCATAGACAGTGGATCTTCTGCCTCAAGAATACCTGACATGATCGCGACTCCTCTAGCCCCAGCACTCATAACTGACTCAACATTAAATGGTGTAATTCCACCTATCGCAATGACAGGAATTGACACCTCATTTACAAGCGCTTCTAGCTGTCGAATACCGCGTGGCGTCACGTCCGGCTTTGACTTAGAAGTAAATATATGGCCATAGAGAACATAGTCTGCTCCTAACCGTTCAGCGTCAATGGCTTCCTCTATCGAGTGAACAGACTTCCCGATTTTTAATTCGGGAAAGCGTTGCTTCACTTCATTGACTTTTAAGCTATGGTATGCGAGTTGAACGCCTGCTACATTTCTTACTGCTGCTACATCTACTCTATCATTTACCACTATTTTCTCTGCCGGGATACCATGCTGTAATAATATATCAATCCCATCAGATAATTGTTTCGCCGATAATTGTTTTTCCCGCACATGAAAATAGTCAACATCAGAGAGTATTAATCTAGCGCATTGGGCAAATTCCTCTAAGGGTTGTTTACCGTTTGATATTACATGAATCTCTTTCCTTGTCATCTTACGTCACCTTTTTTTCGGTAAAACACTATAGTAACTGCCAATCCTTCACTACTGGTTGATACCCCTTTTGCTTGAGTAATGTTTTTATTTCTTCGACAGACCGGTCATCTGAAATTTCAAACTGACTTTGTGTCACATCCGGTTCAGAGTACCCGCCTACAACAGTGGAAGAAGCCGCCGACATTTTTGTTACGCCTAGTGGAATAAGGCTTTCTCTAAATTCTGGTGTTTCACGAGTCGAAATATTAATACCTGCACGTGGTAAAAATAATCTAATCGCTAACATTGCTTGCACAAGGTTTTTATCCGATACAATTACTTTAGGCTGAAAGCTACCTGCGTGTGGCCTCATTCTTGGGAAAGAGACGCCAACTTCTATTTCTAAAAACTTATTTTGTAAATAGCTCGCATGAAGTCCAGTCATATAGCTTTCTTTTCTCCATTCGTCCATACCGAGTAATGCCCCTACATTAATGGACCTTAAGCCTGCCTTTGCCCCTCTTTCAGGAGTATCTAAACGATAGCGAAAGTCTTTTTTCGGACCTGCGACGTGAATATCACGATAAATCTCTTCGTTATACACTTCCTGATAAACCGTTAAGCCATCTATTCCCGCAGCAAATAATTGTTCATATTCATCTTGATCGAGCGGTTGTATTTCGACACCGACAGAAGAAAAATAGTGCTTCAATACTTCCATGCTTTCTTTTAAATACTCAATAGAAGAGTGCTGCTTCGATTCACCGGATAACAGGATGATATGTTTGATACCCATATCGGCAATAATTTTTGCTTCTTTATGGATCTCCTCCATTGTAAGTCGTCTTCTAGGAAAATCATTGTTAAAGCTAAAGCTACAATATTTACATATATTCACACAGTAATCAGATAAATAAAGTGGCAAGTATAGCCCTATCGTTTTTCCAAAGTGCTGTACAGTCAATTGGTGGGCCTTCTGTGCCATCTCTTCTAAATAATTCTCCGCTGCAGGAGATAAAAGTACAAAATAGTCTTCCTCTGTTAATCGCTCCTTTTGAAGTACTTTTTCAACATCTCTAATAGAGACAGATGAAAACATGTCGTCAAAAGGAAGATCCTTTACCGTTTCAAATTTCTCATAAAAACTCATGAAATCGATCCTTTCGTTTTAATGGGATTTTGTCATCTTTTTTATCCTAAAAAGCCCGTTAATGGTGAGCTAGCATGCGCCTTCGCAGATACTGGTCCTAAGCCGGATAAATAACCTATTCTTCCTGCTTTTACTGCCATATCGAATGCTTTTGCCATTTGTACTGGGTCAGTAGCTGTTGCAATCGCCGTGTTTACAAGGACAGCATCCGCTCCCATTTCCATTGCCTCTGCAGCCTCTGATGGCTTGCCGATACCTGCATCAACAACGATTGGAAGGTCAATTTCATCTATCATGATTTGAATCATTTCTTTCATTCTAATTCCTTTGTTTGAGCCAATTGGTGCGCCAAGCGGCATAATTGCTGCTGCTCCTGCATCTACCATACGTTTTGCAGCCATTAAGTCTGGACTCATATAAGGTAAAACAACAAAGCCTTCCTTTGCTAAAACCTCTGTTGCCTTCGTCGTTTCTTCGTTATCCGGTAATAAGTATTTATGATCTGAAATGACTTCAATTTTAATCCAGTTACCCATACCTACTGCTTTAGCCATTCTAGCAATTCGAATCGCTTCCTCTGCCGTTCTCGCGCCAGACGTATTAGGCATAAGCGTTACTTGTTTTGGAATATCGTGTAATATGTCTTCTTCATTACTTTCCACATCGACACGCCTTAGTGCAACGGTTACAACTTCAGAATTTGACTCTGTAATAGCTGCTCCCATTTCTTTATGATCAGCGAACTTTCCGGTACCAACAAATAACCTATTAGTTAACTCTTTTCCACCAATCGTTAATATATCATTCATCATTTTTCCCCCAGTTCTTTTAAAAGCTAATAAGAAAAAGCCTACCAAATTAGGTAAGCTTGTTAAACGCTAGTATAAGTCGTTTACAAGCTTCCCTCCGTTGGCATTAACCAATTCAGGTTCAAAGAGTTGGAATTCACCTCTCAGCCACTTTTTTCAATGGCACCCCTAGCTTTACTATAAATCTTATGGTTACATCATAACAGACATGCGCATCCTTGTGAACCAATACATTACGTCAAAATCCAGCTATGTAATGACTTCGTTTATCCATAAATGTATGATACGATAGCCTTACATAACGAATGACATTTTTCTTACCACTAGGGGTGCCTCAAAGCAATGAGCGTAGTCGTTCAATCTTTTGAAACTCTACTATGAGTGGTTTCTCATAGTGTTCTCGCAACGAACGGAGCCATTGCCATTCGCTGGCCTCGTGCCACACTGGGCTGAGATAAGGAAACCTTAATCCCTTAGAACCTGATCTAGTTTATGCTAGCGTAGGAAAGTGGAGCGGATAGCATTTCTATTTTGAAAACACCGTTCCTATTTGCACGGTGTTTTTTCGTTACGTAAACTTACATCTATTTTTCATATATTATTGAAAGGCGGAGATAGTATGTTAGCACGCGCATTAACAATTGCGGGGTCTGATAGTGGTGGAGGCGCCGGAATTCAGGCAGACTTAAAAACATTTCAGGAGCTTCAAGTTTTTGGGATGTCGGCCATCACCGCGATTACAGCACAAAATACGCTTGGAGTACAAGGGGTTTACCCGTTAGAGCTAAAGGCCATTGAACAGCAAATCACCTCTGTTGCTGATGATATTGGTGTCGATGCTGTGAAAACGGGGATGTTATTTGATGAAAAAAGAATTGAGTTAGTGGCAGAAAAAATAAAGCACTACAAATGGAATAACGTTGTGATAGACCCCGTCATGATCGCAAAGGGAGGTGCTTCGTTATTAACCGATTCATCGATTGAGGCTTTAGTAAATAAGCTACTCCCTTTAGCAACTGTCGCAACACCGAACATCCCTGAGGCTGAAGCAATCACTGGACGTGCAATTACTTCCCTTGATGATCGTAAAACTGCTGCCAAAGACTTTTTAAACATGGGAGTAAAAAGCGTCGTCATAAAAGGGGGGCATGCTTCAAGTGATAACATGGTCGACTTGTTCTTTGATGGTAGTAGCTTTCATTATTTTGAAACACCTAAAGTCGATACAAAAAACACTCATGGAACAGGCTGCTCATTTGCTTCTGCAGTAACAGCAGAGCTAGCAAAAGGTAATACTTTATTTGCTTCGATTGAGAATGCAAAGAAGTTTATTCATTTAGCAATTAAGCACTCCTTAAACATCGGTGGTGGCCATGGTCCTACACATCACGGTGCGCATCGCCAATATCATTTAGACAGCACGGAGGGGAAAACATGGCAAGAATCAATTCCGACAAAATGAAAGATTTCTTAAAGGTTTACTTTATTGCCGGGAGCACTAACGTTCATGGTTCGCTTCCTACTGTTCTCCAACAAGCGATTGAAGGTGGCATCAGCATTTTTCAGTTTCGTGAAAAAGGAAATGGTGCACTAACAGGTGAGTCTAAGATCACTCTTGCAAGAGAGCTGCAACAGCTATGTCAAAAAGCATCTATTCCTTTTATCGTAAACGATGACATTGATCTTGCGATAGAGCTAGATGCTGATGGCGTTCACATTGGACAAGAGGACGATAACATAATAGAGGTACGCAAGAAAATTGGTGACCGTATTCTCGGCGTATCTGCACATACATTAGATGAGGCGAAGGCAGCATTAGCAAGTGGCGCCGATTATTTAGGTGTAGGTCCCGTTTTTCCTACATCATCTAAAGCTGATACACGGGAAGTATGTGGCCCTCACTTTATCGAAGAGCTTCGCCATGAGGGCATTGATGCTCCAATCGTTGCAATTGGGGGAATCAATGTCGAAAATGCTACTCAAGTCGTTCATGGTAAAGCAGATGGGCTATCCGTTATCTCTGCTATCTCCTCCGCTAACGATCCTAGCGATGCTGTAAAAATGCTTAATGAAGCATGGAAATAAACATACTTAAAAAACTAGTGAATGATTTGTCTTTCACTAGTTTTTTTGTGTTTAAGGACTGCATTAATCTAAACAAATTCTCCTTATATTTTTCTCCCTCCCCCACCACGATTAATAAATTCTGCCGTTTTATAAGCATCTATCATTCCGAAAATCCATACAGCAAAATAAGTAAAAAAACCAATAATAACGAACATTAGGAGTACGTTTATAAATTGGATAAACATCAAGAGCACACCTTTTGCTATTTGCCCGTTATAAATTTGACCTAATCCCGTCCAAAGTGCACTTAATACAGCGGCTATACCAGGACTTTTTACCGGTGCTTGATATGCCAAGCCTTCCACCTCTCTTCATTCAACGTTATTAAAGGTATATTAACTGTTATTTAGTTTTATGATGTTTAACTTAGGTGTTAGAATAGATTGTTTATTTTTATAATTGGAAGGGTGGCTAGCGATGGGGCTGTAGTGATTAACGCTATCACATTGAAGGGGCTCGAGCGAAATTGTGTACATACATTTCTCACAGGCGCTCTATCGGCACTTTCTCTTTCTTTTTCCTGCGCTATCTGCTCTAACAAAAACTTCGTAATAAAAAAAAGACGAGGACATCACCTTTTGGTAGTAAGCGATGTCCTTGTCTTATTTAATTTGTTACTCACTTCGTACAGCCAAGTGTAGCAACTAATATTTTATTTTTTACGTCCTCTTCCATCACGGTCTCGTCCGCCGCCGCGACCTCTATCTCTATCGCGATCTTGCTTTGAGGTACGCTTTTTCGCATTGATTCGTGCGCCACCAGTTCCACGGTCTTTACGACGTTTCCCGCCGCCACTGCGACCGCCGCCACCGCCGCCCGATGGACGCTTTTTAGAACGAACCGGTGCTTCGCCAGTGATTTTCACCTGTTTCTTACTTGGCTCTTTCGTCACCATTTGTAATGCTGCGGATACAAGTACAACTGGGTCAAATTCTTCAAGAAGTTGTTTAGCTTCTCCAGTTAATTGTTTACTCGCAGCATTATTAACTGCTTTTTTCAACTCATTCACAGCTTGCTTATGTCTTCCACGCATCGCATCTGCAAGCGTTGGTGCATCCACTTGCTTCATTTTTTGACGTGTGCTTTCTTCTATATATCGTAAGTGATCCTTCTCTTTATGAGTAACAAAACTATACGATATACCTTTTTTACCTGCGCGTCCTGTACGTCCAATACGGTGAACGTAGCTTTCTGAATCTTGAGGTAAATCAAAGTTAATAACGTGAGAAACGTCATTGACATCTAATCCACGTGCTGCAACATCTGTTGCAACCATGACATCAATTGAGCCACGCTTAAACTTGCGTATAACTTGATCACGTCTCTCCTGCTTCATATCACCATGAAGACCTTCTACAGCAAATCCACGAATACTTAATGATTCTGTTAACTCATCTACACGTCGCTTCGTACGTCCAAAGATAATTGCAAGCTCTGGCGTCTCCATATCAAGTAAATTACAAAGCGTATCAAACTTTTCTTTTTCCGATAGAGCGATATAGCGCTGTTCAATATTTTCTACAGTTAACTGTTTCGCTTTTACGGCAATAGAAACAGGCTTGTTCATAAAACGATCTGCTATCGTTTTTAATTTCGGAGGCATTGTTGCTGAGAATAGTAACGTTTGCCTTTCTCCTGGTACTTCTTGTAGGATTGTTTCGATGTCTTCAATAAAGCCCATGGATAGCATTTCATCCGCTTCATCAAGGACGACAATTTTCAAAAACTCAGGACGAATCGTTTTTCTACGCATATGGTCCATGTAACGTCCAGGAGTAGCTACGATAATTTGTGGTCGTTTCTTTAGAGCGGTAATTTGTCTCGTTATTTCCTGACCACCATAAATAGGAAGAGCTTTAATTCCTTTTACTTGTCCTAGCTTATTTAATTCTTCCGCTACTTGAATTGCTAACTCACGCGTAGGTGTTAGCACTAGCGCTTGTGGATGCTTTTCCTCTACTACGACTTGCTCGACACAAGGAATACCAAACGCAACTGTTTTACCTGTACCAGTTTGTGCTTGTCCTATAATGTCTTGTCCTTCTTTCCCAAGTGGGATAACCTTTTCTTGAATTGGTGTAGTCTCTTCAAAGCCCATTTTCTCGATAGCTTCTACTATAGATGGTTGAATGTTTAAATCTTTAAATAGTGCCAAATTTATATTCTCCTTTACTTTTACAATTCTTTCTCTACACGGCTCGAACATCCTATTTCGTTCGTGATGATTTGCTCTCTATATTATTTATCCATATAAAAAAGCTTATTCTCCTATTTACCGAAATAAGCTTCAACAAAATGTTCTTATTCGTATAAAAAAAGTAATGTCACCGATCTTATCGGTAATATTGTTTATCATTGATCCATTTATGAAACCAACTTTTAAACTTTACCACACATTGCCATAATTAGCGAATATTTTTTCATAGAACGTATTTGCTAACAATTTTATATGATGTATTAGCTTAAGACCGGTACCAAAAATGACAAGAAAAAAGGAGGTGCTTCTAAAGGAAACAATCCTCAAAAAACACCCCTTAACCTTTAAATGTCTAACAGTTCTTCTATATCCTCTTTACTTAGTGAAGTAATCATTTTTTCACCAGGCTGGATCACTTTATCGAGTAGTTCCCTTTTTTGCCCTTGCAGCTTATGAATTTTTTCCTCAATGGTGCCGGTCGTAATAAGCTTTGTCACTTGGACAACCTTTTTTTGCCCAAAACGGTACACGCGGTCTGCGGCTTGCTCTTCTACTGCAGGGTTCCACCAAGAATCAAATAAAATTACGGTATCTCCACCAGTTAAGTTTAATCCTGTTCCACCAGCCTTTAAAGAAACTAAAAAGAGTTCCTTTTCTCCGTTATTGAATTGGTTTGCAAGTTCCACGCGCTCTTTCGATGGCGTCGATCCATCGAGGTAGTGGTATTGCCAGCCATATCCTTTTAAACGATCCTGTATAATGCTAAGCATTTGTGTAAATTGACTAAATAATACTACTCTACGTCCTGATGCAATCGCTTCTTCAAGATATTCAAACAAGCGCTCCATTTTTCCAGATTGCCCTTTATAATTAGTCATAAATAAAGCGGGGTGGCAGCAAATTTGCCGTAGACGAGTTAAACCAGCTAATATTTTCATTCTGTTTTCCTGGAATGCCTTAGCAGAAATGGCTTCTTTTGCATCGTTACGAATTAACCTTAACTGAGCTAAATAAAGCTTCTTTTGTTCGTCGGTCAGCTCGGTGTACTGCACCGATTCCATTTTATCTGGCAGTTCGGTTAATACATCTCGCTTTAACCTCCTTAAAACAAATGGACGAATTCTTTTCGCTATTTTTTCCTGCTCCATTGCTTTAAAAGCATTTTTATTTTTAAATAATCCTGGTAAAACTAAGTCAAAAATCGAATAGAGCTCGTTTAAGGAGTTTTCTATTGGTGTTCCACTTAAGGCGAAGGATTGCTTTGCTTGAATCGATTTAACTGCCTTTGCCGTTTGTGTCCAATCGTTTTTGACGTATTGTGCTTCGTCAAGGATTAACGTTGTAAACAGTTTTTCTCGGTACTTTTCTAAATCACGTCGAATTAAAGGGTAAGACGTAATCCATACATCTTTATGAGCAGCTTCATCAAGTGCTTGATTCCGTTCTTCTGCCGATCCACTAATGACCACTGAAGATAATTGTGGTGCGAAGCGCTCTATTTCCTTTTGCCAATTATACACGAGGCTAGAAGGACAAATGATCAGTGTCGTTCCTAATTCACCTTGCTGTTTTTGTGAGACTAAGTACGTGATCATTTGTAGCGTTTTTCCTAGTCCCATATCATCAGCTAAAACGCCGCCAAATCCGTAATGGGAAAGGGAGTGTAGCCATTGAAACCCAATTTTTTGATAATCACGTAACGTTTCATCAAGCTCTTCTGGAACAGTTGTTTCGATCTCGTCCGGGTGCATAATACGTTCTAATAAGCTACGAAATGCCTTTCCTTTTTTTAAAGCATAGCTATTGTTTTCACTTAACTGAAAGGCACGCATTAATGGTACTTTCGTATGCTGTTGGATATCCTTTTGACTTAACTCCAGTTCATCTAGCATGCCTCGCATTTCTTGCAACTCCTCGTCACCTAAATTTAAAAAGGAACCATTGGCGAGACGATAATATTTTTTATTATCTAATAGTGCTTGGAGAATGTCATCGATTTCTGTTTCTGGAATTCCTTCCATCTTGAACTCTACATCTAGTAAATTCATCTTTTCATTTGCTTCTACTTTGATCGTCGGGCGCTCTTGTGGATCATAGACCATTCCTTGTACATTTGATGTTGTAAACACTTCAATGATATTTGAAAGGTTTGGTAAATCTTCCATAACAAAATCAAGTATCATATCAAAATCATCTAAATAAAGCTCACGACCGTTATATTTAAATGGAACCTTTTCTATATGTGATAGTATAAATAATTCTTTTTCAACATCGCGCACAGTTACATGCCCTGAGTATTCCTGTGGCGAATCAAATGGAGAATATTTATCATCCCCATATTGAAAAATAAGTTCTGCTGTTAAGCGGTAGTCGACATAGTCAACGTAAAGCTTACACTCAAGGGGGGCCATATGGATTTTTTCCCGAACACTTTCAATGACATCTACTTCGCCAACCTTTTTTAACTGAGGTAGTACGAGTGATGCAAAGTTTTCGAGCTGATCCTGTGAGATTGTAATCTCTGCTGGATCATATTTCGTCAAATGGTTCAAAAGAAGCTCAATGACATCGCCTTGATCTCCCTCAAGTGCATAAAATCGACCTCGATAAAAAAGTATATGATAATCGGATCCGAAGAACGCAATTTCCTCTTCATTTTCCCATTTAAAATGAAACTGCCCTTTATGGTCTGGAGAATTCCCTATAGAAAATTGAAGTGGTAACGGCCCCTCCACAAATTCATACCCTTTGTACTCCATTCCAAGAACGTCGACAACTACATTGCTTGTTTGGAGCATGTCTAATAGCTCCGTCACTACAGGTGCTGGAATGTCTAGTTTCCTTTTTTCTTCTTTATTTACAGAGCGATATGAATATAAGGAAGATACGCGATCTTGTTCATTCCGCAAATGAAATAGCTTCCATAGCCATTGAAAAATTGCCTCATCTTGTTCTGATAAAACATAGTCTGAAGGATCATAACTAAAATGCTTTGCAAACTTTAGCGTCTCATTTTGATGAACGACACGTAAAAACTCCTTCAAATCTTTCACTACATAAAGTCGTTTAGGGCCGACCTTCATTTCCAACTCAAAGGAAGCTGAGCGAAAGCCTGCCATTTTAGGCTCAAGCTTTAAAATATATTCTACGTCTAACGTCTCACGCTCATGGTGTGTTTCATGCTTTTTCATATATACTTGTTGAAATGACTGAATCATTGCATTTGCTTTTTGCTTTTCCATATAGTCGACTTCATCAAACATCCTTTTTTGCTCACTTCCCTTGTTAATATGTAAAGCTTCACTCTTCTTTTCTATATGAAAAAAAGTATGAGGCTTCTTTTCCTTTATTTCAAATAAAACGGCTACTATATGCTTACATATTCCAGTGTATTTTTCATAAGCTGGACAGCTACAGTAAAATTTTTTAGCATATCGTTCTCCACTCACATGCACATGGACATCATACGTTTCCATCCCATTTACTGTAGCTGAAAAGAACTTTTTTTCCTCGTTCCATGTGAGGTCCTCTACGTTTCCTTCTGAGAAATATGTACTGCCTCTTTTGAATACTAAAGGGTTACAAAGCTCTCTTATACTACTTTTACTTAACTGAAAAAGATCCATCTATTATCACCTGCACTGGAATAGTCTCCGTTTTTCTTAACAGTCTTCCAAAAAGTGAAACGAAATACGTTTTATAGCCGTATTTACTATTGTAACATTGTTACCCTTCCTTTCTAAATATTTGAAAGAAAAGTTCCATTCTTCATTATTGCTAAAGATGTGTGTGATAAGATGAAGAAAGTAGATGGTAAGGAGCGTGCTAATATGTGTGATAAAAAAGACCATTCCCCACGTACCGATACATTTACAGAAGAGGATAAAAAGAAAGCGGAAATGGTTGACACTGTTACTACTGGGGGTATATTCTCTTTGTTTTATTTTTTAGGCGAAATGATTGCGGAGCCTAGAAAAAATAAAGTCAGCTGGTTTATCACAATCACCTTCGTTTTTATTTTTATTACTATACTTATTTTTATATAAAACAATTAGGGGGACTATTTTTTTATGAATAAGCGTATTGCATTAATTTTCTTTATATCTTTAACCGTTTTATTACTTGGTTGTACGACGGAAACAGGGAGTGACATCATTGAATTTGAAGATGAGGGGCTACAAAAGATTGTTAGAGATGCCATCGAAATAGATGATGATGAAGCATTAACGCTTGAAATGGTAAAAGAGATTAACGAGCTATATGCAGCAAATTCCGATATAACGAGCATTTCAGGTCTTGAAAATCTTGAAGCATTACAAAACGTTGAACTTCAAAATAACGACATTGAAGATTTGACTCCTTTAGAAAACATGAGTCAGCTTGAGTATGTTAATGTCACAAACAACCCAATTGATATGGATGAAGATGGTGAAACGATGCTCCTAATCCAATCATTAATAAGTAATGGAATCGTGGTTGAATTCGAAGGTGCTGATGAAGGGAACTCTCCTTCTATGGGTGTATTTTATAAAGTAGAGGAAGGAAGTAATGTCATTTATTTATTCGGCTCCATTCACGTCGGGTCTGAAGATATTTATCCGTTACATGAAGACGTTGAAGCTGCCTTTGCTGAAGCTGACTACTTAGGGCTAGAAATTGACTTTACCGAAGTAAATGAGTTCGAGATCGCACAGCTTACACAAGAGAAGGGTTTATATATGGATGGAAGAACGCTAGAGGGGACAATTGGCACGGATTATTTTGAACTACTAGTTGATATTGTTGAGCCACATGGCTATCCTTCAGAAGTATTAAACTTATTTCAGCCTTGGATGGTCCAGGATCTGTTAATGATGATACGTGGAGAGGATGCAGGATATTATTCTAGCCATGGAATTGACGAATACTTTATGAACCGAGCTGACGGAGAAATTGACATTATCGGCCTTGAAACTGTTGAAAGTCAGCTTAGCGTCATAACAAGCCAATCAGAAGAGCTTCAAATTGAGCAACTCCAGTCTACTCTTGACAATTATGACCAACTTACTGAGGAATTACATGAGTTGATGAGCATTTGGCGTTCCGGTAATATCGACATGATCACTGAATTACGCTATGTAGACGATCACGCAAGTGATGATTATAAGGCATATATGCAAGCGCTAGCTGACGATAGAGATTTCGAAATGACGAATAAAATTGAGGATTTCATTTTAGCTGATACTGGTGAAACATACTTCATTGTCGTAGGTGCGATGCATTTAGTTGGTGAAAACAGTATTGTTGATTTATTAAATGAACGTGGATACGACGTTCAAAATGGATATGAATAACGGACAATTCCTAAACCCAAAAACAAACTCCACTAGTACGGAGTTTGTTTTTTTTATAAAATTTTCGCCTATTTTTAGTAGTAGTGAAAGCTCATCACGATATATGTGGCAAAATTTCTGAAGCCTCATTATTATGCACTTGCAGTTAAAAAGAAGCGTCGCTAATCAAATTCCGCTATAATAGATTGAAACCACCTAAAAGTTAGAATCGTATGAATAATGTATAAATTATAAATTGCTAATGTACTAGTAAATAACTAGAAAAAGGAGCTTTCATATGACAACCCCACAAAACATATTAAAGGATATTAAAAACTCAGTATCTACCGTTTTAGTAGGAAAAGAAGATGTCACCGAACTCGTCGTCATAGCTTTATTAAGTAACGGACACGTGTTACTTGAGGATGTACCCGGAACAGGAAAAACAATGCTTGCAAAGACCATTGCAAAATCGATTGACGCTAAATTTAAAAGAATACAATTTACCCCTGATGTCCTTCCTAGTGATGTGACTGGGATTCAATTTTTCAACCCAAAAGAAAAAGAGTTCGTGATGCGTCCTGGTCCAGTCATGACTAATATTCTTCTAGCAGATGAGATTAACAGAGCAACCCCAAGAACGCAATCTAGTTTACTAGAGGTTATGGAAGAAGGGCAGGTCACGATTGACGGTGAAACGGTAATAACTCCAAAACCTTTTATCGTTTTAGCGACGCAAAACCCCGTTGAATCCCAGCAAGGAACTTTCGCTTTACCTGAGGCGCAGATGGATCGCTTCCTCATGCAAATTAAAGCTGGTTATCCAACTCTCGAGGAAGAACAACAAATGATCAAAATGTATAAGGAAAATCATCCGCTTGAGAAAGTATCGCAAGTCGTCACACTCGATACAATTGAAAAAATGCAAAAAGAAATACAAGATGTGAAAATTACTAGTGTCGTAGAAAAATACTTACTGTCTATTATTAGAGCAACTAGGGAATCTGAGTATGTTGATGTCGGTGTAAGTCCGAGGGGAACCATAGCATTTATGCGTAGCTTGCAAGCAAGAGCATACATACACGGAAGAATGTACGTTACACCTGAAGACGTAAAGCAGCTAGCTTCTCATATACTTGCACATAGACTCGTGTTAACAATTGATAGTGCAATGAGAAACACGAAGGAAGAAGTGCTCCAAACGATATTATCGAACGTAGATGTTCCCGTAGAAGCAGGGGCTGTTGAAGAATGACTCGTTGGAAAAAGGAAATAACCTTCACTAGAAAGTATTATGCTTTCGGTTACATGATTCCTGCCATGGCTATTCTATCATTTGTTACTGGAGAGCTTATTCTTTTTAGCTTAACTATCCTTTCACTCGCCGTCTTTCTGATTAATAATTTATATTTAAAGTATGTTTCTAAACACATTTTTATATCTGAAGGTGCATTAACGAAAAGACTTTTTCCAGAGGAAAGAACAACATTAACAGTCCCTTTTGAAAACAAAGGGAAAATTCCTTTTTTTCTTGTGAAGGCATCTTTTTATCTTTATTATCCAGATGAGTCAGTTAAGGTTGTTTCATCAGAGGATATTTCGAATTATTATTCCAATTATGAAAGTCCATTTTCTATCGCTCCCCTTACTAAACGTAAAGTTGGGATTCATTTAGAAGCATTAAAGCGCGGAATCGCGCAGTTAAATGACATTCAAGTAGACATTTATGATTTATTCAAATTTACCCATATTCGTTTAAAGTACCAAGGCTTTTATCGTGCAGAAGCGCTCGTTTACCCTTCTCCAATAGCGATTAGCGGTCTTGAAAAAATTGTTAAACAAGAAAAGGGAGACCATCCACAACCTAGCGCAGTTAATGAGGATGTGCTAATGACAATGGGGAACCGTGATTATGTGTCTACAGATCCTTTTAATCGTATAAACTGGAAAGCATCCGCACGTACAAATGAACTTCAGACGAAGATATTTGAAAAAGTGACAATTTCTCAATGGACGATAGTCGTTAATATTCGTGGTGAAAACAGCATGGTTCCTACAATATCAAATTTAGAGGAAGTATTAAGCCAAGTGACATACGCATGCCAGTTTGCAACAAAACAACAGATCTCTTTTGAAATGTATATCAACATTAGAGTTCCTAGATCTTCTGTAGGAATGCACCTACCGTTAAGTAGCGGGAAAACACATCTTGTCAAAGCATTAGAAATTCTCGCTAGAATAAGGAGGTCAAATTTAACTATCCCAATTGAATATACCCTTGATGGAATCATGAAATCAACTGATACTAAGCCTTTTATTCTTCATTTTGGAGCTTTAAATGCGGAGGAAGCTATTCATTACAAGCAAATGAGAGGTGGAACGATTCATGTTGTAAATAGCAACGGTGGAAGTGCCCATCTTGAATCAGTTGGGGGGGTGGAACATGATGAAAAGCTGGCAAAGTGAATGTATTCGTTGGGGGCATTATGGACAAGATCTCCTCCTCCTCTACTTAATATTAATGCCGATTTATGCTACAGAACAGCGGTTTCCACCTGCTATTCCATTTTTAATTATTAGTATTTCGTCGGCGATAATTTTGGGGTTAGTGCTCAAAAAAACAAACTCTGTGAAACTAACAGTATTACTTTGCCCACTCATTGTAGGGATGAGTGTATGGCTTGAATTTCCTCTACTGTTAGCTATCTTTTTCTCACTTATTTTTTGTTGGCGCGTCATTACTCATGTCGACGATGCTGAACTCGATAACGAGCTCAACTTGTTTTTCTACACTTTCTTCGTTGGGCTGTTTTACTACTTTGCATTCCATCATTTTGATGAGAGGATATTTTTCTTCATTTTCATATTTGTCCAGCTAGTAGTAACTCTCGGCTTGAAAATACTAAGCAGTATCTTTCATTCAACGACTAGTGGAAAAAAATCAACACAAGTAAAATGGTTGTTTGGCGGTTTAACTGTTATCGTTATTTCTTCTATTATCGTTGCTTTTAGCTATCCACTATTTGCGAAAATACTCGTTTTTACTTTTAACGGAATAGCGCATATACTAGCGCTTATTGCTGCTCCTTTTTTAATGCTCGTTCAATGGCTCGCTAAAGATACGATGCCACAAGAAGGGGAGATTGTAGAAGAAAGCTCAGGTGGGGAACAAATCGAACAGGGCTTCGAGGCAAGTCCGCCGATCGTAGATACTAGTGAAGTATTCTACGGTGTGCTCATCATACTGCTGATCGCTGGTGTTATTACAGCCTTAATAAAAATGAGAAGGACGACATTGAACAAGAAAACTCCTGTCATAGCTGATGAGCAAGAAAGTGCTGTTTCACCAATGCAGAGGTCAACAAACTTTTCACTAAAAACTTTATTCACGATAAAAAATGAAGTGCGAAAGCAGCTTTTTCAACTTGAAATAAAGCTATCAAAGCTTGGATTAGGCAGGAAACCCGATCAAACTTTAGAAGAATGGCTTTCGTCATTAGAGGTAGAAGCTTCCCTAAAACACACCATCATACATACGTATGAAAAGGTTCGCTATGGAGAAATGGACATTAAACGTGAAGATCGTGTTATTTATAAACAGGCGATTAAACAGGTGATAAAGCAATTAAAAGAATCGTGACAAAAGAGGCAGAGGATGACTCAAAAGGTGAAACTTCGACCTTTTGAGTCATCCTTCAATGTGCGGAGCCGCAATCTCTTAAAGCCTATTATAAGTCGATTTCTTATAGCGGGCGCGCGGCGAGTGGCGTCATTGCCAGAAATGATATTAGCTTTAGGGACAGCAACGTTGTTTAAACTAACTCCCCTTTATATAAACGCTTTTCGTACATAGTCAAAGACAATTTTTTACCTAATTGAAGTAGCTTTTGAACCTCTTGCTCTGTCACAAGAGAAATGACCGTCCCCTCTTGCCCAGCTCGCCCTGTTCTTCCGGCCCGATGCTTATATTGCTCTGCATCCCTCGGAACATCTAATTGAAACACATGCGTCAGTTCCTTAATATCTAATCCTCTTGAGGCCACATCTGTCGCGAGTAACAGTGGCGTACGTTTTTCACGAAATTGTCTCAATGCTTGTTCCCTCTCTTGCTTCGTTGTTTCACTATGAAGTAAACCTAATGGCATGCCATCGTACTCTAATTTAGCCGCATATGTTGAAAGTAATTGAATATCATTTGAAAAAGCTAATGCCCGTAATCCTTTTAGATTTATAAGCCGTCTTAGCGTTGTCATTTTATCTCTTTGCTCACAGATAATATAGACATGCTCTACATTATTTGCTTCTTCATCTAACTTCACTCGTACCACTTTTGCATCGTTCATTCGAATCTTCGCCTTTTCCTCTACAAGTTCATTTAAAGTTGCAGAGAAAACTAAAATTTGACGATCCTTTAACGTTGACTTTAATACATGATCTATTTGTTTTTGATGTTCGTTTGAGAAAAGTTGATCTGCTTCATCAAACACGACCGTTTTCACTTCATGAACCTTCAACTTCTTCTGCTGCATTAGCTCAACAGCTCTTCCTGGAGTTGCTACAACAATTTGCGGCTTCTTCTTCAGTTTATCTATTTGCCTCTTTACATTCGCACCACCAATAAGTGCTGCTCTGCCGATACTGCTCCCTTCTGTCCATATGCGAATTTCTTCTAAAATTTGCATAACAAGCTCTCGTGATGATGCAAAGATAAGTACTTGCATCTCCTTTTTATTAACATCAATTTTTTCTAATGTTGGCAACAAATAGGCAAGCGTTTTTCCCGTACCTGTTGGTGATTCTGCAATAATATCTTGTCCCTCTAAAATAGCAGGAATGACTTGCTTTTGAATTTCTGTTACCTCTTTAAAATGAGATTTTTTCCAAGCCTCTTGTAAAAATGGCTGAAAACTATGTATGATAGACGATGTATGACTCATTTGCTACTCCTTTTTTCGAACAGTGTATTTTTATATCTGAACTTGATTTTATCTTACTTTTCAACCGAGTTCAAAATATGAACGGAATTTTTTAATCAACTATATTAATTATAAAGGTGACGATGTTACTATGAGTATTTTAACGGTAAAAAATTTAAGCCATGGTTTCGGTGATAGAGCTATTTTTAATAATGTTTCTTTTCGATTATTGAAGGGCGAACACATTGGGCTCATCGGTGCCAATGGTGAAGGGAAATCGACTTTTATGAATATTATTACCCGTCAATTAGATCCAGACGATGGAAAAATTGAATGGGCTAAAAATGTACGGGTTGGCTTTCTCGATCAACATACTGTATTAGAAAAAGGTAAAACGATACGTGATGTTCTTAAAGATGCTTTTAAGTATTTGTATGACATGGAAGCAGATATGAATGCGATGTATGAAAAAATGGGGGATGTTGACCCCGATGAAATGACGAAGCTGCTTGAAGAGGTTGGCACGATTCAAGACATGTTAACGAACAACGACTTTTACACAATTGACGCAAAAGTAGAGGAAATTGCACGTGGACTAGGTTTAGACGAAATTGGTTTAGACCGTGATGTTAACGATTTAAGTGGTGGGCAACGTACGAAAATATTATTAGCAAAGCTCCTTTTAGAAAAGCCAGATATATTATTATTGGATGAGCCTACTAACTATTTAGATGAGCAACACATCGAGTGGCTAAAGCGTTACTTACAAGATTATGAAAATGCATTTATTTTAATTTCGCATGACATTCCATTTTTAAATAGTGTCATTAACTTAATTTATCATATGGAAAACCAAGAGCTTAATCGTTATGTCGGTGACTATGATCATTTTCAACACGTATACGAAGTTAAGAAACAACAGCTAGAATCAGCTTATAAAAAGCAGCAGCAGGAAATTTCTGAGTTAAAAGATTTTGTTGCTCGTAATAAAGCGCGTGTAGCTACACGTAACATGGCTATGTCACGACAAAAAAAGCTCGATAAAATGGATGTCATCGAGCTCGCAAAAGAGAAACCAAAGCCAGAGTTTCACTTTAAAATGGCTCGTACTCCTAGTAAGACCATCTTCGAAGCAAAAGACTTAGTCATCGGGTATGATGAACCGTTATCAAAGCCGTTGAACTTGCGCATGGAAAGAGGACAAAAAATTGCTTTAGTGGGTGCAAACGGAATTGGAAAGACTACCCTCTTAAGAAGCTTATTAGGCGAAATTAAACCGATAAGCGGGAATGTCGAGCGCGGTGAATTTTTAGAAATTGGTTATTTCGAGCAAGAAATTAAAGTAGATAACCAAAACACATGTATTGAAGAAGTGTGGAATGAATTTCCTAGTTTAAATCAAGCGGAAGTGCGCGCTGCATTAGCGAAATGCGGTCTCACAACGAAGCATATTGAAAGTAAAGTAGCTGTTTTAAGTGGTGGTGAAAAAGCTAAAGTGAGACTCTGTAAGCTTATTAATAATGAAACAAATGTACTCGTTCTCGATGAGCCTACTAATCACCTTGATGTTGATGCAAAAGAAGAGCTAAAGCGGGCATTAAAAGCTTATTCTGGAAGTATCCTTTTAATTAGCCATGAGCCAGAGTTTTACCAAGAGGTTGTAACAGACATTTGGAACGGTGAAAACTGGACAACGAAAGTATTTTAATGAGTTAATTGTAGCTTGCTTTTGACGTATATTGAGTTCTGAATCGGATTCTCTATGCAGCATGCCAACCTTAAGCGTATAAAGGGATTGCCTATCTAGTAGGGATTTTTTCAGAATAAAGGGGTTGGCTATGTAAAGCGATTTCTGTAGAGGAAAGGGATTTGCTATGCAATGGCAAACCTTGGCTTAAAAAATTGATTGAAGGGTAGATGGCATGCCGCCATACTACCTTTTTCTACATTTATTGGCGTTCATGTGAAGGAACTAGATATCATGTTTTCTTTACATTTTAGTGTGGCTTACTTTCGTGATGGGGTATTAAATCATGGTTTATGTCCCGTCAGACTATGCTCACTCTCACGACGGGATTTTATTTCGTGTTTTATATCCACTCAGACTATGCTCACTCTCACGACGGGATTTTATTTCGTGTTTTATATCCACTCAGACTATGCTCACTCTCACGACGAGATTTTATTTCGTGTTTTATATCCACTCAGACTAGACTCATCATCACGACGGGATTTTATTTCGTGTTTTATATCCACTCAGACTAGACTCACCATCACAACGAGATTTTATTTCGTGTTTTATATCCACTCAGACTAGACTCACCATCACAACGAGATTTTATTTCGTGTTTTATATCCACTCAGACTAGACTCACCATCACAACGAGATTTTATTTCGTGTTTTATATCCACTCAGACTAGACTCACCATCACAACGAGATTTTATTTCGTGTTTTATATCCACTCAGACTAGACTCACTCTCACGACGGGATTTTATATAACGTTTATCTACTTTTAGTCAAACTTCCACAAAGTACGTGTGGCCATACTCATATACATTCCATCGGACCTATTTCTAAATTGGTTATTAAACACATCCTTGCCTCGTTCGTATTTCATGTGAAGTACAAATGACAATTAAAAGAAGTACAAAAACGCTCGGTTTAGCATGTACATTTTTGATTTTTCATGTATACTACAACTTTACATCGAGTAGCGGGCCTGATAGCCTTTAATGGCTAGCCATTCCTTCCCCATGCTGACTTCCTGGCTGTATAATCATGCCATAAAAAGAAAACAGCCCCTCATTCTCCATCAAAAAGAGGGACTGAAAAAGAACAGAATAACTTTTTCAGTCCCTCCTTTAATAAAATAATAAGGGGCCATTTTCAACTTTAATCATGGCCTTTCTAAGGAGAAAAGATCACCTAGCTTCGTATAATCTTTTCCACCTAGCCGAGCAACGGGCTTCAGTTTTTTCACATCTATTTTTCCTTCTTTATACACCGAGTCAGCTATATGATATTGGACTACTCTGCCAATAATGAAATCGGTTATCGTAGTATCTTCTTGAAAGACAAGATGCTTTTCGAGCATACATTCCATTCTCACAGCTGCTTCCTTTAACCCTGGTGTCTTTACTCGAATACTATCGATAAGGGAAAGTCCTCCCCTCTTCACTTCGCTTTCATCGGGAGGCAGGTTTGCAGCAGCTTGATTTGCAGCTTCTACGTTTTCTTCATCGGTAACATGTACAACAAACTCTTTCCCATCCAAAATGTTTCGGGATGTGTCCTTCATTATTCCATTTTTCCGGCCAATCGATAATGATATTAGTGGTGGCTCAGATGAAACGACATTAAAAAAACTAAATGGTGCTGCGTTAACTACGCCTTCAGTTGATATAGATGTCACAAAAGCAATAGGTCTAGGTAAAATAGCGCTTGTTAACATACTATAGTTCTCTTTTTTACTTAAGGAATGTGGGTTTATACTTACCATAGAAGGAAACACTCCCTACATATTTTTTTCATACCATGCTTTCACTTGATCTATCTCTTCTCTCGTCAGCTGATGTCCTTGATTTGCCCAAAACACGTCTACTGCTGCTCCCGCTTCAGAAAGAGTCTTATCTAGCTCCTTTGTTTCTTCTGGTGGACAAATAGGGTCATTTGCACCAGCCCCAATAAAGACAGAAATTCCTTGTAGCGAAGGAATGTCAATACCACGACGCGGAACCATCGGATGCAATAGTGCCGCTCCCTTTAACGATTTTTCATAATGATAAAGCAGGCTTCCAGCGATATTTGCTCCGTTGGAATATCCTACAGCAACGACGTGTTTACGCTCAAATTCATACTGCTCTGCTGCTTGATCAACGAAATCTTTTAATTCCTTCGTTCGGTTTATTAAATCTTCTTCATCGAATACTCCTTCTGCAAGTCTTCGAAAAAAACGATTCATGCCGTTCTCATCGACATTACCCCTTACACTTAATACAGCAGCACCAGGGTCAATCATTTCCGAAATTGGTATCAAATCATGTTCATCTCCGCCAGTACCATGTAATAGTAACAAAGTGTTCTGATTACCAGCTTCTCCTTTTTTAAACACATGTTTCATTGACATTTGATTAGCCGCCTCCATTTTCTCCAATCATCTTACTATAAAAAAGTAAGTAATAATATTATATAATAATGAAATTATTCAATTCAAATGTAACGCTCTTCGATAACCTTTGCACTCGCCTAAAAATCTACATAATTCGACAAAATAGTTGTCTCATATTACTGCAGCAACTATAATAAAAATAGCGTTTACAACTAGTTTTACTATCACTTTTCATCAGGAGGATTCTAATATGAAAAAAAGAAAGCATCTGATAATGCTTTACATTACGGCCTTTATCTTTTTTCTTTCCATTGCTGTTCATGTATTACACCGTCATTTCCACTTTTTAGAAGGGTATTTCTTGTCTCACCACAATCATTCATCACATAGTTTTTCTATTCCTTTAAATATTTTAGTAGTTATTCCTTTTATTTTCTTATTAACTAGCGTAATTTTATATTATAAGAATAAAGAGCATCAGCAAATTTCGTTATTCATTATGCTCTCATTAACATTGAGTAGCATATCACTTATTGCTGGTGGTGATGGTTTAGTTGAATACCATTTCTCGATTTTTATGGTGTTAGCTGTGTTAGCATACTACGAAAGCATTCGTTTAATTATTTTCAGTACTATTATTTTTGCTATTCAGCACTTTGGCGGATACCTTGTTGCACCTGAGTTGATTACCGGCACAGCTGATTATCCTTTTAGTCTTTTGCTCATTCATGCTGTATTTTTAATATTTACAAGTAGTGTTCTTATCATCCAAATTAATATTAGAAATCAATATGTAAAAGAATTAACGAAAAAGGAAGAAGAGCAAAGAGATGTTTTAGAGAAGGTTACGACTAAATTAACAAGTACATCAAAGGACGTTTTACAAAGCATTGAACAACTAAACTTAGGTGTAAAGGAATCAGTTGCTGCTACTGGTGAAATAACAAATTCAATTCATACCATTACCGAAGGGGCTACAGAGCAACTGCAAGTTGCTAGAGTTAGCTATAACTCAATAGAGGACGTTTCTTCTGATATACAACTTATTAGGGAACAAATGAGACGTTCAAAGGACTCTTCAAGTAGCACGCGATCACTTGCACAATCTGGATCAAAAAGTATGATAAATACGGAGGGCCAAATGAAGGACATTTCAAATGCAGTACAACAAATGAACGAAGTTGTCGATCGACTACAAGAGCGTTCTTCCAAAATTCAGCAATCGGTCACTTATATGTCTGACATTGCAGAGCAAACAAATCTATTAGCTCTCAATGCAGCTATCGAAGCTGCCCGAGCTGGTGAATCAGGAAGAGGCTTTGCTGTAGTTGCAGATGAAGTTAGAAAGTTAGCCGATCAATCTGGTCATTATGCTCACCATGTTGCGAGCATTATAGAAGATTTATTAAAGGAAACGCAAGAGATTAGTATCGTTATGTCCGAAACGACGCAACAAGTAATGGAAGGTGCAGACCAATTATCATCTACAGGTGAGGTCTTTGAAAAAATCGTTGCTCAAACGGAAGTCGTCCACCATGATATAGGCGCTTCCTTTAAAATGTGTCAATCAATAGTAGAGAAAGTAGAAACGCTAAAAGCATCCATCAATGAAATGACAGATGTTTCAGAAGAATATAAAGCGAGTTCGGAGAATATGTCTGCTACAGCTGAAGAACAATTAGCAACGTATGAGAATTTTACCGACACGACTACACAATTAAAAGATATGATGGAAGAACTCGATGCCATTGTTGCTAGCTTTACAAAAAAAACTTAAATACTCATGAAAAAATGAGGGGACTTAAAGGTAAAATCAACCTTTGAGTCCCCTCTTACACATCATATAAAATACATATTATAAACAATATTAATGCCTGAAACGACCGATTACATAGTAGGAATGATTATTTTCAACTATGTACTTTTTTTTCATAGCTTTTTTTCGCCAAAAATATTCTAATATCTTTTGGCGTTAACCCCAAATCTCTCGCTTCCTTCAATAAACCTTTCCACTCCTCATCTACTGCCACCATCTTCATGTTCCCCAAAAACATCAAACCCCTTTCCGATAATCTTGCCTACTAGGTAACCCGGCTATCATAGACATTAAACATTTAGCCCTTAGATCCGTAGTTTTGCGCCTCTACTTTTCAATAGATTTGCCTTTATCTGGTAGGAGTTTTTAGTTTACCTGCAACAAAAGACTCAAAACTTTTCACCCTATTTTTCTGATTTATCAGATTATAAATCCGATGCCAAACTATTATGAACACCCCCACAGTGTTTTATAGTTCTTATTATCTATCACTATAAATAAAAAAGGTTAAAATGGAGTTAAAATTTTGTATGTTTTTATCTACAATTAATTACAAATTTCCACAAGCTATCCTTTAATGTCCTCGTCAGCAGTACTGAATTTATACCCGAAACCTCTCACCGTTTTAATTAATTTTGGCTTTGATGGATTTTCCTCGATTTTACGACGTAAGTTACTAATATGTACCATGACGGTTTTTAAATCGCCACAATGATCAATGCCCCAAATTTGATCATAGATTTTTTCAGCACTAAACACATGATTTTTGTTTTCAACTAGTAGCATTAAAAGTTGTAGCTCCTTTGTGTATAACGAAACTTTATTCCCTTTATTGAAAACATCATAACTATCTAAATCTATTTCTAGATTTCCACATGAAAAAACACGCTTTGGTTCATTGCGATTTGCATTCATTTTACTACGTCGTAAATTTGCTTTTATTCTTGCTTCAAGCTCCGTAAAATCAAACGGCTTCGTTAAATAATCATCAGCGCCCGCATCTAATCCCTTTACTTTATCTCTTATATCCCTTTTACAACTTAAAAATATAATGGGTGCTTCTGAAAGCATTCTAATTTTTTGACAAATCTCATACCCTTTCATTCCGGGTAAAAGTATGTCTAATAAAACTAGATGGGGATTATTATTTTGTACGATATTAATTCCCTCATAGCCGTCTTTCGCAGTAAAAACTTCATACGAATGCTTTTTTAAGTATAATGCAGTCAATTCTCTAATATCTTCGTCATCCTCAATGATTAACACTTTTTCTTTCATTCTTAACAACCTCCATAAATCAATTAGTCTACGATAGGTAACGAGATACAAAAGATTGCGCCATTTCCCTCTGTACTTTTAACTGATATTTCTCCATTATGGTGATGAATAATTTCTTTTGATATTGCTAGCCCTAGTCCTGTTCCAATCTTTCCATTTATCACTTTTTCTCCTTTAAAAAATCTCTCAAATACAAATGGTAAGTCACTTTCTTTTATTCCATGTCCATTATCCTTAATTTCTATCATAACCTCTTGCCTATCCTTCACCACAACATTAATCCAAATATCGCCGCCTTCATTTGTATGCTTAATCGCATTATAAATGATGTTAGTAAAAACTTGATCCATACGGTCATTATCAATGTCAATTCGTATATCTTGCTCCTCATTACCTGTAAAAACTGGTTTATGGAGTGTAATTTTCCGCCTTGTCACATCCGTTTCAAATTTATCGTACATTTGATTTATCCATTCATGTAAATTGCGTTCCTTTGTCATTAGTGTGATATCACCTGACTCAAGCTTAGAGATATCATATAAATCTTCAATTAATCTATTTAACATATTTACCTTATTCTCGACAGATTTTAAGTAGTGTGCGTCATTCGCTTCAATAATTCCGGCTCTCACTGACTGAATATAGCTCTGTAGAAAAGTGACAGGTGTGCCAAATTCATGTGAAATATTTGATAGCATATGCGTCCTAGCGTTTTGTAATTTAATTAAATCCTCATTCGCTTTCAGCAATTCATCATTTACCTCTTTTAAGGCAACAGTTCTCTCTCTCACTTTCCCTTCTAGTTCGTCGTTTATTTGTAGTAGCCTCTGATTAACATCATCAAGTTCTCTCATTTGCTCTTTTATTTTTCGAACTGCGAGACTCAATTCTATTAATGTTTTTGTCCTTGAAAGAAGCTCTCTTTTTTCACAAGGTTTTACGATATAGTCATTTGCACCGGAATCAAATGCTGTTACCTTATCATATTCTTGATTTTTAGCTGTAAGAATTAAAACAGGTAGCTCTAGTAAAGAAAATCTCTTCCTTAATTGCTGACAAACTTCATATCCAGACTTTCTTGGCATCATCATATCTAATATGAGTAAGTGATAATTACCACTTTCCACTTTGTGTAATACCTCATCTCCGTCCTTAGCAGTATCGACGTAATACCCTTGTAATGATAAATGGTTTGACAATAGCTGGAGATTTACTCGTTCGTCATCAGCAATTAATATTTTTATATTCTTTCCTTTATTATCAATCATTAACGTTTCGTCATCGATATGGTGACTATACTTAGAATGTTGCTCTGAGAACAGAGTTGCACTTACTTCTTCTTTAGCCTCTTTAAAACCAACCTCTTGAAATAGAGGTATTAAAAAAGAAAAAGTAGAACCTTTTCCTTCCTGTGATACAACGGATATATTTCCACCGTGTGCTTCTATTAGCTTTTTTGTAATATTCAAACCTAACCCTGTTCCACTCTGCTCTTCTGAGTTATTTCCCCCTCTATTAAAGGCATCAAATATCGTATCTATTTGATCGGCAGAAATTCCAATTCCTGAATCTGTTATATGAACTTGAAGCATTTTTCCATCTTCTTCCGCACTTATGACAACTGTCCCGCGTTCTGTGTATTTAATGGCGTTTCCTATTAAATTAAAAAATACTTGCTGTAGCCTATTTTCATCCCCTAACACAGGCCGTATATTAGTATCTATTTCATTTATTATTCTTATATTTTTCTCGTTAAGTAAAGATTGACTCATGATAATAACAACATCAACAAGCTCCTTTAAGTGAACCTTCTTCAAATGAAGATTCATAGCGTCATTTTTCAATATAGAGAAGTCTAAAATATCGTTAATTAAATGTGACAGCCTTTTACCACTAGATATAATCATACTCAAGTGTTTTTTCATCGACTGCGTCATTTTCCCTGTAGCTCCATCATACATCGTTTCCGCAATACCGATCATGCCATGAAGCGGCGTCCTTAGCTCATGGGACGTCATTGCTAAAAATTCATCCTTTAATTTATCTGTTTTCTTTAAATTTTCTAACGCTCTTAAATTACTTTTTATTACCTCTTGCTCAGCTTGTTCCTTCTCTTTTTTCATCATGTTTATTTTATCGGCTAAAGCAAATGAAAAAAGTAAAAATTCAATAGAAGCTGTAATTTGCCATGCATATTTCGTAACGAAATAAATTGGAAGAAACCCAGCATCTGCTAGCAATGAAATAATAGTCCCTATAAAAGAAATGTGCCAAGCTAAAAGAAAATACTTTGCAGGTTGATACCCTTTACGATAACAGGAAATACCGGCCCAAATCATTAATAAAACTGTTACTCCTGAGCTTATTACAACAAGGTTTAATGCTAAACTATAGGAGTAAAAAAGTAGGAATATAATGACAAAATTGCAGAAAATCAAATAATTAAATATACTATTTAATCCTGGTATCACCTTTCTCATTTCTAAAAAGCTTTTTGCAAACAAATACCCGAATATATTTGAGATTAGCATAAATAACACGATGGCACGGTTATTCCACCAACTTTGTTCTGGCCAAATGTACTGATATGCCGTACCAGTAAAGGACAAGTGTATAAAAATGTTCGAGGCAATAAATAAAACGTAAAATAAATAGCTCCAATGTCTTAAAGAAAAAAATAAAAATAGATTATATAATGCCATAATAGATAATATGCCGAAAAATATACCTAATAAAGCATATTCAAGTTGGCTTTTTTCAATAAAAGCATCTTGATGCCAAAGAGTTATTGGAAGTTGCATCGCACCTTCAGATTCAAACCTTAAATATAATGTTGTAATATTATTTTCTTCTAATTGTAATCGATAAACGAAATTACGATGGTTTACTTCTCTATTGTCAAAAGGAAGTAAATCACCTGTTTCACTTACATAGGCATTTTCATAAGCTGTTTCTGGGAAATATAACGATAAATAGTCTAACGTAGCATTATCGATTTCTAGCAACCAAATGTCTTTTGAAGATTGATTCCGCAAATGAACCTTCACCCAATATACCGTATCTGTATATCCATAATTAGGTATACTTTCTTGATTTAATTCAAATGTACCCTCAAAACTGCTTGAACGTATATCATCTATCGTATAGGCGTTGTTTATGTCCGCAAAAATACTAATATGTTCTTCTAATTGGATCCTCTTAGTATTATCAAAAAGTGAAACGACATTTTCATTCTCATCGCTGGAAGCTTGTACGATTACGGAAAATAAAAGTAAACACGTAATGAAAGAAATGAGACTAACCAATATGTTTCTACGCAATAGACAACCCTCCTAAAAACCGACATTTTATGTTGGTATTACCATTATCGCTACTCCCTCACCTTTTTTCAATATATTCTGAGTTATTTAATAATGAATAATCGTTTTTTCACTAGGCTCTTTTCGTATACCTTTCTTTTCACCAAGTTTGGAAAAGCATCAATTTTTACGAAAACAGCCTCTAATAAAAGTATTAGATTATTTCAAACACTCTTTAATGCAATATAATATGGTAGAATGATAGTATCTTTTTTAGGATCCTACATAAGAGTTGCATTTGTTAGGAGGATATTAATTATGTTAGATCAAGCGCGTTCCTTCCTAAAACAGCATTTCGGTTATGATTCCTTCCGTTCAGGACAAGAACAAATTATCACAAATATTCTTTGTCGTAATCGGACGATGGGAATTATGCCTACAGGCGGGGGGAAATCTATTTGTTACCAAATACCTTCATTGTTGCTCCCTGGACTTACAATTGTTATATCTCCATTAATTTCACTGATGAAAGATCAAGTAGATGAATTAAAGGAATTAGGTATTTCATCCACTTTTATTAATAGTACCTTGTCCAATAACGATGTAAATGAGCGTTTGTCACTTATGAGACAAGGACATTATAAACTAGTTTATATCGCTCCAGAAAGGCTAGATGCCCCTTCTTTTATTAATAGTTTAAGCGGTATTGAAGTATCCTTAGTCGCAATTGATGAAGCCCACTGTTTGTCACAATGGGGACACGACTTTCGACCAAGCTACATGAAAATACCACATTTACTAGAAAAGCTTGATACAAAACCTGTAGTGCTTGCGCTTACTGCAACCTCAACTCCTGAAGTCACTGATGACATTTGCGTGGCAATGTCCATTGATAAAAGCTTCGTTGTTCAAACAGGTTTTGCTAGAAAGAATCTCTCTTTTCACGTATTAAAGGGAATAGATCGCGATCACTATATAAAAAATTATATTACTAGAAATATTGATCAATCTGGGATTATTTATGCAGCCACACGAAAGGAAGTTGAAAGGATTTACACACTCCTTTCTTCGATGAATCTTTCTGTAGGAAAATATCATGGTGGGATGTCCAATCAAGAGCGTGAATTCATGCAGGAGCAGTTCGTCTATGATGATTTAAAAGTGATGGTAGCTACAAACGCTTTCGGAATGGGAATCAATAAATCTAACGTTCGGTTCGTTATTCACTATCAAATCCCGAGAAATATAGAAAGCTATTATCAAGAAGCTGGGCGTGCTGGAAGAGATGGGGAAGAAAGCAGTTGTATTCTTTTATTCTCTCCTCAAGATATTAGAATTCAACAATTTCTCATTGAACAGACTGATATGACCGATGAAAGAAAGGAAAATGAATACCGAAAGCTGCAGGCGATGACAAACTATTGTCATACTGAAAGCTGCCTACAAGCATTTATCCTTCAATATTTTGGAGATAGTAAGATCGAGTCATGTACAAAGTGTGATCACTGTATCGATGATCGAGTTTCTGAGGATGTCACTCGCGAAGCGCAAATGGTATTTTCCTGTGTGAAACGAATGAGAGAACGTTTCGGAAAAACACTAGTTGCTCAAGTATTAGTAGGCTCAAATAACAAAAAGCTGAAGGACTTTTCATTAGACAAGCTTACGACATACGGGCTCATGAAAGGAAAAAGACAAAAGGAAGTTAGTCAATTTATTGATTATTTAGTTGCTTCACAGTTTTTATCATTAAGTGACGGTAGTTTTCCCCTGTTACAACTGACAGAGAAGGCCGTACTCGTTTTAAAAGGCGAAGAAACTGTAGAACGCAAAGTGGAAAAGCAGCCCAAAAAAATTTCTACTTCGCATCCTTTGTTCGAGGAATTGAGGCAATTACGTGGAGATTTAGCAAAGGAAGCAAATGTACCACCTTATATTGTTTTCTCTGATAAGTCGTTAAATGAAATGTGCACCTACTTACCTATGAGCGTCGAAGACATGCTAGAAATTAAAGGTGTCGGAGAACAAAAATTTGAGCGTTACGGGGAAATATTTTTATCGGCAATTAAAAGCTATGTGGAAAACAATCCTGAGGCTAAAAATGACTCCGCACCTAAACTATCTCCACCACTTGAAAACCGTCGAATCACACAACATAACGTTGATCTAAATGGCGCTAAGGTTCCTAGTCATTTACTAAGTATTCAACTTTTTCAAGAAGGAAAGACAATAGAAGATATTGCTGAACAACGAGGTATAACTACTGTAACAGTCGAAAATCACCTCCTTCGTGGCGCCACTAGTGGAGAAAAAATTAGTTTTGATCATCTTATTTCAGACGAAACAAAGCAACTCATTGTTGATAAAATTGAAGAAGTTGGTTTGGCCCACGGGATTAAACCGATAAAAGAAGCATTGCCAGAGCATATTAGTTATTTTGCTATAAAAGCAGTATTAATGGATGTTGAAGTGTAAAAAATTAATGAATACAGTTATGCAATACTATAAGGATAACTCAAAATGCTAATTTCATTTTTGAGTTATCCTCTCTTTTTCTTCATAATGATTTTTCGTCCACAAAATTGCGCTTATCAAGTAATGTATAATAGTATAGATGCGATAAGTAAATGGTGATAATATGGATCATGATTAGTGGATAAATCGACTTAATTTTCATTATTTTTGCCTTTAACAAACATTGATCTATTCCAATAAGTACAGAAAGAAGAACTGTTTTAAAAGACGCTCTCCCTCTTATAGTAACAATTGTTGCTAAGAGTGAGTATGACATTGCATAAAATGGCACTATTTTCAGCTGATTTTTCCATTTATAATTATTCTTGAAACCAAACCTAATTACTTTTAACACTTCTAATACATATATTCCGTTTATCCATGTCAAATGTATCATGTTAAATAAACAAATTGATTTCATGATGCTATTCTCGTTTTCTAATCCTTTCCACCGAAAATCACTAATATAAAAGTAGAACGGAATTAAGAGGAAAGTATATCTTGTTTTCCACCATCCTTTTTTAAAAATACCAATCAGAGTAAATATTTTTTCTATAACCGCAAAGTAACATGCAAATAATAGTTTAACAAGCCAGCCATGTCGAAAGGCTGTAATAAAGATCGCAGTAAATGGCACAAATACGGCCTGGGATAAAGTAGCTCCTAATACATTATCTAAATATTTATTTTTAATCATTTTTGGCCTATACGTGTAACCAGGAAAAAATGATACGACAAAATAATCAAAAAAGAAAGCAAATCCCATATTTGATAACAATAATGCGAGAATTCCTTTTGTTTTGGCATGTTTTTTAAATGTATATAGGAGTAAACATGAATGAATAATTAACAATAATATGTATGGATATTTATTTTTCTTCTTTCCAATCAACATAAAACTACCCCTATCATTGTCTAATAAGGGTAGTATTTGAAAAAATTAAATATATAACTCATCAAGATTTTGGTATAGTTGCCGCAACTTATTTTTTTACTGTCATTACCTCGTCAATAGCTTCTCGATTTCATCTAAACTAAACGGATCTTCCACTTTTACACCATTAACAAATACTGCAGGCACTGTCTCGATGTTCAATGCTCTTGTATATCTCCGAGTGACACTTATTGAATCAACAGCTGGCTTTGATGACCAAGTTTTCTCGTTTAAATTAAACTGAGTAGCCTTGTCTTCTATGTATGCTATTGAGCCCCAGTTTTCTGGCCCCTCCTCCCCAGCTTCTGCCATTATTTCATGTATAACATCGTAATAAAGTTCTGGGTGATAAAGCTTCACATTTTGATCAAAATCGGTTAATCTCAAAGAATTTTCATTTAAATATACCATTGTTTGTGTTCTAAATTTTAACTTCTCGTTATCAATCCAATGCTCTTTCACTTCTGGATATATATCATCCATCCATACTTTACACCAAGGACACGAATAGTCCATCACAAATAATAACTCATCTTCGGTATCACTATCGCCAACATATAAAAGGATCTCCTCTTCACCTAACACATTAGTGTCAATTCCTTCCTCACTTGTACAACCTGTTATAAATAACAAGAGTGCTAAGCCGATGATACTTTTCATTAAGAAATCACTCATGAGCATGCTCCTTTAACAATAAACTGTAAAATTGTTCATTCGCCTTCATTTTACATTTATTCATGATAAAAGTAAGTGATTTGTTCAATATGTAACATATTATTCATGAGTTAGTCATTTCTTCTCGGTCAATAAGGAGTTTGTTGCCGAAAAAAATTAGGAGTGACTAGTTTATCATTATATTGTCGGTGAAAAATATGCGTTGTTGCGGGAGATACTGGTGGAATAAGCCAACTCCAATCTCCTGTTAATTCTCGGTTACATTCCTTTTCTCTTTTTTCAAATTGCTTAAATTGTTCTGCAGCTGTATGATGGTCGACAATGCTCACTCCTGAATTTTTAAAAGAATAAAGTACTGCTCTGTTAAGTTCAACTAATGCACGATCTTTCCACAAGGTTGAATGGCGATTCGTTTCCAAGCCCATGATGGAAGCAATTTTTGGTAGCATATTATACCTGTCAACATCCGCAAAATTACGTGCACCTATTTCTGTACCCATATACCAACCGTTAAATGGTGCTGCAGTATATTCAATTCCACCTATTTCAAGCATCATATCTGAAATTGCTGGTATTGCATACCACTTTAAATGTAAATCTTCAAACTGCGTGATTTCGGGGTGTATGATTTTTACTTCCAAAATAGCATCGCTGTTTAATTCTTGTAGCATCGGTTCATCGTTTTTCCATTGTACTACTAAAGGCAGTATATCGAAACTTGACCCTTCTCCTTGCCAACCTAGTTCTTCACACACCTTTGTAAAAGGTAATGACATTGGATCTCCTAACACACCGTGTTTCGTATCGTAAGCTGCATAACGAATTAATTGATGATTCCATATACGCACATGATCTTGATTTTTGTATTTAGGAGGGAATATCGTAATAGTTGGCTTTATCTTTCCACCATTCGTTGCATCCACTAAGTGTTCATGAAGCGCATCGAACACTTCTTTTACGTTATTTACTTGTCTCCTATCTTTTACAATTAAAGTATTCCAAAACAATCTCCCAATACACTTGTTACTATTTCTCCAAGCCAATTTGGCCCCATATTCTAATTCTTCAAAAGTATGTTCATATAAACCAGATTCTTTAATTTCTCGTTCTATCACTACTAAACGGTTTTCAATTTCATCTACTTTCCCTAGTTCTCCATAACATTGGACAATAAATTGCTTTGCTTTTTCATATAAGCACATTTCTTTCCTCCAAGAAAAATGAATTTATTCAAATCATAACAAATCGTTGAGAGTTTCTCTAAAAGTAAGTCTCCATAACTATCATTTCTTCTATATAATGAAAGAATACGCATTATATTATTTCATTTAGATTAAGAACGTACATTAACATTTTAAACTAGAAGGTTTTTGTAATTTATTGTAAAATAAATGGAAAGGGGGTCATTACGTGCATATAGGAGAACGGTTAAAAAGACTAAGGAATAACAATAATATATCTCAAATTAGCGTCTGTGAGGGTATTACGTCTCCTTCTCACTACAGTAATATTGAAAGTGGTCGTTATGAGCCTTCCGAAGACATACTAGTACAGCTATCAGAACGACTTCATGTTCCTGCAGCATATTTACTAAACGTGTACGACGAATCTCAAAAAATAAAAAAATTACTTTCCACAATGGATGGCCTTTTGGAAAAAGATCTGTCGCTAGTGGAAAATTTTCTTAAGCAAAATCAAGCTTCTTTTACATATATTTGTTCAATTAAACAGGAAATACAGTTTTACATACTTAATTGCTACTTTCACTTAAAAACAATGAGTGTAACAAAGGCAAAAGAATTTAATAGTAAAATTTCTTCATATATTAAAGACTTTTCCTTAATGGAATCGATTGGCTTTCCGAATTCCATTACATTTAAATATTTATATAACTTAGCTTTTTTAAAGAGTTATGAACGACAATTTAAAGAGGGAAAGAACTACTATATTCAATCATTAAATTATGTTCCTAGCCAGTTAGATGAAGGTAGAATTCATTTTAATTTAGCACTCTGTTGCTTTAATATGCATGACTTTTATACTGGCCTTGATTATTGTAACAAAGCAAAATCGATATATATGGATATTCATCAATGGAAGCAAACTGTTGAAACATACTTATTAAGCGGCCTTATTTATATGGAGTTAAATGATTTAGATAATGCACAAAAAGTATTAATGAAGGGGCTAAACTTAGGGGAAGAAAAAAATTTAGAGCTTCAACTTACAAAAATATATCACAATATTGGAACATTATATTTAAAAAAGTCCGAATTAACTAAAAGTATGGAATACTTTCATATTAGTTTAAAATTAAAGGAAAAAGTTGACCCTACAAGTCTTTTTATTACTTATTTGGCACTTCTTCATACGCATCTCGAAAGAGGGGAAATAAATGATTTCGAAACAATAGTAAAGAAAGCGAAGGAAGCAAGAAATAAAAGTATAGAAGACGATTATTTTCTAATGTCCATTCAAGCTGAGAAAGAGAAGCTAGTTAATAATATGGAAGCCTATGAAAAGCTAATGACAGAATGCTTACATTTTTTCTACGAAAAAAAGTATTGGAGAGAAATTCTATCACATGCGAAGGAACTGAGCGATCACTTGTATATGAATAGAAAGTATAAAAAAGCGTATTATTATTTAAATATGGAGCTTGAAGCTAATATTAAAATTTATAAAGAGAAAACGATATAATCTCAATAGTGAAACAATGTTTCTCATCTTTAAGCATGAGCTATGATTCTGTCTCATGCTTAAAGACGTTATTATGTTCTTAATCAACTACGATGTAAGCGATCATTGGACCATCACTATCTTTGTCTGCATGCATTGGGCAAATGAGTCTATATGTTCCCTCTTTTTTAAATTTTAAAGGAACTCGAACTTCTTCTCCTTTTTTCACTGTTCCTTCAACGTTAGTTCCTTCAATAACAAATGGGTGCTCCTTACCATGCACACCATAAATAATGAGATCAACACGCTCTCCCTGCTCAATATAAATTGTCCCAGGGTCCCAACGATAGGACTCTATCTCTGTCCCATCTTCTAACGTAGATTTGAATTCTGTTGTTATCATATGGATTTCTCTAACATCATCATCTGCCGCCATTTCTCCCATTGCTGGTACATCATTAAAAAACATACTTGATGAAACCCAAACAGAAACTATCGCTAGTCCAAAGACTAAAAATGCTAAAATTGTTTTCCGTTTCACTACTAAAAAGTTCATTGTCTCCACCATCCTTTTTACGTTATCAACATATATATATGCAAGAAGGTCCCTCAAACTTGTCAACTTTTTTGGACAACAGCTTCAAACAATATTTTCATATTATACTTCCATACTAAATTTAACGTTTATCAACTATTTTGTTATAATACTACGTATAAATATTTTATTCATTTTCATAATGTGATAGAATATTTATTTGATTCTATTTAGAGGGGAATGTGATAACGCGTGTACTGCTCAAATTGCGGAAGAAAAAGAGACGAAAAAGCCCGCTATTGTACCCATTGTGGAAAAAGAAAAGACCGCTATAATGTCATCTTTCTTTCTCTTATTATGTCTATCGTTATATCTGGCACGGTGTTTGCTACGATGCACTTCATCGGTAACGAATCTACAGCCGAGCCTTTACTTGCAGCTACACACGAGGAATATCGTTTAGAGAATAATAATAGAGAGCGTCTTGGTCTACTTCCAGTTGCACAAAGGCAAGTATTGCAGGAGATTCAAAAAAGAGAACTAACTGAAATTATTGCAGATGCTCAGGAGTCTGTTTATACAATATTTGCCCCTTATAGCCAAGGCTCAGGATTTTTATATAATGATCAAGGTGCTGTAGTCACGAATGCTCACGTCGTGGAGGGTGAAATAGACGTAAATGTTCGAACAGTAGATGGATATGAGTACGATGGGAAGGTGATCGGTTACTCTAATGAAACAGATGTAGCCGTCGTTTCAGTACCAGACCTTATAGGACAAACTCCCTTCGCACTTGAAAAAGAAGGTTCTTTAATGATAGGTGAAGAAGTAATTGCTTTAGGTAGTCCACTTGGCTTTGAAAATACCGCTACAATGGGCTATGTTACAGGCACAAATCGTAACTTTAATATTAATTCCTATGTATATGAAAACTTATATCAAATTTCAGCACCAATATCTCCAGGAAGTAGTGGAGGACCACTGCTTTCAAAGAAAAGCGAAAAAATAATTGGCATCAACTCTGCTCAAAATATGGATGATACGTCAATCGGCTTTAGTATCCCTTTATATCAAGTAAATGACCTTATAGAAACGTGGATTGCTCATCCAATGACAGAAACAGAAATATTGGCGCAGTTTTACGGTCCTGATGGTGAATACTTTTTTGACGATTTATGGGAATATCACGAAGGTTATTTTGACGGAGGCGATCTTTCGGTTGATGAAGACTTTTACGATTACTGGGAATACTATTACCATGAGTTTTGGGAAGACTTCGGTGAAGAGTATTGGGATTACTATTTAGATGAGAGCTACTATTTCGATGGCCTTTATGACGAGTGGTACGAACAATGGTATGAGTATTGGTCAGATATAGAAAAAGATTTGGAAGATTGGTCAGCTGATCACGAAAGTAATTGAGAAAGTAGCGTAAATGCCTTACTCCTAACAAGGGAAGAATGAAAAAAGCAGAGATCGTAAGCATTAAATTAAAAGGCAAATTATAGGGATAACTCAAAAGGCCAACATTTTGAGTTATCCTTTTTTATCTGGCTTAAACACTCACATGAAATAAAAGCCAATTGCCATAATGATGTAGGCTGAAAGTAATGTTAATCCTTCAAACCAGTTTGTATCACCGTCATTAATTATCATATTAATAAGAAAGACTGAAAGTACCATCGCTACTAGCGCTTCCATTTGAAAAACGAGTGATAGCGGGTTAGCAAATATTAAAGATAATACGACTAGTAATGGGGTTACAAACATAGCTATTTGTAGCGTAGACCCTACAGCTATTTCCATTGATACATTTACTTTATTTCGCACAGCCATTAATATTGCAGTTATATTTTCTGCAGAGTTACCAATAATCGCCACTACAATGACACCAATAAATACTTCACTCCAGCCAAAGGAAGCTGCAACACCTTCAAAGCTATCGACTAGTTGGTCACTTAAAAATGCAACAGACAATGCTGCTGCAGCTAAAACGATAATAGACCTTTTTTTACCCCATTCCGGCTCTTCTTCTTCCTCGTTTTCCTTCCCTTGCACATAAACACCGCGATGAGTCACTAGTCTGAAAAATAAAGCAGCAAAATATAGCAAAAGCATGACAATAGCGATCCCAACACTTAGTGTGAATATTTCATTCTCCGTTAAGCGAAAGGAAAAAATAAATGGAAATACGAACGATACTACGACAGAAAACATTAGAAGGCCCATGTTATGTCTTGCATCATGAATATTAAATGATTGCCGTTTAAATTTTAATCCACCGATAAAAAAAGATAAGCCAGCAACTAATAAAAGGTTGCTAATAACTGCTCCAGTCAAAGAAGCTAGTACAATTGTTAAATACCCTGCTTTAAGTGCAAATATAGAGATTGTCAGCTCAACTGCATTGCCGAAAGTAACATTTAGTAATCCGCCTATTCTTGGACCGGCAATAATTGATAAGCTCTCTGTCGCCCTGCCTATATATGAAGCAAGAGCCAATATCGTTAAAGCATATATAGCGAACATTATCGTTGGCGCCCAATTTAATAAGGATCCAACGATTGATATAGGCACACCAACAACTGTCATGATGAGAAAAATCTTATATAGCATGCTTACCTCAACCCTTCTTTTTTTCCTATAAAGGTTAGGCTTGGCAAAAACTAAATAATCATACATAAGGAGAAGGCTCCTTATACAGTTCAACTTCTTTCAGCCTTGCTCAATAGCAGATGGCGGCGCTCCATTTCGCGCAAATACACTTAAGTAAACCCAATGATATAAAAAAAGGATGCCTAAAGTTCTTCACTCTTTAGTACACCCTTCCTATTCACCATACAACGCGCTAGCCATGCAATCTCGTTTTTAATTGGCTATGATATAAATCTGCATAAAAACCTTGTTGCTTTAGCAATTCGTCATGTGAGCCTTGTTCAAAAATTTCCCCTTCCTTTAATACGATAATGTTGTCGGCCTTTTGAATAGTATTAAGTCGGTGTGCAATGACAAAGCTCGTTCTACCTTCCATTAATCGTTGTAACGCTTCTTGAATTCTTATTTCGGTTACAGTATCAATACTACTTGTCGCTTCATCAAGAATGAGAATTTTAGGGTTAGCTAATATTGCACGTGCGATCGACAATAATTGCTTCTGTCCTTGGCTAATTCCGCCTCCGTCTGGGCTCAATACTGTATCATACTTTTCTGGTAGCTTCATAATGAAAGAGTGCGCATTTGCTTGCTTTGCCGCTTCTTCTATTTCTCGATCGGAGGCCGTGAGTCTTCCATAACGAATATTTTCTCGAATAGAGCCTTCAAACAAGAACGAATCTTGAAGCACGAATGCCATATGCTTGCGCAGGCTTTCTCTTTTAATAGATTGAATCTCTTTCCCATCAATATAAATTCTTCCACTAGCTTTATCGTAAAAACGGGATAGGAGGTTAATCATCGTTGTTTTCCCTGCTCCGGTTGGTCCTACAAACGCAATTGTTTCACCAGGTTTTGCATGAAAACTAATGTTATTTACTGTATCCTCATCATCCTCATAAGAAAAGGATACATTTTCAAACTGTACTTCTCCAATGACATTTGAAAGCTCGCTAGCTTCTTTTTCATCGAGCATTTCTACGTCTTCATCTAACACCTCAAAGACGCGTTCCGCACCTGCGATTGCAGATAAAAGTGTATTAAACTGGTTGGCAAGATCATTTAACGGTCTCGTAAACTGACGTGATAGCTCTACAAATATGACAATCATACCAATCGTTACAATACCATCCCCGACTATCGCCAGTAATGCACCTACTCCAGCGATGATCGCAAAGCTTAAATTATTTAAAAAGTTCATCAGCTTTGGGATGAACCCCGAAATAGTCTGAGCCCAAAATCCTGATTTCTTTAACGCATCATTTTTCTCTTTAAATTCAGCAATGACCTTTTCTTCTTGTGAAAAAGTTTTTATTATTCTTTGTCCGGACATCGTTTCTTGTATGTGTCCGTTTAAAATACCCATGTTTCTTTGCTGGGCTTTGAATAGCACGCCAGTACGCTTTGTAATCCACTTCATTCCAAATACCATTGCTGGCACTACTAATAAGGTAATAAGAGTTAAAATCCAGCTTAAATAAAACATCACAGAGATGGTACCAACAAGGGTTAATATACTTGCAAAGATTTGAATGACAGAAGTATTGAGCGTCGTACTTACGTTTTCCATATCATTTGTTACTCGGCTCATTAGTTCACCGTGCTGTTTTCGATCAAAATAAGGTATCGGCAGTTTATGAAGGTGTTTAAATACATTCGTTCGCATCGTATATACCGTATTTTGTGCAATCCTGACCATCCAAAAGTTTTGTAGCCAAACCGATATAGAATGAATCATATATACTGCTAAAAGTCCTATAAGTAATATTCCTAATCCTTCAAATTGTTGGGGGACAATGTAATGATCGAGTGCCATCCCTACAATAAATGGACCAAGTAAGGCCATAACAGAGCTAATGACGACCATGATTAAAACAAGAACGAGTTTCCATTTATTTTGTGTTAAATAGCTCCAAATTCTGCTTAATGTACCTGCCCAATTTTTTGATTTGCGGGGCTTGTTTTTGCTCCCTTCCTGCTTCTGTTGAACAGCTGTTACATCTATTTTTTCATGCTGGAAAGGCTCAGCGAGTTTTTTTAGTAGCATAACTTAGTCCTCCCCAAACTGTGATACATAAATTTTCTTATAAAGTTCGGATGTTGCTAGCAGTTCCTCATGCGTTCCTGTTGCCAACAGTTCTCCATCCTCTAAAAGAAGGATCATGTCGGCGTTCATTGACGTACTAATTTTTTGGGTAATCAATAACGTCGTACATTCATAATGTTCTAGGGCATCTAAAAGCTTTTTCTCTGTTTTTACGTCTAAGGCACTTGTACTGTCATCTAATAGTAAAATTTTGGGCTTTCTTATTAATGCACGTGCAATAGATAATCGCTGCTTTTGACCACCAGATAGGTTAACTCCTCGTTGGCCTAAAATAGTATTAAATTGATTAGGTAACGATTCGATTGTTTCATAAATTTGAGCATGCTTCGTAGCTTCGATCATTTCATCAAGTGTCGCATCCTCTTTTCCCCATGCTAAATTGTCTTTTATCGTTCCACTAAAAAGCATTGCTTCCTGTGGTACAAATCCAATTTGTCTTCTTAATGTGTTGAGCTTGATGTCTCTAATATCTATATCGTCTATCAAAATTTTCCCTTGCTCAATATCGTAAAGACGTGGAATGAGTTGGAATAACGTCGTTTTACCTGAGCCAGTTGCTCCTAAAATAGCAATCCGTTCCCCTGGCTTTGCCTCAAAGGATAATTCGTGCAAAACGTCCGTTTCTGAGTTAGGATATGTAAATGATACACGATCAAATGTAAGCTTGCCTCTTGTAATCACATTTTTTTCACTACTTTGTTCCGTATCTAATAAATCTACCTCTGTTTCAATGACGTCTGCAATTCTAGTAGCAGATGCTCTAGCACGAGAGAAAAACATAATAATCATTGAAAAAATGGACATAGCAGCAGTCATACGTGTCGTATAATTCACGATCGTGACAACTTCCCCCACTGTCGCTCCGCCTGTTTCTACATGGAAGCTACCAAACCACAAAACAGCCATAATACTAATATTCATGATTAATAATATGATTGGCATACCGATTTCAAGAAGTCTTAATGCTGTGACCGTTCGATCACGCAGCTCCCCACTCGCTTTAGTGAACCGGTTTGACTCATGCTTCCTTCTTAAAAACGCTTTGATTAATCGAATTCCTACTAAGTTTTCCTGCATCACACTATTTACATTGTCTAGCTTCTCTTGAACTGCTCTAAACATCTTTCCTGCATGTCGCATAATAAACAGTAAAAATAATATTAAAAGCGGTACTGCAACGACGAGTATTAATGCAAGCCTCACATTGACAAATAACGCCATGATGACTGATCCAAATACGAGTAATGGTGCGCGAAGCATAATTCTTAGTGCCATAAACAACGCATTTTGAATTAACGTAACATCTGCTGACATTCTCGTTATTAATGATGATGTAGGATATTGGCTAAAATTTGCAAAGGAAAAGGATTGTACTTTTTCAAATAGTCTACTACGCAGATCATAGCCTGTGTTCTGACTTGCGTGTGCTGCATAAAAGGAATTTAGAATACCAGAGGCAAACGCTACTAACGATAATACAAGCATAATAGATCCCCATGTAACAACAACTGACAGATCTTCTTGCATAATCCCATCATCTATGATTTTCCCTATTAAGTACGGCTGTATAAGCTCTACAACTAATTCAGTAAACGTGAAAAATAATGCTATAAATACTGCAAAACGATATGGTCCAAGAAACGATAGTACCTTTTTCATGATTGTCCTCCAAACGAGTGTTGCAAAATACTAGTCTAATAATAATATATCATTTCGGTTCACGAAGTAATTTCCCTTTATAAAGAATAACATAAAACGCTGAAAATTCCAGTTTTTAATATTTAATAAGATACTATAAATCAATTTTGCAAAAGTACATAAAGGTTGACTCAAGAGGTGAAAATCACCTTTTGAGTCAACCTTTTTACAGCATCCCTTCACGCATCATCGTTAAAATATCACTTTCGGCTTCCAATATATCCTCTCTCGCACGTTCTGCAATACCATTTGCAGCTTCTTGTGCGTCTTGAACAGCTTTCTTATGATTAATCGTTAAAATTTTACGATTTTCCATTACTATTTTTCCGTCTATAATCGATGTTTCCACTTCATGTCCTCGGGCAGAATAAACAAGGTTTGGAATAATATTTCTGACTGGACTAGTTATGACTGGGGTAAAGCTTGGCTCCTCTAAGTTTAATAAAATAACATCTGCTTTTTTCCCTGGACGTAAAGAACCTACCTCATGCTCTATTCCTAATACCTTTGCTGCTTCGATCGTTGCAGATCGTAAGGCTAATGTAGCATTGAAAACGGCAGGATTTGCTCGCTTGACTTTGTTTAAAATCGCAGCAAATTTCATCTCATTAATCATATTGTTGCAGTTATTGCCAGGCGCTTGGTCTGATCCTAAACAAGCCGTTCCACCACTCTCAATAAACTTCAGCATCGGCGTTACGATTCCATCTATGATACCGATACTTCCAGCACAATAAATCATATTTGCTCCACTTTTTGCTACTCTTTCTGTTTCTTCATCAGTAGCTTCAGTCAAATGAACCGCAATCAATCGCTCATTTAAAAAGCCCTGTTCCTCTAAAAAGTCAATACTCCTTTTTCCATAACGTTTTTCAATTTGGTCAATTTCACGATCGCCCTGTGCTACATGCATATGGAGCTTTGTATCATATTTATCTGCAAGTCCTTTCATTTCCTGCAAAAGCTCAAGGCTCATCATATCAGGTCCATGTGGCCCGAGAATACTTGTAATTCTGCCATTTTCTATGCCATTATATTTTTCCATCAACGCTATATTTCTAGCTAGCTTTTCTTCTCCAATTGAGGAATGGAAAGGATATAGCTCGCCAACAGGGAGATCACCTACATTATCAGGAATCTCATTGACGAGTTCTGCTACTCTCGCACGGGCACCAATTTTTATATAATTTTGAACAAGCTCTGTCATATGCCCATCATAATCACCGAATGTCGTTGTTCCTGCTTGTATACCTTCAATGATATTGACCATCGATCCTTTTACATAGTCATCTGTTGTGACGTGTTTAGAAAAAGGCCAGATGCCTTTTTGCATCCAGTTTGTCATATCTTGTGCAACACCTCGAATAATCGAGAGACCTGTATGTATATGTGCATCAATAAATCCTGGCATGACAAGCTTATTTTTTGCATCGATCACATGCTCAGCTTTGTATTCTCGCATAATATCATAAGAACTTCCTACTGCTTCAATCCTATTTCCTTTTATGGCGACGGCCCCATCTTCAATCATCCCAACGCCTCTGCCTTCCATTGTTACAACGAAACCGTTCGTAATTAAAATATCGACCTTCATTTCTTAACCTCATTTCTTAAAAGTAATTTAGTTAATGATTATTTCGCGTGAACAGGAGACCATTCCTCACGAAGTAGCCCCATCCGGATGGAATCATAATAAGTACCATTGTAATATCTGCATTTTCTCAATCTTGCTTCCATGGTCATTCCTAGTTTTTCCCCTACTTTTATCATTCTTACATTTCCAGACCATGTTGTGTAGCCAACCCGAACTAACGGCATACTTTGAAATAAATGGTCTATCCATATACGCAATGCACGAGTACCATAGCCCCCATTCCAGAAGTCAGGGTCATATATTCCAATTCCCATCTCTAGCCATTGAGATGGCTTATGCTCCCAATAGTAGCTAACTGTCCCGATAACACGTTTATTTACTTCTATTACCCACACATTTTCACTATCCGGAAAATGAAATTTCTTATCGATATACGCTTCATACGTCATCGATTCGTGTTCAAAATATGGTGCGTCCCACTTCTTCCACTCAGGCTCTTTTTCCTTACACGTTAATTCCCAAAGCCTAATTAAATCATTTTCTTTAATGGGTCTAATTATCAATTCATTATCTATATGCATATTTTTCCCTCCGTATCCCATTTAGGACAGCTTTTGAAGTAGCGATTCTAATGGCATATCTCCCATTGAAGCTAGTTTGTGTGTATGTGTTTTAAATGGCAAGTGGGCTGTCACCTCATTAGGGATTACGACGCATGGAATCCCCGCATTATTTGCTGCTTTGAGTCCATTCAAAGAATCTTCAAAGACGACCGCTTCCTCTTTTTTCACATGTAAGCTTCTTAAAGCAGCTTCATAAAGATCCGGAAAAGGCTTTACCCTCTCCACTGTATCTCCTGTATGGATGGAATCGAAGAATGATAGTATTTGAAATGCCTTTAGTTGCTCTTCGATCCACTCACGATTGGAACTAGATGCCAATGCTACCTTTAGTCCTAACCTTTTCGCATCCTGTAAATACTCAACTACTCCAGGACGAAGCTGCTGCTCCTTCATTAACCTTTTATGGATTGTTCTAGCCTTATTTTTTGTTTCATCTATATTCACTAGTTCCTGCGCCTGCTTTTTTAGTGAAAAATAAGGATCATATCCATCAAAGTTTGATCCTATACACTGCGCGTACACTTCTAGTGGCAAGTCTAACTGATAACTCTCGTAAATTTCCTTTAACGCTAAATACCAAGGGGTTTCTGTGTCAATAAGAAGTCCGTCACAATCAAAAATAACTGCTTTTATTTTTGTCATATTTACCACCCTTTTAACAATGAATGATGTCACCATGAATTCTAATACTCTTCTAGACTAGCAAATATAGGAAATCATTGTCTATATTTTCATCTTTATTATAAAAGAAGGGAATAGTACTTATGTGCTAGAAATAGAAGATAGTAGTTATTTTTTTTCAAAAGAGGTGCCTTTCGTGAATGTAGAAAAACGGAGAAATCAATTATACGCGTTATTAGGAGACTTGCCCTCAAAAGACAGATCCATCACTTCGTTTAAAGTGGGTGAAGAAGTGAGATCGACATATATACTAGAAAGGTTAGTACTTCATTTAAATGGTACTAATCCAGTACCCGCATTTTTTGTACGTCCTCTTCACCATAACGGTCCCTACCCCACCATACTATTTAATCATTCTCACGGTGGCAAATACGAGCTCGGTAAAAAGGAACTGATTGATGGTAACAGCTATTTATACGACGTTCCATATGCAGAAGAATTAACAAGCATCGGAATTGCTGCAATGTGTATTGACTCTTGGGGATTTGGAGAGAGAATGGGGAAATCAGAGAATGAGCTTTTTAAAGAAATGATTTTAAATGGTCAAGTCCTCTGGGGGAACATGGTTTACGATCACCTCCGAGCCATAGACTATTTAACATCAAGAGATGATGTAGATACAAACCGTATCGGCACAATGGGAATTTCCATGGGAAGTACAATGTCTTGGTGGATTGCTGCATTAGATACAAGAATCAAAGTTTGTATCGATATTTGTGGCCTCGTTGATTATCATTCTCTCATTGAAGACCGTGGATTAGAAGGACATGCCATTTATTTCTATGTACCGAACTTATTGAAGCACTTTTCTACCGCTGAAATTAATGCGCTCATTGCACCTCGGCCTCATTTAAGCTTACAAGGTGATTATGATCGATTAGTACCTAGTAAAGGGGTCGATAGAATAGACCAACATCTAAAGACAATCTACTTTAAGGCTGGCGCAAGTGATGCTTGGAAGCTATTCCGTTATCCAATTGGTCACTTTGAAACTGCGGAAATGCGGGAAGAGATTAAAGCATTTCTACAAGAACAATTCTCTATATCATTTTCATAAAGGGTGACTTACCAAATGCATTGTTACCATATTTGAGTCACCCTTTCTATCTGTCTATTTGTGGAATGCTACGAGTTGTCAGCAGCACAGCTTTCGGACTATTAAATTATCGTTTACACTGGCCACATTTCAATCGGATTCAATTCATATTTACCGTTTTCTCTAAACATAAACTGGCACATAATAAACTCTCTTCGAATAGTAGCATAATCTTCATGAAACTGCTTTATATGCTCATTTATTTCACGCTCATCGTACACTTTACCTCTCTCTAGCCCTTTTACAATATGCTCTAATATAATGAGTTTTTTCTTCCTCTGTGCAGGAATCGTTTTTAATGAACCGTCAGCCTTAACGAAGTTTTGAATGACTTTATACTTTTCTTCATCCTCTATATCAAATGTATACATATCATTGACACTCCCTATCCGTAAAATTGCTTGAGCCATGAGTTCTAACTTCTTTTCGTCTAAATAAAAATATATCGTGTTTTTTTCTCTACGTTGATATATGACGGCAATATCTCTCAATTTCGTAATGTGGTGAGATATTGTTGGTGCTGTCAATCCAAGCTTTCCTGCAATTGCTTGACCGTGTAACGGTCCCTCCTTTAGCAATGCAATGATTCTTATTCTCGTTTTATCACCTAATGTTTTATGAAAATGTACTAGTCGATCAAGTTGCACAACATTCCCTCCTTTGTCATAACCATCTAATTAGATTATAATCTAATTAGATGGTTATGACAAGAGTTACTATCGTTGATTGTATGACGACAGGTTACTTTTTCCCTTTTGGGGTACCGCTGATGTACAGTATGGAGCTCCTACAGTTACTTGAAAAGAGGCTGTCCAAAAGCTATTAGAGGATGACTCAAAAGGTAAATATTTGACCTTTTGAATCACCCTCCAAGTTTACATATTCAAGACTTTTCACTGATTCTCGATTTTCTAATCTGTAAAAAATATCGATATATCCTTCGTTAAGTTGTCTTCAATTGCATTTGTCACATCAAGCGCACCTATTTTTTGATTCGAGGTTACGATAAGTTTTAGGTGAAACTTTGGATAATACGATGCTTGAAAGCTTACTCCTGGCGCATATCCCTTAATGTGATATTTAAAAACGGTATTATACATTTTTGTAATTCTTAAACCATATCCATAGTGCTCCTTACTCGTAATTTTTATATATGGTTCTAGTATTTTTTTTGTATATTCTCTTGATAGTAGTTTGTTTTTAAATAAGCATTCCCAAAACTTTACCATGTCTGGTGCCGTTACGTATGCACCACCATCTGCACCACCTCGTATCGGTAATGAAAAGTAGTTAGTTCTCCATGAGTCTTTTTCTTCGTCATCAATGTATCCTATAGCAGTATTGGCTGGTAGTTGATCCATAGAAAAATATCCTGAATCGTTCATATCACACTTATCTAGAATGTTTTCCTCCACATACTGTGCAAAAGGAATACCCGTTTTTTCTTCAATAATTAAACCTAACAATATATATCCCGCATTGTTATAATAAAAACGTTCTCCAGGCTGATGCATCATTTCACCGTTTTCAAATAGCGGTAAAAAATCTTTTAGCTGTTGAAAGGCGTAAGTTGGTTTATCTTTCCAAAGTTCTTCATAATCTCCTAAAGTATCCTTATCATAATAATCTGGTATTCCCGAAGTATGCGTCAGTAATTGATGTATCGTAATGTTTTCATCAAAATGAGGAAAAGTATAGTGGAGACAATCTTTTAAAAGCGAATGAAATGTAAAATAACCTTTTTCGACTAGCTGGGATATGGCTATAGAGGTGAATATTTTCCCACCATTGCCAATATTGAAGCGCGTATTCACATTATTGTTTAGCTCGTCAGCTCGATTTGAAAAACCGTATCCCGCCTCATGCATGACGTTATATTTTTCCTTTGCAAACACAACTCCCGATAATTCATAATTATCATGTAAACTTGTTACAAGTTCGTATATATCCGTTTTACTTAACATCGCTATCCCACCATCCGTTTTTTGGTAAAAAAGGTTTCGTTATTGATGTCATAGCCACTAAAATTTGAAACCGTTCTTTATTACATAATATTTAGGGATAACAAAAAAATGATGGACAAATTAAAAATTTTTATTAGAGGTTTGTGAGTGGGGAAAATACGACTATCACCAATGAAGAAACTTCTTCTCTCGCTTAAGTATTCCTCTCTACATTACGCGTGAATTCACCATGACAAAAAAATGAGGTTGAATCAAAAGGGCGAATATGGAGGGCACTGAAAAAGTACTTATTCTATAATTATAAGTTATTATTATAAGTTGCTCTGTATATGGTGAGTTGATGATCCCTGCGCAAGCTCGCTTTCCGTGGGCGGCTGGTGAGCCTCCTTGCTGCTTTGCATCTACGTAGTCTCACCCCAGCCTTTGATCCCATAGAAACGAGCGTTGCTGCGAGTTGTCTCGACGCATATGCTCCGCAGCATATGCTCGTAGAGGAATAGACAGTAACCTCGCTTGCTCCAGGCTCATCAACTCGTTCTTAAGTTATGGTTTATGAATATTACTACAGATACAATCATGATTTTCACTTTTTCAGTGGCTCTAGATTGAAGGGCACAGAAAAAGTGAAAATACACCACTTTTTCAATGCCCTCTGAATGTATACCTTTTGATTCGACCTTTAACAGTTTTTGGACAGCCTCATTTTCTTACGTTTTTACAGGCGCAGAAATTAATCCATGCCTTAGATTACTTTTAATTAAGTTTAATTGTTTATCTAGATGAATGACAGCGATAAATGGTTCATCTATTTTTGATTGGTACCGAATATCAAACCAGTGAACTTCATATCCATCTACTTTTTTCACTATTTTAGCATGAACATATTGTGATCTCTTTTTAATAAAACTAATAAATCTACTTTTCATAGATGCTTTAATTACTTTATTTTTCTCAGAAGGCTTTGGTAGTACTTTCGACCAAGTCACTGAACCATACACATACTTTCCTAATGAATATTGCTCTTGTTTGTTAGCAATAACACTCCATTTATTCATATTTACCGTTGGAAGTAACGTAAACGAAATATCCTCATTTGTATTTTTCTTTAGTTGGGATATTATTGTTGCATATTTTACATATCTCACTAAAATGTATAGAGCAATAATCAAATAAACGATAAGAAAGGTGACACCAGGATGAAAGCCGTACATCCAGAAGCATATACCTAAAAGATGGGCGCCCATAATGTATGGGTCAAATATAGGTAGTAAATGCAGGGCAATCCACTTATCTGAAAATGGCCTTAACGCTTGTGTGCCATATATATTAAAAATATCAAATATAACGTGAGAAACTACGGCAAGTAATGTCCATATAAATAACGAATAAAATGGTACACTTGAAATAAACGCAACAATACTTGATATGAAAAGCGCCCAACAAAGTACCATTGGTATAGAATGACTTGTACCACGGTGTTCTTTTACATAAGCCTCTTTGCTTTTATATTTCATTAGGAAATCGAAATCAGGTGCATTTGAGCCTAATATCGTACACGTAAGTAAACCTAATGAAAGCTGTGAAACGGAAGGGTCTAAATGTGCTAATCCTGCAATCCCAATGCCCGTAACTATGTGAGTTGAAGTATCCATCGATTATCCACTCCCTCAAATAAGCTTTGATACTTTCCGGATTCACACCTTTTTTTGTTGTTATACTTACAAAACTTCGTCTCTTTTCCTATATTTTAAGAAATGAAAATAGTAATCGTGCATGATATCATTACATATTTTCATTGATGAATTAGGAATGTGCATTTTGTTTATCGCACTTTTCATCTCACTTTGTTTTTGTTTATTTCTAATCAAACCCTTCGTTTCATGAACGAGCTTGTCAATTGTGTCACACATAATAGCTGAACCTTGTTTTTGAAAGTAGGTTGCATTTTCTCTCTCTTGACCAGGAGTTGCTCTTAATAAAACGATAGGCGTTTGCATAGCCATCGCTTCTGTTAAAATGATTCCACCAGCTTTTGTAATCACACATGAAGATAAACTTAACAATTCTGCCATTACATTCACATAACCGTACACTTTAATGTGATCAAAACTGTGAAAATTATACACTAATGATTGGTAAAGCTCCTCGTTTTTACCACAAACTACAATTAGCTGAATGTGCGGTTCGTCCTTTAGTAAATTGCAAATTTCACTAATTTCTTGCGAAACACCAAAAGCACCTGCAACAATAAGGACCGTTTGTTTCGTGGGACTTAAACGATATTTTAATACTAAATGTTGTATATTATAGTTCTCATCAAATTGACGGTTTACTGGAATACCAGATACCGCTACTTTTTGTCCTGGAACATTTGCATGTTCTAATTCTTCCTTTAATTGTTTTGTTGCCACATAATATTTCTTAATATTTGAGTGTATCCATGAATGATGAAGGCAATAATCAGTGATGACATTGTACGTCGCGATCTGTGACCCTCTACTAAGTATTGGCGCTGCAAAAGAAGGAAACGTATTTATAATAAGGTCTGGTTTTTCCTCTTCAATGATTTGTTTGAGCTTTGTTATCCCATACTTAAATGATTTAAAGCTTTTCCTTTTTGATAGCAGTTTGCTGCTATAATAAAACAAACGGTACAATTGCCTACCACTTGTTGTGTAGCTTTTTAAATATAGGCGTTTTGTCCATTCATTTACCTTAGGGTTTGTTTCATGAAATAAGTCCTTTACTACTACCGATGCCCCCATATGCTGTAGCTCTTGTTCAAGTGTTTTCGCTACTTGAATATGACCATTTCCAAATTTTGATGTCAAAATCAATACTTTCGGCAAAATCATTTACCGACCCACTCCTTTATTGTCATCTCCTAATCAAATTGATCTTACCAATGAACTGTTAAGCCATTATTAATAAATTGTTTGGAGTTTATGTATTTGTATTTCAGAGGAAAGGTGTATTGCTGTTATGTAGGTAACTAGAGTTTTATGAAAAAGTTGATCTCGTATGCTATCTGTACTTTTTCTGATTTTACAGTTTCTTATCTACTCTGAAAGCCGTCCTATCAGTACTTTCACATTTTCTTTTTTCATATGTGATCTGAGGGCAAGTCTGTCAACTTTCACAACAACATAAAAGGGGGACTGAAAAGGTAAAAACAACCTCTTCAATCCCCCACTTACACCATTATTTACTTATTATCCTCTTCATCATTATTACGCTTCTCACGATCTAAAACATCTTCAAGAATATCTATTAATTCTTCTCTTGAAATACTACTACGGCGTTTATCCTCATTGCCTTGTTTAGAAGCTGGATTTTCATCGTGATACATAAACGGTTGTTCTATTGGGTCATCCTCACTACTCTCTTCATATTCAATGTCATCCTCATACTTACGTTCCGAAGGCTCAGGGTGATAAAATTCAGATATATCCCCTTCTTCCAATACTTTTCTTTCTTCTTCGACTGGAAGCTCGTAGCGTTCCTTTTTTTCTTGATTACTAATTTTTTCATCAATAAGATACGCTGGAATAAATTGTCCATCTGGTGTTACGTATTTACGGTTTAAGTTTCTCGTTTGTTTATCAAAGAAACTGTACATCACTGGAATGAAAATTAAAGTTAAGAAAGTTGAACTAATGAGCCCACCAATAACGGTAATCGCCATTGGTTGCTGTATCTCTGCTCCTTCTCCTAACCCTAATGCTAATGGGACTAATCCTAGAATAGTTGTTACAGAAGTCATCAATATCGGACGAGCACGATCTTTAACCCCTTCAACGATAGCGTCATAACTTCTCATTCCTGAATCCTTCATTTTATTAATATAATCGACCAATACGATCGCATTATTGACAACAATACCTGCTAGAACGATCAAACCGATAAATGCCATGACACTTAATGGTGTTAATGTTATTGTTAAGCCGAGCATGACACCAATAATGACAAGTGGTACGCTAAGCATAATAACAAACGGATACTTAAATGATTCAAATTGGGCCGCTAATACTAGATAAACAAATACTAATGCGAGCATGAGTGCTAACGTTAAATCACTCATCGCATCCTCCATCATTTGCTGATCTCCCGTGTAAGTGACTGTAGTTTCTGTTGGAATATCCATATCATCAATCGTAGATTGAACGAGCTGTGACATTTCACCTAAGCTATATTGACTACCATATTGCAGCGTAAATTGAACGGAGGACTCTTGATTAATACGATTAATCGTTACAGGGCCTTCTCCTTCTACAATTTCAACAACTTCACTTAGAGCAACATACTCTCCAGTTTGATTACGTAACAATAAATCTTCTACATCCTCTATTGTACGGGTAAACTCTTCATTGTAACGAACGTGTACTTCATAAATATCATTTTGCTCTGTCACAATTTGTGTTGCCACTGCACCATTCATTTTTTGATTAATCATTTGTGCGATCTGTGCTGGAACAAAACCATTCTCTCGTGCTGCTTCATCATCAACTAAAAATTGGATTTCAATAACTGTGTCTGTAATATCACTAGTTACTTCATTAAATTCTCGCATATCTTCAAATTCTTCTACTACCTCAAACGCAACTTCTTCAAGTCTAGTTGGATCTGTATCCGTCATTCTGAACTCAATCGTATTTGGTGCTCCCCCCATCATTGCTTGCTGCTGTACAGAAACTTCTGCATCAGGGGCTGCTCTTTCTATATCTCTTCTTATAGAATCAGCAAATTCAATAGTAGATATATTTCTTTCAGCTAACGGCACCATCGCAATAAAAATCGATGCTTCATGTGAACCAGACCCACCAAATAAGGCAGCTTCCGGTCCCCCACCTGATCCTACGGTGCTCATATAATTTAATATCTCTCTTTCATCATCTAATACTTCTTCAATGCTTTCGACAGATGCAAGTGTTTCTTCTAAAGGTGTTCCACGTTCCATTTCTATATCAATTTGGAAGAACCCTTCATCCGTATCTGGTATAAACTCTGTACCAACTTGTGATATACCAAATGCCCCTGCTACGAGTAATAAAAAAGTGATGGTTAATACAGCAAAACGATGCTTTAAGCTCCACTTGATCATTTTACTTATCCCTTTTATAAAGGAGCTTGCCTGACGTTTTTCCTCGAGATTTTCTTTCGGTGTTTTCAGTATTCTACTTGCAACCATAGGTACGACTGTTAAAGCAACTGCTAATGATGCTAATAAACTAAAGGATACTGTAAGCGCAAATTCCATAAAAATATCGCCGACAATTCCAGAAATAAATACAACTGGTAAAAATACAGAGATGGTTGTTAATGTAGAAGCTGTAATTGCTCCCCCAACCTGTTTTGTTCCATCAAGCGCAGCCGTTTTCGGATCTTTTTTCATCGATAGGTGACGGTATATGTTTTCAATAACAACTATCGAGTTATCTACTAACATACCGATACCTAGTGCCAATCCACCTAATGTCATGATATTTAAAGATAGGTCAGTAAAGTATAGTAATACGAACGTCACGATAACGGAAAATGGTATCGCAATTCCGATAATAAATGGTGTTTTAAAACTTCTTAAGAAGGCAAATAAAACAAGTATCGCGAATAACCCACCAAGAATTAGAGCTGTTGACACACTTGAAATAGCTTCTTGCACATACTCACCTTGGTCAAATAAAACAGCTATTTCCAGATCACTATATTTATTTTCATCTAGTAGTTCATCTAAACGTTCGTTAAAGGCAGTTGATACTTGAACTAAATTCGCTTCTGATTCTTGCTGTACACTCATCATAATCGCTGGGTCTTGATTCGTCCTTGTGATAGCTCCTATATTCTCTGGCGCTATTTCCACAGTTGCGACATCCGATAATGCCACTTCATCTCCAGTAGCCATATCGACAGTAAGGACGATATTTTCAATATCTTCAAGTGTCGTTAGTTCAAACAGCACACGCGTTGTGTATTCCAAATCACCACTTTGGACCATTCCGCCAGGAGTAGTCACATTATGTGCTTGAATCATAGAAATGACATCTGATTGATCTAACCCATAATCTTCTAAAGCATATTGGTCTAACTCAACGATAATCTCATCAATTGCTTGACCGGTAATATCAACCGAAGCAATCCCTTCAATTCTTGATAGTTCCATCCCTAAATCTTCTGCTATTTCATCAAAGTCCTCCTCATCAGAAGAAATTGATAGTTGAATAATTGGCAATTGTGATGGATCAAATCTCAAAAAGTTTGGTGAACCAGCACCGTCTGGGAGTGGGACTTGGTTCATCCTACTTATAATTTCGTTTTCTACATCGTCTATCGAGGTTGCCCACGAAAATTCTAGTATAGTCATGGAAGCACCTTCCATAGAAATAGAGCTAATATTATTCAAGCCTGGCACAGTAGACAAATTACTCTCTAAAGGCTTCGAAACTTTATCAAGCACTTCCTCAGGACCAGCATTTTGATAGCTCGTTACAACAGCTCCAATCGGAGGGTCTATATCAGGCATTAGCTTTAGCGGAATATTTGTTAAAGAAATTGCGCCTAAAAGTAAAAATAGAATCATTGTTACAATAGTAAATATTGGTCTTTTAATGGAAAACTTCGTAATGTTCACTCATGATCCTCCTTGCTTTCTGCAATAATTGTTAAAAACTTCCTCATACTATTTTTCAAGACAAGTAAGTCCTCTTCTTCCATTAATGATAAGTATCTTTGAAAAATAGTTGATTTGATTCGATCCATCTCATTTAAAATTTCCTTACCTTTTTGCCCCACTTCAATGACAGTGCTTCTACGATTGGATGCATCTATTACCCTTTTTAGGATGTCTTGTTGTTCTAATTTAGCAACAATCTGACTGACTGCACTCGTCGAAATATTTAAAAAGTTCGCAATGTCCTTCACATGTTTAATTCCTTTTTTGTCCACTAAAAATAAGGTCATTTGTTGATTGGGCGTGAGACTAACGAACCTTTTTGTAATTTCTGTAGTGAATTCATTACCCAACCTATGGCTAAGGAACAGGTTGATATCTAGCATCACTTCTTCTAATTCATTCATAATCATCTGTTTGTCCATTACCACCCCTCCTTCTGTTAAGTAACTTAATAGTTAAGCAACTTAACAAACAATACCATAATATTATGAACATAAGATGAACGAACGAATACCTTTTTACACTTTTTATTTTAATTTGTTGTTTTTAACTGTAGAGAAATGAAATAAAAAAAACTTGAGCAAATATCTTTCAACTCAAGTAAAGTAACATATCTATATGAACATATGATGAACGAGCACTTCTACACATTCATCACTATTCATTCGTTATCGATTTTAGTAGATCATTTATTCGATAAACACGCCTTTATCATTTATATCTTTTATGAATTGTTCAATTGATTTTTTGTCTTTTAAAACGATTGTTTTTCTTTGATGAGGATTTGACTTTTTAAAATTCTCTAATCTATTCTTCATCACTTTTTTTCTGCGGTGATATGTAGAGATAATAAACTTTATAAATGCGAAGTCTAACTTTTCCTTACAATCGGCCCCCATATCATCACGGGTTCTTCCGATATTTTTTCTCCATCTATTAAAAACTCTAAATAAACATACATGTAATGGGAGCTCTATATAAACAATAGTGTCAGCATGCTCTTCTCTGATGTCATATGTGTTCGTATAGTTTCCATCTATAATCCATTTATCCTTTACTACTATCTCTCTCTGACTCTCTGAAAATTCTTCTAACGGGGCCTCAATCCAGTTTGGCTTCCAAAAGTAAGCGTCCAAATGATATACATTAATTCCTAAAGCTTTTCCTAATTGTTTTGACAAAGTGGATTTACCAACACCTGCAGATACACCCATCACTAATATACGCTTCATATAGAGCAATCCTCCCACTTAATTTAGATAATGCTTTAATACCGTATGTCTAACTTACTCCCCATATAAAAAACTAAAAACAAGCTTGAAGCTGTTTTTAGTCTTTTCTTAGAAGAAGTGGAATTTCGCGTAGCTTTTAAATTACTAGTGAGTGTTCTTCTCGCTAGTACGCACGGCGATATAATTCCACTGCCAAGTTTCTTTCTTCTTGGAAAAAGCCGGCTTTCTCTGTATGAGATAACCGACTTTTTTTATAGATTATAATCATAGTTAATAAACTCAATATTGTAAATAGTTTTTTTAAAGACTTATTGATTCATAACATCATGGTTGAAACATGAACACATTACCCATTTGTTAATACAGATTTTAATTCTTTCAGTTGACTCTCCAATTTTGCAATGCCATTTAAATTAGCCAACATCCCTTGTATGACAACATCTCTAGGTTTTTCTCGTGATAGTTCTTCTTCTAAAACTTCTAAAGTTATAAGAATGTCATTATTATCTTCGACGTGTTCCACAGCGCTTTTCATTTCTTCAAGAAGATCAATTGCTGTCAACTTTTGATCTTCCTTTGATAATCCTAAAATTTTATTAATGTGTTCCATTTCATTTTTAGATAAAATAGGTGCCTCTTTTGTCTTCATGAGTCCAGTCACTATGTCGTCAATTCTATTGACGATAAACAAAGCGAGTTTATTAATTTCTAGTCCATTTTCATCAATGAGAAACATACGGATGTACGAGTGAAACATCCCTTCAAGCATAATTGACAAATCCCATAAATAAGGTTTTACCTCTTCACCATACAAGGATAGGAGCCCATTTTGAAAAAAACGTCTCGTTTTATTCTGCTTTTGAAACAGCGTTTGTTTTATTGACTCATTTAATGGGATAGCTTGCTCATATGCTTGCGTAATGATGAATTCTTTATGCTCAAAAACGCCTTCGAAAAAGTAAGCAAGCTGCTTCACGAATTTATCTCTTGGCGCTAAATCCATTTCCCCTACTGTTTTCACTCTACTTTCAATATTAGAGAAATAATAATTTAGCGTCTCTAATAATAATACATCCTTTGATTTGAAATAAGAGTAAAAAGAGCCTTTAGCGATTCCGCATTCATTTGCTATATCTTGAATAGACGTTGCATCAAACCCCTTAATAGAAAAAAGCTTAATTGCTGCCTCTAATATTAACTTTTCTTTACTTGCCATCATAAATCACCCTTAAATTATCAAGAAAATAATGACTTTCTTCATATTTAATATAAAAATGACTTGCTAGTCAAATCAAGTATAAACTTATGGTCAATGTAAGTCAATTATGAGATGAATCTATTTGACTTCCTTGTGACCGATGAGTTATCATTAAGTGAAATGAACGGTCGGTCACCTTAAAGTTGACCGATAAGATTATTTACTTAGATGTAGAAGGTTAGGTGATTTACATGTTTTTTCATCCAATGGATTTTTGGGTGAGTTTAGAGCATAAAATTTTCTATAAATATAACCGTTTCATACCAGAACACTTAGAGAAGGAATTAATGGATGCTGCAATTTCAGCTTCTCAACTAGATAAAAAATGGAAACCATTCATAAAGAAATGCCCAAATTAAAAGTAACATAAGTGAAATATATGAACTAAACATGAACAACGAGCAATATCCTATACCTCGCGATTTTATAAACACGTTACTACAACAAAATAGACAGTAATAAGAAATTGCCCTGTCTCAATCATTCAAGTTAAAGAAGGGAATATGAGATGACACTAAACAATGTAACAATAAATAGTACAGATACTAAAACAGAAAATATAGCGCAAAACATTTCTCTCGTTCATTTTAAGGATTTATGCACAAACATTAACTTTACTAAAAGGAATGTGATCGTGAGCTTTCGTTTCATGTCTGTGGAAGTGGCTAACTACATGTTAAATAACATGACAAAGGATTCCATTCTTATTGTCATTGAACAAAACAGACATGAAGCAGAGCTTTTAGCTTCATCTGTTCATGATCATCGTCTAAAAATCCATCATGATAGTCCAGAATGTATTGATTTTATTATACAAAGGTACAATGAAAAGGTAGATTATGTTATATCGAGCCTAGTATTTTCAAATATTAGTCCTCTGATCGCCGAAAATATTGTTATGAAAACGAGAGAAGCATTAAAAGAAACAGGTGTCTTTCTTCCTTATGAATCTTTTGAACACGTTCAAGGACAAGAACTAAAACAGCTTTTAGAAAAACATTTTTCACTAACAGATGAAAGCTACTTAATGAAAAGTACACCTCCGTTAAGATTATATAAAGCAATGAAATAAATAGCTTTAAGGAGTGATTGAAATGGGTTTGTTTAAGTCTGAAACACAGTCCAGCTACGTGAAGAGAGAGCTAGATAAAATAAGAGACGTTATTAAGCCTTACGTTAAAAAGAGTAGTTTGTTCTCTTTTATTTCTTTTCCTATGATTATATTTTCTATCATTAATTTATTTGCTCTTGTCACTAACTTCGCTCTCACTGGTGAGATTATACTTATCATCGGATTATATGCACTAATGGGTGCATTAGGGATGGCATTTTTGAAGGAATCACAACATTTAAATAGAAAAATTCAGCACAATAGCTTTGAATATATATTAGAAAGAATTAAAAAAAGTGACTATTTAACAGATTTCCAGAAAGAAACATATTTAGAAAACATGGAGAAGTCGCCACACAAAGGGATTGCTATATTTTCTGAGTTTCTTGAACAAGAGGAACAGCGAAAAAAGAGCTTATAAGTAGAATGTAAAAAACTATTCCGCGAGAAAGTTATATCATGCTATGTTTGTTAGCTTTCTCACTTTTGACTATACAGTTTCTCGCCGCTTTCATAGCAGACTAAAAGGAGTCCGCCTAAAAACTAACCCCCTTTCCTTTTAGTCTGGTGGCTTGAATGTTTCAGTTTTTGTCCAACTCCTCTTAACGGTTAACACCTCGTTTTCACCATTACATTACATACAAACTTAGAGAATTATCGTTTGTTTAGTAAGTGCTTCATCATAAACACAGATATCCAATAAGCGATGAAAGGGTGACCCCATATATAAAAATGGAGTCACCCTCATCAGCAATAGCTTTATTTCATTATTTTACAAACATCATTCGTAAATTCAACTGGGTCTTGAATTGGTAAACCTTCAATAAGTAAAGCCTGATTATAAAGTAAATTCGTGTAGAGACTTAACTTGTCTTTATCACTTTCAAAAGCATCTTTTAAGGAATTGAATACGTCATGTTTAACGTTTATTTCTAACACTTTATCTGCTTTGACATTTTGATTATCAGGCATTTGTTGTAATACTTTTTCCATTTCTATCGTCACTTCACCGTCTGCTGTTAAACAAACAGGATGAGACTTCAAACGTTTTGATGCGCGTACCTGTTTTACTTTGTCAGAAAGGAGGGACTTCATATGGTCAAACAATTCTTTATTTTCTGTTGCGTCCTTCTCTAGCTCTTTTTTCTCTTCCTCTGACTCTAATCCTAAGTCACCACTCGATACGGATTTAAATTCCTTTTCCTTATAGTTCAAAAGCATTTTAATTGCAAACTCGTCAATATCTTCAGTAAAGTAAAGAATTTCATAACCCTTATCAGCAACTAATTCAGTTTGTGGTAGCTTTTCAATTCTTTCATTAGATTCGCCAGTTGCATAGTAAATGTACTTTTGATCCTCTGGCATTCTTGATACATAGTCATCTAATGTCACCAGTTTCTTCTCTGTTGAAGAGTAAAACATTAATAAATCTTTTAAGTCGTCCTTATTTGCACCAAAGTCACTATAGACACCGTATTTTAGCTGTCGACCAAACGACTCATAAAATTTTTCGTATTTTTCTCTATCGTTTTTAATAAGGCCTTGCAGTTCACTTTTAATTTTATTTTTTATATTTTTGGCAATCAGCTTTAACTGCCGATCATGCTGTAGCATTTCTCTTGAGATGTTAAGCGACAAATCTTCTGAGTCTACCATCCCTTTCACAAAGCTAAAGTAGTCTGGGAGTAAGTCCGCACACTTTTCCATAATCAACACGCCACTTGAATAAAGCTCTAGCCCTTTCTCAAACTCCTTCGAGTAATAATCAAACGGCATGTTTTCTGGAATGAAAAGGATTGAGTTATATCGTACGACTCCATCTACACTAATATGAATGTGCTTTAACGGCTTGTCAAAACCATAGTGCTTCTCTTGATAAAAGTTTTGATAGTCCTCATCAGTAAGCTCGCTCTTATTTTTTCTCCAAATTGGTACCATGCTATTTATCGTTTGCTCTTCTTCTACCTCTTCGAATTCGTTATCAGCATCTTCCTTTGGCTTACTCACCTTTACATCCATTTTAATTGGATAACGAATGAAGTCTGAATATTTTTTGATGACCGCTTTTAAACGGTATTCCTCTAAAAACTCGTCATAGCTTTCATCATCCGTATTGTCTTTTACCTTTATTGTGATTTCTGTTCCTATCTCGTCTTTTTCAGTTGGTTCTATCGTATAACCATCAGCACCGTTAGACTCCCATTTATAGGCCTCGTTACTTCCTAGCGCTTTCGTGATGACTGTTACGTTGTCGGCAACCATAAAAGCAGAATAGAACCCAACACCAAATTGACCAATAATGTCGTGACCGTCTTTAATTTCATTTTCGTTTTTAAAAGCTAGTGAGCCACTTTTTGCAATCGTACCAAGATTACTTTCTAGCTCTTCCTTCGTCATACCTATCCCTGTATCTGTAATCGTCAACGTCCGATTTTCTTTGTCCGCTGATATTTTTATGTAGTAGCTATCCTTATTAAAAGTTAATGAATCATCCGTCAGCGCCTTATAATAAATTTTATCCATCGCATCACTAGCGTTAGAAATTAACTCTCGTAAAAAGATCTCCTTTTGTGTATAAATAGAGTTAATCATCATTTCTAATAATCGTTTAGATTCGGCTTGAAATTCTTTTTTTGCCACTGCCATTGATGGTTCTCTCCCTTCTGTAATATAAAAATATTTTATCCTTTCATTATTAGCACTTAAACCTACCGAGTGCTAAATCTATTTAATATTTTACATAATCACATTTCTATGTCAACATATGTACCTATTTTTCTTCATGTCCTTTTACGTGTAAATCGTCACCTATTAGCTCAATTTCAAATTTCCCATTAGAAACATTTACTATTGTTAAACTTGTCCCATTGATAAACGGGCCATCCCACATGTTTTCAAACGTCTTTTTCTTCTCAAATATATTCAATAGGATACGAATAACAACAGCATGAGTAACAATAAGTACACTTCCACTTTCATAACTGGTTATCATTGTATCAATAACTTTCTGGACTCTCATTCTTAAATGGCTAAGACTTTCCGCTTGATGAGGCAGAGGATCATACAAATGAGAAGCATTCCAAAAACGAGAAAAATTGTCTTTAGACTTTGTCTCGATCTCCACTGATGTTAAGCCTTCCCAATCGCCAAAAGATATTTCTCTTAAGTTCTCTTCCTTTATAATAGGAATCCCTTTATTTTTACTAGAGATTAGCTGAGCTGTATGAAAGGCACGTTGGCTAGTGCTAGAATGTATTGCATGAAAGTTGATGTTTTTCAATCTCTCCCCTAGAGCAATAGCATTAGCTACTCCTTTTTCAGTTAACTCGGAATCCAATGCTCCCTGGAGCCTTTTCTCAATATTCCACTTCGTTTCTCCGTGCCTTGTTATAAAAATCTTTACCATATTAGTTATCCTTTCATACGTTTAAACACATTATTTTCTTCCCATTCCTCGATAATACGTTGTGGTAGTCTGAGACGTAATTCTTCCTCATCAGCCCATATGTACTCAGAATGCTCATCAGATAACGTTACCTCCTCCCCCTTTGTTACACACAAATAGACGAGAAGGATAATTTGTCTATGTAGATCTGTTTTAAATGTCGTCGCATATAGAAGTTCCTCGACTTTAGTGTCCAGACCTATTTCTTCCTTTGACTCACGTTGAAGTGCTTCTTCTAATTTTTCATCAAATTCAATTTTTCCACCGGGAATTTCCCATTCTCCAGCACCTGATTGTTCTTCTAGTGAACGTTTTAATAGTAGCACCTTTCCTTTATGATAGATTATTCCCTTCACTGCTACTATCATCTGCTGATCCGTTAGCACGTCATATCCCCCCTTCACCCACTATTCCTCCTTTAGTATATCTTAAAAAGCCCCTAACGACCTTAGCCTTCACATTAGTATATTTTAATTTATTGTTGTATCATTGTATAAAGATAACGTGGAGGTCAATCATGAATAACTATAAAAAATTTGAGGCAAGCTTTGATGTTTTCATATTGTTATTTGGGGTCATTGTGATTATTTCTTCCTTACTAAATGTCTTTGATACGGATAGAGCACATATGTACGCTATTATAGGGGCTATACTTTCAATAGGTAGTGGGTATCGCCTTTACAAAGTAAAAAAGTTGACAGAGAAAAAATAAATATATATTGCTGCTCTTTACTCAAAATGTGTACAGAAATTACCACAGCTAATAAAATGGTCAGCTGTTGACTTCACTAACTTTTCCCCCTATACTATAAAAATGTAATTGGTATGTATAGCAACTTTTTTTCATTGTGAGGGATTCTTTTGAGGCTATCATTAAATGATTATATTAGTATTAAGATCCACCAAACTGATTTGCACTTAACGAGCTATATCAAAAATAAATTAGAAGCATTCAACATAGCACCAGAGCAGAATTTAATTATGCTTCTTCTTTGGGAGAAAGATGGACAAAGTCAGCATCAAATTTCCCAAAAGCTAAAAAAAGACAAAACGAATATCGCTCGCATGGCTGTAAACCTTGAACAAAAAGGTTTCGTTCATAGAGTTAACTGCAGTGAAGATCGCCGTTCCGTTAAATTATTTTTAACACAAGAAGGTAGAGAACTTGGTGAAAAAGTAATTCCGATTGCTGAAGATTTTAATGATAAAGTGATCCACGGAATTTCAAAAGAAGAACTAAAGCTACTGGAAGAAACATTAACGAAAATAAGTAAAAATGTGGATTGCCTTTTATAGCTTTCCGTATCATATATTGTTGCTACAACAACTTTTTTTGCGTATTTAGTTGCTATAACAACTATTTATATACTACATCTTGGAGGTTTTAACATGACAAACGTTTTATTTATCAAAGCAAACAATAGACCAGCTGATCAAGCAGTAAGTGTAAAGCTTTATGAGGCTTTCTTACGTAGCTATAAAGAAGCAAATCCGCAAGATTCCATTACAGAGTTAGATTTGTTCGAAGAAAATCTAGCTTATTATGATGCTACAGTTATTAATGCAATGTTCAAAGCAGGTAATGGCATGGAATTAACACCTGAAGAAACGGCAATTGCTAATAATGTAAATGGCTATTTAGAGCAATTTTTAGCTGCTGACAAAGTAGTTATTGCATTCCCACTTTGGAACTTTACTGTACCTGCTGTACTACACACGTATTTTGATTATTTATCACAAGCTGGTAAAACATTCCGTTATACTGCAGAAGGTCCAATCGGATTAGCTGGAGATAAAAAGGTAGTTTTATTAAATGCTAGAGGTGGTATTTATTCTGAAGGACCTGCGCAAGCTGTCGAGCACGCAGTAACATATGTGCAAGCAGTATTAGGGTTCTGGGGAATCCAAAATCCTACAACAGTCATTGTTGAAGGTCATAACCAATTCCCAGACAAAACAGAAGAAATTGTTGCAGCTGGTATTGAAAAAGCAGAAACGATAGCTAAAAACTTTTAATAGACACACAACTAAGGTTGGACGAGAGGATTGCAATATGTAGTCCTCTTTTACATATAAAATTATTCTATGCTGGAGGTATGTAAAATGTATGATGTAATCATTATTGGAGCTGGACCGGCTGGTGCTAGTGCGGCGCTTTTCACTGCAAAGGCAGGTAAGAAAACGCTTCTAGTTGATAGCGACAAAAGCTTAACGAAAAGAGCATGGGTAGAGAATCACTATGGTGTTGATGGTATCGAAGGTCCTACACTTCTCGAGACTGGAAAAAAACAAGCTGTTAAACATGGCGCAGAATTTGTAGGGCAAGCAGTAACAAATGTGGAGAAATCTGCGGAAGGGTTTACAGTTGAAACTGAAGGACAATCATTTGAAACGAAGCATGTCCTGTTAGCAACTGGTGTCTTAACTGACGTTGCTGAAAAGCTCGGCGTGACTTTAATTGATGGAACTGAACCACGCATTAAAACAATTGTAAAAGTTGATAATGATGGAAAAACAGGTGTCGATGGTGTTTGGGCAGCTGGTACTGTTGCGGGTGTAAGTGTTCATACAATCATAACTGCCGGTCACGGTGCTGCAGTTGCCATTAATATCATTAGTGAGTTGAATGGTGAGCGTTACGTTGATCATGATTTATTAAGCTAATAAATAAGAAAAGGATGACTCAAGGTCATTTTTGAGGGCACTGAAAAAGTGGTGTTTTTTCACTTTTTCAGTGCCCTCTTTTACACTTTCACCTTAACTATTTCTATTTTTAATGATTTTTATAGGGAAAAACTGGATACTTCAAATGATTGCTAGGTGTATGATCTGGACTTACAATATGTTTCTTCTCATTACAAATCTGTGGAACAGGGATGCTACCGCTTCCATTATAATAGTTTAGTATATTATTAGTTCCCATAAAACACCTCCTAATGTAATTATACAGAATTTTTAAACTAAAATGTTTATTTTGTTTTTTTCTAGAAGCTATTGTGGCTTTTTCCTAATTCATTTAATAGGGATTGCTTGCTGTTCTCGCACCTTCTTATAACACCACATTTATACACTTCTAAATAAATAAACAGTTCATCACTCTCAACTTTTTGAGAAAATGAACTGTTCAATTATGTAGGTGTTGATAAGCTAGTAAAAGTACCGGCAATGGCTACACTCGCCGTGCGCCTACTATAAGAGCCTATAGTGTGCTTTTAGCTGACTGCGGCGGTTCTAAACATTGCATAAGCGAGACTCAATAGGTAAAATCAAAGAGCACTGAAAAAGTGATGCTCTTTCACTTTTTCAGTGCCCTTTAAAATGCCCACTATATGTACAGCTTTAACGATAATTAATAAATTGAACATCAATCGATAAATTCGCTTCTTTAACTGCAGCAATAATTGCTTGCAAGTCATCTCTATTTTTACCACTAACACGAATTTGATCATCTTGAATTTGACTTTTTACCTTTACACCACTATTTTTTATAATTGTGTTAATCTTTTTCGCCTGTTCCTTATCAATGCCTTGCTGAATTTTTGCACGCTGACGTACAGTTCCGCCCGAAGCACCTTCTAACTTTCCATATTCTAATGCTTTTACAGATACGTCTCTTTTTATCAACTTGCTAAGTAAAACATCCTTTAGTTGCTCAAGTTTGTACTCGTCATCAGATACTAATACTAGCTCTTCTTCGTCTACTGAAATGCTACTTTTACTCCCTTTGAAGTCATAACGATTTTGAATCTCTTTTGATGCCAAAGAAACTGCATTTTTTACTTCTTCCATATTTACTTGTGAAACGATATCAAACGAACTATCCTTCGCCATGTGTAATACCTCCATACTATTATATAGCTTTATTATATTGGAAAATGATGGGGAAATACAACTTCTAACGGGTTTTTTATAACCGTTCGGGAGGGTGCTCCTTCTCTCAAGGTTTTTTTAACTTGTTTCTTGGCCACTCAGGAGGGCGTTGCTCCTCTAACTGGTTTTTAAACTTAGGTTCATAGCCACTCAGGAACGGTCTCCTCTTCTAATGGGATTTTAAAACTCAATTCATTACCACTCAGCCATATCCTCCAGTCAAGTCCTTACTTATGTGTAAAAGTAAAATACAATGTTTTAACCTGTATATAATAAATTCTACCGAAGGTAGAATGGGTCTTTTAGGTTTTGAACTTTCAGGGGTTGCCCCCCGAGGGGGGCAAAAATTTTCCAATTAATTCTATATTTTTTATTTCACTTTTTCTTCCATGTTTAAAAAGACATTTCTGGCGTTCGCATATGTCTGGTCAATATCCATTAAAATCGCCCCTATTAATCTAGTAGCAGAGGCTAAATTAGGAAAAATTTTAATTGTTTTTTCCCTTTTGCGAACTTCTTGGTTCAGTCGTTCAATACTGTTACTAGTACGTAAGCGAATATGGTGATGCGCAGGATACTGGTAGTATTGGGTTGTATCATCAAAAGCTTCATCTAATAGCGCCATGGCTGATTCATACTTTTTTTCTTCACCATAAGCATCTATCAGTTTATTTTTACGTTCTCTTGCCTGATCGAGCGTAGGGGCGTCAAAGATATCCTTGATTTGTGCCTTCATTTCTTTGGATCCTTTTTTAGGTAACAACCCTACCACATTGCGGGACAAATGAAAATAACAGCGTTGCCACGACGTTCCAGCAAAACTAGACCTGATTGAAGAAACAAGCCCAGCGTGGGCATCAGATATCACAAGCTGAGGTCTCTGAAGGCCTCTGGCCTTTAACTCGTCGAAGAACTCAGTCCACGTATCTTTGGATTCACCATTTGAAATTTTCATACCTAGTACTTCTCTCTTACCGGCAGAAGAGACACCAGTAGCGATGTGCAGCGCTTTGGAGACGACTCTATCGCCTTCTCTGACTTTGATATACATGGCATCGGCATAGACATAAGGGAAGTGTTGAGTATTTAATGGACTGTTCCGCCATTTCTCCACCACTGGATCCAACTCTTTCATCAGTTCAGAAACAAGAGATTTGGAGACTTTTTTCCCACAGAAGTGATGGACGACTTTCTGAACATTTCTCGTTGAAACTCCATTTACAACCATCTCAATCATAGCAATCATAAATGCCTGGTCAATACGCTCGTATTTCTTAAATACTGATGGACTGAATTCCCCATCTCGCGTTCTTGGAACATCTAATAGGAGCGTTCCAGCAGAAGTCATTAGTGAACGACTATATGAGCCATTTCGATAACCCTTACGTTCTGAAGAACGTTCATATGAATTAGCCTGTATATGTTCCTCCTGTTCTTTCTTCATGAGTTCATTAAGCGCTAATGTAGCTGAAGCTTTCACGGTAGCTTCAAGTGTACTTTCCTGAATTTTTTCTTTAAGATCTGCTAAATCTAATGTAAAATTGATTTGAGTCACTATCATTACCTCCCTGTTTGTTTTTTTGGTCGAAAACATTGTAACATGGGGTACTTGATAGTGGCCCTTTTCTTTTTACACAATTATATGGACTTAATCCCACACATTAAAAAAAAGTTTGTCCCAAAGGTAAACACCTTCAGGACAAACTCAAACCCTATTTAGATTTCACCGCATCCTCTGCAGCACGGTTTAATTTATTTATTAATTCATTTAGCATTTCATCTGAGAATTTCTCAGAGTTAAATGCCACCATGCCTCTAATTGGCATATAGCGCATCATCGCCATAAACATGTCGTAGCCATCGTCCCCTTCTTTTATGTTAGCGAAAGGACCTTCTGTCATTACGTTTGCCATATACTCTTGGAAAACTGGTGCCAACTCTGGGTGTGCAAGTATGTCCCCGGCTGTTGAATTACGATGAACCTTAAATGGCAAATCAACAGTAGATGTAACATGGACTGTTTCAGATAATACAATATCTTTAGAAGATTTTCCAACTAGCAACTCAAAGTCTCCCGTTTCAACATGCCAATCTTGAATTTCTGTATTATAGTAAGCAAAGGAACGCTTATCTAGTGAAAATTGTACTTGCTTCTCCTCACCTGGCTTAAGTTCCACTTTCTCAAAGCCCTTTAATTCCTTTTCAGGGCGAATGACATTACTTTTCACATCTCTTACATAAAGCTGAACAACATCTTTCCCAGGAACGGAACCAACGTTTTTCACTGTAACTGTAATGTCTATCGATTCTTCATCAGTAATGTTACTTTTAGACACTTGTATATTTGAATACTCAAATTGCGTATAGCTAAGTCCAAACCCAAATGGGAACAATGGCTCTACCTTTTTCGTGTCATAATAACGGTAGCCAACAAATATCCCTTCCTTGTATTCTACCTTATCCCCTTCACCTGGGAAGTTTAAGTGAGATGGATTATGCTCGAGCATTTGTGGGAATGTTTCAGCAAGCTTTCCACTTGGACTCACTTTTCCGTATAGTAAATCAGCAATGGCACCTGCAGTAGCTTGACCACCTAAGTACCCTTCCAAAACAGCCTTTACATTTCCTAGCCAAGGCATTTCAATAGGTGAGCCATTACTCAAAACGACAACTACATTAGGCTGTACTTTACTAACCTCTTCTATGAGTGCACGATGATTATCAGGAATGCGTAAATGCTCTCTATCATAGCCCTCAGACTCAAAACGATCAGGAAGACCAACAAACAACACTGCAGTATCAGCATTTTTTGCTACTTCTATCGCCTCATCTAGTAAGGATTGATCTGTATCGTTGCTATCTAATGTGTATCCCTTAGCGTAAGAAATATTGCTTTCATTTTCAGCAAGCATTTTCATTTCATCTAAAGCATTTTCTAATTTCGTAGGATTTATATGTGAGCTACCACCACCTTGAAAACGTGGTTTCTCAACAAATTCACCAAGTATTGCAATTTTACTATCCTTTTGAAGCGGTAAAACATTCTCTTCATTTTTTAATAAAACCATTCCATCACTTGCTACTTTACGTGCTAGTAGGTGATGTTCATCCTTATCGTAGCTTGCATTCTCTTTTTTGTTATCAACATATTTAAAAATTATTGTTAATAGACGTTCTACCGCTTGATCAAGCGTCTCCATTAATAACGAGCCATCCTTCACTGCCGCGACAATTTTTTTGTCTCCTAGCCCATTACTGGAAGGCATTTCAAGCTCCAAGCCAGCTTTTAGAGCGTCTACTCTTTCATTTACAGCACCCCAATCGGATACTACGAAGCCTTCAAATCCCCATTCATCTCTTAAAATTTCAGTTAGTAGCCTTTCACTTTCAGAAGCATAAACACCATTGACTCTATTGTATGAACACATCACTGTCCATGGCTGTCCTTCCTTAACTGCACCTTCGAAGCTTGCTAAATAAATTTCTCTTAACGTCCTCTCGTCGATAACAGCATCTACAGACATACGACGGTGCTCCTGATTGTTAGCTGCAAAATGCTTTAAAGAAGTTCCAACACCTTGACTCTGTACACCTTTAATATGGTTTGCTGCCATTTCAGTTGATAAGTATGGATCTTCTGAGAAATATTCGAAGTTACGACCACATAAAGGGGAACGCTTAATATTTGCCCCAGGTCCTAATAAAACTGCCACATCCTCTGCCTGACATTCTTCACCTAAAGCTACGCCTACGTCATAGATTAGTTTGCGATCCCACGTACTAGCTAAACCAACCGCTGATGGAAAACAAGTAGATGGAACACTATTATATAATCCTAAATGGTCAGCCCCTTCCTGTTGTTTCCTCAACCCGTGTGGGCCATCCGTTACCATTACTGAAGGTATCCCTAATCTTTCAATTCCTTTTAAATGCCAAAAGTTTAATCCAGAGCATAAGCCTGCTTTTTCTTCTAACGTCATTTCTTTAATTATCTCTTGTATTTTCCTAGTCAATTTTGCTCCTCCTTCAATTTAGTTCTCACATAAATTAAAAGCGTTTTCATTACTAGAATAGTAAAACTTATGGTATAGTTATTGTATAATTTTTAGTTTTTTGGTGTTTATTTTATATCCTTTTATAAAAAAGTAGGTGATTGCGCTGAAAGCTATTAAAGATATAGTAGATATCATGTATGAAACTTTTGAGTTACCAATACTTTTTGTAGATCAATCCGGACATATTACTTATGAAGCAAACGAGAATCAAGAGATGTCTCCTTTTTTTCATACGATAGGTGAGTTACTCCAAGCATGTGGTGTTCGGGATGAAACAGCTACTATCCCTATAATAAAGACTACTTTATTTTTGGAGAATTATATTTTTCTTAACTTAATCGAGTCCAATAAGTATTTAGGGAAGATTGTTATAGGTCCTTCCACCTTTAGTAAGTTTTCAGAGGTGGAAATCGACGGAATCATTAGTGACCAAAAAGTGATGATAAATCGTGGCAAAATAAAAAACTATTACGGCAAATTGCCTGCAGTAAAGCAAAAAAAATTATATCAAATATGCAGTGTTTTATACTACTTCATCTACAGAAAAAAGCTCATTGTAAGTAATATACGACAAGAGGATAACCTATCACAAGCACATACAGAGACAAGTAAAGTGTCTATGATAAAAAACAGAGAGAACATGACGTTTCATCATGATCCATCATTAGAAAAAAAGTTTTTCAATTACATTAAGAATGGACAACCTGAAGAAATTAAAAAGAACCTCCATATACTTCCTGATGAAAATTTCGGCGTATTATCAAAATCGAGTTATTTAAGGAGTCAAAAAAACTTAGCAATAGCTGGTGTCACCTTAGCTACGAGGGCGGCTATTGAGGGCAGATTGTACTCTGAGTTAGCTTATACATTAAGCGATGTATTTATTCTCAAAATCGAAGAAGTAACAGATATTATAGCACTTCGCAACCTTTTAAGTGAAGCTTATTATACTTTTGCTGTAAAAGTAAAAGAAGTAAATGAGCAACAATATAAAAAAGAAATTACAGAATGTATTCATTATATCCATCAATATTTATACGAAGATATCACATTAGCTCATTTAGCACACGAAGTTAATTTAAATCCTTCATACTTATCTGTGCTCTTTAAAAAAGAGGTCGGCATCTCTCTTAGTGAATATATACAACAAACTAAAATAGATGAAGCAAAGAATTTATTACTATTATCAACATACTCAATTTCTGATATTTTTACGTGGCTCAATTTTCCTGATCAAAGCTACTTTACAAAAGTATTTAAGAAAGTGACCGGGACTACGCCAAAAAGATTTAGAGATCGTATGGGGACAGTTTAAAAGGAAAAAGGTTGACTCAATATTTTTTACTTTTGAGTCAACCTTTAAGCTATGTGCTTCTAGGGTAGTGGTTTCAAAGTTATTCTATAAAATATGGGAGGGCCTCTTTTCTTCCTTTATCTCTCCTGATATCGTTCGCCCTGTTAATGAAGAACAGAGATCCCAAACCAATTGTTGTGTTTCTCGTTTTGTAGCATATATTGGATAAACATCGGATCTCTTTAATTGTTTTATTTGTTCCTTCAAGCTCGGATTTATAGAGGCTGGCTCCATTATCTCTCGTTTATCATTTATAAGCTGTCCAGTAACACCATGAAGCTTCTCAGAAGTACATATGTGAAAGTAGCTATCTGATATATAAGAAGTCGGTGGAAAAAATAGATTTTGAACTCTTGCAATCATTCTCCAGCCAAACGTGACTTTTTGAAGCGTTTCCTTCGACATTTTTGCTCCATTTATTTGAATTGCATTTACCATAATATTTTCTTTTTTTAGTTCTTCTGCCATTTTAAAAGTTAGTATGACCAATGCCATCTTTGAATTGCAATACATCTCATATACACTGTGTTTCTTTTTCTCTTCTAGTAAATTATATAGAGCTAGTTCTTTCTTCTCGTCAAAAAAATGCTTAACAATATTACTACTTGCATGGAGTATTCTAGCATCTTCAGATCTCTTTAAGTGATCTAATAAAAGTACAGTAAGTAAATAAGGACCAAATACATTTGTAGCATAAGTTAATTCAATATTGTCGGCACTTAATTGGTAAGGCGAACCGTGGTTAAAATATGCAGCATTATGAATAAGAATATCTAGTTTTTCGTATTGCTTTTTAAAGTGACTACAAAATAATTTGATAGAATCAAATGAAGATACATCAAGCTCCATAAGCGTTACTCGTTCATTTTTCGTCTCAGCCAGTATTTCTTCAAATACTTCCTTACTCTTTTCCAAGTTACGACATGCCATAACAACTGAATATCCTTCTTTAGCAAATGTTAGCGCTGCTTTTTTTCCAATACCTGAATTAGCTCCAGTAATGACAACGATGAGATCCTTATTCATCTCTTTTCCTCCAAACTTTTTATTCGCTCCCCCTAAAGAATATTATACGATACCCCTTACCTGCGCTCCATCAGATTAATTCCTACTCCCATGCAAACGACGCCAAATAACAACATGATAGAAATTGGTTCTAATAACTGGAATACTCCTCTATCATACATCGCAGCTCCTTTAACCGCTTCAATTCCATATAATATCGGCATTCCTTTAGATAGCATCAGCATTATTTCATTGGTTACGATTTCTATTGGCCAAAATGCTCCTCCGAGCATTGCCATCGATGTAGACACAATCGGAATAATCGCTTGGAGCTGTTGCGTCGTTTTTACTATCCCAATGAGAAGCATTCCTAACGCTACGATAGCAAATACATAGCATCCAATCACGAATAACACCGTACCAAAGCGATCACCCATATCAAACCCTAGTACATATTTAAAAAGAAGAAAAACTGCTAAAATCTGTGCATAGCCGATCATAAAGCAATACAAAAGGTGACCAATGTAAATTTGCCATTTCCTTAAAGGAGAGACAATCAATCTGTTCCACGTACCGGCTCTTTTCTCTTCAGATACATTTACTAAACAAAACATGATCGTAAACCCAGCAAAATACAATGTCATCCCTACTAAAACTTGTAGCCGCTCATCATCTTGAAAGGAGCCTTCTCCCCCACCTAAAAGGGATGTTTCAACATTAAGAACAGGTTCATCTTGAAGCTTCTCTACCTCTTGGCGAAAGGTACTTTCAGCCCCTAACTCCTCTACCTCTCTTAACCTTAATTCCTCGGAAAAAACTTGATTGACATGGCCTTCTATGAGATGTCTATTAGGATCATCAGTAGCTATTAAAAAACGATAATCATCTTCCATTAATTGCACAGCTACATTTATATCTCTATCAGTAACAGCCCTTCTTGCCTCTGATTCCTCTACCAGTTTGAATTCATAAATGTCGGATTCATTCAATAACGACAACCATTGATCACGCTCTTCCTCGCCTAACGAATGAACAGCATACGTATATATTGTCATTTGACTTCCTGGTGCTGAACCTGCCAAAAAAAATACAAAAACGACAGTTAAAACAAAAAATGATACAACTAATATTGGAGATCTACGAAATCGTTGCCACTGAAGCAAAAATACGGATTTCATTAGGAGACCGCCCTCCTTTTTGGAAAAATGATGATACTAACAAGGAAGAAAACAATTGACTGTACAGCTAATAATACAAGAGGAGAAAGTAATGCTGCCCATTCGAACCCCTGCATCCAAGTGAGATAAACATTTAAAGCTGCACCGTTTGGCGTCCATGACCCTATCGATGAAAGTAGTGGCGATATTTCTGATGTAGGTATAAAGCTCCCTCCTACAAAAGCTAAAATTGAGACTGCCCCTCCCGAAAAAAAGCTAGAAACCGATTCACTATTAAATTTTATCGTTAAAGCTGTTAAAAACGCAGCAATAGCACCAATACATAGTGCCAACATAGCTGTAATAACAACCATTCCTAACCAAAATTGAAGGTCTAATTCAAATGGTTGAAACAATAATGTAGATAAACTAAAAAGTATACTAAGTTGAATAAATGCAAGCACACTTGCCGAGATAGATTTACTACCTAAGTAAGCGATTGGCGCAGTACCTGATAATAGAATTCTGTTAAATACGTGCTGCTGCTTTTCCACATATGCTTTACTTGAAATCGTCGAGGCAACATATAAAACAAACATTACTGCCATTGCTATCGTGTAATATTGAAACGACGTCACCGGTTCTTTGGCGTTGATTGTCTCAATTCCACCTAATTCTCTGTTTTCTATAAGGAATGGTACTGGTTCACCAGATGCTTGAGCAATTGCAGTCTCTAAATTAAGACTCCTTGCAACCCCAGTAATGATATCCTCAAAAATACTCGCACGAAGGGAGCCAAACTCATTTACTGTTATTTTTAATTCACTTCCTTCCCCCTCCTCAAATATCATTTTTCTTAGAGTATCGTAAGTGAAATTTTCAGGAACAGTAAGTGTCGCAATAACATCACCATTAATAAGTGCAGCTTCCGCTTCTTCCGCTTGCATTTCTTCAACTGCAATCATTTCTTTTAGTGTTTCTTCTTCGAGTACACTATTCACTAACTGAATAGGGCTCACTTCATCTGCTATTGCCTGTAATTCATTCGTTATCTCTACTGGCAGTTGTCGTTCTGAAATCTCCTCAGCAAATTGCTTCATACCATCTTGTTCAACATCCTCTTGAACAATGGCTACTGTCATTTGTAGTGCCGTTATCTCTCCTCCTAGTACACCACGTAGTGCAAATCCTAATATTCCAATTAGGATAAATGGCATAAGTAAGAGAATGAACAACTCGGAACGCTCACGAACAATAACTAGGATGTCTTTTATTAAAAAGTTATTCATCATCTAACCTCCTAATCTCTCAACTTACGACCAGTTAAATGTAAAAATACATCCTCTAACGTTGGGACTTGTACATTTACATTTAATATTTTAGCTTGATGTTTTTCAGCAATTTGAAAGATTGTACTTAGTAAGTTACTCCCTTTAGGTACAATTAGCTTTATTCCTTTATCTGTTTCAATCGCTTGAAGAATACTATGATGTGACTGCAACTCTAGAAAAAGTGCTTTATACTGTCTGTCAAAATCTATTAGTATCGTTTCTTCTCCAGATAAAATACTTTTTAGTTCGTCCTTCGTCCCCGAAGCTATAACCCTACCATGGTCCATAATGTAGACACGATCACATAATCTCTCTACTTCTTCCATATAATGACTAGTATATAAAACGGTCATTCCTTTTTTCTGATTTAAATCCCTCACCATGTCTAAAATATGACTCCTAGATTGCGGATCAATCCCTACAGTCGGTTCATCCATGATTAGAATCTCCGGGTCATGAAGCATAGCAGCAGCAATATTAATACGTCTCTGCATACCACCCGAATATGTTTTTATAATATCGTCTTTACGCTCTTCTAATCCTACTAGATACAGCACTTCTTCTATTTTCTTTTCTAAGCTTTTACTTTTTAACCCGTAAATTCGCCCAAAGAACTTTAGATTTTCATAGGCTGTTAGTTCTTCATATAATGCTATCTCTTGTGGAACAACTCCTAATACTCTACGTATACGACTCGGTTCTTTAATGACACTTTTTTCATGTAACCTAACATCTCCTGAAGTTGGTTTTACTAAAGATGAGATCATAGATATCGTTGTTGATTTCCCCGCACCGTTTGGTCCTAATAGACCGATTGATTCGCCTTTGTCCATATACAGGTTAACTCCATCGACAGCCGTTTTCCCTTTAAACACTTTGCGTAGCTCTTCCGTTTCAAGCATCTTCATTTACCTCCTTATTAAAAACGAATGCAATAAAATAACCCTCTTGCTCGTTCTGCATTGAGTATACATAGAAAAAGACAGTGCTCCCACTGTCTTCAGTCACTAGTTTTTAGTTTTACCATGACTTTAGTCATTTTTATGTTTCAATATTAGTTCACTAAACGACATGATGTTTAATCGCATAAATTGCGATTTGCGTTCGATCACGTAGTTCTAGCTTATCCAAGATGATACTAATGTGATTTTTGACCGTGCCTACTGATAGAGATAATTGCATAGCAATCTCCTTGTTGCTTCGTCCTTCTCCGATTTTTCTAATAATATCTAGCTCACGAGGGGTAAGGGATGGATCTACCTTCACTTCCTCTGTCGATTGCTTAATTAGTCGAGGCATTACCTTTGCCGCTACATGATCTTGCAACGATAAACCGCCTGCTAAGCAGCTACGTATAGAGCGAATCAATTCTTCTGGTTCGGCATCCTTAAGCATATAACCACAAGCTCCACTTTTAAGTGCCTCAAGGGCATAATTATCATCATTAAAGGTAGTGAGTATGAAAACTTTCATGTCGGGCCACCTAGATCGAATCAACCTTGCTGCCTCTAATCCATCCATCACAGGCATACGAATATCTAAAATGATTAAATCATAACGATGCTGCTCACAGAGCATCACTGCCTCTTTCCCATTACTTGCTTCCCCAGTTACTTTGAACTCTGTGTCAGTTTCTATCATCATTTTTAAACCGTGTCGCACCATTCCTTGATCTTCAGCCAATAATATGTGAATCATGTTATCACCTCTCTTTATCGAGCAATGGAAAGGTTCCCCTTACTAGAAAAACATCTTTATATACATTTATCTCTAAGTTTCCACCTGCTTGTTCAATTCTCTCCCGCATTGACGTTAAACCAAATCCTTCGTGCAATTCTGTTTTTTCCGTAGTTGGATTAGAAACTTCAAAACGAAATACGCTACCAGCAGGCGCTTCAAATACAATATCGACATGACGTGATCGACTATGCCTCATCATATTCGTTAATGCTTCCTGAACAGCACGATAAACAGCAACCGCTTGCTCATTTCTAAGTGGTACAGACAGTGCACCATGTCTAATAGAAAAATTCACTTTTATAAAGCTTTCTGCCTCAAGCCTTCTAATTAGGTTAATAATTGCAGTTAACCCTCCTACATCCTCATGCTTTAACGTTTTAACTGCATTTCTTGTTTCTTCTAAGCTCTCTTTAGCAAGAAGCTTTAGCTCTTGTATTTTTTCTTTTTCTTCCGATTGAGCTTGCATACGAAACACTTCCAACTGCATTAACAGAGCAGTCAGTCTATGACCAACGGAATCATGAATTTCCCGAGCTATTTCTGCTCGCTCTTCCTGACGAGCATCCTTCTCATCAGAAGCTATCCGTCTCTTTAGTCTTCGATATTCACTTAACAACGCTTCATTTTTTTCTTGTAAGACTTCTTCGTTCGTTAATGTCATCTTATAGGCTGTTAATCCAATCGTTACTAAAGCCGTATATAACATAATATAGAGGAGTGGATATGTTGGATAGTGAAAAAAGTGTGGAATGATTAACCCTATGAACAAGATAGCTCCTATAATTAAAGCTTGAAACGACTTAAGGCGCTGTACCGCGTTCCCTGCAATAATAGAGAAAACAATAATTGTATATGGGTTAGGCGATTGTCCCTTCATTGGCCATAACGAAATAATCGTAAATAGTGATGCGATAGCTAGTATAATCGTATACACATTTTCTTTTTTATCAAAAAGAGGAGAGAGGAAAAACAAAGCGAAAAATATCGTACACGAAATTAGTCGTAGAGGCATTTCAAATAAATTAGTTGTTGAGTATGTAAGTGCAAATAGCCAAGCTATAATTAATAATATTAGCCATAACCAAAACGATCTCATCATTTCTCTCCCTTCTCACTCTTTTCCGACAATCCGTTTATTCTCATTTATTATACTACTATTTTTAGACATTATCTTTTAAGAAAAACTAAAAACGAGCTTGGTGAAGCTCCTTTTTAGTCTTTTCTTAGAAGCAGTGAAATTTCGCCGTAGCTCTTAAAGTACTAGTGAGTGCTCTTCTCGCTAGTACGCACGGCGATAAAATTCCACTGCCAAATTTCTTCTCTCTTAAAGAAAAAAGATCCAACAGGAAGAATTAGTGTTGATGATATACACTAAATCCCCTATTGGATCTTCTTTCATATGGACCAATTATAAGTTGTTCACGTATAATAACAATCCAGTAACAGCATACATATTCCACAGTATATGGAACAATATCGGTATTATCAGTGATTGGCTAAATCTATACAATAACACCATAATGACCCCTGATATTGTTGCACTAAATACATGGCCTGTATGAAGTAACCCAAAAATCACAGATGACACGACAAGCCCAATTAAAAAATGATATCTTCTAGCTAGAAAACCGTGTAATAGTCCTCGGTACAATATTTCCTCTTTTATAGGTGTAACGATAGTAAACCCTAAATAAAGGAAGAATATATTTAGCCAATGAAAGGAAATGTCACCAAGTGCGAATGTATCCACTTGGCCGGTACCGTCTTCGAGTTGAAATACATTCATTATTAAAAATTGAGCAACGAAGTTGATCACGAACGCCGCTAATAAAAATAAATATGTTTTCCCCTGCTTTAAAGGCTTAAAGGAAAAGGCACCCTTTAAAAAATTGCGTACACTTTTAAATATCAGAATCGCAAGCACAATTGCTATTCCTTCTAAAAGAAGATAATAAGTAATACCTTCTTCTAGCAAATTACTTCCATTGGCATAATCGATAATAGCAAAAATAATACCAACGATAATCCCTAACACAATTGTAAAACCAAAAAAAGTTAAAAAGAATAAAATATACTTCCCCCAGCCTAAAGGTAACTGAGGCTCTCTCTCACTATCTACATTTTCTTTCGTTACTACATTTTCATCTTTTAAGTCCATGTCTCTCTCTCTTTTCTAATAATTTGTATTATAATTACTTCTACTAATGCTGCATATCATCGGGCTTTTTTTTAGCAACAATTTCTCCTATCATTGTATCGTTTCTACTTCATTGCCTCTACACTTTTTTCATAATTTTTCCATTCTATTACTCTGTGGTATTTCTGGTACTATCAGTAGATTGCTAGGATACAGGTAAAAACCAATCCCATTCTTATAAAGATAATTTAAAAGCCTTTACAATGATCCCATCATCAGCTGGTTCAAAATCATATTCTGGTAACCTCTTAAAGCCAAGTTTTTCATATAGTTTTAACGCACCTTTCATAAAATCGGCGGTGTGCAAGCCAATCTCACTATATCCTCTTCTTCGCGCACGATGAATACACTCTTTCACTAAAGCTGCTGCTACCCCTTTCCCTCTCGCTTCTGAAGAAACAGCTAGCATTCTAATTTCAGGATAATCTAGTTTTTCTACGAACCCTTCATACGCATCGATCTTCGCTGGAAAAAGTGCAACACTACCAACTATTTTTTCATTTATGACGGCTACAATTAAATCTACTCCAGGTTGAACGTCAGATTGTGATGAGATTGCCTGTTTAAGTTCTAGCCAATGATTTTCTGAAATCAATGATGCATGTTCTTCATATGCTAATACTCTTTGTTTACGAATGAAAAGGATCTCCTCTTTGAAAGCATCTCGTATTATCATATTTAACTCCTAACGATAAATTTTTCTTCTTTTTCACTTAACTTTTCTCGCTCATGTGGTAAATCCCATACAGACAAATCAGGACCTTTAGGAAGAATGCTAACCTCTGTTTTATCTGGATTTATCGTAATAGATAAGTGGTAATGCCTTTTTATTGCATCAAAGTCTGTCGTATCGCCAAAACCTGGTGTATCATATAAATCACGAACGTAGCCCCATAAATTTGGATACTCCTTGATTAACTTGAGATTTGTATTAAAACCATTATAGTAAGCCACGTCAAAACGTACTAAAGTCGTATAGAGACGAACATCCGAATCAGTGATGTAATCCCCAAATAAAAAACGGTTTGTTGATAAATGCTGTTCCAATTCTTCTAGTTTAGCAAAAAGACGATTAAAGGATTCCTCATATGCTTCCTGTGAATGAGCAAAGCCACATTGATAAACAGCATTATTTACGTTATGAAAAATACTGTCATTCATTGCATCAATATCTGAGCGTAAATTTTTTGGATAAAGATCAGGTGCACCATGTTTATGATATCTTTGCCAAACAGTCTCAAAGTAGTTTGTTAGTTTAAAATAATCGTTGTTCACTGCCTTCTTTGTTTTTACATCTACCATGACTGGTACTGTAGGACGTCCAGAGTAATTTTGATCTGCATTTACATACACTTCACTTACGTATTGAATATCTAAAACAGGATCCCTGTCTCCTTTGTCTAAAGAGAACTCCCAGTCAACACGATCAATCTTCGGACGCATTGGACTAGCTGTACCAAGGCTAATTACTTCTTCAAGTCCGAGTATTTTCCTTACGATTACTGCTCGGTGAGCCCACGGGCATGCTTGGGACCATAATAGTCGATAACGTCCCTCTTCAATAGGTAGCTCACCTTCCCCTTCTCCAAATGGAGTAGTAAAGCGATTTGTTTGTCTCTTAAATGTTCCATCCTCAGAAATTTCTTTTGGCTTATTTACTAAGCTATCTTTTTGTATTTTCGGACTATTTATAGCGCAGCTTACATCGTTACTTTTTTCCATTCCTATTCATCTCCTTGAGACATTTTAGTTTAATGCATTTTAGTATCGATATAGTTTGAAGTCAAGAAATATACTTTGACTTTGATTGTAAAAGCAATTAATGGCTTTTTGTTCAAGGGGGGATGACGCGGCTCCATCGTACCTTTTATTTACTTAAGGGCATATGCGCACACATTCATTACATTACCTTATCAATTAAAAATACAGATTGCGTAGCATATAATAACGCTTTAAACTAAAATTAGGAATTTTAAAACGCTGGGAGGAACATGATATGGATCAATTAACAGAAAAGGAAATCGAACATTTTTTATCTATAAATAAGGGGTGGAAGCTTGTGGATAAAAAGTGGATAGAAAAGAGCTACCGTTTCAAAGAGTACTTAGATGGCATTGCCTTTGTACAAAAAATAGCTCGCATCTCAGAAGAAGCAAACCATCATCCATTTATATCTATCGATTATAAGTTAATAAAAGTTAGATTAACATCTTGGAGAGCAAAAGGACTCACTGCTCTTGATACTAGTTTAGCCCAACAGTTTGATCAAACGTACGAGGAATAATAAAGAACAACTAAAGCTGCTTTGAAGAAATATAGTGCCGTTCTCAAAACTACGTGTTCCACAATTTCCTATGCCAATTACATAACTCCCCACTTTATAGAAGAGTACCAAAAGGCTTTACCCTCTTGGTACTCTTCATTTTCATGCCGATTTTTTTCCTCGCTTCTTTTTTAAAAAGAGCTCACGTCTTTGCTTCATCCCTTTTGTGATATAACCACCTTTAAAATTCCGTGGCTCATAAGAAGCAACAAAAGCTTTATCTTCATACTCATCAATGATTCGATAAAATTCCTTTTCTCTATCTCTTCTCGCCGTACAATAAAGTAAATATCTTGTTGTAGATATTCCATCAACAGATGATGTAGATACACTAAACCCTACTTCCCTCAATTTTTCAATCAAGGCTTCGTTTTTCTTCGGTATATTTGCCTCAATAGTGACATAACCAATAGCTAGCTTTTCTTCAATCAATGCACCTATATATAAACCAGCACCAAACCCTAAGGCATAGGCTGCCATATTATAATAGTTCGATAAATCACTAAGCACAATTCCAATTGCAACTACATAAATAACTCCCTCAAGCACACCCATTCCTGCTGCTTTACCCTTTAACCCTTTTACCATCATGATCGTACGTAAAGTTAAGATAGGGACAAATAATAATTGTGCAATAAAAATAATAAGCGGTTCCCAGAACATAAAAAAACACCTCTTTCTAATTCGTAATACTTGTTCCATTTTAACAGGAGATATAGAAAAAGAAATAGGTGTTGCTACATTTACATATAATTACCTTCAATGTTTTGGATCTTTTACGATAATCCCTTTCATATTCTACAATTGAATAGTCCTTTTCCACCTGAAGTAGGACTCACTTTACAACTGAATCCTTATACTAATTCAGACGAACGAGTGATGAAATCCGTCTCTTAATCATTTAATTTATAAGTAATATGTTTTTTATGCATATGCTTACATTAACGGAGATACATTTCATAGAAAATACTTAAAAGCTGAGGTGGGTTACATGAAAGAAACGCAACTTGATGAATCGTATGCCATTGTTGCTAAAGGTCTAATTAAGAGTTTTCGTAACAACATAGCTGTTGATGGTGTAGATCTACGAGTTAAAAAAGGTACTGTCTACGGATTTCTTGGACCTAATGGGGCCGGTAAAACTACGACAGTACGAATGCTTGCAACATTACTCCAACCAGACGCTGGTTCAGTAAAAGTTCTCGGTTTTGATCTTCAAAAAGAAGCTGATGAAGTGAGAAGTCGTGTAAGCTTAACTGGGCAATTTGCATCAGTGGATGAGGATTTAACCGGTATGGAAAACTTAGTTTTGATTGGTAGATTACTAGGTTTTTCTAGAAAGGAAGCAAAAAAACGCGCACATGAGCTTTTAGAGGCATTTAGTCTAAAGGATGCTGCAAAACGACAAGTGAAAAAATATTCTGGTGGCATGCGAAGAAGGTTAGATATTGCAGCAAGTATTGTAGTCACTCCTGAGTTATTATTTCTTGATGAACCAACTACTGGTCTTGATCCAAGAAGTAGAAATCAAGTTTGGTCTATTATACGTTCACTCGTAAATGCTGGAACAACTGTTTTATTAACAACACAATATTTAGATGAAGCTGATCAACTTGCCGACCGAATAGCTGTCATTGACGAGGGAAAAATCATTGCTGAAGGAACAAGCAGCGAGTTAAAAGCATCTATCGGTACTGGGACTCTTAATATTAGGCTACTTGATCCAGCGCAAAGAGCACTTGCAGGTGAATTAATTGCAGAAAAGTTAAACGTCCCTATTCACTTACCTTCTGAAAAACATTTAATTTCTGCCCAAGTATCTAATACAACATACGTTGCAGATGCTCTTTCTCATTTATTAAGAAATGGTATAGAAATAACAGAATTTTCACTAGGTCAACCGAGTCTTGATGAGGTTTTTCTATCTCTTACCAGTGGCTCTAGCCAAGGTAAACGTGACGAAAGTAGTTCTTCACAAAAGGAGGCAAGATAAAGATGAGCATGCAACAAAAGTCAGCTGAAGTAGATCCCTATTTAGACGAAAAGATACATAACTCGTTAGCAAGCAGCGTTCGTCCTAAAAGGCCTAATGCCCTTCGTACTTCTTTTACAATCGGATGGAGAGCACTACTAAAAATAAAATATGTACCGGAACAATTACTTGATGTTACTGCCTTTCCAATCATGTTTTTACTTATGTTTACTTATTTATTTGGTGGTGCGATTGCGGGTTCTACTGCTGACTATTTACAGTTCCTACTCCCTGGCATACTTGCTATGACTGTAGTAACGATTACGATGTATACAGGTCTTGAATTAAATAATGATATTAGAAAAGGAATATTCGACCGCTTCAGGTCCTTACCTATTTGGCGTCCATCCGTTCTTGTTGGTATGTTACTTGTAGATACTGTACGCTATACTATTGCGTCAACTATTATGATTGTTTTAGGGCTTATTATGGGTTTCCGCCCTGATGGTGGAACTATCGGTTTGATTGCAGCAGTCGGGCTACTTGTTTTATTTTCCTTTAGCTTATCATGGATATGGACGACATTAGGCTTAATACTAAGAACTGAAAAGTCTTTGATGGGTGTAAGCATGCTAGTATTATTCCCACTTACTTTTGTCAGCAATGTATTTGTTGATCCTAGAACGTTACCTTCTTGGTTAGAAGCATTCGTTGATGTAAATCCAATCTCATTAGTTGTAACAGCTACACGAGGACTCATGCACGGCACAGTCGCAGTAGAAGAAATAGCTTGGGTATTATTTGCTTCATTTTTGCTATTCATCATTTTTGCTCCAATTACGATGCACCTTTATAAAAATAAGCAATAATTATATTAGAAAAACTCCCTTCTCTTATAAGAGAAGGGAGTTTTTCTATTTAAACAGTAAATGATTTTCTCTTTTGATAAGCTATTATACTACCTAGTAATAGTAACAAGAACCCTACTATTAACAAGTTATATACATTTGTCGCTGTGTTAGGTAGCTCAGCACCGTCTTTGGATTCATCATTTTTAGGAGAATCATTTGCATCCTTCTCTTCTTTACTAGCAGGACCGTCCTTGTCATCATCCTCTTCTTCAGGTGCTCCTGGTGCTTCTGGTAGATCCTCTAGCTGTGCTTTTAATGCTGCAATTTCATCTTTCAAATCTTTGATTAACGCTTCTAAGTGAGAAACATACTCTTCCAATTCATTAAAATTCGATTTAAGCTCTTCTAATAGACCTTCTATTTCTGACAATCTATTTTCAAGGTCAGCAATTTCAGAGCTACCCTCTAAATCAGCTATTCTAGCCTGAAGCTCTGCAATTAACTCCATTAATTCGTTTATTCTTTGCTGTAACTCATCAGTGTCTCCCGGTTCACCGTCTCCTGGTTCGCCATCTCCTGGTTCACCATCTCCTGGTTCACCGTCTCCTGGTTCACCGTCTCCTGGTTCGCCGTCTCCTGGTTCACCATCTCCTGGTTCACCATCTCCTGGTTCGCCATCTCCTGGTTCACCATCTCCTGGTTCGCCATCTCCTGGTTCGCCGTCTCCTGGTTCGCCATCTCCTGGTTCGCCGTCTCCTGGTTCGCCATCTCCTGGTTCGCCATCTCCTGGTTCACCATCTCCTGGTTCGCCATCTCCTGGTTCACCATCTCCTGGTTCACCATCTCCTGGTTCACCGTTTTCCACGACTTCTACTAATCGGATATTATCAATGAAAATATTATAAGGTACAGTTAATTCAGGGTCTCCCTGTGATCTTCCCAACCCAAACATTAAGCTGTAATCTCCACTAGCATTGACATCAACAATCACTTCATACGTTTCCATTGTATTACCGACTTGGAATGTGTGTATTCCCGTTCCAGACCGTACAAGCTCAACATTTACATTTCTATCACGCTCTGACATCATATCAAATGCTATTTTATATGTTCCACTAGGTACTTCTACATCTTGGAACAATTGGATGTGCCACCACTCCCATCCAACTTGCTGAATGGATGCTCTAACTTGTTCATTGACAACTGAGAAGTTTGCTAAACCTGCCCACGCATCATATAAGCCTTGATTATGAACATTCCATAAGAGTAGGTTATCAGGGTCGCCAAATTGTGTAGTTGTTTCAAAAGTTCCGTCATTGATCAAGTTTCCTCCAATTTCACTCCATTGTCCAGAACCATCGCCTGGCTGTTCGCCATCTCCAGGATCTCCACCATTACCATCTCCTGGTTCCTCGCCGTTACCATTTCCAGGATCTTCTTGCTCTCCTTCTTCTACTTCAACTAGCTTTATATTATCAATAAAAATATTATATGGAACAGAAAGTTCAGGTTGACCTTGCTCTCTTCCTAATCCAAACATGAGGCTATACTCACCATTTGCATCTACATCAATTATAGCCTCATATGTTTCCATCGTATTTCCTATCTCGAACTGATGAATACCTGTTCCTGAACCAACTAGCTCCACATTCACATTACGATTACGTTCTGACATCATATCAAACACTATTTTATATGTTCCGCTTGGTACTTCTACATCTTGGAACAATTGAATGTGCCACCATTCCCAACCAACTTGCTGAATCCCAGCCTTTACTTGTCCTTTTTCCACGGAGAAATTCGCTAAGCCTGCCCATGCATCATAAAGGCCTTGATTATGAACATTCCAAAGTAATAGGTTATCTGGGTTTCCAAACTCTGTTGTATTGTCAAAGGTACCATCTACAATTAAATTCTCTCCAATTTCTACCCATCCCCCAGATCCATTTCCTGGCTGGTTTCCATCACCTGGATCTTGACCTGGGTCTTCACCGTTACCATCACCTGGAGGTGTTGGGTCTGGATAATCCGCCCCTACTTCTTCATACACTCTTACATAATCGACAACTACTTGTCCTGGGAACTCCGTTGTTTCATCTGGATCTCCACCATACCAGCCACCGACAGCCAAATTCAGAATCATAAAGAATTCTTGGTCAAATGGTGCAGGGTACTCGCCATTTTCACTATGCCAATCATTTAACGTTGTATATAAATCATCATTTACATACCAACGGATTTCTCCTGGCTCCCATTCAATACTATACGTATTAAAGTCTGTTGTAGATTGACCTTCTGGGAATCTATAGCTTCCTCCTGAATGAGTGTTACGTGGCCAAACACCACCATAATGAATTGCAGCACCAACTCTGTCCGTTTCTGATCCCCTATTTTCCATAATGTCTATTTCTCCTGATGCTGCCCAGCCACCATATACATCGTCTTGTGGCATCATCCAAAATGCTGGCCAATAGCCCTGACCTTCTGGAAGCTTCATTCTAGCCTCAAATCTACCATAAGCTTGGCTGAATAAGTTTTCTGTCGTTATCTTTCCAGAAGTAAATTGGTAAGTTCCATGTTGATCCGTAATTGGTTCATCAAGCTCTCTAGCCTCGATAACTAGGTAACCGTCTTCTACACTTATATTTTCCTCAGTGTAGTATTGCTTTTCGTTATTTCCCCATCCTGGAATCCATTCAGAACCAGAATAAAAGCCATTACCAATATCATAATTCCACTTTGTCGTGTCTAATTCATTTCCTTCAAATTCATCGCTCCAAACTAGCTCCCACTCGCGGTCTGGTTGTGGTGGTTGTTCAAAGCTATCCACTTCTTTAAGCACAATATTATCGAAATAAACACGATGAGGTGTGTTGTTTGTATCTACATCACCATCAACTACATATCCTAACAAAAACTTAAAATCCATTTGTGCACTTTGCTGCAATTCAAATTCATGCTTAAACGTTTCTGCTTCGTTGCTTAGATGAAAAATAGAACTTGGTCTTCCAGGCAGACCATCGAACTCTACTACTATTGGGCGATCGATAGTTGACCAACTCGTGAAGCTAAGTTCGTATACTTTACCACCCTCTAATTGTATTCCTTCTTGAAATAATTGTGTTGACCAACTAATTGGTACTCCCCACTCTGGATGCATTCCGGCAATGTTTTGAATGTACATTTCGGCTACTTCATTCTCTACAGTGAAAGTTGAAACGCCACCTTCACCATCCCATGTCCCCCAATGTTCAGTACCATTAGAAAAGTCACCATTTTTAATCATATTATTTGTAGGAGGTGCCGGGTCCTCTGGATCTACTGGATCTTCAGGATCTCCCGGTTCGCTTTGCTCACCAACTACTAAGCTATAAGGGAGTGTTATTTTTGAAGCTTCTTCTGGAGCATTGACTTTTACTTCAGCTTCACTAGATCCAAAGCGCATCCAAATTTCTATTTTTATGGCGCCTGAATTGAAATCTTGATATTCTTGCCCTGTAACTTGGTGGGTCAAGTTTCTAGTAAACTTTTCGTACGTTTCAGACGTTGTATTTCCATCGGTAGGCATCATATCCATCTCTTCAGTTCGGTCCCAATTGCCGTCACCGTTAAAGTCATAGGACACTCTCGCATCAATCCCTATGCCGACAGCTAATCCATTTAAAAACAGTTCTCCAACTGCGATTCCTGAGCCGTCATAGGAACCGGTTACGTTCTCAATAATATAGGTGATGCTATCACCAGATTCCGGTATTATGTCAAATGTTGACTCATTACCCGCTTGTGGCGACAGTACTCTATCGACGTTACCACCTATTAAATATAGCGTATCAAATGTTTCTTGATCTTCTCCGTTAGCACTAACAGAAAAGCCAAAATTAGGTATTAATAATAAAATAATTAGCAAAATACTTACAAGTTTTTTCCTCATAATTACACCTCCGTTTTTTAATAGAATGCAATAAATAAAACAATAATAGATAGGAAAAATATCACCCCCTTCATTACCCAAAGCGCTTTCGACAAAATGTGTAAACGCTTACATTATTTTGACGAATGATAGAATAGAACTCTTACATTTATACTAAATATGAAACGATAACAATATTGATTAAAGTCTTTCATACAGGTATAGGGTTTATAAAAAGTAATAAATGTTGGTAGACTCACTCACTCATTTCAATGTTGAGGTTTGTGGAAGTATTTGAAATGGTGAATAATGATGTAAAAAGTGGGAGAAAACACCGAAATTGAAAGCGCTTTCGATTAGAATTATATATTCACTTTAAATTTCTGTCAATCATTTCTAGCAAAATTATCTAAATATTCTTTCAACATTTTATGACATATTTTATAAAAATATGGATTATTTTATCAAAAAATAAAAAGTGTCCAAAGACACCGGTAGTCCTTGAGACACTTTTTTTATATTTCTATTAAATTAATATAGTATTAATGGATCTTTTAGTTGATATTAAGTTGATATATTTCCCTTCTATTTGCAATGTATAAGGGATATCCTGCTCTGTTTCATTTAAGACTACTAATGCAATACTTCCATCACTATTTTTAAATGCAGTGTACGATAACGTCTCTATCTTTGAATTAGTTGCTATTCGTTTTGCACCCGGTTTAATATATTTACTAAAGTGACCAATATAATAAAATGAACTATTATAGTGAACGACATCCTCATTTGTATCAACGATAACTGGGGAATCACAATAATTCCCAACATGGTTTGGGCCGCCCTTTTCATCCAAGACTATATTCCAATCTAGGAAAGCTTCTAGCCAATTATTCATATCTCCTATGATATTTCTTGCATACCGTTCTCCTGTATGCCAAGCTCCTAATTGTACGCCTCCTTCTATACAACCTTCAGTAAAGATGAGGTGTTTATTTGGGAACATTTCATGAACTTTCGATAGATTCTCAAATTCCTCTGAAACATACCAATGATTTCCTACACCCCAAATATATTTTGCCGCTTCAGGATCAGATAGTATCTTTTCCGCACGCTCGACCATTAAGTCTCGATTATGATCCCATATAACAATTTTTTTGTTATCAAAACCGTGTTTTTCAAGTGTTGGCCCTAAATGGAATTTAACAAAATCACGTTCTTCTTCAGCGGTATATCTACATGAATCCCATACTTGGGTCGCTTCTGGTTCATTTTGTACAGATACACCCCAAATATTAATTCCTTCTTTACTCATTTCCTGAATATATTTCACATAATATAAAGCCCAAAGGTCACGATACTTCTCCTTCAGCTTTCCGCCGTGATTCATATCTCCATTGGTTTTCATCCATGCAGGTGGACTCCATGGTGATGAAAGAATGCTTAGTTCTTCCCCCGCCTCTTTTATCGCAGCCTTTATAAGAGGGATTACTAATTTTTTTTCTCGATCAATGGAAAAGGTTTGCAATTTTTCATCATTTTCTTCAACGTATGTATAATTTTCTAGTGAAAAATCACAGCTATGAATATGTGTTCTTCCTAACGTATACCCTAGTCCATGTTCCTTATTAAAGTAATGATAAATAATTTCCTTTTGATTTTCCTTCGAAACTTTAGATAAGCTATACGCTGCTGCTTCTGTAAAAGCTCCCCCAAAGCCCAACCATTCTTGATATTCATCCTCTGGATATATATCGATCGTATTATCCGTATCACTTTTCCCTTGAAGTAAGTCAAAATTACCCTTGTTATTCCATTTACCAGTATCGTATTTAGAAGTTTGTATTACTTGAATACTTTTTCTCATTGTTTTCCCTCCTCGTAAACATTCTGTTATGATAAAAGCCACTCCATTTTCAAGAGTGGCTTTTCATTGTTACTCTTTAACTGCTCCTGCAGAAATACTGCTAATAATGTATTTAGATAAGAACAAGAATGCAATCATAATTGGTACAACCGAAATTGCGATACCTAAATACATAGCCCCTAAATTTTGTGCCACTTGTGAGCCTCTTAACGCCCCCATCATAACTGGTAACGTGTATTTTTCAGGACTAAATAATACAACGAGTGGAAGAATGTAGTTATTCCAAGAACCAATAAATGTAAAGATAGCCATTGTTGCAACAGCTGGCATCATGATTGGAAAACCGATTTGATGGAAGATTCGTAACTCACTCGCTCCATCAATTCTTGCCGCTTCTAACAAAGAAGGGTGCATCGTTGTAACTAAAAACTGTCTTAAGAAAAACACGATAAATGGTGATGCAATTGGTGGAATAATTAATGGCACATACGTATCTAAAAATCCTAACGTATTAATTAGGTCAAAAAATCCGATTAAACCTAACTGACCAGGAACCATCATTAATACTAGTACTGTAATAAATAAGAAGTTACTCCCTTTAAATTTATATACTGCAAAACCGTATGCAGTTAAAGCCGAAAAATAGGAACTTAATAACGTGACACATACAGCAATAAATAAACTATTTGCAAATCCACGCCATAAATTCATGTAACTAATTAAAATTTCATAGTTATCCATAATCGCATTACTAGGAAACAATGTAAATCCATGCTGTAATATCTCTTGTGTTGACCTTGTTGCATTCACAATCATCATATAAAACGGGATAAAACTAATAACTAGTAGTAGAATCAGAAACGTATAAATGATTATTTTTGCGATCCCTCTTTTATTCATATCTATCACCCTTCCTTCGCACTTTTACGGTACATAGACTTAAAGGTTATTACAGAGAACATAACTGTTATCAAGAACAACCCATATGCTACCGCAGCAGCGTATCCATAATTATTAAAACGGAAGGCTTGATTATATAAATATAAAACCATTGTATTCAACGAGCCTTGTGGAGCACCCATTCCATCTGTAATCAACATTGGAAGGTCAAATATTTGTAATCCACCAATAAGTGAAGTAATTAATACATATAATAAGATTGGTTTTAACAATGGAATAGTAACCTTTGTAAAGGTTTGCCAACGATTAGCACCATCTATTAAAGCAGCTTCAAAGTAGTCTCTTGAAATACCTGAAATACCTGCCATTAAAATAATGAAAGTATGTCCAAACCACATCCATGCACCTATTAAAGCGACAGACCATCTAGCTGTAGTAGGATTATTTAACCAGTTAATAGGTTGATTGATTAACCCTAAATCTAATAGAAGGTGATTAATAGTTCCATGGTGCCATCCTAACAATATTCCAAATAATAATGCTACAGAAGCAATTGTTATTAAATTTGGTAAATAAAATACTGCTCTAAAAAATCCTAATCCTTTTAGCCTTAAACGGAGATCAGAAAATAAGACTGCTAGTAAAAGGGCAATTGCAATTTGAAAGAAGAAATTGATACCCCAAATATAGATTGTATTAAAAAAAGCTCTATAAAAATATGTGTCTGTTACTAGACGTGCATAGTTGTCCATTCCAATAAATTCTGGAGAACCCATACCTGAATAGCTTGTAAAGCTATAATAAAACGTTAAGATAATCGGATAAATGGTAAATGTAATAAACACGATAAAGAAAGGTAGAATAAATAAGTATCCGTAATAATCTATTTTTTTCATAAAACGCCTTCTTTCTCCCTTCTTTTCAAGAGGTAGTATTAAAAAAATGAAGGACAGGGTGTCACATCAGGTTTAGTGACCTTCTGAGACACCCTTTCTTCATTTACTCTTTTTATTGATCAGGTGTTGTAATGTGCGGGTATGCGTTTCTTACTTGATTATAAAACTCTTGAAGTGCATCTTCCTTCGTGCTTACCCCTTCTACATAATCACCTACTGCGCTTCCGAAGAACCCGTCTATTTGCTGGTCATATCGTGTTACAATACCAGGGTTAATAGATAATGCTTCCTCTAGGAAGAAAGTATAGTTGTTTTGTCCACCTAAGAAGTCGTCACTAAAGTCTGTTTTAATTTCTTCAGTAACTGGTAAATACGATAGTACATCTCCAGTTTCTAGAGCCCAATCTGTTAAAAATTCTTCGTCATGCGTCATCATTTTAATAAATTCCCATGCAAGTTCTTTATTGTCTGAATCCTTATACATCCCGATCCAAGTACCGCCCCAGAAGTATGGGTTTGGTCCGTTAGTTACTGCCCAATCTCCAACAGTTTCATCAGTGTTATTTTTAAGTACACTGTGTAATCCCCATGTTGGTAGTGCAAAAGCAAACACTTCTACTTCATTTGAAGCATTCTCATCGACTTCATCCCATCCAGCGTTGTAATTAATAGGACCATCCATTGCTCCAAACCAAGCTGGAGACCATTCAGGAGCAAACGCTGTTAAATCCATTTCACGAAGCTGTTTAGCATAATCAAAGTGATTTAAACGTCCTTCTGTCATAATTAACTCATCATTTTCGTTCACCCACGGCTGTGGATCTTGACCTTGTGCAAACCAACGTACTGCTCCTTCATCTGGGAATAAACGATAGCCAGCAGCTTTCATTTGTTCACCAAGATCAAAGAGTCCGTCCATCGTAGACATCATGTCACCAATCTCAGCTGGATCATCTGTTCCTAAAACTTCTTCAGCTATACTTCTTCTGTAGTAAATACCACCTGGTGTCGTTTGCCACGAAAGCGCTTTGATCGCACCGTTAGAATCTCTACCTAATTCAAAAACATAGTCTACGAAATCATCTTTAATATCTTCTACGTTATAAGGAGCTTGAGAAAGGTCTTCCCAGTAATCCTGTTCAACCCACTCTTTAATAAACACTAACTCACCAGTAAAGATATCTGGTGCTCCAGTTCCACTTTCTAAAACCGGGCGTAAACGAGTTGGATAATCTTCTATTGGAATAATCGTCAACTCGATCTCTACTCCATGTCTTTCTTCAAACACTTCAATTGGATCTTCAAGTTCATCTGTAAATGACCAAATAACTAGTTTTTCACCAGAGCCAGAACTTGAACTCTCATCACCTGAGCCATTTTCATTTGAACTTGCATCATCATTACCACAAGCCACAATAAGACCGAGACATACAATTGCAATTACAAATAAAGCTAACTTTTTCACTTTCCATACCCCCATCTTTTTTATTATTTTTTAGGCATATAGCCCATATATTCAAAGCGCTTTCGAAAACTTTTATGAAAAATAGTATGTTTTTTTCGAAAACACAGATGAATCACTCATAATGAAACGCTTACAAATTCTACTATTTAACTAATATACTATATTTTTCTAAAAAAAACTTAAACTATCATACGATAAAACGCATACATACCAAAGCGCTTTCGAAAATATGTAAAAAAATATAATTACTTCGTGATTTATTATACTACACTTCCAATAGAATTGTAAGCGTTTTCTCTATTATAAATATAATATTTTAAAAAAAATATAATCTATTGTGCTTTCATTTACACTATGAAAGCACAATATTATAAAATTTCTATTGAGTAACACTAATTTTCTTCGTTGATTCCCTTTTTATTAACTCTACTGGCAACATCACAGCTGAGAAGCCCTCTTCTTTATTATTAATATGGTTAATAAGTAGGTCAGCAGCTTTTTTTCCCATAAGATCAGCATCTTGCCTAATAGTCGTAAGAGCGGGAGTAATATGCTGTGCTAATTCAATATCATCAAATCCTACGATAGATATATCATCAGGTACACGAAGTCCCGCATTCTTAATTGCTTTAATTGCACCAAAGGCCATGGAGTCACCAGATACAAACACTGCAGTTGGAAGTTCTTCTAATTTAAGTAGCTCATTCATTGCTTGGTATCCACCTTCATATGAGAAGTAGCCACCATTTACAATATATGACTCATTTATGCCCAAACTATATTTCTCTAAGCCTAGCTTATACCCTTTCAATCTTTCCTGCCCTGTATAAGTATCATCAAATCCAGCTATGTGGGCGATTTTTCTATGACCAAGAGAATATAAATGATCAATAACTAATTCACCACCATAACAGTTATTACTGTATATAACATTTGTTTTATTACTATGGATATCGATTACAACACTCGGTAATGGTGATTCGATTAATTTTACTACTTCAGGATCCTCGTAGTTAGAACATACTACAATTATTCCATCAACACCTCGGTAATTAGCATGGTCTATATAACTTTTTTCTTCATTACCAATATATCTATTAAGAAAAATTAAATCATAGCCAAATTTTTCTGCTCTAATCTTAAAACCTTCTATAACTCCGCTGAAAAAGGGGTGCTTTATTCCTACTCCTAAGTTTTCAACGAAAATGACACCAAAAGTAAAAGATTTTTTTGTCGTTAATGATCGAGCAATAGAATTAGGAAAATATCCCATTTCCTCTACAGCTTCTAATATTTTCTTCTTTGTCTTTTCATTAACATCGGGGTAATTGTTTAAAGCCCTTGACACTGTTGTTATAGAAAAGCCGGTTTTTTTTGCTACATCGTATATAGTTGTCAACTTCATTTTCCCCTTTATCGAAAGTCGCCTACTATACTTTAAGTCGACATTTCAAAACAATATATTTATCCTGTCAATTACCGAAAGCGCTTCCGGTAAAAAACACACTACACAAAAGATATAAATTTATTATATCACGAAATAATTTATTTGTGTATACAATTTCTATTTAAAATGTAATTAATTTTACAATTTTTTATCGATAATAAGCATTAAGAAGACTCTATGTCCGGACCGAGTCTTCTTAATGAAATGAAATTCTAAACTTACTCCTTCGGATGAGCTAACCACCGTTTTCTCAACATATGTGCTGCTGCTTTCGGTTGTCTTTGCCTTGTAAATACGCCTTTTTTATTACCAACAATTCGCGTAACACCCTGTTTTGTTGCAAAATCTGCAAAATTCCATACATGCTCACCTATGACAAATGGCAACCGATCCATCACCTTATGATATTCCTTTATCATTTCGCATTGATATTCTTCTGTAAACATTACTGGTGGATCTTGATGAAAACCTGCTATCGCATCCGCTCCATACTCCGTAATGATAATTGGCTGTTTATACTTTGCATACCAATCCTTCAATTCTTTTTCTAGCTGAAAGTCGATAAGCTCTAAATGACCTGGATCCTCATACCAGGAGTAATAACGATTGAGGCAAATAATATCAAATAATTGAGCAACCTTGTCATCTTTTGGCTTGGACGATTGAACAAGCGTTACTGGTCTTGTATTATCTAACTCTCGAGTAAACTCTGCAAGCTTTTTAAAATAAGGTACTGATCCGTCTTCAAAGGTAGCTGCTTCATTCCCTACACTCCACATGACGACACTTGGATGATTTTTGTCTCTTTTTATTAAATCTTTTATCGTTTTTATATGATTATTTAGTGCGTCTGTTCCGAGTTTATCTTCATTAAAAAGTTGAATGTTCTGCCCCCAAATATTCATACCTACTGCTGGTACTTCATCTATCACTACTATACCTAGTTCATCGGCTAAATCCATGATTTCTTCAGAATATGGATAATGAGATGTTCTAAAAGAATTTGCATTTGACCATTCTAGTAAATTAAAGTCTTTGACATTAATTACATCATTAAGTCCTCTTCCATTAAAATCAGAGTCTTCATGCTTTCCGAACCCTTTAAAGTAAAACGGCTTACCATTGATTAAAAACTGTTCACCCTTGATTTCTACTGTTCTAATACCTATTGGTAATCGATACCTGTCAACAAGATCCCCATTCGTTTCAAATGAACTTACTCTAAATGTATAGAGGTATCCTTCCCCTGGTTGCCAAAGCTTTGGATTTTCAACCATTAATCTATCCTTATTTCCTTTTTCGCTTGCTACTATATTTCCTTCTTTATCTAATAGTTCAACACTGTAATTGGTAACACTTTTTTCTCCAGTCGTTTTGAATTCGTAATGAACGACCGCTATTTTATCTTTAATATCTGTTGTCACCGTTATGTCCTCAATATATGTTTTAGGTGTTGTATACAAAATAACTGGACGATGAATACCCGCATAATTAAAAAAGTCGTAATGATATTCTTGTATTTTATAGCCTTTCGGATGCTGTTCATCTTCTATATGTTTCACCTCACCAGGAGGAAGAGAATTCCAATCTAACACATTATTTACTACAATTGAGATACGGTTTTCTTCTCCATAGTTGATAATAGAGGAAAGTTCACCTTCAAATGGTAGAAATCCACCACTATGCTCAGTCACCTTTACACCATTCACCCAAACAGTTGCATGGTGAGAGGCACTTCCAACACGCAACATGACACGTTCTTCACGCCATGAAAGAGGTACAAAAAAAGTTTTCTCATACCACACATCACCAATATGGTCACGAAGCTTTTCATCTTGCGTAATATCATTGTAGCTTGCAGGTACTGGCATGTTTATCGTACCTTCCAGTGGTGACATTTGCCAGTTTTGCTTACGTCCCTCATGCAAATAATCTGCTTTAAAACGCCATAATCCAGAAAGCGTTCTCAATTGACGTGATTCACTCTCTCTTGGGTATAACATTACATCACTCCTAAAAGTTATATTTTTTATTAAGCATTACTTCTAGGTACAGTGGATAGACACCTTCATATTCATTTTTTCATATGGAAAAAATTATTCGGTGTTAGTAAAAATGAAGCCTTCTCCCAAATTGGGAGAAGGCTCAAATCTTTAATTATTAAAAACATGCTTCTTTCTAGTAAAGAATGTAACTGCACCAATTATTAGTAATAACATACCAATAACTAAATAGTTAAATAGGTTAGTAGCAGTGTTAGGAAGCTCGTCTCCGTCTTTTGAGGAATCCTCTTTAGAAGATTCTTCTGAATCAACGTCTCCATCAGTTCCATCTTCTTCGCTACTATCGTCATCCGTTTTTGGTGCTTCTGGTGTTTCAAAATCAGCGAATTGTGCTTTTAACGCTGCCAGTTCTTCTTTCAGATCATTGATTAGCATTTCTAATTGAGCAACATACTCTTCAATGTCACTAAATTGTGCTTTAAGAGCATTTAATTGTCCCTCTAATTGTGCAACTCTCATTTCTAACTCTAAAATCTCATTATTATTCTCTAACTCTGAAATTCTAGTATTAAGTTGTTCAATTAATTCCATTAGTTCATTAATTCTTTGTTGCAATTCTTCAGAATCACCTGGGTCTGATGGATCTGTTGGATCTGGATCTTCTCCATCTCCTGGTTCACCTGGATCTACTGGATCTGGATCTTGCCCGTCTCCTGGTTCACCTGGATCTACTGGATCTGGATCCTGGCCATCCCCTGGTTCACCTGGATCTGGATCTTGCCCGTCTCCTGATTCCGAAGCAAACACACCGTATGTCGAGAAGTGATCGACTGTTACACTAATAGTGTTTGTTTCTGTGTTCATTTCACCACCGACAAATTCCCATTCTTCAGTTGTTTCATTATAGTAGAATATCGCTACTTCCTCATACCCTTCATCGTAGGACAACTCTAGTTCAAATCCTACTGCATCTTCTGCTCCTTGAAGGTTAACCTTAATTACCTGTCCTGCTTTCGTATGATTTGCATTTGGAGCCGGTTCTTCTACTAATTCTATTGAAATTGTAGCACCTTCTGGTAGGTTATCTGGCATCTTAATAGATGCGTTAGTACCTTGTAACTTCACAACTTGATTAGCTGAAACAGACGTTTCTACTCCGCTCTCTACTTCAACAGGTTCTGGATCTTTAGGATCTACTGGATCTGGATCAGTTCCGTCTCCCGGTTCACCTGGATCAGTTCCGTCTATTTCTTCAACTTCTACTAATCTTACATTATCAATTACTATTGTGTATGGTACAGCTAATACTTCATCTGTACCTTCTCGACCTAATCCAAATAATAATTGAAATTCACCAGATTCTGTAACCTCAATAATAACTTCATATGTTTCCATCGTATTACCAACAGTAAATTCTTGGATTCCAGTTCCAGCTAATTCAACTCTTACAATACGCTCAATTTCCGATTGCATATCAAATGCCATTTTATACGTTCCTGCAGGCACATCAATGTTTTGGAATAATTGAATTTGCCACCAGTCCCAACCTACTTGTCTCACTTCTGCATTTAATACTCCATTATTAACAGAGAATTCTGCTAGACCTCCATTAGGATCGTGGTCCGCTAAATTGAAAGTGTTCCATGTTAAAAGATTATCAGGATTACCAAACTCTGTAGTCTCATCAAAAGTACCATCAACTACAAGGTTTTCACCAATTTCTCTCCACTCTTTATCAGATGGATCTGCTGGGTCCTCACCGTCACCAGGTTCACCTGGATCTACTGGGTCTTGATCATCTCCACCTTCTAATACTTCACGAGCACCTTTTACTTCTAATCTGACATTATCAATGAATATGTCATGAGAATCTTCAATAACACTTTCAACAGCACCTATAAGGAATTTTAGACCAATAACATCTGTTGTAGGCATATCAAACTCATATTTAAATGTTTGAGTTTCGTTAGTTAACTGAACAACATCTTCAAAGTGGCGGAAATATCCTCCAGCTTCTCCGTTATCAATAACGACTTCTAAAGCTCTATCTATAGATGATCTTGCATCGAATTCCACAACATAAGTGAATCCTTCGTGAAGAGTAAGCCCCTCTTGTGATAAGGAAATATCCCATGGATTTGTTCCAGTATGTTCAACGGTAGCCTTCGCTTCCCCAGCTTCTTCTACAAAGGTAGCTGCTGATGGGCCATCATACACACCTTGAACATGGTCGTGCCAGTTATCTAATCCATTTGAAAAGTCTCCATTTACTAATGGGAAATATTTTTCTCTTTCACCTTTTACTTCGAGCTTTACATTGTCAAAGAAAATGTCATGACTACCAACATCTACGTTACCAAGTAAGAATTTCAAGTCTACAGAATCATCTGTATCCATTGTGAACTCAAATGAGAAAGTTTGCATTTCATCTGTTAATGCAACTACATCTGAGAAATAGCGATGGTAAGATGAATTTTCTGCTACAACTTCAATATTTCTATCTACTGTTGATCTAGCATCGAATTCCACAATATACGTATTGAATTCTTTTAAACTCAAACCATCTTGACTAAATAGTACATGCCATGGTTCCCAACCTGCATTTGTTACTGATGCTTTTAATTGACCATCGACTACTTCAAACGATCCAGAGGATACACCTGGCTCATGATCACCTTGTACGTGTTGTGACCAATTGTTGAAGTCATTTGAGAAATCCCCATTCTTAAGTGGGAAAGCGTCTTCTAATGAAATACTAGCATTATTATCTGTTAACCGTACTAGTCTTACATTGTCAATCACTACATTACTATCATTTCCACCTAGCATGAATACTAATTGACTTTCAATATCTGCTGGTGAAGACATCGTAAATGTCATTTCTTTTTGCTCCATCGCTGTCGATAAACTAATCGTTTCTGTTTCCGAATAGTTCACATCGCCATCTTTGCTAAGAAGCGCAACTTCTATGTCTCTTGCTTCTGTCGCTCTTGCATCAAATGTAAGTTTATACTCATCATTTTGAAGTAGATTAATACCTCTTTGAAGAACTTTTATTGCATCAGCTTCTGAACCGCCATCTTCAATTGATACAGCAAGTTCTCTTGCAGCTTCATCAACTGATGCAGTTGCCGTTGCACCATCAGTTAATACATGCCAGAAAGTCATTCGGTCCATTCTACCTTGATCAAAAGTACCATTATATACGTGGTTACCATTACGAAGTGGACGTTTAGGATCATCCTCATTATAAGGATCTTCCGCATCAACCTCTTCAACAACTACATTACCAATCCATACTGGGTTTGCATTTGTACCCATATTTAGCTCAAGTCGCGCGTGTGGATCTGTATCATGTTGCATTTGGAAAACCATTTCATATGTTTGCACTTCATTTGTTAATGCATAAGTTTCACTTGGAGAATAAGCAGTCCAACCACGATCTGGACCTCCACCAATTTTCACACTCATGTTACGGTTTGTACTCGATTTCGCATCAAAACTTAGCTTGTACCATCTTCCTGTCCCCATCGTAACGTTTTGAATTAATTGAATCGAATGCGTTTGGTTTCCACCATTTGCAATGTCGACTTTAGCAAAAGGTTGTCCATTAACATTGTCAACAGAAACTGATCCATTACCGTTGAATTGTTCTAAATGTACGAAATTCCAGTTGTCATAATCCCAATCACTTGCTTGTTGTGCATCCGTTTTTATATCAGTAAATCCATTTTCATAGTTTGTGTCATAAATCCAGTTTCCATCAACCGGATGTTTAGCATTTTCAGGTAATTCTACTGCTTCAAAAGCAGGCTCTACTGGTTCACGATATTCTCTTCCTGTTAATTCATATACTCTTACATAATCTACTAATACTTGTCCAGGAAATTCAGTAGAACTATCTGGGTTACCACCATACCATCCACCGATCGCAAGGTTTAAAATAATATGAAACTCTTGATCGAAAGGAGCTGGATAAGCATACTTCGCAGCATTTCCAGAGCCTGTTGTACTCCAGTTATTTAACGTTTGATAAAGTTCATCGTTAACATACCAACGAATCTCACCTGGTTCCCACTCAACAGCATAAACGTTAAAATCAGTAGCATCTCGTCCCTCTGGGAAGTGATAATCCTTAGCAGTATACGTATTGTTCGGCCATTGACCACCATAGTGAATTGCTCCACCGATATGACCAGGAGTTGCACCTGCATTTTCCATTATGTCAATTTCACCTGATGCTGCCCATCCACCGTATACATCATCTTCTGGCATCATCCAGAACGCTGGCCAATATCCTTGCCCCTCTGGTAATGCCATTTTCGCTTCGAATCTTCCATATTTTTGGTTAAATCTACCACCATCAGATAGCACTTTACCTGAAGTATAATTAAATGTTTCAGCACCATGACCTGGAACATGAACTGTTTCTTGGCGCCCTTCTAAAACTAAATGCCCATCTTCGACCCACACATTATCTTCTTGATAATATTGTAGTTCTTCATTTCCCCAACCGTGGATAAATTGACCACTTCCATCATAGAAACCATTTCCAATGTCAATTCTCCAATTATCAGTGTTTAACTCGTCACCTTCAAATTCATCATGCCAAGTTAATCTCCAATCATCATTATTAATTGGGACAACATCCCCAACTTGGATTGAATCCGATGGTTCTGTTGGTTCAGGTTCTTCTCCACTTGCTTCAAAGCTATAAGGAAGAATAATTTTTGATGCATCTTCTGGTGCATTAACCTTAACTTCAAGTGCTTCTGGACCAAACATCGGCCAAACTTCGACCTTTACTTTTCCTGATTCTAAGTTTTCATATCCATCAGCAGGTAAGTCTCTAGTGAACCTTTCATAAGATTCAGACTCTTCAACACCATCTGTATTCATCTGTCCTGCTTCATGAGTTAGGTCCCAAGTTCCATCACCATTAAAGTCGAAAGAAACTGAAGCATTATTTCCAACACCTACACCTAATCCATTTAAAAACAAATCAGTAACAACAGTTCCTGTACCATTGTACTCTGCTGTAACATCTTCAATTACGTACGTTAGCTTTTCGTTTTGTTGAACAACATCCGGAGTAGATGCGTTCCCTTTTTCTGTTGATAACGTTCTTTCTTCATCTCCGCCAATTAAGTACAAATTCGTTGTTTCATTTTCTGCTGCCGGCTCATTTGCACTAACTGCAGCACCAAAATGAGTACTAATTAATAAAAACACTAGAAAAATACTAAAACATTTCTTAAGCATCGTGTACCTCCTGTAAGATTAGTAGTTTTAAATAATTGATGTAACAGGAATATGGAAATAACCACCTCCTTAAAGTATAAAAAAGCGCTTTCATTAGATGAGAAAAATTTTTGGTGTGATTATTCCAAAAGCCTTTTATCTTTCGGAATAATCACGAACCATTATTTCGCTTTGCTTATATTGTTAAGCTAGCTCAACAACCATTTTTGACACTTCACCACTTCGAACAGCTTCTGCAGTTGCACCAACAAGCTCATTAGCTAGTAGAATTTTAGTTGTACCATCTTTAAATACTAATTCCAATTTCTTTGGAGAAACTGCGTTATGACCAAATGTTGCTGACTTACTACGATTCACATACGTTACCTCTGTATGCCCTAAAAATGTAAAAGTTAATTCTCCATCCTCGTTGAACATCCAGCTAGGTAATGAAGGAGATAGCTCACAAACTAATTCACCATTTTTTACGTCAAACGGCTTAGAGCCCGCCATCATCACAAACCACATGTTCATAAATTCAATCGTAGAACCACTTAATCGAGATACAAAGCCTCTTCCATGTAAATCTTGATTCGGATTTGCACTACTAGCAATAAATGATGAATTTTCTAGCGTACTACGTCCGTATACTTCCGGGTCTAGGAATGGAATTAAAGCAGATTGAATATCTTCAAAAAACTCATTTTTCAATCCTGACTTTAGTGTTGCTAGAAGGTACTTATACTCCATGTGTAAAAAGATCGATTCATTCTCTAGCCAACCAGGTGTGAATGACTTTGCTCGACCTAATTCATTCGGGTCATTAGCAATACTCATAGACGTTTTATACATTTTCAATTTCTTATCGTATATATTAGAATCTTTTACTTTGTCATAAAGTTTTTTAGCTGTTTCTTCGTTATTCGTGACCTTTAATTGTTTTACGATACCTTCTAAAAACGGTGTTACTGGTTTCGCTTCCCACTCTAAAGATGAAACATCCAATTTATCTGTCACATTTTTAGGTTCAAAGTAATAATACGTCGGGATTAATTCACCTTCTGTACTCTCAACTTTTGCAACACCTTGTTCCACTCTATCTTTTAAAACTGTTAAATACTCCTTAATTTCATCGAACGAATAGTGTACCTCTTCACCACTAATACCTTTATAAATTAAATCACGGTATTCTTCTCTATGTTGTGTAGTATTGCTCCAATACTTCAGTTCACTTTCTTTTGATGCATCTAGAGCTTTTATTTCACTAATAACATTCTTTAAATAGTTATCTACTTCTTTAGGAAGAGAGACTTCTTCGCCACTTTCAACCTCTAAAAGCATTTCTACTAATCTTTTTAATTCAAAGAGCTCAGAAGTACTTGATCCAAACATTCCTGGTAATCCGTTTAAGGAATCATTCCAACCTGGTTTGTCTCCTTCCATTTCAATACCTAAACCATATGGTGCCATTGTCGTCGTTTTAACTAGAGCCAATAAGAATAGTTTTGAGAACAGATTTGTCTCATACACTTTCCCAGAACCGAATTCTGTATTTACCCAAAGGACACCATCATTTTGCGCTGCTTTCTCAGCTTTTTCCTTTATTTTTTCAACAGCATGGTATTGACGAAGCTTCCCATCATTATTGAATACATATTTTTCTTTTCGAGTTTTTACTCTTACAGGACTATCAAAGAATCTATACTTTTGATCGAAATAGAAATCTTTTAATTTATCAGGGAAAACACTTAAATAGCTTTCTATTAAATCTAAATTATACGTCCAGTGATCCATCCAGTAGCCTTCACCAAAGTCCGCTTGGAAAGAATCTTCAGATAAAACCAATGCCTCTGTTAAAAACTCCTCGAAACTCGAATTGATCGAAACATTATTTCCTTCTACGAAATGCATTAACTCCCCTGGCGTATAAGGCTTTTCGAAAAACTTCTGCAATTTGTCTTGTCCATGATCAACATAGTTTTCTAATTGACTGAACCCATCTTTTGGCAATACAAATTTTACACCTTTAACTGCTAATGGATTATAACCATCAAGTTGTATTAGATTCATAAATAACTTAACGTTATAATCGCCTACTTTCGGTTCAAACAACACATCACAGCGACGATTTTGGTTTACATCACGATAGTTCCCATTTCCTTGAGAGTAAAATGTTGGACTTAGTGAGAAAAAGTTATAATCTCTTTCTAAGTCACCATGTTTTCTTGAGAATAAATAGTATATTTTGTTTCCATTTTCATTTTCAAAATTAATTGGAAACCCACCGCGCAATCCATTATCTAAGAAGCTTTGTCTACTGTATGCATCAAACGTAGGGTGTCCAGATTTAGTATTAATTTTGCTTGTGATAGAGTCAGTGATGGCTTTCGCTATTTCTTTCTTTTCCATTAATTCAGCTACATTTAATGATTCTGATGTATAACGTCGCATAGTCTCAATGTCATGAGCATGTCCAATAACCGTCACAATCTCAAATGTTTCATTATTTTCAAGATCAAAACTATCTCCTGAAAAACCTGACGACACTTTGTTAGTCACTTGTTGCGGTAAATCATGTAGATTTTCTAAAGAATCACTAATAAATTTCTCAGGTGTTTGTAAAGACGTATCTGTCCCAAAAACATTGTCTCTATCGACAATTGGTATAAGTAATGCTTCTTTTTCACCTTGCTTAGAAAAACTAGCATAAAAGTTTCCGTGATGTATTTCTTTTACTTCTGAAGAATCTTCCATACTACCACGTAAGCGATAGAAAGGAATATTATTTTCAATATTTACAACATCAAACCAACTCTTAATCGTATTCCCTAATTCCTTATAAGCAATATTAGGAACACCACTAGGAAAAATTGCAGGTAATCCATCTAAAATTTCAAAGCTTCTTTTATCATTTAGTAAATTTGTTATTGTTACATGTCGAACTAAACCTGCTACTTCAGCCTCAGGTAATGTGAAATATTCTACTTTTATTTGTAGTCCTAATTCTTCATGAACGTATTCTAGCTCTACCATATTTTCGGAAATAATCATTTTTTCGGATACATTATCTGAATTGTTTTTATTAGTGAATGGCTCGATAAAAGTTGTATTGCTGCCATCTATTATTTTTATGAATGTACGAAATCCATCTAATGCAACACGTTGGTAGGACTTATCTGCTGGCAAAAACTCCATAATTGCGTGATCTTTGTCTTGGACACCAAAGCTTGCGATACCTTGTCCACGATTCACGTAAAATACCCACATTGGGATTCCGTTAACCCCTGAAATTCCAGGCAGAAAGCTTGAAAATGTTTTCATTTTTCTGTATTCACTTATTTCAAACTTTTGATTATCTATAAGTTTGTACACTAATTTCCCCTCCCAAATTTATCCAAAGCGCTTTCGAATTTAAAAGCAACGTATAAATTGCTATTACGATATAAAGGCCTTCATTCATTTCTCTTAATCATTATAATATACTAAAGCGCTTTGGGAAAGTTTTATTAACAAAAAATTATAAGATTCTTCAATTTGTCATATTTTTTTCAATATGAATGACAAAACGAGGTTGATTTTAAAGGCGAATCTCACCTATTCGATCAACCATTAATAGCCTAAAAAGAGAGACTCAATAGGTAGAAAGGCACCTTTTGAGTCTCCCTTATCATAGTAGAGTTATTAGAATTTCATCATTGTTACTTTGTTAGTAAAATGATTACTCTCCCTCTGGATCAGTATACTTTATAAACGTTCTATAATTGATACTCATTAAAACAAAAGCAAACACACTTATACCAATCGCAACAAATAGCGTTGTCGATGTTAATGCTAAAATATAATAAGCTGCCAACCATATTAATTGCATTAGCGTATTCAATGGTCTTAAAAATACCATTCCAGCTGCTACTTTTATATATTGAAGTGTCTTAAATTCAAAATGAGCCATCACCGAGAAAATATTAACAAACGTCATTAATACAATCGCTGCAAATGAAAAAATAACTACATATAAATATATATGAATATGTTCTGCATAATAGAAAGAAACGAAAGAAAAGTTAACGTAAATAACGTAAAAAATAATTAAGAATATACCCCATAATATGTTCGAACGAACAAACTCCGCCTTATAATAATGAAAGAACATTTTAAAAAGCCTTAAATCCTGCTCTCCCATTAACCACTTACGAATGACTGAAAACAAAGCAACCGTCGCTGGCATGAATCCTAAAATACCCAGCCCCATAAGGAAAAACAGTAACCATATTAGATTTAGAGCTACAAATCTATAGATGAGATCGGCTATTTTAAAAATCATATTCCCCAACTTAAGCACCTCATTGTTTGAATATTATTTAACAAGACATAATAATATCACATAACATCACTAATTCATAGTAATGTGAAAGCTATTTCATATAAAAGACATCATTGAAGGTCAAGCCTTCAATGATGTTTTTTCCATTAACTCTTTACAGCACCTTCAGACAAGCTCTGAATAAATAATCTATTAAACATTAAGAACACAATAAGCAGTGGTACGGTTGCCCAGAATGTTCCGGACATAATCATTCCGTAGTCCATTTGTCGCGCATCGTTTAGCGCACGTAGTGCAACTTGTAACGTGTGAACAGATGGGTCACGTAATACGACGATCGGCCATAAAAAGTCATTCCAAACATGCATGAATACGATAATCCCTAATGTGGCGAATGCTGGTAAAATCATCGGTACGACGATGTTCCAATAAATTCGAAAGTTTGAGCATCCGTCTATTTTCGCAGCTTCAATAATTTCGTACGGTACCCCATCTTTAATATACTGTCTCATCCAGAAAATACCGAACGCGTTAATTAAACCTGGAATAATAATCGCACGAAAATCGTTTAACCATCCTAATGACGTAATGATATAATACTGTGGAATTAACCCTAATTGTGGTGGCACCATCATCGTCACTAAAATTGCACCAAATAGTATACCTTTCCCCTTAAATTCAAGCTTCGAGAATGTATAACCTGCTAACGAACATAAGAATAGTACCCCAAATGTGATCGATGCTGAAACAAACATGGAGTTTCCCATCGCTCCGAAGAAATCGATGTTCCCTAACACCTTTTGGAAGTTTTCAACTAAGTTAGTTCCAGGTGTAAACGGTGGTGGTACAGTGTTGATCTCTCTATTTAATCGCGTTGCCATAACGAACATATAGTAAAACGGAAATAGGGAAGCTAATGAACCAAATACTAAGAACAAATAAACAAACGCTTTTTTAAGAGAAAACTTCCCTGATCCAACTTCTTTATTTTTAGCCATAGTAAGCTTCCCCCTATACAACTTTCTTTGATTTACCAACTCTATTTGTAATGAGTAGGTTAATCGCTGTTAATATAATGATGATGAAGAATAATGCAATCGCTGCCGCAGAGGCTGTACCAAATGAGTTATAAACGAACGCATCTCTCCATAAATAACCAACCATAGTAATACCTTCTTCACGAAGTCCTCTACCAAGGAAGATTAAAGGCTCTGTGAATAATTGGAACGCACCAATTGTCGCTGTAAATACAACAAACATTAATATTGGCTTTAACATCGGAAGTGTAATCATTCGAATTTGTTGAGCGACAGTTGCCCCATCAATTTTCGCTGCTTCATAAAGGTCTTTCGGAATACTTTGCATCCCTGCTAAGAAAATGATCGTATTATACCCGACCCATCTCCAAAATACCATTGTCGAAATAGCGATTTTAACTGGCCAGTACTCTTGATTCCAACGAATTGGATCAATATCAAACATACTTAAAATATAGTTTGCGAAACCAAATGGCTGGTTATTAAACACAACACCAAAGATAATCGCAACGGCTACAACGGATGTAATGTATGGTAAAAACACTAACGTTCTAAACGTATTTCGGAAACGAATCAAAGCAGAATTCAGTGCAAACGCTAGCAATAATGCTGCTACAATTTGAGGAAGTGTTCCCATCATTCCAATGATAAATGTGTTTAAGATAGATGAGAAAAATACGGAATCGCCAAAGATGATCTCAAAGTTACGTAACCCGACATATGTCATTGGCGTTAAGCCATCCCAGCGGAAAAACGATAAGTAAAAGCTGAATACCATTGGAAATAACCCAAAAATTCCAAACAAAATAAAAAATGGAGAAATAAACAAGTATGCTGATAAAGCAGTTCGTTTTTTCTCAGATAGCTTTCTAGTCTTAACAGTTGTTGCCAACTTATGTCCCTCCTTAGAAAAAAACATCGATTATATTATTTTGACTTTTACTAAAAATCTTGTTGGTTTTCGAAAATAAATAACGTTATCTAGGAAGTATTGGAACTTGTTAGCACCTTCGAAACATCAATGGTAATTGACAGGACCAACAAGATCATTAGTAACCAATACTATCGTCCGTATTTTAGAAGAAAGGGTATGACATAAAGAGCTAGCCATACCCTTTAGATAAATGATAATGTAAAGAAATTATTGTCTATCTAGTACACTCTGCACACGGTCAAGCATTGCTTGCCACTCTTCATCTGGATTTCCACCAGCATAAATGTTATCAAGTGCTTCTACTACTTCATCATCTACGGAGTAGAAGTTTCTACCTTTGTATACTGGAAGAACTGCTTCAGCTGCTTCAGCTAAAACTTGAGCAGTGTTCACTCCACCAAAGTAAGGATCTTCAAATTCCATGAATTCAGGCATATCATACACAGCTGGTGCGGATGGGAATAATCCATAGCCTTCAAACGCCTTCAATTGTTGTTCAGGAGCAGTTAGCCACTCGATAAACGCATATGCTTCCTCTGCATTTTCTCCTTCAGATGGAAGTGTTAAGAAAGATCCACCCCAGTTACCAGCACCTTCTGGCATAGTTGTCATAGACCAAACGCCTTCTTCTGGACTGTTATCTTTAATTTGCCCTTGGAACCATGCAGGCCCTAACATTACAGCGTAAGATGCATCATCCATACCTGCATACCATTCTGGTGTCCAAAGAGGAATATCATTAACTAACCCTGCTTGATATAATTCTGAAACATAATCAAAAGCATCACGAATATAATTGTGTTCGTCGATAATAAGTTCATTGTTTTCGTTGAAGTATTGCTGTGGTGCTTGGTCACGTCTAGCATTGTATAAAAGCTCACCAGCATCCATCATATACGCGCCAGTAGCGTCATTAATTTCTTGTGCTACGTTTGCAAAATCTTCCCAAGTAGCAAGTAATTCAGATACTGCTTCCGGTGAAGAATCAAAGCCTGCTTCTTCAAATACGTCTGTACGGTAGAACATTACTGTTGGTCCGATGTCCGTTGGTAAACCAAACATTACGTCTCCATCAGCATTTTCTCCATTTCTCCAAACCCAATCTAAGTAGTTTGCTTCTACATCTGCAGCACCAAGATCGTAAAGGTTATTAAATGCATCTCCAGCTGCTTTAAATCTTTCAAGGTCTCCACTATCAACCATAGCGATGTCTGGCGCCCCACTACCTGCTGATAACGATGTAAATAAGTTATCATGTAAGTCATTCATGTCACTATTCTGTAAATTAATCGTTACATGAGGATTTTCAGCAACATATTCTTCGATTAATACATCGTATCCTGTGTTACCAAACTCCCAGAAAGTTAATTCTACTTCAGCGTCGCTACTACCAATTTGCTCTTCAGATGTATCATCAGTAGTTCCGCCATCGTCGTTACCACCACATGCTGCAAGTAAAGTTGCCGCTAAAACTGTAGTAGTTCCCAGCTTCCAATATTTTTTCATTTTTCTTTTCCCCCTTGGAAATTTTGTTTAATAGTTAAGAGCTAATAAGCTCGAGAACATAAAGCCTTAAGTTAAATTGAATCGCATCACCTCCTTAAAATAAAAACGCTTTCTTAACAATCAAAAGAGTGATTTTCAAAAAACTATGATACTACCATCATCTAAAGTTTTCAGAAAACATTTTCGGTAAAGAGCATAGTTAATCCTCATAGTTTTAAATATCGTAAATATAACGATGTGAAATACAATTCCACTACGTATATATTGTTATAAAACTATAAAAGCCACTATAAAATCCCGTTTTTTATGTAAATATATTTACTTTATTCGAAAATATGTTTCGGAAAACGTTTTCGGTAATAATTATAATTCGTAATAAAAAGAATAGCAATGATTTTTTAGAGATATTTGTGACAAATGCGTGGAGTATACATGCTCTTCGTACAATGAAAGTGTATATATATTCTAACAATATTATTTTGACTTCCTAAATTTCGTCAACGAATACTACTATACAAAAATCATTAGACATTATCAACTAAAAACATTTAAGAAATACGCTATGAAGTATTCTATATTTGTTGTTGAATCTAAAAAAACATATTTATGAATTTTTATACAGCGCTTTCACCATTAGTAAACGCGGATTTTTAAAAACGTGTCTACTATTTTAATCATTCATATTATTTTTTTGGTAATTTATTCTATATTGTAATAATATGAACAACATAAAAAAAAGAGAAACATTTTCGTTTCTCCTTTTCTAAAAGAATCTGGTATTTTATTTATAGACTTCTACAAGAATTTCTTTCGATCAATGTAACAGGTATTTTCACTGACATATCACATTTCTTTTTATCATTAATTTGCTCTAATAATAAATTAGCTGCCATCTTTCCGATTAGTTGAGTATCTTGCCTGATCGTCGTTAACCGTGGAGTAGTGTATCGGGCTAGTTGTATATCATCAAACCCAATAATAGAAATATCATCCGGTACCTTCAAACCTGCATTATTAATTTCACATATTGCTCCTAGAGCCATCATATCTCCCGAAACATAAACTGCAGTTGGGATTGGATCACATAGTAACAGCTTTTTCATTGCCTCTTGACCACTTTCATAATCAAAGTATCCAGCGTCTACAATATAATCGTCATTAACATTAATATTACTTTTATTCATTGCTTCGATAAACCCTTTTTTTCGTTCTACACCAGCATATAATTTTTGAGATCCTGCAATGTGAGCGATCCTTGTATGGCCTAGTGATAGTAAATAATTCACAGCTAATTCACTACCATATTGGTTATCACTGTATACTCCACTAGCATGTCTACTATCAAGATCTATGAATACAGAAGGAACGTCGGATAACATCAACCTCTCCACATCTTCATCTTTGAAAACGCTATTAATAACAATTACTCCGTCGACATCTCGAAAACGGAAGTGATCTAAGTATGTTTTTGGTACATTCCCAATTCGGTTTGACGCAAACAATAAGTCATAGCCATGAAAACCTATACTTTTTTTAAAACTCTCAGTCACCGCATTAAAAAAGGGATGTTCCATACCTATATCATCTTCATCAAATACAACACCAACAGTCCATGATTTTTTAGTTGATAAGGCTCTTGCATTTGAATTGGGGTAATATCCCATTTCATTAACAGCTTTAAAAATGGCTTTTCTTGTTTTTTCACTAATGTCACTATAGTTATTTAATACTTTAGAAACAGTGGAAATTGAAAAACCAGTTTTTTTTGCAATGTCATGTATAGTCACCATTTCCATTCTCCTTCATAACTAATTTAGATATAAAAAACATTTTTAAAGCTATTAATCTTGTAATAAAATTCGTAATATTAAAATTACCAATATAATGACATATTTGGAAATTCTACTCACGATATTGCGCGGAAGAATTTCCAAATGTCATTAAAATGTCTATTTTTAGTTTAACTCTTTACAGCACCTTCTGAAAGGCTTTGTATAAATAATCTGTTAAACATTAAGAATACGATAAGTAGTGGAACGGTTGCCCAGAATGTTCCTGACATAATCATTCCGTAGTCCATTTGTCGCGCATCGTTTAGCGCACGTAGTGCAACTTGTAACGTGTGAACTGATGGATCACGTAATACAACGATCGGCCATAAGAAGTCATTCCATACGTGCATGAACACGATAATCCCTAACGTTGCGAATGCCGGTAAAATCATCGGTACGACGATGTTCCAATAAATTCGGAAGTTTGAGCATCCGTCTATTTTCGCAGCTTCAATGATTTCGTACGGTACCCCTTCTTTAATGTACTGTCTCATCCAGAAAATACCGAACGCGTTAATTAAACCAGGAATAATAATCGCACGGAAATCGTTCAACCAACCTAAAGTTGTAATGATGTAGTACTGTGGAATTAATCCTAATTGCGGCGGTACCATCATCGTCACAAGAATAATCCCGAATAAAACATTTTTCCCTTTAAAATCAAGCTTCGAGAACGTGTAGCCTGCTAATGAACATAGGAATAGTACACCAAAAGTGATCGATGCAGATACAAATAACGAGTTCCCCATTGCACCGAAGAAGTCGATATTCCCTAACACCTTTTGGAAGTTTCCAACTAAATCAGAACCTGGTGTAAACGGTGGTGGTACGGTGTTGATTTCTCTATTTAATCTCGTTGCCATAACGAACATATAGTAAAACGGAAATAGGGAAGCTAATGAACCAAATACTAGGAACAAATAAACAAACGCTTTTTTAAGAGAAAACTTCCCTGATCCAACTTCTTTATTTTTAGCCATAGTAAGTTCCCTCCTAAACTACTTTCTTTGATTTGCCGACTCTATTTGTAATGAGTAAGTTAATCGCCGTTAAAATAATGATGATGAAGAATAATGCAATTGCTGCTGCCGAGGCTGTACCAAACGAGTTATACACGAATGCATCTCTCCATAAGTAAGCAACCATTGTAATACCTTCTTCACGTAATCCTCTTCCGAGGAAGATTAAAGGCTCTGTGAATAGTTGGAATGCACCGATTGTCGCTGTAAATACAACAAACATTAAAAATTGGCTTTAACATTGGAAGTGTAATCATTCGAATTTGTTGAGCGACAGTTGCCCCATCAATTTTCGCTGCTTCATAAAGGTCTTTCGGAATACTTTGCATCCCTGCTAAGAAAATGATCGTATTATATCCGACCCATCTCCAAAATACCATTGTCGAAATAGCGATTTTAACTGGCCAGTACTCTTGATTCCAACGAATTGGATCAATATCAAACATGCTTAAAATATAGTTTACGAAACCAAATGGCTGGTTATTAAACACAACACCGAAAATAATCGCAACGGCTACAACCGACGTAATATACGGTAAGAACACTAACGTTCTAAACGTATTACGGAATCGAATCAACGCTGAATTGAGGGCAAACGCCAATAATAGCGCTGCTACAATTTGCGGAAGTGTCCCCATCAGTCCAATGATGAATGTGTTTAAGATGGATGAGAAAAATACAGAATCCCCAAAAATGATCTCAAAGTTACGTAATCCGACATATGTCATTGGCGTTAAACCATCCCATCGGAAAAACGATAAGTAAAAGCTGAATACCATTGGGAATAACCCGAATATCGCGAACAAAATGAAAAATGGAGAAATAAACAAGTAAGCTGATAAAGCAGTACGTTTTTTCTCAGATAGCTTTCTAGTTTTTACAGTTGTCGCCAACCTATTTCCCTCCTCTAAAAGTTCTAAATTAATGTATCTTTCCGTATACTAAAACTCTTGTTGGTATTCGATAAAACAGACTTACTACTAAGGCTAGTAGCTATATACTATAGATCACCCTATATTACTTATTCGAAAATACCAACAAGATCATTAGTAGTAAGTCAAAACTAGAAGGGTATGGCACTAACCCCCATACCCTCCGAAAGTTTTTCTAGTTGAGATAATATACTTATTGTCTATCTAAAACGCTTTGAACTCTGTCTAACATTGATTGCCATTCTGAATCTGGATCAGATCCACCAGCGATGTTATCAAGCGCTTCTTTAATTTCGTCATCTACTGGGTAGTAGTTTCTACCTTTGTAAACTGGAAGTACAGCTTCTGCTGCTTCTGAGAATACTTGTGCAGTGTTAATGCCACCGAAGTAAGAATCTTCATACTCTTGGAATTCAGGCATGTCATATACTGCTGGTGTGGATGGGAATAATCCGTATCCTTGGAATGCTTTGAACTGTTGCTCTGGTGCAGTTAACCACTCGATAAATGCATAAGCTTCTTCTGCGTGGTCACCTTCGTTTGGAAGTGTTAAGTAAGATCCACCCCAGTTACCAGCACCTTCTGGCATTGTAGTGATTGACCATACACCTTCTTCAGGGCTGTTATCTTTAATTACCCCTTGCATCCAAGCTGGTGCTAAGAATACAGCGTAAGATGCATCATCCATACCTGCGAACCACTCAGGAGTCCAAAGTGGAATATCTCCAACTAATCCTGCATCAAATAGGTCTGCTACATAGTCGTAAGCTTCTCTAATTTGCTCGTTATCTTCAAGAATGTATTCGCCTTCTGCATTGAAGTACGTTTGAGATGCTTGGTCACGACGAGCGTTGTATACAAGCTCTCCAGAATCTGTCATTAATGCGCCAGTAGCGTCATTAATTTCTTGTGCTACGTTTGCAAAATCTTCCCAAGTAGCAAGTAATTCAGATACTGCTTCTGGTGAAGAATCGAATCCTGCTTCTTCAAATACGTCTGTACGATAGAACATTACTGTTGGTCCGATGTCCGTTGGTAAACCGAATTGAATAGAACCGTCAGCACTTTGTCCACTTCTCCATACCCACTCAAGGAAATCTCCTTCTACATCACTTGCACCAAGATCGTATAAGTTATTAAAGCGATCTTCAGCTGCTTTGAAACGCTCGATAGCTGCTTCTTCAATCATTGCGATATCAGGTGCACCACTACCAGCTGAGATAGATGTAAATAAGTTATCGTGAAGGTCGTTCATATCTTGGTTTTGAAGATTAATCGATACGTGAGGGTTTGCTTCCACGTATTCTTGAATTAATACGTCGTAACCTGTGTTACCGAACTCCCAAAATACTAATTCTACTTCTGCGTCGTCACTACCGATTTGTTCTTCAGTAGTTTCTTCACCAGCGTCACCGTTATCTGTTGTATCTCCGCCGTTTTCAGTGTCGCCGTCTCCACCACAAGCTGCTAGTAAGCTAGCTGCAAGAAAAGTTGTGGCTCCAAGTTTCCAATACTTTTTCATTTCTGTATGCCCCCTAGAATTTTTATTCAGCAATTTAAATGAATCGTATAAAAATGATAGATTGTCTTCCACGATAGCCAAAGCGCTTTCAAGGTGAATAGAAAAAATAAAACCTTCATTTTCGTAAGCCTTTACATTTTACTGAAAACTTTTACACCTACTAAAATTTTCAGTAATGGCCGAAACGCTTCCGAAAATATTAGGAATAGCATATTTTCTTCATCTGACATTCTATAATTTTCGATCCATCCAATCACTAACTTGTATTATAAATGAGTAAAGCGCTTTGGTAAAGATAAAAATTTCACTAAAATTTGTTTTTATTCTTGAACTCTATAAAATGTCACAATCTTTTCAATTATTACTTGCTCGAAAATTCTTATTTAAAGTTTCGGTAAATCTTTCGTTGAATCAGTAGTTTTTGACACACAAAAAAAGCACCTTCAAGACTTTGAAACTTGTAAGTGCTTTGTACATTATATTTTTTTGCAAGAGTTTCTTTCTATCAATTTCACTGGGATTTTAACAGACATATAATGCTTTTTTTTATCGTTTATCTGATCCATCAGTAAGTTAGCAGCTATTTTCCCTATAAGTGTTGTATCTTGTCTTATCGTAGTTAATCCTGGAGTAGTATATCGAGAAAGTTCTATGTCATCAAATCCTATAACAGAAATATCGTCTGGAACACTCAGTCCATGTTTTTTTAGTTCAGAAATAGCTCCGAGTGCCATTAAGTCACCTGCTACATAAATAGCTGTAGGTCGTTCTTCACATTTTAGTAATTTTTTTGCTGCATCTTGGCCACCTTCATAACTAAAGTGCCCACCTTCTACAATATATTCATCCTTCAAAGGTAAACCGAATTTTTCCATTGCTAGTAAATATCCATTTTTTCTATGAATTCCTGCAAACAAAGAATTTGATCCTGCTATATGTGCAATTTTCCGATGACCTAATGAATACAAATGATCAATAGCAAGTTCACTTCCATGATGGTTGTCACTATATACAACACTGGCTTCTCTACTATCAAAGTCTATTACTACTGATGGCATATTTGATTTCATCAGCTTTTCCACATCTGGATCCTCTAAAACACTATTTACGACAACGACACCATCTACACCACGATGCTGAAAATGATCAATATATGTCTTTGGAACATTACCAATTCTATTTGAGGCAAAAAGTAAATCATAGCCTTGTTTACCTACATGTTTCTTAAAACTTTCAATAACAGCATTAAAGAAAGGGTGCTCCATTCCAATTTCGTCTTCATCAAAAACTACGCCTATTGACCAGGATTTTTTCGTAGTTAACGTTCTCGCACTAGAATTTGGATAATAGCCCATTTCATTCACTGCTTCAAAGATTACTTTTCTAGTATTCTCACTCACATCTTTGTAATTATTTAATACTTTTGAAACAGTAGCTATCGAAAAACCAGTTTTTTTTGCAATATCGTGTATTGTTGTCATCGTCATTCTCCTTCTTGGTGGAAGTAAAAAAATCTATTGTTCTACTTGATTATGTAGTAAGAACATTTCCTCCTTGGTTTATCACATAATAAAACGGAAACGCTTCCATTTATTTATAGAAGTTTTTATATTAAAAATATATGATATAGATCTATCCGTTCATCTCAATATCCTAATAGTGGTAGCAGAATTATTAAGTAATCGTTAAGCATGAATGAGTTATTATTTCGCATCTGAGTTTTAAAATACCCCGCCTCATTAAATGGGCTATACGATAAGGCTTAGACTTATCAAAAATGAGAATGGCTATTTTAAAATTCATTTATGAATAAAATTTATAATCAGATATATTATACCATTGATTTAGCATTACTTAATTAAATTAATGAAAATTAATAAAAAAGTAATGAAATAAATTTTCTCCTTCAAATTCGAAAATTTGAAGGAGAAAATAAGGTTTAACTCTTTACAGCACCCTCAGATAAGCTTTGAATGAATAATCTGTTAAACATTAAGAATACGATAAGTAGTGGAACGGTTGCCCAGAATGTTCCTGACATAATCATTCCGTAGTCCATTTGTCGCGCATCGTTTAGCGCACGTAGTGCAACTTGTAACGTGTGAACTGATGGATCACGTAATACAACGATCGGCCATAAGAAGTCATTCCATACGTGCATGAACACGATAATCCCTAACGTTGCGAATGCTGGTAAAATCATTGGTACGACGATGTTCCAATAAATTCTGAAGTTTGAGCATCCGTCTATTTTCGCAGCTTCAATAATTTCGTACGGTACCCCTTCTTTAATGTACTGCCTCATCCAGAAAATACCGAATGCGTTAATTAAACCAGGAATAATAATCGCACGGAAATCGTTCAACCAACCTAAAGTTGTAATGATGTAGTACTGTGGAATTAACCCTAATTGCGGTGGTACCATCATCGTCACAAGAATAATCCCGAATAAAACATTTTTCCCTTTAAAATCAAGCTTCGAGAACGTGTAACCTGCTAATGAACATAGGAATAGTACACCAAATGTGATTGACGCAGATACAAATAACGAGTTACCCATTGCACCGAAGAAGTCGATGTTCCCTAACACCTTTTGGAAGTTTTCAACTAAGTTAGCTCCAGGTGTGAACGGTGGTGGTACGGTGTTGATCTCTCTATTTAATCGCGTTGCCATAACGAACATATAGTAAAACGGAAATAGGGAAGCCATTGAACCAAACACTAAGAACAAATAAACAAACGCCTTTTTAAGAGAAAACTTCCCTGATCCTACTTCTTTATTTTTTGCCATTTGTAAGCTCCCTCCTATACGACTTTCTTCGAACGGCCAACTCTATTTGTAATGAGTAGGTTAAGCGCCGTTAAAATGATAATAATGAAGAATAGTGCAATCGCTGCCGCAGAGGCTGTACCAAATGAGTTATAAACGAACGCATCTCTCCATAAGTAAGCAACCATTGTAATACCTTCTTCACGTAATCCTCTTCCGAGGAAGATTAAAGGCTCTGTGAATAGTTGGAACGCACCGATTGTCGCTGTAAATACAACAAACATTAAAATTGGCTTTAACATTGGAAGTGTAATCATTCGAATTTGTTGAGCGACAGTTGCCCCATCAATTTTCGCTGCTTCATAAAGGTCTTTCGGAATACTTTGCATCCCTGCTAAGAAAATGATCGTATTATATCCGACCCATCTCCAAAATACCATTGTCGAAATAGCGATTTTAACTGGCCAGTACTCTTGATTCCAACGAATTGGATCAATATCAAACATGCTTAAAATATAGTTTACGAAACCAAATGGCTGGTTATTAAACACAACACCGAAAATAATCGCAACGGCTACAACCGACGTAATATACGGTAAGAACACTAACGTTCTAAACGTATTACGGAATCGAATCAACGCTGAATTGAGGGCAAACGCCAATAATAGCGCCGCTATAATTTGCGGAAGTGTCCCCATCAATCCAATGATGAAAGTGTTTAAGATGGATGAGTAAAATACGGAATCCCCAAAGATGATCTCAAAGTTGCGTAATCCGACATATGTCATTGGTGTTAAGCCGTCCCATCGGAAAAACGATAAGTAAAAGCTAAATACCATTGGGAATAAGCCGAAAATCGCAAACAAAATAAAAAATGGAGATATAAATAAATACGCTGATAAGGCAGTACGCTTTTTCTCAGATAGCCTTCTTGATTTAACTGTTGTCGCCAACTTATGACCCTCCTTAAATAACATAAATCACACTGTCCTATTTTCACTAATAATCTTGTTGGTCTTCGAAAAAGTCTCTTTATATGCATAAGCATTAATAAAAGTGGCACCTCGAAACTTACTTGACACTGCTAGAACCAACAAGATTATTAGTATAAGACTAAACTTCTAATACTTTTTGAAGGGTATGGCATATGATACCGTGCCATACCCTTACAAAAAGTCAATTAGCTAAATGATAAAATTACTGTCTATCTAAAACGCTTTGTACTCTGTCTAACATTGATTGCCATTCTGAATCTGGATCAGATCCACCAGCGATGTTATCAAGCGCTTCTTTAATTTCGTCATCTACTGGGTAGTAGTTTCTACCTTTGAATACTGGAAGTACAGCTTCTGCTGCTTCTGAGAATACTTGTGCAGTGTTAATGCCACCGAAGTAAGAATCTTCATACTCTTGGAATTCAGGCATGTCATATACTGCTGGTGTTGATGGGAATAATCCGTATCCTTGGAATGCTTTGAACTGTTGCTCTGGTGCAGTTAACCACTCGATAAATGCATAAGCTTCTTCTGCGTGGTCACCTTCGTTTGGAAGTGTTAAGTAAGATCCACCCCAGTTACCAGCACCTTCTGGCATTGTAGTGATTGACCATACACCTTCTTCAGGGCTGTTATCTTTAATTACCCCTTGCATCCAAGCTGGTGCTAAGAATACAGCGTAAGATGCATCATCCATACCTGCGAACCACTCAGGAGTCCAAAGTGGAATATCTCCAACTAATCCTGCATCAAATAGGTCTGCTACATAGTCGTAAGCTTCTCTAATTTGCTCGTTATCTTCAAGAATGTATTCGCCTTCTGCATTGAAGTACGTTTGAGATGCTTGGTCACGACGAGCGTTGTATACAAGCTCTCCAGAATCTGTCATTAATGCGCCAGTAGCGTCATTAATTTCTTGTGCTACGTTTGCAAAATCTTCCCAAGTAGCAAGTAATTCAGATACTGCTTCTGGTGAAGAATCGAATCCTGCTTCTTCAAATACGTCTGTACGGTAGAACATTACTGTTGGTCCGATGTCCGTTGGTAAACCGAATTGGATAGAACCGTCAGCACTTTGTCCACTTCTCCATACCCACTCAAGGAAATCCCCTTCTACATCATTTGCACCAAGATCGTATAAGTTATTAAAGCGATCTTCAGCTGCTTTGAAACGCTCGATAGCTGCTTCTTCAATCATTGCGATATCAGGTGCACCACTACCAGCTGAGATAGATGTAAATAAGTTATCGTGAAGGTCGTTCATATCTTGGTTTTGAAGATTAATCGATACGTGAGGGTTTGCTTCCACGTATTCTTGAATTAATACGTCGTAACCTGTGTTACCGAACTCCCAAAATACTAATTCTACTTCTGCGTCGTCACTACCGATTTGTTCTTCAGTAGTTTCTTCACCAGCGTCACCGTTATCTGTTGTATCTCCGCCGTTTTCAGTGTCGCCATCTCCACCACAAGCTGCTAGTAAGCTAGCTGCAAGAAGAGTTGTTGCTCCAAGTTTCCAATATTTAGCCATAATTTTCTTTTCCCCCTTGAAAATAAGTAAGATTTTTAAGAATCACTGAATGAAAATCACCTTAAACGAATTTCTGGTAACCTCACCTCCTTAAAAGGCTGTTTACTTGTTAAGTAAATAAAGCTATTTTACTATTGAATTAACGAGAGTAAGCCTTTTCATTTACATAAAATATTAAGTCGTTTTGAAAACTTTCTCGAAAAACATTCAAAACAACCACTTTACTAAACTGTATAAATTAGACCTATCTTATTAATAAATCCTTATATAATAAGGATTCATCCTATATCCGCCATAATTTTTTGAAAGCTGATTTACTGAAAATTTTACGGAAAACGTTTTCATAAACATTGTAAGTCTAAAACAAAAAAATATCAATACTTTTTTAACATATTATTTTTTGGTTTTTATTGCCTTTTTTTGAAAAATCCTATTACAATCAATGATATGATTACAAAAATCGACATAAATTATACAATTTTTTTATTTAAAATAATAAAAGGATAACTCATTTGGTGAAGTTTGAACTTTTGAGTCATAATTAAGAAACTATTTTAACAATATCTTGTTAGTTGGCGCTCGACGAGTGTAGCCATCACCAAACTTTCTATAGTAATGTGCTTTCCTCTTTATTAAATATGACAAAGAAACGTATGTGCCGGAAAAACTAGCCTGATCTGAGTAATATATAGGTAACATAAAACTTATAGCGTTTCGGTTTTGTCTAATAGTATCGTGAACATAAAAAAAGGAGGGGACTATCCCCTCCTTTTTTATACAGCTATTTTATTTTAAGCAACTATCATTTTAGTTGTCTATTGTTTGACACGAGTTTCTTTGTATTAATTCTACGGGTATTTTTACAGACATGAAATTTTTTTTCTTATCATTAATTTGATCCATTAAAAGATTTGCAGCTGTTTTTCCTATTAGAGCTGTATCTTGTTTTATTGTAGTTAACTCTGGAGTCGTGTATTTAGATATCTTAATATCGTCAAAGCCAATAACTGATATATCTTTCGGAACATTCAATCCGCTTTTTCGAATTTCTGAAATTGCTCCTAGTGCCATAATATCACTCGCAGCAAATACAGCTGTTGGCAACTCTTCACATTCCAGTAGCTTTCTCATACCTTGCTGACCAGACTCATAAGTAAATGGCCCACCTTCCACTATATACTCTTGACGAACAATTAATTTATGCTGCTTCATCGCTTTCATAAATCCTTTTTTTCGTTGTAATCCTGTAAACATTTTTTGCGATCCTGCAATATGAGCTATTTTTTCATGTCCTAATGAATAAAAATGCTCTACGGCTAATTCGCTTCCATAATAATTATCACTATATACAACACTTGCTAATCTAGTATCTTGATCAATAACAACAGATGGTATATTGGATTCCATTAATTTTTCTACGTAAGGGTCTTTTATAGCACACCTAACAACGACCACTCCATCAACACCACGATATTGAAAATGGTCTATATATGATTTTGGTTTTCCGTTTCTATTTGAAGAGAAAAGTAGGTCATACCCATGCTTTCCGACATTTCTTTTAAAGCTTTCCATTACCGCATTAAAGAAAGGATGCTCCATACCAATACCATATTCTTCATCAAATACAACACCGATTGACCAAGACCTTTTTGTTGTTAAAGTGCGCGCACTGGAATTAGGGAAATATCCTAATTCATTAACAGCCTCGAAAACAACTTTTCTAGTATTTTCACTTACATCCTTATAATTATTCAATACCTTTGAAACAGTAGATATGGAAAAACCAGTCTTCTTAGCAATGTCATATATTGTTGGCATATTCTATTCCCCTTCGTCCGGAAAATTATCGTAACTTCTTTTCTTATCCGATTTATTATTAAATTAACAAATGTATGATGACTTCCTAAAATACCTATTCTCGAAACTTTTTTACATAGGAGAATAGCTATTTTAATAGTCATTTTCAAAAAGTCATGTAGGGGATAGTAAAGTCCTGTTGAAAAAATGTTCGTTACAAGACTTTACATCCACTACAGAACATTATTAGCTGACTTCATCGTTAACTTTTCACAGCACCTTCTGATAAACTTTGAATAAATAATCGGTTGAACATTAAGAAAACGATAATTAATGGAACTGTAGCCCAAAACGTTCCCGACATAATCATTCCGTAGTCTACTTGCCTTGCATCATTTAGGGCCCTTAATGCAACCTGTAATGTATGAACCGCTTGATCTCTAAGAACGACAATTGGCCACAAGAAATCATTCCACACGAACATAAATACAATGATTCCTAATGTAGCAAACGCTGGTAGAATCATCGGTACGACAATGTTCCAATATACACGAAAGTTAGAACAACCATCAATTTTTGCAGCCTCGATTATTTCGAATGGAACCCCTTCTTTAATGTACTGTCTCATCCAAAAAATTCCGAAGGCATTAATTAAACCAGGGACAATTATTGCTCTAAAATCATTTAACCAGCCTAATGTTGTTATAATATAATACTGTGGGATTAACCCTAGTTGCGGCGGTACCATCATCGTCACTAAAATCATCCCAAACAATATGTTTTTTCCTTTAAAATCTAATTTAGCAAACGTATAGCCTGCTAAAGAACATAAAAATAACGTTCCTATCGTCACAGCTGAGGCAACAAACAAGGAATTGCCCATCGCTCCAAAAAAGTCGATGTTTCCTAATACTTTCTGGAAGTTACCTACTAAATCTTGCCCAGGCGTAAATGGTGGTGGAACTGAGTTTATTTCTCGATTTAATCGAGTTGCCATGACGAACATATAGTAAAAAGGAAACAAGGAAGCTAAAGATCCAAATACTAAAACAAAATAGACGAGAGATTTTTGAATAGAAAACTTCCTGTACCCAACTTCTTTTGCCATTGTAGTCCCCTCCTATACGACTTTCTTCGAACGGCCAACTCTGTTAGTGATAAATAAGTTTATCGCCGTTAGTACGATGATGATGAAGAATAAAACAATTGCTGCCGCGGATGCAGTCCCGAAGGAATTATATATAAACGCATCTCTCCATAAGTAAGCAACCATCGTAATCCCTTCTTCACGTAAACCTCTACCTAAAAAGATTAATGGCTCAGTGAATAATTGGAATGCTCCAATTGTTGCTGTAAAGACAACGAAAAGCAATATAGGTCTTAACATCGGTAATGTTATAAGACGAATTTGCTGTCCTACAGTTGCACCATCAATTTTTGCAGCTTCATATAAGTCTTTCGGGATACTTTGCATACCAGCTAAGAAAATAATCGTATTGTAACCAACCCATCTCCAAAATACCATTGTCGATATAGCGATTTTTACTGGCCAATACTCTGCATTCCACCGAATAGGATCTACACCGAAGTTACTTAAAATGAAGTTAAATAAACCGAACGGTTGGCTATTAAACAAAAGTCCAAATATAATAGCAACCGCGACAATTGACGTTATATATGGTAAAAATATAAGTGTTCTAAACGTATTTCGGAAACGTATAAGCGCTGAGTTAAGCGCAAAGGCAAGTAGAAGCGCTGCTATAATCTGCGGAAACGTCCCCATTATACCAATTAGAAATGTGTTTAAGATGGATGAGAAAAATACGGAATCATTAAAGATGATTTCAAAGTTTCTCAGTCCAGCATAAGTCATCGGTGTTAAGCCATCCCAGCGAAAGAATGACAAGTAAAAGCTAAAGATCATTGGGAATAACCCAAAAATAAGATACAAAACAAAAAACGGAGAAATAAATAAATAGGCTGATAAAGCCGTTCTCTTTTTCTCTGATAGTCTTCTAGCCTTAACAGTTGTCTCCAACTTGTTTCCCTCCTTTTAGAAAGAATACAGAGTAAAATGGGATATCCAATATGACAAACACCTTGTTCATTTTCGAGGGAGGCTTAAAATTCTTCTTCAGTTTTCCTTATTTTATATCTAAAATTGAAGCCCACCTCGAAAATGTTTAACAAGGTAACTAGATGGATGCTAATTCTTGAGAAAGGGCATGACACACGAAGGAGTCATACCCTTTCTTAGTTTTACATTATTTTATTGTCTGTCGAGAACACTTTGTACACGATCAAGCATTGAATCCCACTCTGCATCACGATCTGCACCAGCGGAGACGTTATCAATTGCTTCCATGAGTTCATCGTTAACTGGGTAGTAGTTTCTACCTTTATAAACTGGAATTACAGCCTCTGCTGCTTCTGAGAATACTTGTGCAGTGTTAATGCCACCGAAGTAAGAATCCTCATACGCTTGGAATTCAGGCATATCATACACAGCTGGCGTTGATGGGAATAACCCGTATCCTTGGAACGCTTTGAACTGTTGCTCTGGTGCAGTTAACCAAGAAATAAAGTTGTATGCTTCTACCTCATTATCCCCTTCGTTTGGAAGTGTTAAGTAAGATCCACCCCAGTTACCAGCACCTTCTGGCATTGTAGTGATTGACCATACACCTTCTTCTGGGCTGTTATCTTTAATTACCCCTTGCATCCAAGCTGGTGCTAAGAAGATAGCGTAAGATCCGTCATCCATTCCTGCAAACCACTCAGGAGTCCAAAGTGGAATATCTCCAACTAGTCCTGCATCAAATAGATCTGCAACAAAGTCATAAGCTTCTCTAATAGCAGCATTGTCTTCAAGGATTAATTCGTCATCAGTATTAAAGTATGCTTGTGGAGCTTGGTCACGACGAGCGTTAAATACTAGCTCACCAGCGTCCGTCATTAATGCACCTGTTGCATCATTTATTTCTTGAGCTACGTTAGCAAAATCATCCCATGTAGCTAATAATTCGGAAACTGCTTCTGGAGAAGAATCAAAACCAGCATCCTCAAACACGTCTGTACGATAGAACATTACAGTAGGTCCGATATCTGTTGGAAGTCCGAATTGGAATGAACCATCAGCACTTTGCGCGTTTCTCCAAGTCCAATCAAGATAATCACCTTCAACATCTCCAGCACCAAGGTCGTATAAGTTGTTAAAACGATCATCAGCTGCTTTAAAACGCTCGATAGACCCTTCCTCTATCATTGCGATATCAGGAGCTCCACTACCTGCTGATAAAGATGTAAATAAGTTATCGTGTAAATCGTTCATATCATAGTTTTGTAGATTAATAGAAACATGTGGATTTTCCTCAACATACTCTTGAATTAGTACGTCATATCCAGTATTACCGAACTCCCAGAATACTAATTCTACTTCTGCATCTTCACTACCAAACTCTTCTTCAGTAGATTCATCTTCAGTAGTTTCCTCAGTATCACCATTGTCATCTGTTTCGTTTGCGTCTGTAGCATCATCATCTCCGCAAGCCGCTAATACGGATACAGCTAAAAGTGATGTTGCTGCAAGCTTAAAAAATTTCTTCATTTCGTTTTCCCCCTTGAAAAATTAATGTTTTTTTACTGCAAAGCTCTAATGAAAATAACCGATGGCTATTATCAGTAAGCCTCACCTCCTTATTAAAGTAAACGCTTACATTACCTATAAAAAAATGACACTACAAGTTTTTCAACTTTTTATATTCTAAAGCCATTTGATGACGATTTAAAAAGAATAAAAAGAATTTTCGGAAAACTAGTTGTGTCAATAGTGTGAGAGTATATTTTATTGTGTGTAAAAGGATTATGTTGTATTTTCATTAAATTATATACTGTATTTTCCTAGATTAGTATGTAATGAATCGCTACTAAAACTTTTCAAGAAAACGCTTTCATCATCTTTCAAGCTTATTTTAAATCTAAATCTGAAGATTGGCAACATTTTTTTTGAAAAATATTGTGTCAAAAAATTGGATTTTTTGTTTGGAGGTTGCCTAAGCCTTAGTTTATATGGCCTTTTTTATAAACTCAATTGAAAAAAAATTAATAAAAAAGGCCTCAATTAGATTGGAATTGTGTAATCTGTCATAAGGCCTTTTTTACATCGTTAGAAAAATCTTATGATTTTTCCGTATTATTTTCTGAACTAGCAGCTACTTCACTTTCATTTTTAGCAAGTTCTTCAATCGGTTCAGTTTCAGTTTCTTTTTCTACATCTTCAACCGCTAATGTTTCATCACTATCGTCTAACACTTCGAGATCAGGAACAATATTTTCATCTTCATTTTCTAATACTTCTTCTATTTCACTTTCAGTGACTTCTGTTTTTTCTTTATCTACTGTAAAACGTTTCAACGATTCATCTAATTTACCTACTGCACCATACAGTTCTTTTGAGTGATCATTAATTTGTTCGATAATATTATTTTGCTCATAAATTGAGTCACTAGCATCATTAATATAAACCGTTGTTTTGTCTGATAAGCTTGACAGCTCTTCTAGCGACGTGTTAATTTCATCACTTTCCCCTGTCATCGTTGTTAAATTCGTGTAAATGTTATCTATATTTCCAACTAGTTCATCAATGGATCCTTCAATTTTAACTAAATAAGATATGTTTTGCTCCATCTTCTTTTGTTCCGCAATGGTTTTTTCATTTGAAGATTTTAAAACCGTTTCTACTTCATTGGCTTCTTGTTGAATACCTTGGATAATCACATTCATATCGTTAATAGATTGATTTACTTCTGACGATAAGTTTCGTATTTCTTCTGCAACTACAGCAAAACCTCTACCGTAGCTACCAGCTCTTGCTGCTTCAATGGAAGCATTTAATGCTAGTAAATTCGTCTTTTCTGCAACTTTATTAATAAGCTCTGTTATTTGTGATACGTCTCCTGCTTTTTCTACTAGTACATTTACTTTTGATGCAGAGTTTGCTACAGATTGATTAATTGAGTTAATATTAGATACTGATTCATTCATTAATGAAATACCTTCCTTCGTATTGGACGATACTTCTATTGATGATTCCTTCATTTTTGCACTGAATTGTTCTATTGAATTAATTCTACCATTAAAACGTTCATTCGTACTTGAGATTTGTACAATTGCAGCCGATTGTTCTTCTACAATAGCAATTAACTCATTTAACTTACTTGAAACGTTTTTACTAACACCTTCTAAAAATGCTGCAGATTCTTCAAGATCACCACTTCTTGTACTAATGTTGTCTGAAACAACTGCAATATCTCTTAATATATCTTCAATACCATCTTTCATCGTATTTAGGGATTGAGAAACTCTAGAGAACTCATCTTTTCCGTACGTTTCTAAATTATTTACAGTCAAATCTCCTTGTTCTATCTTTTCACTAAACCCAAGGATTTTAGACAGACGTTTTTTCACACCAAAGCTAACAATAATTAATACAATTATACCTATAACAACAGAAATAAGAATGGAAAGGACTAATATACTTGTAGTTCTTTGGAAGCTTCCAAATGTTGATTCTATAGCCTCTTCTCTTTCTGCTTCAAAGATCGTTCTTAATTGTGTTAATGTGAAAGAGCTTTGCTGATAATTTCTGCGCGCATTATCTAATGTACGTCTATTTATTGATGCTGATGTTTCACTTTCTCTTAATAAGATATATTCATTAAAACTTTCTATTATTTCTTCGTCATTTTCAAGTGCCGTATTTAATAAGTACTGCTTCTCCTCCGAATCAATAAATGGCTCTACTTCCTCAAGTAGAGAAGTGAATTCTGAGATTGTGTTCTCAAACTGAGGAGCAGACTGATCTGTTGCAGCCACCATATATTGACCTAAAATTGTAAAACGCTCTTGAATGAGTAACTCCATCTCAGCTAACTTGACTGAGTTTTCCGCACTTTGATTCATTGCTTCTACTTCACTTCTAGTTTCAGATAATAATAAATTGATTAAAAAAGCTGATAATACAAATAATACAACTGTTAATACATAAACTGACCCATACTTAAATGTTAGACTTTTATTAGACCATCTAAACACACTATCCACCCCTTCTATTATTTCTATTTAGTAATTGATATAAAAAATAACATCATAATTGCTTCATTAACAAAAACTCTCGTAATATAACTTTAAACACTTCTTCTTTTATGTAGCTTATATTTTAGTAACTAAATCTCTTCATTCAGTTCACTATTTTGAACAAAAAAACAATAACTCTCCTCCTCCGACAAAATTCTGCACTATCTCTTATAATATTTTATCACCTTTACAGAAAAATGTAACCGCTTTAATTTAAATGAATTTATCCCTAGTATAAAAATCACATATTTCCCAAGTGTTTGTTTTCTATATTGATACTAAAGTCCCATTTTACTAGCTATTGGATTTCAAATCAATACTTGCTAGAATATCTCAATAAAAATTATGTCGAACGCGAGACACAATTTGGTAAAATACAATACTTTCGTTCTTCAATTGTCTAATTAATGTAACGAATGATAAATTACTGCAACTCATTTTTTTGATATACTGTAAATAAATAAAGCATGACCTATACTTTTGAATTATTAAGAGAAAAAATATAAAAATAGGAGATTAATTATGTATCGAAATTTAGAAGAGTGCATTCTAGATCTTGAAAAACACGGCCACCTTATCCGGATAAAAGAGGAAGTAGATCCTCACCTTGAAATGGCCGCCATTCACCTAAAGGTGTTTGAAGCAGGAGGACCTGCATTATTGTTTGAGAATGTTAAAGGTACAAAATTCCGTGCTGTATCAAACTTATTTGGCACAATTGAACGTAGTAAATTTATGTTTCGTAAATCATGGGACAAAACACAAAATGTCATTAGTTTAAGAAATGACCCTATGAAGGCGTTAAAAAATCCATTTAAACAAATTGGTAATGGGCTAACAGGAGCAAAAGCACTACCGCTAAAAAAAAGGAACACTGGACCTGTTGGTTTTCAGGAAATAAATATTTCCGACCTGCCACTCATACATCATTGGCCAGATGATGGTGGGGCTTTCGTCACACTACCGCAAGTGTATACAGAAGACCCTGATAAGCCTGGGATTATGAATGCTAACTTAGGTATGTATCGTGTGCAGTTAACTGGAAACGACTATGAATTAAATAAAGAGATTGGCGTTCATTATCAAATACATCGTGGCATCGGTGTTCATCAGCATAAAGCAAATAAACGTGGTGAACCATTAAAGGTAAGTATTTTTATCGGAGGGCCTCCTTCGCACACTTTAGCAGCTGTCATGCCTTTGCCTGAAGGCCTTAGTGAAATGACTGTTGCAGGTATGCTATCAGGTAGACACTTCCGATACAGCTATGAGGATGGCTATTGTATAAGTAATGATGCAGATTTCGTTATAACAGGAGAAATTTATCCAGAGGAAACAAAGCCAGAAGGTCCTTTTGGTGATCACCTTGGATACTATAGTCTTGTTCACGAATTTCCATTAATGAAAGTACACAAAGTGTATGCTAGAGAAAATGCCATTTGGCCGTTTACTGTTGTCGGACGTCCTCCACAGGAAGATACAGCTTTCGGTGCGCTTATTCATGAATTAACTGGTGGTGCTATTAAACAAGAAATACCTGGTGTTAAAGAAGTACATGCCGTTGATGCTGCAGGAGTACATCCATTGCTATTTGCAATCGGTAGTGAGCGTTATACGCCGTACCAAAAAGTAAAGCAACCTGCTGAGTTACTTACAATTGCAAATAGAATTCTAGGAACTGGGCAATTAAGCTTAGCGAAATATTTATTTATAGCCGCTGAAGAGGACAAGCCTTTAAGTACCCATAACGAAGAAGAATTTTTAGGTTATATATTGGAACGAATCGATTTAAGTAGAGATATTCATTTTCAAACGAACACAACAATTGATACACTCGATTATACTGGTACCGGTTTAAACACTGGGAGTAAAGTCGTTATAGCGGCTTGCGGGGATAAAAAGCGCGATTTGTGTACAGAAGTACCTGATCAGTTAAAGGATCTTGATTCATTTAAAAATCCAAAGCTTGTTATGCCAGGTGTTGTCGCTATTGAAGGGGAAAAGTTTTCTGATCACGAAAGCACTGCGAAAGAAATACAAGCCTTTAATGACCTAATCAATAGAAAAGGTTCTATACCTACTTGTCCAATGATTATCTTGTGTGATGATAGTACATTTATTAGTGAATCGTTAAGTAATTTCTTATGGGTGACCTTTACTAGAAGTAACCCATCTCATGATATGTACGGCGTTAATAGCTTTTATGATCATAAACATTGGGGATGTGATAATGTCATCATTGACACTAGAACAAAGCCCCACCATGCGCCACCACTTATTCCAGATCCTCAAGTGGAAAAGAATATAAAAAGATTATTTGAAAAAGGCGGAAGCTTGGCAGAAATAGGCTAATCTATATGGATCCAAATTTTTTCCAATACAATCGAAACATTACATGAAGGGTGTCTAAAAAGGTATGTTATTATCTTTTTAGTCACCCTCATTTCAGCATGAAAAGCTTGAACTACAATACTTATTAAGCTATGATTACTTTATTTATTACGACTTACATGAAAGAAGGAGAATACTATTATGGTCAATGTTAAAGGAAAGTGGGCGCTTATTACTGGTGCAAGCAGGGGAATTGGTTATCAAATTGCTACATTTATGGCAAAGCAAGGCTGCAACCTTATTTTACATAGCAGAAGCTTAAAGAATACTAAAGAATTAGAAAACGATGTGAAGGCACTAGGGGTCGATGCTTATAGTATTGAAGCAGAGCTCGATAATCATCAACAAGTCGTTGCAATGCTCGATAAGATTGATGAAAAAGGCACTACAGTTGATATCATTTTTAATAATGCTGCTGTTCAAACTGCTTATAGAGAAAATTATTGGAATACTCCTGTTGAGGATTTCGAACAAAGCTTTCAAATTAATTTTATCTCCATTACAACCATTTGTAACCGATTAGTTCCTCGGATGATCGAGCGAGGTTTTGGAAGAGTTATTAATACAACGAGTGGCATTATTAATCAACCAGAGCTATCCGCTTATGCAGCTAGTAAGGCTGCTTTAGACAAATATACGAAAGATTTATCCTCTAAACTAGATGGAACAGATGTAGTAATGAGTTTAGCTGACCCTGGCTGGTGTAAAACAGACTTAGGTGGCCAAAATGCAGAGTGCGAGGTTGAAACCGTTATTCCTGGTATCACCATTGGGGCTTTTGTAGATGACAAAAAAAGTGGCCGTTTCTTCCCAGCTCAAACTTTTACAGGAATGAGCTTAGAAGCTGCTGTTTCGAAAGCTGAACAAATTAAAGCTACACCGTACGTCATTTAATATATTGTGGTAGACGAATGGGCTGAGGCAAATGGTACTGTATTTTACCACTTGCCTCAGCCTTATATTTTGTTCAAATCGTTCTATGAAGGAACTACTCTATAAAATGACTATTAAATCTCTCTAATATCTATTATAAAGATAATATAATCTGACTCGTTACTCTCTTTTTTGATTTATAATATTAAATGAAAGAATTTTCTTATAATAAAATCGTTTGATGATGTATGTTTTAACAAATAAGACTAAATGAGAGGATAGTGATAATGATGAATATAAATTGGGGAATCATTGGTACAGGAGGAATCGCTAGTAAATTTGCCAACGACTTATCGTTTGCTAAAAGTGCAGCTAAATATGCAGTTGGTTCACGAACATTGGAAAGTGCAGAAAAATTTGCAGAAGAACATTCATTTTCTCGTGCCTACGGAAGCTATGAGGAGCTTGCAGCTGATCGTAACATTGATGCCATTTACGTTGCAACACCACATCCATATCATAAAGAAAATGTGCTAACTTGCTTACGTGCAGGGAAAGCTGTACTTTGTGAGAAACCTTTTACGATGAATGCTGGTGAACTAGAGGAATTAATCATTTTTGCTAGAGAAAAAAAACTATTTTTAATGGAAGCGATGTGGACACGTTATCTTCCTACTATAAAAAAAGTAAATGAGTGGGTAAATAATGGCAGCATTGGAGAAGTTCGTCACATCAATGCTGAATTCGGATTTAACGCGCCCTGGGATCCAAACGGTAGACTACTGAATAAACAGCTCGGCGGTGGCGCTCTTCTTGATGTCGGTATATACCCACTCTCGTTCGCTTCTATGATTTTAGGAACTAATCCAGAGAAAATATTAAGTACAGCATTTATCGGAGATACAGGTGTAGATGAACAGTTTTCCATTACCCTTTCTTATGAAGGTGGCAATACGGCAAGTTTACACGGTGCTATAAGAGTGGATTTAAGTAATCATGCATCTATTCATGGAACAGAAGGAACAATCCATATACCATCATTCTTTATGGCTTCAAATGCAACATTAAAAAAGAAAAATGGTGAGGTCGAAATATTCCAAGAAAAAAGAGCATCATTAGGTTACCAATTTGAAATAGAAGAGGTTGGTCATTGTATTCATCACGGATTAATGGAAAGTCCCATCATGCCACTGAATGAATCATTAGAAATCATGAAGTTAATGGATAAAATTAAAGATGATTGGAATTTAAGCTACATGATAAGATAATAATCAAATCTGTGCAGAAGCCGAGTAAAGTGAACCCGGGTCAAAATCTCACATTCAAACTTTAGTCCTAGCAAAGTAAATCAGAGGAGCTTTCTACTCTAGATTATCTTGCTAGGTCTTTTTTACCTAGAAGTCGGATTTTGTCGGTTTTTGTTACCGGTAAAGTATATTTAATATATAATTTTATTTAATAGATATATATATTTTATATTTTATTTCCCAACAAATCAGAGAAAGGTTGATCAACTTGATACTGCAACGGATGAAATTTGGTACAAAAATTAATTTGCTCGTTATTTCTATTCTTCTTATTTTTGCTTTAGTCATTGGTTTTTTAGTGCATCATCAAATAACGGATGGCATTAAAAAAGCTGCAATTGCTAAGGCAGAATCCGATCTGACTCTTACATACAGTTATGTGGATGAAAGGTATCCTGGTAGTTGGAGTGTTGAGAATGGTTTATTATACAAGGGCGACACTGTTATTAATGACAACTTTGAACTTATGGACACCATTGGAGAAATGACGAGTGGTACAGTCACTGCTTTTTTAGAAGACACTAGAGTAACTACAAATGTAGTAATCGATGGTGAAAGAAATATCGGAACACAAGCATCTCCTCACATTGTTGATACCGTTTTATACAATGAACAAACTTTTGTTGGTGAAGCTGACGTTTCAGGAAACACTTTTCAAACTGCTTATAAACCTATTTATAATGCAAATGATGAAGTGATCGGAATGTGGTATGTTGGTGCATCCCAAGAATTCATTGACGAAACTATCGCCCAGACGGTGACATTATTTTTAGTCGCTTTAGGAATTATTTTAGTTTTAGCTGTAAGTATCGTATTACTCTTTTCAAATCGTTTAAAAAGAAGATTGACTTTAGTTTCAGAAGCGCTAAAGAAAGCTGGGGAAGGCGACTTTTCCACTACGTTAATTGACAGTTCCGGAGATGAAATAGGAAATTTAACTACTAGCTTTAACGATATGAAAATGAATCTTACTGAATTAATTCAAAATGTTGCTGAAACTTCCGAACAAGTAGCAGCTTCCTCAGAGCAATTAAGCGCAAGTTCAGAAGAAACGAGTAATGCAACAGAACAGATCACTGAATCTATTCAATCAGTTGCTGCAGGGGCTGATAAACAAGTAGCCACAACAAGCGCAGTAAGTGACATTGTAAAAGATATCCAAGCAAGTATGGAGCAAATATCTAGTAATATTCAAACTGTAAACGATTCAACACAAGAATCCACAAATAAAACAATTCATGGCGGAAAAGTAATAGAGCAAACAATCATCCAAATGAATCATATTCATGAAAAAACAGAGGCAACTTCGTATCTTATACAACAATTAGGTAATAAATCCAGCAAGATTGGTGAGATAGTAACACTTATCACCGAGGTTGCTGAACAAACCAACTTGCTTGCACTAAACGCTGCCATTGAAGCTGCAAGGGCCGGTGAGCATGGCAGAGGCTTTGCAGTCGTTGCTGACGAAGTCCGTAAACTTGCTGAACAATCTAGTAGATCTGCACAGCAAATTAGTCAAATGATTGAAGAAATTCAGAGTGACATCCACAAATCAGTTAACTCTATAGCAGACGGACAAGGTGCTGTCAGTATTGGAAAAACAAAAGTGGATGATGCTGGGATTGTATTTAAAGACATTTCTAATAATATCTTATCTGTTTCTTCTCAAGTACAGGAGGTTTCAGCTGCAATTCAACAAATCTCTGCAAGTACCGGCATGATGGTTAATGCTATCGAGGAAACCACTGAAGTTTCACAAACTACTGCTGGGCTTACACAAAATGTCGCAGCTGCTGCTGAGGAGCAAAATGCATCTATGGAGGAAATATCTGCAACGTCTCATACATTGGCGAATATGGCAGAAGAATTACAGGAATCAGTAAAAAAATTTAAATTATAAGGAAGAGATCCCCATAAAAAACTAGTCATGGCAAAGAGCGCTTGTCACACGAGAGGTTTACTCAAAAGGTCGATTTTTTACCTTTTGAGTAAACCTCTAAGCAATGTGCGTAGACACCGCAATCCCTTAAAGACCACTATAAGTGGTTTTTTTAAAGAAAGAAAAGTATAAATTATAGTGGTCGCGCGGTGAGTGGAGCCATTGCCAAAACTTTTAATAGCTTTTGGGACACCTTCTTTTAAATTGCCTAAGGGATTCGCGCTTGGTTGAAAAAATCTACCTTAAGTCACTCTTAAGGTAACCCCGCTAGTAACCACCATACAAAAAAGCTCAAGCCTAATAACCATAATCCAACAGACCTTACCATTTTAATATTAAAATATTTTATTATGACGAAGTCAACGAGAAAGAATGTGATAGCTACAAACATCGTTATAAATGCAATAGCTAACTCGTCATATATGATGAACATATACAATATAGGAAGCATGAAAATAAAAAACTTTAAGAGAAGCTTCCCTCTATTTTTTATATAACTAATGGTCCATTCACTAACAAGCGCTGTTGGAATACCTACAAACCATACCCCTCCTAACACAAATGGGGCATACATAATATACCCAAACAGATGTCCATATACAGGGAAAAAGATAGTCATTACAACAGTACATACTACCGCTGTATAAATACTAGTAATAAATTTTTGATAAAACATAATGCGCTCCTACTCTAATAAGAATTGATTTGATACAAATATATATGTAAAAAAATGGTGCCATCCTAGTTGTATTCTATCATTTTATTAAGGATACCTTAAAGACAAGGAGGGATCACATATGAGCAAAAAAAACCAAATATCTTTTTTACTTATTATCACAATTGCTGGCTTAGTTTTATTGCCATTCGCAATAATAAAGCGACCACTAAAGGATTGGATTATCGTTTTTTTAGTAAGCTGTATTGGAAACACGTATGCTGATAAATTTCTTGTATCAAAAGGGTATTTAAAATATAACATTCGCCCATTTAAAAATAAATTTCTTATCCATTTCCCTTTTGATTTGGTTCATTACCCACTACTTTTGCTTTATTACAACCAATGGACATTACATAGTAAGCCAAGCGGCTTGTTTTTTAAACTATTTCCTTTCATTATTCCACAAGTATTTATTGAAACGGTTGCTGCCAGAAAGACCGATCTTATTACTTGGAAAAAAGGGTGGGATTGGAAACACTCGTTTATTAGTTTAATGTTTAAGTTTTTATTATGCCGTTTGATTATTGCAGTTATTAGAAAAGGTAATGGTGATCAATTATCACTCATATAAACAAAATTACGGATGAATCTTACGCTTTATTTTTCCCTGTTGTTTTCCATGCCCTAAATGAAATATAACATGTGACAGTAAAAAAGAATGTAGCTCCAACCCATATTTGTACAGGTTCAGGTAAGTAATCAAATGGAGATAACGACATAGAAAATGTTTTAGAAATATAGCTACCTACAAGATATAATACAAAGATAGCACATCCAAAAATAGCGATATCTTTGATCAAGTGCAGCCATTGTATGTCGCTTTGTTTCCACCGAACTACTAAAAAAACTATAAACATGCTCATTAATAATATAAAGTCCAATTTGATGACGCTCCTTTATGTATGACTCTATTTACATTTAATTAAGTATGTATCACCTTTTTTTGCTAATAAGCCTTTTATTTTTCCGATCCCATCTAATATAACTGTTCTATTGACTTGATGTTGTTTTGGTGGAGTCGGTAAAACAACATGGATTTTATGAGGTTTTAACATTTCCTCTCTATAAAAGGTAATGACTGGTTGATTGAAATGCAGTTTCTTTTCATGAATGGATACGAAAAGGAACTGTTGATGTAATAGCCTTTTTCCACTAGCCACCATATTCATTGGATCAAACCCAGTTAAAGCTATGTCCCCTTCTATCAATACATGATGTCCTTCTTTTTTTTCACATTCAATGAATAGTTTTTCTTTCATTGCTTTTACATAAGAGATAATCTCTCTCGTAGCTTTACTGATTACGAGTTCCTTCACTTCTCGATGAATCGGGGCGTTTATTACTTGATATAAAAGCTCATAAATGGAAAATTGACAATCAAAGAAATGCTCTTTCCAGTCAGGTCGCACCTCATCTAAAAGAAGACATATAAACATCCCTGAACTGTAGCAGCTTTTTCTTATATATGTTGAAGATTCTATTTGATCTAATAGACTTTCACCATTGTTTTCAATGATGATCTTAAAAGGGGTGCCAGTTATGTGTGAATACGCCTTAGCTTCAACATACCACGCTGGTCCCTCAATCGTTTCAACCAACTCCTCATACTTTAGGTAATCACCGAGCTCCCCTCTTCTCTTCTCCCTTAGTTGAAAAAATGTGGATAGGTTATCGGCCCTTTCCTCCGCCGTTGAACAGCGTACAGCATTATAAAGCGCTCGTCTTTCTTGATTACGTAACTCAACATTATCTTCTGATAATGGATAAGAAATACTTAGCAGTTCATTTGGATACCTGTTTTCATTATTTATGTATTGATGTCCATGGAACAATTCATGCGCTATTAAGGAATAAACAGAAGCCTCATTTTCATGCAAGTCTTCATTAACTATCGCAGTTGGATGTCCCTCAAATGTAATAATTGATTCAGCACCAAAAAATACATCTTTCCAATTAGCTGTTTCATATGGATTATCACTAGAGGAAACTGTAGGATGGTTGTATATGGAAACAAACTTATTATTGTACACAGCAAAGGCGACGAGATTAAATTTCGGCCAATATAATTCTTTGTTTTCATATATTTTAGTGAATTTCTCATTCATAATCCCACTTCCTTCATCGTTTTGAAAAATCATTACTAGGTTAAGAGATATTTTATCTAAATGTAGTGGCGCTACAATATCGTCTATATAACAAACACATTCGCCTTTAATACTCTTTTACAGTGTAACATACACCTTTTATGTGTATACTAAGTCTACCAGAAAATACGAACGTATGTTCTTGTTATAAACTCTTATATCGTATATAATATATTTGAATAGGAAGAAAAAATAGATAGCAATGCCATTCTAACAGGTTAATGTGAAAGAACTAAAGTAAGTCGGCCAACATCAAATTTTTATTAATGGAGGCAGAACTAATGAAAACGAAGAGTATGAAACGTCCAAAACTACCATTAACAACAGAGGAAAAAGCTCTCTTAAGAAAAGTAAAATTGAAAATTAGTGACATTTCTCGAGTAGATGCAGAGGATTTAGCGATTATAATAAATGCAAGTTACGAACGGGCATTAACGCTTAGGGGCCTAGCGCAGTTTCAAATGATACCTTCTATCGGGGTAAGACTATCAGAGGATTTAGTCTATAAACTTGAACTTTATCATTTAAATGATATGAAAAAAATGGATGGAGCCACACTCCTTAATCAACTTGAAGAAAAACTAGGTTACTGGACAGATCCTTGTGTTGAGGATCAACTCCGTTGTGTTATACATCATGCAAATCACCCTAATAGCGATAAACAATGGCATGATTTCACCGACGAAAGAAAAGCATTTAGGAAAGAATATGGTTATCCGATTTCTCGTCCTAGAAAGGCTTGGCATGATAAAAGAGATGGTTGACTCAAATGATTGATTTTTACTTTTTGAGTCAACCTGCAATGAAGAATTGCCGCCCATTGGAGTGTCTTTAAACATTCGATTATGGGGGGAAAATTAGGCAACATGTAATAGTAAGGTAACGAGATACTAATGATATATCTCTTTATTTTATATCTTTAATAAAACAAATGATTCGGTTTGCTTCTTGAAAGCCAATTTTTTTATGAAATTCATAACTAATATCGTTATGTAACTCAATATCAGACCCCATTTGATTACAACCCTTTGTAGCAGCCCAGCGCTCTCCGGCTGCTACAAGTTCCTTCGCTATTTTATTTCCCCTATGGCTTTGCTTTACATAAATGCCTTCTACATAACCAACTGGACTAGAATGCGATCCTTCCACGTAATCATTTCTAATGGAAACTTGAATAAATGCTAGAAAATCTGCCTCACATTCATATAATAAAACATGTTCTTTGTGACTAAAATATATTTTTTCATACATACTTTTTAGGTCATCGTATGTACTTCCCTTCCATAAATCAAGTGCCATTTCCACTAGACTTGATATATGTGCTAGTTCAAAATCGATGATTCTCTTCATTTATTTTACCTCCTTTTAATTACAACTTTTGTAAAAAACTAACGTTAATTAATTCTCACGAAAGGTTAGAAATTCCTGCAGAAACACCTTGAATTTAGTGTTGATATATAATAGACAGGGAAGAAAGTTTGAGCAGGACAACTTCCAACTTAAAACGGTATGTATATTCTTACATGTTCAAATAAAAAAACAGAGCAATTAAGCTCTGTTTTTTATGGATAATAACAGATAAATTCTAAAATTATAAAGAACCTAAATAAAAAATAAGCACCCAAAAGCCAAACTTATAGATTACTGCAATCAATCCTAGAATAATTCCTGCGTTTGCCATCCCTCGTTGATAATGCTTAGTTCTACCAATTAATCCAAATATAATAGCAAGAAACCATAATGGGAGCATAAACCAACCAATAAATGGGATAAGACCAATGACCAATCCTACAATTCCTAAAACAAGGGCTGTCACTGCCATTCCGTTACTTTCTTTTTCGACGATAATTTCGTGCATCACAAAGCCTCCTCACTACAAAAATATAAAACTATCTTCTCTTAAACAAGAAGTTTAAAGTCGCTTAATCAATAAAATACATTTTACATCATAATCTTACACACTTCATCTTATTCTATCATTATTTTAATCGGAATTTAAATAGTAAAATATTATGTAGTATAAGATAAGCTAGGATCCTTCAACATCGAAACGACGATCAAAGAGTTCTGTATAGTAGTTATTATGCTACTCAAGTAAGGAAGGACTTGATACACTTTTCTCAAAAGTTTGGTTCATTTTATTCTACTCCCTCTCACTACAAAAGGGTATTATACTCTGTGCACATATCACCTTATATTAAAAAGGGGGACTCATTAGGTAACAATCCACCTTTTGAGTCCCCCCTCATCTCTTATTGACATTAGCGCTGCTCTAATCGAGCAATTCTTTCATCCAATTCTGGATGGGAAGCAAATAATCTCATCACTCCGCCTTTTCCACTTATTTTCATTGTTTGGATTGCTGAATCATCCGTTCGGTCGTTTACTGTTGCACGGTTTACGTGTGCTTTTAGAGAACGTAGCGCGTGTGCCATTTTGTCTCGTCCTGCTAAATCAGCTCCACCTTGATCAGCATGGAATTCTCGATATCGTGAATAAGCACTTACGACAATGCTTCCAAGTATGGAAAAAAGAATTTGGAAAATAATAATCGCAGCAAATTGAACGATCCAACGTAGTTCATCTCGTACGAAACGAGAAACAACAATTGCCGCAATTCTTGACAAGAATACTACAAATGTATTGATGACACCTTGTAGTAATGTCATTGTTACCATGTCGCCATTAGCAACGTGTGCTACCTCGTGGGCAATAACGCCTTCAACAGCATCGTCATCCATGACAGTGATTAACCCAGAGGATACAGCTACTAGTGAACGCTTTTTTGAAGGTCCAGTCGCAAAAGCATTTACTTCTTTTGAGTTGTAAATACCAACTTCAGGCATGTGCATAAGGCCTGCAGCACGTGATAAACGGTGTACCTTTTCTACAATATCACGTTCGTGTGCTGACAGTGGCCCGTTTGGATCTAGCACTCTTACTTTCATCATCTTTTTTGCCATCCAACGTGACATTGCTAAAGATATAAATGACCCTGTAAAACCAACAATAATACTAAATATCATTAGTGTCCCATAATTAATCCCACCAGCACCTTGGAAAGAACCAAGCTCAGTAAAGGTTGTGAGAAGTGACCAGACAATGACAATGGTTGTTAAAACCAGAATATTCGTTAAAAGATAAAACATTACTCGTTTACCCATTTTTTTCGCCTCCATGATCAAAATATACTTTTCTATTCTACCATGAAATGATGAAAATAAAATAGATTCGATGCTTCCATTTTTTTTGAGTTTTCTCAATAACTTACATAGGTGAATGAGGGATAAATAGTAAAATTAAGAATACGGCAGTATTTAAACGAATTAATAAGTTATTTTAAAATAATCGTATTATTTCAAAAAATATGTAGTTTTTTCACTAAATTCAGATTATAATCATCTGGAAGTCTAATAAAAATAATGGAGGAAGTTACGATGAAAAAGTTGGTTACCTTTGTAATGCTAGCTATTCTTGCATTCACCCTCGTCCCTCAAGTCACAAGTGCAGCAGTAAGTAATGAAGAACTTGATTCCTATTTAGTAGAATTAAATTGGGAAAAAGGAGAGCTCGAGGAATATTTGGCTTCCTTTTGGCTTGAACTTAGCGACTTTGATGATATTGAGGAATTAAAGGACTTTTTAGGACCCGTCATAACAGATGAGTTTGTAAACAAAATGTTGGTAGACTATGACATTACTCTAACAGAATTAGAAGCTATTCTTGCTGAGTATGGTGTAAGTCTAGATGAGTTAAAGTTTACATTTGATCTTGAGTTTTACTTAGAAGACTATTTTTATGGTGATGATTGGTTAAGCGATTATGTTTTCGAATTCTTTCAATCAATCGGAATTGACGAAGACGAATTTTTTCGTTTGTTAGAGCACTTAGAATATGTATATCACCATAACCCTAATCTTGAAAATGAACTAGAAGCACTTCTTGTAAGAATACTTGCACTTGGGGATTTTGAAAGTGCATCGGAGCTTTCAGCAGAAGATGTGGCTGAGCTTTTATACATCGGTGAGGAGCTAGCTAGAATATTAGAAATTAATACAGAATTTTTCCTAGTAAAGAAAGATGAGAAGCAGTCAATCTCACTTTCAAGCTTATTTGCACTAACGTCTACTAATGGATATGACCTTTTAATTGAGCTCTATAATTATGATGATGAATTCCTTGCTGACATATTACTAACTGCGGACCTATTCGGTTCAGAACTCATTAAAGACACAGGGAAAACAATTGTCGAAGCTTCTAAAGAAGTTTCCGAGAATGATGTGGTAAAAACTGAGAAGGGTGGCAAGCTCCCTAATACTGCGACACACTCTTTGTTGAACATCTTATTAGGTTTCTTCGCTTCCGGAGCAGGATTATACTTTTTCCGAAAAGTGAAGGTCCTTTAGTGGCAAAATGAGAAAAAAGATTTATTTCACACTTGCTATATGCTGTATTGTCGGCGGAATTTGGTTTTCTAGTACTAATGGATATACGTTTTTAAAAGGATATTTCCTTTATAAAACTGGAGATAACAAAGTGATAACATCTCCTGTAGTAGATGCTAGTATGAGGGAATCCGGTGACAGGAATATAGTCGTTCCACTCTATCCCTCTCGTCCTGAAATTGGTGATGAAATTGGTTTGTTATCTATTCCAAAAATAAACGCTAGCCTTCCAATTTTTCACGGAACTGATGAAGATGAACTGGAGCGTGGGGTAGGTCACTATGCAGGGAGTGTTTTGCCTGGAGAACAGGATAATTCCGTATTAGCGGGACATAGGGATACTGTATTTCGTAAACTAGGTGAGGTAGGTGTAGACGACTTGCTTATTGTTACTACAGCTGCTGGTCAATTCACTTATAAAGTGCAACGAGTCCGTATCGTCGATAGTGATGATAGAACTGTTATTGTTCCACGTCCAAGAGCAACATTAACGGTTAGTACGTGCTATCCTTTTCAATATATTGGAAATGCACCAGAGCGCTATATCCTTGAAGCAACACTTATACAAAGTGAAAAGAACGACAATAACCTTGCTAAGGCATCGACTAAATAAGTAATTTGGAACTTAGTAAAAGCCAATAATCTAAAACGATAGCTCCGGAAATAAACATAGATTTTAGGGAGAGTAAAGGTAGTTACCTTCCACGAAAAGCGATGTATATTTCTGGAGCTTGTTTGTTTAACCCGTTTAAATCATTTTTCTTGATGCTAATTTCAGTGGAGGTCCTTTTCTAAAATTGTTGACATCATTTCAAATCTACAACAAAAATTATCACATCAAATAATTTAAGCACTAAAAGAATTATTATTATGTTGTTGGCGGACTATCAAGCTTCCCTTTCTTAAAAAGTAAAACGCTATTAAAAACGTTACTGATGCACCGTAAAATAACGAAGGATGAGAGAAAATATCCATTAGTAAACCTAACATCCCTGGCGCAACAATGGAAGAAGCCATAGAAAATAAATAATATAATCCTGTAAAATATCCAATTTTATTTTTCCCACCTAAATCGGAAACGAGTGGGTATGCTTGCACATTTATAAACGACCATGCAATACCTCCGATAAAGAGAACTATTTGTAATAAAAGCACTTGATTAATACTCGGAGCTACAGTGCTTATTGATGGAAGAAACGGAATTGACACAAAAATTATAGGTAACAAAACTAAGCCGATTAACATTGTCGGTGCTTTACCCAGTTTTGAGCCAAGGAGTCCTGCTGGGATGGCAAAAATAACAAATGCTAAGCTGAAGAATCCAAGTGTGAAACCTGCAGTGCTCTCTTCCATATTTAAGTACTCCACTGCATAAACGGTGAACTGTGCTTCTAAACCAGCATAGCCGATAAAATAAATGAAAATAGCAATAAGGATAAATAGGTGTCCTCTAAATTCAGGCTTTTTTAATTTTCCAAGGCCATGAAAGAAAGATTGGGTAGCTTTAACCTCTTCTAAGTCCTCTTTAGAGCTATCGACATAAGGTGGTCTTCTATCAACGACAAAATAAAGTAACATAAATGCTAAAAATAATAACAATCCTGCGATAATAAAAGGATACGAGCGGTCAATCCCATATAAAGTAGATAGACCAAAAAGTGCTACTAAAGCTCCTATTCCCCCCATAAAATTGATAATCCCATTCGCGGTTGAACGTTTGTCAGGAGGAGTATGATCTGGCATCAGTGCGATGACAGGTGCTCGATATATCGTCATTGCTAACAAAAATATAATATCTACTACGAGTAGAACCCATAATGTTACTGCTGCCCCGTAAGGAATAAGGATAAAAAATAACGCTGCAATAGGCATTCCCACCACTAGAAACGGGAGCCTATTCCCTAGTTTAGTATCTACCTTATCTGACCATGCCCCTATGATCGGGATAAGGAGAACCGCTAACAAGTTGTCGAGACCCATAATTGCCCCACGAATCGCTCGACTTTCGATGTAGTCACCTAGTATTAATGGCATATACGCATTGTAAAATGTCCAAATAAGCATTAACGCAAAGAACCCACTACCAATCGCAAAGATTTTTCCATACGAAAATGGCATATGTTGTTTCACTCGAACTCCCCCAATGTCCGCTTAGTTAACTTCCTTTTTTACAGCCTCTCGAACTTGAACAGCCTTTTCTGGCCAATCTGTAATAATGGCATCACATTGCCCTCTTATTAAACCGTACATATGCTTTTCCTCATTTACTGTAAATGGCCTCACTTGAACATGATTAGCCCTCGCCCCAACAAGCAGTTCTGGAACAGCAACTGGCAAAAAGCAATGTAATCCTGTTGCTCCAACATTTTTTGCATAGTTCCATGGTTCATACAACCCTTCCATAAAGAGAATGGCTGTTTCCAACTTAGAATCTAATCGATTAACTTCTACTAAACTATAATGATTGAATGAGGAAATAACAGTACGATCCTCAAGCTTGTATTGTTTTATCAAATCAATTACCGCTTCCTCTATTCCTTCATATTGCACAACACCATTTTTCAACTCTACATTTAATAATAAAGAAGTATTTGCTGCCCATTTAAACACCTCTTCTAACGTAGGGATATTCGCCTTTTGAAAGGATTCGTCAAACCAACTTCCTGCATCAAGCTGTTTCAATTGATCATATGTAAAATCCTTCACCCAACCAGTTCCATTTGTTGTTCGATCTACCGTTTCATCATGAATAACAACGAGCACCCTATCCTTCGTCATTTGTACATCAAATTCTATCCCGTCTGCTCCAGCAAGCTTGGCTGCCTTAAAAGCTTCCATTGTGTTTTCAGGGTGTGTCCCAGCCGCACCTCTGTGAGCGAAAATAAGTGTGTTTGTGTTCAAGTGAAATCACCTCTTTTAATTTCGTCTTAGCATCTATCTCCTTACATTCTATGTGTCTCTATACTAAACTACCATTTCCTCCCCCCCTTGCACTTCATTGTTACTAAAAATTTACGAAAGCTTTATCAATCATTTACGACCCTTTAATGTTAACGCTTACAAAAATTCACTTGCCCTATATCATCATTTGCATAGGAGAGCGTAAGTTCACTTTTTTCCCAACAGCCCACGTATTACTAACTCATATGCTTATCAGACTGCTGTTCCACTTTTGCTGCTTTAATTATTTTGAACATGTATATAATAGGAATAATAATCAGTATAATCGTACAAATAAGTGTAGTGGCACCAAGCCCATCTTGCTTTCCTAAGCCTACATGAATCATTCCATATATGATTGTAAAAAAGAGAATAGCAACTATCAAATTAATTATACTCATCATCTGGCTAGATAATCTTTGTACTACCACTTTTTGATCATCGCTTAATTTTTTCGGGTTAACAGTAGGTATATTTAAAAATTTTAAAGCTTGATCACTTTTTCTTATAAACAAGTTCATGAAAAACATCATCTTAAATACAAAAATATGTAAAATTAATAAACCAATAAGTAACTGTTTTCCCCCCCAACTATTGGGCTCACCAGTTGCATGAAAGTGAGTCGGAATTTCCTCTGGTAAAGATCCATAATAAGCAACCACATATCCTATACTAAAAAGAACTGTAATGACCGCTAATATATCTATCAATGTAAAATGTTTTTTATTATTATTGGCTTGCATCTTCATGTCTCCTCCAAAAATAACTATGCTCCTTAGCACTCATTAGTATAGCATGACTATCAGAGATTAGATTGTCAAAATTATTGTGAAGAAATGATCTCTCTCAATTGATTAGTAACTACGGAAGGCGTTATATACGTTGCATCTCCCATAAAGTAGCTAAAAGTACTTTCTTCGTTCTCGTCACCTAGCCAAAGATGCATGGCGTGAGAAGGATAGCCTTCCTTATAAGCAACAATAACATCAAAGTCCGGGCTAGAAAGAGTATTATCTTTCTTTTGTTCACGAGCAGATAATATTGCTGATGAAAAGACCGCAATCATTTCCTCATCCTTTATTGAAAGATATGCTTCTTGATTCATGTTCCCAAGCCATTGTGACATTGATACCTTCACCTCTATGATTTCTTCATCTAATAAGTCCATCGTCTCTCCAGGTGTGCAACCAAAAAGTAACACGATGAAAAAAGTGATGATAAAGTACATTTTAGTTTTCATTTGTCTCCACAACTCTCTTCAATGTTATACATTACTTATTACTTATTACTCCTAATAGCACATTGGGAAAACGAGTGAACCGCTTCACTAATGTAAAACGATTCACTCGATTTTTATTTATAGAGCACGTAATCGATCTCTTGAAATCTTTCTACTTCAACTAACCAACGATCATTTACAAATGCAACATGATTAGGATGGTTATTGTATGTATCGTAATCATCTTGATTTTTAAATTCCATAGAAAATCCAAAATCAAAATTTGTTTTTGGACTTATTTGTCGAAGGACTTCAAAGTTTTCTACGACATCAATATTACTTAGAATATCTCTTCCGTCCTTTAAAAAAACTTCTGTTTCCTTTGCATCTAGTGGATGCTTTAATGTAAAGAATGCCATATGCTTAATTGTTCCTTGTTTCATCATTATTCCTCTCCTTTATTTATTAGGATTTGATATATTATCTCTTCCATCTATTTATTAAAGAAAACAGGTTCCCCAGATTTTGAAGATTGATAAATTGCCTCTAAAATTTCTGTAACAACGAGTGCTTCCTCAGGTTTAACGACCGGTTCTGTATTATTTTGAATTGCTTCAATCCAAAGACGTGCTTCTAAGTCGATATCTTGCTCTTCATTTCCATCATAGAAAGCTACTCCGCCAGTATCAAGCTCAATTTTTTCCGTATAAAGCTTACTATGCTTTTCTCCATTAATTCTTAAACCATCCTTCATATCTGCACCACCTTCTGTTCCACAAAGTGTGCACTTCGCCTCGTCTTGGTCTAAAGAGTTAAGTGCCCAGCTCGATTCAAGAACAATTGTAGCTCCGTCTTCCATTTTTATAAAACCAAATGCAGAATCTTCGACTGTAAATTTCTCAGGATCCCAAGGTCCCCAAGCATTTGCGGCATTTTCCTTTTTTCCTAATTTATGAAATGTTGAACCTACAACCATTTTAGGCTTGTAGTTATTCATCATCCATAAAGTTAAATCAAGTGCATGAGTACCAATATCTATTAATGGTCCTCCACCTTGTTTTTCGCCATCTAAAAACACACCCCAAGTTGGAACAGCTCTTCGTCGAATTGCATGGGCTTTGGCATAATATACTTCTCCCAGATCCCCCTCAGAGCAAACTTTATGTAAAAACTGACTATCAGGACGGAAACGATTATTATAGCCAATCGATAATTTCTTCCCTGTCCTCTTGGCAGCCTCCACCATGAGACGTCCTTCCTCTGCATTGATCGCCATTGGCTTTTCACACATGACATGCTTCCCTGACTCAAGCGCTGCTACAGAAATTTCACAATGAGAAATATTGGGGGTACATACATGTACAACATCAATGGTACTGTCATTTAATACCTCATGGTAATCTGTCGTAACTAATGGTTGTTCCTTACCATATTTTTCTGCTGCTTCTTGTGCTTTTTCGATAACAATATCACAAAACGCAACGATCTCTACTTGATCGAGCTTAGATAAACTCGGTAAATGCTTACCGAATGCTATTCCACCACAACCAATGATACCTACTTTTAGCCTTGTCATAATAAATTCCTCCAATCCGTTAATGTAGCACTTTATAGTATGGTGAAGCGAATACATTTTTGGAGTCAACATGGAATTTTATGTCACTCCAAATAATTATATCATCGGACAGGTGTTATTGAATACATATCTACTTTTTCGATATTTTCTACATATAATTCGACAAATTAATAATTTTTTGAAATATATTAGGTTTTCTTGAAATAGTGTGGTATGCTTTACGCAACCATTTTAATACCTGTAACATGTTGTCTTCGAGGCTGACTGGTAAAATATTTATAAAACCCATTCATTTGGATTTTTGAATATTTAGTCAGCCTTTTCTTATTACCTTAATAGTTGTGCAGCTTTTTCGCTACTATTTGTGATGTAAAATCTAAAGAACCGAGTGATTATAGAAAATAGTGAGAAACTCAAATGGTTGCTTTTTACCCATTCTATCTTCCTCCATAGCCATTTTACTTAAAAGCCCACTATAAGGGAGTCCTTATAGTGGGCGCAGAATATACTTTCTTATCATAAAAAAAAGGACTCTAATTAGAGTCCTTTTATCAATTATTATGCTTTGTTAACGTTAGTAGCTTGTGGTCCGCGTTGACCTTGCTCTACGTCAAAAGTTACTGCTTGACCTTCGTCTAAAGATTTAAATCCTTCGCCTTGGATAGCTGAGAAATGTACGAATACATCGTCTCCACCTTCAACTTCGATAAATCCGAAACCTTTTTCTGCGTTAAACCATTTTACTGTACCTTGTTGCATGTATATTTCCTCCTATGTGGATCATTTCCACAATTTAATACTATTATTGCTCAATTAGAAATCAAAGGCGAAAAGTTTAAATACTATTCTTTCCTTACAGACCGAACAAAAATAATTCTTACTAAGATTAACAGATATTATTGATAATAGCAAGAATTATTTAAATGATTGAGATTAATTGTTCCGATTATTGAAAAAATGAAGTCATCTAGTAAGCGAACAACACTTCCCTCATATTGGAAGACAATGATTAAGTAAGAGTTTTTTGTCTTAAAGAGACTTTAACCATTCGCGTAGCTTTCCTTTAGGATAATAGATTGTATCGTTTATTTTAATATGAGGTATGTCTGGATAAGTATTTCTAAGTTGTTTTGCGTCCTCCTTAGATAATCCTATATGATGATGTACGTAATTTTCTTTAATTAGTTCATGGTCATCATCTTCATTGATAGAATCTACTATATTTTTAGCATCTGGATTTTTAAAGTTTTTCAAACCATCGCCTATAAAGTATCCTGCAATTGCTATCCCTACAGCCAACCATATGTAATCCATTGTTATGCACCCCTTATTAGTTAAAGATCGAAAGAATATTTGAATGATTACATTCATTTTATCAGTCACTGTTGCTTGCGAAATAAAACTTAAGAAATACTTATAACTAGCTTCACCAAATCCAGTTTAAACCTTTAAGCAATACTTGGAGCCACCGTCGCCCTATTCCCACTCTGTGGGTGTGGGGATCTTCAGTTAATGCTACTACTCCTCACGCATTTATCACCTATCTTGAGAATCAACACTATCCTTTACAGTGCCTTTAATAAAAGGAGACTCAAAAAGTTAAAATCAACCTTTTGAGTCTCCCTCATATGGCGAGTGTAGCTAGACTTTTTATAGTTTTTAAGAAAACTTCTGGTTACGAGTAACTTCACTATGCAATATATATTTAATAAGCGTTATATGTTAGTCTCCAATACTTCAGTAATATCGTGTGGTCCATATGATTGATTTGATGGAATGGCTACTATTAATTTTTTCCCTGGATAATAAGCCGATGCAAAGCTAACTCCTGGGTCATAACCCATTACATGATATTTATATATGTTTTGATGCTTTTTCGTGATCCAAACGCCGTAACCGTAATACTCTTCATTTTCAATATGAATATGAGGAGTTAACAACATATCGGTCATCTGCTCAGATAATAAGTGATAGTTTAATAGAGAATCCCACAAATTTATCATGTCCTGTGCAGTGACAAACGCGCCTCCATCTGATCCACCTCGAACTGGTAGCGAGTAAATATTACTTCTCCAAGTACCATTTTCTTCATCAATATATCCTTGAGCTGTATTTTTCGGTAAATTATCAAAGGTGAAATACCCTGATTTTTCCATACTGGACTGGAGAAAAATGTTTTCTATAATATAGTCCTGAAAGCTTTTTCCCGTAGCCTGTTCAATAATTAACCCTAATAATATATAGCCAGAGTTATTATAATGGAACTTCTCCCCAGGCTTAAACATCATCTTATTGTTCTGAAACAACGGAAGAAAATCCTTTAATTGCTTTATTTGATACATCGGTATATCCTTCCAAAGATCCTCAAAATCCTCCATCACTGATTCATCAAAATAATCAGGTACGCCTGAGCTATGAGTTAATAAGTGATGAATCGTTATGCTATCGTCGAAATGAGGAAACTCTATTGGCAAGCAATCTTTGAGTTTCGTGTTCATTGTCAATTTGCCACTCTCTACAAGCTGACATATTGCAATTGCAGTGAATAGCTTACATCCCGACGCAATACCAAAGCGTGTATCTTGTTTGTTTTCTATTTCATCTGATCTATTAGCATATCCATATGCAGCTTCTATTAACGTTTCTTGTTCATTTTTTGCTAAAATAACACCTGAAAAATTAATTTTATTTATAACACCTTCAAGAGCTGATTTATTTATTTTATCCATATTTCATTGTCTCCTTTGTTAAATATCAACTAAACTATTAGCAACGGACAACTATTTACGGTTCTGGGACTCAAATATAATCATACCATAATTTCCCTTTATATTTCTTTTATTATTATTGGCGAAAATGTCATTTTTGGTGATGCATGCTTGATTCTTGATGTAGATGGAATCTTATGACACATGAGATTTGCTTGATTCTGATTTTTCATGTGGCATTGCCTTCGTATGACACGCTTTATTTCCTGTGTCCCGATTTTTCATGCGTCATTGCCTTCGTATGACACGCTTTATTTCCTGCGTCCCGATTTTTCATGCGGCATTGCCTTCGTATGACACGCTTTATTTCCTGCGTCCCGATTTTTCATGCGGCATTGCCTTTGTATGACACGCTTTATTTCCTCGATTCTGATTTTTCATGCATCATTGCCTTCGTATGACACGCTTTATTTCCTGCGTCCCGATTTTTCATGCGGCATTGCCTTCGTATGACACGCTTCATTTCCTGTCTCCCGATTTTTCATGCGGCATTGCCTTCGTATGACACGCTTCATTTACTCGATTCTGATTTTTCATGTGGCATTGCCTTCGTATGACACGCTTTATTTCCTGCGTCCCGATTTTTCATGCGGCATTGCCTTTGTATGACACGCTTTATTTCCTGCGTCCCGATTTTTCATGCGGCATTGCCTTCGTATGACACGCTTCATTTCCTGTCTCCCGATTTTTCATGCGGCATTGCCTTCGTATGACACGCTTCATTTCCTGTCTCCCGATTTTTCATGCGGCATTGCCTTCGTATGACACGCTTCATTTCCTGTCTCCCGATTTTTCATGCGGCATTGTCTTCGTATGACACGCTTTATTTCCTGCGTCCCGATTTTTCGTGCGGCATTGCCTTCGTATGACACGCTTTATTTCCTGCGTCCCGATTTTTCATGCGGCATTGCCTTCGTATGACACGCTTCATTTCCTGTCTCCCGATTTTTCATGCGGCATTGCCTTCGTATGACACGCTTTATTTCCTGCGTCCCAATTTTTCATGCGGCATTGCCTTCGTATGACACGCTTTATTTCCTGCGTCCCGATTTTTCGTGCGGCATCGCCTTCGTATGACACGCTTCATTTCCTGCCTCCCGATTTTTCATGTGGCATTGCCTTCGTATGACACGCTTCATTTACTCGATTCTGATTTTTCATGCGGCATTGCCTTCGTATGACGCGCTTCATTTACTGCCTCCCGATTTTTCATGCGTCATTCGCTTCGTACGACACACTTCAGCTGACTCAAATCTTCAAGCAATATTTCCAGTGTCATTGTTCATTAGAAAAAGGAAGCTGCCAGCGCAACTTCCTTTTTCAATCACTATTTATTTTTTCACTGCACCAGGATGATCATCTTTTACTAAGTCTAGCTGAGCTGCTCTTGCATTTGCTTCGACTTGCTCTACGCTCTTACAGCCCGGAATTACACATGTAACTGCAGGATGCTGTAAGCACCAAGCAAGTGCCCACTCTGCCATATTTACGCCTTCTGGGACTTCATTCTTTTGAATTTCTTCCACTAAACGCAGCTTATTATCAATTTCCTCTCTTTCATGTCCTTTTCTGACATTATCACTGAATACTGCACCAGGCTTATACTTTCCGCTTAGAAAACCACTAGCTAGTGGTACTCGAGCAAGAACACCTAAATCCTGTTCGATACAAGATGGGAAAACTTCCTTTTCAGGAATTTGGTCAATTCGGTTATAAACAACTTGAATTGCTTTTGCACCAACCTCTGTTGCTTTTGCAGTTTGATATATATTATCGTTTGCGCCGATTGATATTCCTAAATTTTTTATTTTACCAACCTGTAATTGCTTATCTAACATCGTCCAAAGCTCATCGTTGTTGAAAACCTCATCAGAACCGGAATGGAACTGATATAAGTCGATGTAGTCTGTTTGAAGAGCAGCTAGAGATTCTTCTAATTGAATCCGAACATCGTCGACACTCCAAGCATTCCCCCAATTTTCGTGCCACTTATGTCCAAATTTTGAAGCAACTACCCAATCCTCGCGGCGGTCTCGTGATAGGAAATCACCGATGAATTTCTCTGACATGTGATGTGGACCGTAACATTCCGCAGTATCGATTAAATTGATACCAAGATCCTTTGCTTTTGATAATATCGCATCAACCTCACTTTGATTGAAGTCTTTTCCCCAATCTCCGCCAAACTGCCACGTACCAACACCTACTACTGATACATCCAACTCTGTTTTTCCTAAACGTCTGTACTTCAAATTCATCACCTCTACTAGATATAGTTGTATTACCTATTTTTTAATACCCCTTTGATATGTACACTAGTCCTCTTTCTATTGATATCGAACAGTACTTTTAAGATAAAAATGTAGGGGCTTTCATTTGACCATTGTTTGGACCCTCATTATGTTTTTCCAATAATAATAATAATAAAATACTGCTTACTTGGAAGTATAAAAGCTATATTCATGTATTTCAATTACTGAAATATATTTTAGAAAGTTAACTACACTTCAGTTACTTAAATTAAGTATAGTAGTCATTTAAAAAGTGAGTGATTCGAGATTAAGTTATAACAAAAACTCTTCCTTAATTTTTCGCGCAACCTCTTCTGCTGTCATGTGTGTATTATTGATTCGTATGTAATTTTCTATATCAACTTCATCTGGTAAAGAATTTAATCGATACGTTTCCAATGAGCGTAGTAATTCCTGTTCAGAATGATTCACATTTCTTTTTGTTGGCTTATGTTTCAGTCTATTAGGGGTATTATTTCTCAATACTCTTTCTTCAACCTCTGCTTCAAGCTCGGCAAAGTAAATATCAGCACCTTTTTCACGGAAAATCTTACACGTATTTTCTACAAAATCCCAATCTTCCTGAAGATTAAATGCCCATACAAATGTAAAGATCATGCCATCCATATTGCTTTTTGCAGCTGACTTAAATATTTCTTCTCGGAAGTGCGTAGAGAGGCGCCACATTTCAGATTCGAATCCAAAAAAGGGTTGTAGTAATTCGATCGTCATATGGTTGTGAAAAAGCTTTAAACCTGTTATTTTCTCCAGTTCTTGTCCTACCGTCATCTTTCCTACCGCCTGTGGACCAAACAACAATACAAACTTCATATTTATCTTCTCCTATTAATATTTAATTGTATAGAAAAGGTTAACTCAAAAGGTTGATTACTTTTGAATTAACCTTTATTTATATGCTCGCCATAGTTCATTACAAGTTGATTATGTCCATCTCTTCGTCATTAGCAATCTTTTCTTGCTCCATATTAAGGTAAAATAATATGCAATGATTGCAAGTATAACTGGAATGATAGAACCCCCAGCCTCAAATAAAACACCTTTTGCTGGCCTCTCAATTTCATACCAATATTTCAACCACGCTATATTTAGCCAGCTTCCGAGATTATAGCAGACTATAATTGTGAAAATAAAACTAGCAACAGCAAAACAATGAGGAAAAAATTTCATATTATAATCGTCCCCTTTTTAGGCAACTGTCCAATTAATCAATACCCCTGCGTGAGCTAGACCACCACCAAATCCATACAGGAGCAATTTATTATCAATTTCAAGTTTCCCTTCACACACCGCCTTATCTAATGCTAATGGAATGCTTGCTGCTGATGTGTTCCCATAATAAACCAAACTTTGCAAAGTTTTCTCTATCGGAAAACTACTTTTCCTACAAATAGATTCAATGATTCGAAGGTTAGCACTATGAGGAACAAACCAATCTACATCACTTAACGACATTGTAGTTTTACTTAGTAGTGAAGCCATCCCCCTCGGTACAGTATTTACCGCCCATTTATAAACTTCCCTCCCGTTTTGAATAATATTTCCAGTTGAAATTAATGTTTCTCCGTTAATTTGGTTAGCTACGTTCGTGCAATAGAGGTTTTTGCCATGTTCTCCTTCCGACCCTAGGTGTCCAGCAATAAAACTCGGATTCTCTTCGTCATATTCAACGAGTACTGCGCCACCACCATCACCAAACAGGACACACGTCGATCTATCTTCATAATCTGTAATTTTTGATAATGCTTCTGCACCAATAACTAATACCTTTTTGTTTAAGCCAGATGTTATTAGTCCGTTTGCAACATGCAACCCATAAGTAAAACCAGCGCATGCTGCATTTAGATCTATTGCTCCTGTATTTTTAATACCTAGCTTTGCTTGGATTAAAGAGGCAACACTTGGAGTTTGAAAATCAGGAGACATCGTGCACACAATAACCATATCAACATCTTCAATAGATTGATCGAATCGTTCTATTAAATTTCTAACAGCGTTGTAGCCTATATTACTCGTAAATTCGTATTCATGAGCAATTCGTCTTTCCTTCATTCCAGTTCTTTTCACAATCCATTCATCATTTGTATCGACAAGCTTTTCTAAATCGGCGTTTGTCAATTTACACTCGGGAACATAGGACCCAATCGCTGTTATTTTAGCTTTTGATTGCATAAATGTCACCTCACATTATTTTATTGCTTCCATTTTAACACCTAATACTAGTAACTAATACTAATTTGTAAAAAATAGGATGAAAATGATTATAACTACTTAACTTCTAGATAATTAGGGTGTGATAAGTAAGTTAACAGAACATTTTCACTCCTATTTTCGCATGTTCCATTTTCTTCATTATTTTGCGTAAATTTGTGCCCTATAGTAAATGAAAACATACATATTTTGTAAAGAGAACTGTTTTGTATTACCCCATTTTATGAGAACACCAAAATGCAAAAACAACACCAGCAATTAAAGGTGCTTCTATTTTATGAGTAATATCTTCAATATCAATAATATATTTTGAATTCCTGAGAAAACCTCTCGTTTTTGTTTCGCCAATGGGCATCCCGTCAGCTGTTATTTCACCCCCGCCCAAGAACTTTGCGACTATAATGAGTGCAGGAAAAAGTTCACTATGTAGCTCTACACCGTGCATTGCAAATAATCCTTTTGCTCCTTTTAGCTTGCCTATTTCTTTCTTATTTTTAGTCAACATCCATTGATGTCCGTGATGAAGCGTATAGTCTACTTGAATAATTTCATAGGAATCTGTCATCGTTTCAATATTAATATTTACATCATACGCAGGATTAGTTGAAGGAGATTCCTTCGAAGGACGAAACCATCTATTCATCTCCCCAACTGACTGTCCTTCCTTTTCTATCATTAAAGGCTTCTTCCCCACCGCCATAGGGCGGTCAAACATAATAATCATTTTAAAAGCCCCTTTTCTATAAAGCGTTTACTTCATGCATTGTTTAAACGCTTAGGAGAACCCTCTCCTAAGCGCCTATTAGTCCCTTTTATTACTTACGTTCCGCTATCATCATGATTTCCATACTGTCTACTTGTATTGGTTCTGTACTAAATTCTCCTGCTGTACAGCCATATGCCGCCTTGACTAAAAAGCCTTCTCCTTCCAGAAATAGCTTTAGTTCGCGATAAGTAAAAGCGGTTGTATATAAGGAAACTTGTTTAGTATCACCATTTGAATTTGTAATGATTTCTTTATCAACTACGGTACATGAATATGGATCAAATTGCGTTTCATTTGTTATTCTTTTCACTAGTCCAAGAGCATTGATTGCAGTTAAAACAAATAAGGAACCAGGACGTAATGCATGGTAAACACTCTTTAGCACTTGCCGATGGTTATGTTCGTTTCCTGCTAATCCAAAAGCTCCTTCACAAAGACAAATTGCCGCATCAAACTCGTTTTTAAAGGTCAAATTACGTGCATCCATTTTCATAAAATCAGCTGGTAACTTTTCTCCTGCTGCCTTTTCTTCTGCAAGTTTAATAAACTCTGAGGAGATGTCAATTCCAAATGCTCTATACCCACGACGTGCCAATTCTAGTGTGTGCCTTCCAGGACCGCATCCTACATCTAAAACTCGTGATTGCTTTTGTAAATTTAGCTCCTCTATCAGGAAGTCGACCTCTTTAGTCGTCCCCTTCGTAAATCCATAGTCTAAATATTTTTCTTTTAGAAAATCTCCGACTACTTCATAATAACTTCCGTCATACATTAATGTTTCTATGCTGCCTTTTCTTCTCAATGTAAATCCCTCCGTTTTTTTGCACGGATGAGATAGTTATTTTTATCCTTCCGCGCCTCTGTAAGTAAGACAATCAATTTTTTTGAACACAATCATCACATTCACTCACTTTCTATTGTTTGTTAATTTCATATTACTCTTTTGGAAAAAAATGGTCAATTAAACCCACTATAACATACGAATTTAACATAAATAAGATTAGTAATAAAGAAATATAGACTTTGATATTTACCGAATCTGTTCTTATATATTTGTATCTCCAGGAAAAGAAAGCTCGTACGACGCAACATGGTAAAACTCTTTAAATCCAGCACTTCGATATATTTTTATTGCAGAATGATTGTTAGAATTGACACATAAAGTTATTTCATTAATTTCTTCATATGAATACATAAAAGCTAGGCATTCTTTAACAAGACTTTTGCCCACTCCTTTATTTCTCGCTTTTTTTTCTACTGCAATAAAATGAATATCACCTTCGGAAAACGCTGTGTTTATCTCACAATATGCGTAACCAACTAACCTCTCTTGAACTACTACTAGGAATAGCTTATTATATTCACTTAATCTACTAACTATTTCATCACTAGAATAATAAGCATTTGGAAACGCATCTTGATGGAGCTTCTTAAAGGCTTCGGCAAAATCATCCTGATATTCAATGATAGTACTATTTTTTTCTACCGAATCTATATCGTTACGAGTAATACGCAATATGGTGTCTTCTCTATTTTCACGCTCTCCACCCAGACTTAAAAAGAACGTATCGCACTCCTTATTGTGTACATTATGAAAGCCAAATACTGTCTTTAGTGAAAAAGGGGCTAATTGCGCTAACAAGTGATGCCACATTAGTAAAGCAACCTTCTGCCAATCAGAATGAACTACAAACGGTCCCCATAGTTCCCCTTCATTTGATGAAGCGTCTATATCTAAACCTAGTACCCCCACTAATTGATTATTTTCATATGCAGCAACAATCGATTTTTCTAGCGGTAAGTCTGAAAAGTCATCTTGAAGCGTATGAAGGACTTCCTCCTTTTTCGTTCCACAATATGCAACATGGTGCTTTTTATCATTATTAAGACCTGCAATGAAAGCTGCGATTTCTTCCAAATCCTTTGGATCGTCTATTTTAATCAATTGTATCCCTCCAGCCATGATAGATAATTGTATCTTAACATTATTTTCCTTATAAACTATCAGAAAAAACACTCCCTCAATACACGAGGGAGTGCAATGTATTAATACTGCCCTAACAAACCTTTACTCATTGCTTGTTTCTCACATAAGTGGTAAACGAGCAAACCTAACGCTAAATAAACAAAAGAGTTTAATAGTAGCATGCCGTAATCAGCTAATGGAAGCTGTGTTAAAGTAAGGTTCTCGATCATGACTTGTCTTATCATATCTACACCTTTAACAAATGGAGCGAAAGCGAGAAAAGGTGCTACTGATAAAGGTACAAATACGAGACCCATTAGTACGAATTGAAATATTTGTAAAAACGCTTGAATTTGCTTCACGATAATTGCTAAACCTGCAATCATATAGCTGACACCAATCATACTAATCATCGTGATGATGATAATCGGTAGTGTTGTCATTGGATTTAAGCTTAACCATTGTCCCGATGTTGCCATCGCAGCAAAAAGTAAAATGACCATGAATAAGAGTTGTAATACGAACTGCCCTAGCATTCTTGTTAGCATAATTTTCCAAACACCCATTGGTGACATGTACAATTGCTCTAGCGTTCCTCGCATTGCTTCAGTAATGACCGCATAACCGATAAAGTTCATCGTTGTCATTGTTAAGCTCCAAAAGGCTACACTGACTATCGAATACTGTACATTTGCCTCAAAGCTAGCAGGGTCACCGATAAACATGATGCCAAAAAATGCAGCTAGAAAAATAATGTAAAATGTTGCTAACAACGCAATTGTATTAGGTAAATATCGTTTTAATTCTATAAATTCTTTTTTAAAATTTGCCTTCATTAAATTAAGCCATTTCATAACGTTTTTCCCCTTTCACAATCTGCATAAAGACTTGCTCGAAGTCAATTGCTGTTCGGTCAATACTTTCTATTACCGTTCCTTCTGCTTTAAAAATATCGATAAGATCGTATATTTCATCGCTTTGCTCTAAATTCACTTCAACAACATGCTGGTGATTATCGTTTTTATAACTGCTTAAAGGAAATTTACTTAATAGCCTACTTGCTTGTGCATCACTTATTGGTTCTCCTAGTTTGATAGAATAAGCTCTCGTTTCAAATAGCTTCAATAAATTGTCTACATTTTCATCTACAACGACTGTACCTTTATTAATAATAATTGTGCGATCACAAAGCTCTTGTACAACTGGCATGTCATGTGAACTAATAATAATGGTGCGCTTTTCTTCTGTTACAATTGTTTTTAGTATTTCTCTTAGCTCATAGCTAATCTCAACATCTAAACCTAACGTTGGTTCATCTAGTAAAATTACTTCTGTATTTGCTAATAATGCGACTGCAATTGCCAACTTTTGCTGCATTCCTCGAGACAGCCCGTTAACTAATTCATTTTCCTTTTCCTTCAAACGAAATTGGGCCAACAATTTCTCAACTTGGTTTTCAACCTGCTTTGTTGATAAACCGCGATTTCCAGCAAAGTATTCTAAGTTTTCCCTTACCGTTAGTCTCCAATATAAGTTTCTATTTCCTTCAAGTACCGCGCTTATATGTTTTAATGCTTTTAGACGCTTTTTATTTATGTCATACCCATGAATATGGATTGACCCTTCATCCGCTTTTAATAATCCACAAATCATCTTAATAGTCGAAGTCTTTCCAGCTCCATTTGGGCCTAACAAGCCAAGTACTTCACCACGATGCACATCAAAAGATACATCATTCACTGCAGTGATCACTTCTTTCGTCTTCCTCTTCACATAACGCTTGCTCGCCCCTCGAACTTCAATAATTTTCTCCATTTCTCTTCATCCTCTCCCGCCAGGCGTTTGCCATTACTTCGTTTATAATGCAATTATAATTGCTCATATTTTCCGTTTCCACTTGCTATAGATGGAAATTCCCTCCGACTTAAGGTGGAGATTGACGATTAGAGGGCGACTGAAAAAGTGGTGTTCTTAGAAATGAGCGTAGCCGTTGCATTCGTTAAAAAGCCTGATAGGAATGGGGTTCTCCTATCAGGCAAAGGCTGCAAAACAAATAATAGGCACTGGAAAAGTTGTTTTATACTTTTTCAGTGCCCTCCGTAATTACCTTTTTCAGTCACCCTCTGCCTATAGCAACAGCGTTTTAAGTTGATTTACATCGTCCACAATATAACTCGCCTCTACACGCTCCAGCTCATCACGTGAACCGTATCCATATGCAACCCCAATAGAATCAATTCGAGTAATATTAGCCCCGATGATATCGTGCTTCCGGTCCCCAATCATAACAAAGTGTTTATGACTTCGCTTCGGATATTTCTCTAGTATGTATGTTATTATTTCTGACTTCGACGACCTTGAACCATCTAAATGACTACCGACAACAAGTTCAAAATACTTCTCTATTTGAAAAAAGTTGAGTATTTCTTTTGCAAATACAGTTGGTTTTGAAGTAGCAACGATTAATGTACATTGCTGTTCCTTTAATTTTGTTAACAATTCTGGAATACCATCGTAAAGCTCGTTTTCAAACATTCCCTTCTCTTTGAATCTTTCTCTATAATATGCAATAGCTTTATTCACCGTTTTTTCATCGAAACCGTAAAAATCAGAAAATGATTCTTTAAGTGGGGGACCAATAAAGCATTCTAGTTTATCAAGATCCGATTCAATCACCCCTAATTTTTCTAATGCATATTGAACCGATTTTGTAATACCTATTTTCGGATCGGAAATTGTGCCATCTAAATCGAAAAGGATTGTTGTGTATTTTACGATAACCCTTCCCTCCTTTTTTTATATTATTACACGCTAATGGGAACATCTGAACCTCTTTTATGTGAGAGGTTCACTCAAAAGGTAAAAATTCGACCTATTGAGTCATCCTCTTCACAGCATGATATAACCAAAATCCATCAGTATACCGCTCACCGTAACGAGCAGGAATACTATTAACAAGAAAAAACAATAAATTAATCATAAATAAAGATTGGAAAAAAATATTTGCAAAGTAATTATCGCCCTGCAGGAACAGAGCTAGTGCAATAATAGCTGAGACGAAATTTAATATTATTCCCCCTAAGCTATAAAAAACATCCTTCACTTGCATGTACTTATCATTTACAGATTCCATCTGTATCGCACCAAACTTATTTTCATTCACCTGAAATTGCAACCGAAAGCCATCATCACCCCTTGTGAATTTAATAGGACCTAATGTCATTTCTTTAAGCTTATATCCGACAAGACCGCCGATCACTAGGTGACCAATTTCATGAAGTGCTACTGTCAAAATAAAGGAAAAAGTCACTAGCCCAAGTCCTATACAAAAGTATACAATACCTTCTACACCACTATTCGCTAGTGCTATCATTTCAATGATAGTAATGATGGAATGAAGAATATAAAATAAAAATATTAAAACAATCGTAGTGCTTAACGGTTTAAACTGTTGCTCCTTGTTCAATCTCTTTCTCCCCTTCATTTCATATACATCTTTCACACTATCTCCAAATGTGTGTTGCCTATTCACTTTTTAGAATATACTATTTAAAGGGAATCTATTAACAAGGTCATTTTCGTGTTAAAGTTTAATCTGTTCCAATACTTAAGGAGGTTATTTCATGGAATTTTTAGCATTTATACCAATAATGTTGTTTTTACTAGTTTCAATTTTACCATTAGTTTTATTCATTTTGATCATCATTTGGATTTATTCGATTAAATCAAATACGGAAAAGCAAGTGGCACAAAACGAAAGAATTATTCAGCTATTGCAAAAGATTGACTCAAAAGGTTGATTTCAGAGGGCACTGAAAAAGTGGTGTTCTTTCACTTTTCCAGTGTCCCTAAGCAATGTGCGTAGCCGTCGCAATCTTTAAAAAGCCTGATAGGAGTGGGTTTCTCCTATCAGGCGAGCGACGAGCGTAGCCATTGCAATCTTTTAAAAGTTTCTCATAGTAGTCGCGCAACGAACGAAGCCATTGCTTTTACATTTATGGGCACTGAAAAAAAGTACTCTGTACTTTTTCAGTATTCTTAGAATTGAACTCACTAGTACTTTAAGAGATACGGCGAAATTCCACCACTTTAAAGAAATGACGAGGCTGACTCAAAAGGTCGATTTTTACCTTTTGAGTCAGCCTCTAAGCAATGTGCGTAGCCACCGCAATCCCTTAAAGACCACTATAAGTGGTTTTTTTATAGTGGTCGCGCGGTGAGTGGAGCCATTGCCAAAAATTTAATAGCTTTTGGGACAGCCTCCCCTCTTGTGACTCTTTATAGCTTGTTAATCAATATGAGAAGGAGACAAAAATGAAATATCAAATGAATCTTAAGGGTGTTACACCTGATATGCTACTAGGTTTTTTTGTTGATTGGCCAAATCCACCTAACGTAAACACTCACTATAGTTTGTTAAAAAATAGTACAAAATTCATTCTTGCTTTCGATGAGGAAAAACAACGCGTCGTCGGCTTTATTACTGCCATTTCTGATGGGTTACTGTCTGCTTATATCCCTTTCCTAGAGGTGCTACCGGAGTACCAAAAGAACGGGATTGGTAGTGAATTAGTTCGTCGTATGTTAGAGGAACTAGATGATTTGTATATGGTTGATCTCATGTGTGATGAAAACTTACAAACCTTTTATACAAGATTTAATATGTTTAAATCTGAAGGAATGATTAAAAGGAATTATCATCAACAAGCCGGTAAGACGTAAAGTTTTATAGCCCTTTACGTCTTACTTTACAGATCGATCACTATTAGTCATTTTAGACTCATAATCTTTAATCCAACTGACTCTCTTTACAAGTAGTAGAAAGAAAAGGACGATTTCGCTTATGACTAATAATCCAACCCCAATGAGTAAACCACCAAAGAATAAGAACTCGTTTATTCCCCATGTATACATAAACCACCCAATTCCGATGAGGACATTTAACAATAAGTTTAAGCTACCTGCAATGATTGCTTGTGCGAAAAATAATCCCGTTTTTTTAATCATCACTTCCGCAAATTTTATACTAACAAAGAATGCTAATATAATAATAAGAATATAAATAATAAAAACAATATCTGCCTCTGTCATCGAATTTCACCTCATTTTGAAAATAGTGAGTATGTCTTTTCGGTGGAATGTTTAAATCCTTAAATCTGCCGTAACACTTTTTTCTCCCCCTATTACTACATTAAAAGGTTTATCGCTCTTGATATTAATTGGTGATATAGCCCTATACCGCTTTTGATTTTTTAGCAATGGCTTGTTGCTTTGAAGTGTTTTGTGTCGTTAATAAAACCCCTAGTATTACGATGCATGCACCAACTACTTGCATCCAAGTAATCGTTTCTCCTAGCCAGAAATAAGCACCTATTATTGTGAAAACTGGTAGGAAGTTCAGAAATACAGACGCTTGTGATGCGCCAAGCATTGCAACAGCACGATTATAAAACACTAACGCTACAAAAGATGGGAATATGCCAAGATAAAGAAGACCTGCCATATGATTTGATACATGAATAGTTGGCACCCCTAATATTGACCACTCTATTAAAACTACAGGCAGTAGTACGATTACTGAAATACCTGTCATAACGCAAAGCACCCCATACGTAGGAAACAAATGCATGTATTGCTTCACGTATATAGAATAAATTGACCAAGTCAATATTGCACCAATCATGATTGCATCTCCAATATTCCAATCCATCGTTGTCATTTGAAAGATTCTTCCGTCCAAAACAACCCAAATAGCCCCTAATACGGACAAAATTACTCCTGTAGTTTGGATATTACGTAATTTTTCCTTAAGTATATATGCGCTTAAAATGACGGTAACTACTGGAATAATTGTTTCTAATACCGCTACATTTGATGCAGTTGTAAACTGTAAAGATGCGTAAATAAACGTATTAAAAAAAGTAACTCCGGATAAGGTCATAATCAGTAACGGCTTTTTATATTTCCAAAAAAGACTTCTATTTTCCATAGCACTTCTTAAGCCTATCGGTAACAACACAATGAAGGCAATTGCAACACGAAAAAAAGCAATTGTATAAGGTGGTAAATCGTTGATTGCCTTACCTATCAAAATATTTCCTGAATAAAAAATAACAACAAGAATCATTAATATGTACGGATATATAGAAAACACCCCGATTTCTATTAGTTTTGTTCATCTAAGCACTTGGGGAATTTGTGTACGCCTCCATCGTAACATTAAACTCCTTTTTAATGGTAAAAAGACTGTTATAATGATTTCTAAAATTTTTCTTTATAACACCATTTACTAGTATTAAGTATTTTCATTTAAATACTCTTAATCTAAAAATATATATTATTTTCCTTTTTTATTGTATATTTTTCATTATAATAAACTTCAATATATTGGAAAGGAGCATTTACATGCCCATTACTTATTGTACGACTAAAGAAATAACAGCCCATGCATTATCCACTGTATTTAAGATGTCTGGTATAAAAAGACCCGCAGACGACCTAGATCGTCTGCGAAGTATGATAGAAAACGCTGATTTAGTATTCTCGGCATGGGACGGTGACAAACTTGTTGGTATTGCAAGGTCAATCACAGACTTTAGCTATTGCTGCTACTTATCAGATTTAGCTGTTCATAAAGACTATCAAAAAGAGGGAATAGGAAAAAAACTTGTCCAACTGGTACAAGAGCATATTGGTGATGAAGTAGCATTAATTCTCCTTTCTGCACCTCCCGCGATGGAATATTACCCGAAAATTGGTTTTTCTAAGATCGAAAATGGCTTTATCATACCTCGGAAAAAATAGAGATTATTTTAGTGAATCGTTTCGCTTGTCTAGAAGGGCTACTGATGAGGCGATTTTAGAGATTGTTGAGCTTGCTTTAATAGAAATATAAAACATGATCTAATTACTGATATTTACTTTTTTTCACTTTTGCTGCTATGAGAGTATCTTGCGACTTTCGCTCATTAACTTATATCCTATGTACTCTGACAAGCTTTAACCTTTTTCACATAAAGGAAGATACCCTGATAAAAGGGTACCTTCCTCATCATTTATGTTATTATATTCTCACTAATTTAATGGCTCCCAAGGGCCATACGGGTCACCAGGTTCTTGGTTTCGAGTCCACCACTTCGCTTGCCATAGTTGCCCATTATGATAAACAATTTCATTTGTATATATCGTATCTGGATCCCAAGCAGGGTACTCTCCAGGATCACTTGGTTCCCCTGGGTCACTTGGTTCTCCTGGATCACTTGGCTCCCCTGGATCACTTGGCTCTCCTGGATCACTTGGTTCTCCTGGGTCACTCGGTTCTCCTGGGTCACTTGGTTCTCCTGGGTCACTCGGTTCTCCTGGGTCACTTGGCTCTCCTGGATCACTTGGCTCTCCTGGATCACTTGGTTCTCCTGGGTCACTCGGTTCTCCTGGGTCACTTGGTTCTCCTGGGTCACTCGGTTCTCCTGGGTCACTTGGCTCTCCTGGATCACTTGGTTCGTAGTCTCCTAGAAGAAGCCAAGGACCATTCGGATTCGTACCTGGCTCATCATTTCGTGAATACCATCTTGCTTCCCACAATTGTCCATTGTGTATCACAATATCTCCTTCAGTATATGCCTTAATTGTATTCCAATAATCATATTCTCCAAAGCGATCAGGGTCTCCTGGGAATCCTGGTTCTGGAGTTGAAGGCTCAGATGGGTTGATGCTTAAGTTGACATCTATCGCCTGATAGAATGCATTCATCGTATCATCAATGTCCCATACTGCTAAAATCACATGATAACCATCACGATCATTTGGTATAACACAATCGTTTGTTACATGATCAGGCGGAAGTGCACCATAGTCACGATACGTGCAGAAAAGCTCCAAATCTGCTCGTGCTAATGGTTCATTCGGATTCCAACCTTCTCTCGTAATATAATAATCCCACGTATTCGTGCTGTGATTTGCATGTATGTGCCATTCAAAAGTAAATGGGCCCCCCTGCATATCTACCTTTTCCCAACGGTCATACGATTGTTCATCTAGCTCAAGGAATAATCCTGCACTAGCTAATTGACCATCAGGTACACCTTCATGAGGAAAATCACCGCGCCCTTCAACACTAAAGGGCTCATATATTACTCTTCCACAATCTGTATTAACACCTTCCGCACATAAATGCGCACGACTATTTTCCACATATCCATGAGCTGATGCACTTTCAGCGGTAAATGCAAAAAATGCAATTGCTAGAAGCGTAGTAACCAATGCTGTAATCATCATCTTCCCAAGTGACTGTAATCGTACTTGCATACTTTCAGCTATCAATAGATTTCCCTCCTAATTGTAGTAGAATCGTTTTACAACTCGCCTAACCCCGTAAACGCTTTCACAAAAACCAAAATAAGCTTGATAGTTCCTTTTTTAAATATAGAAAGAACACCATTAGTTGCAAACCCTTAATGACAATGAACTTAAACCACTTTTTTACTAGTTTTAAAAAACAGAACTATCCAATCCTCCCTATTACCTTTTTCTGAAAACTTTTTCCCCCTTTCCACATTGAACAACATATTAGTCATTTTTATATCAATCCTGGAAAACCATCCACCCACTATCCTTAAGGAGGTTTCAACTTTTCACAGGAACTGATAGATAAATAACTAGTAATGGCAAGTAGTCATTTATACTAGACTTTTTAATCAAACCATTACTAAATCGTTTTCGTTCCTCTTGATGTTTCAAATCTTACATAGAATTCAGAATATTGTAAATACTACCAATTGACTACCGGTTTTCATGACAGAAATTCTGACAATCCTCACGTCCAACTTTTGTAACAATATAGTGAAATTTTTAAAACGAGTCCCTACTTTAGTAAGAAATCTTTTATCCTTTCACCGATAAAATAGACTTCAAAAACCCTACTTTTCACTTATAATGTTTTTTTCTTTATCACTAAGGATGTTAAAGTACAGATTGTTTTTTTAGCTATCTACTCAAATAAAGTTCACGTAAAATACACCTAAACTGTGAATCATTGCACATAATACAAGCTACAATAAAATTATACTTGTCAGACTTTTTATAGTGATCGACAAATCATAATGAGGAGGTTTTAGCATTGAAAACTTTAATTGTGTATTGCTCTCATCACGGAACGACGAAAAAGGCAGTCAGCGTATTACAAAAGAACTTAAACTGCGAAACTAGTCTTTTAGATTTAAGAGAAGAAAAATACGACAATGTCCTACATGATGCTGATGTTGTCATCATCGGAGGGTCCATTCACATTGGGAATATTCAAGGAAAGCTGAAGCATTTTATGAGAGACAACCTCTTTTTGTTATTAGAAAAAAAAGTCGGTCTATTTATATGCTGTATGCGAGAAGGCGAGGAGGCTAGAAAACAATTTGAGGTTGCTTTTCCTGAGGAGCTTCGATCAAATGCCATTGCTAGTGGGTTATTTGGTGGGGAATTTCTGTTTTCTAAAATGAACTTTTTTGAAAAACTAATTGTAAAAAAGGTTAGTGGTGTCAGTACAGATACATCTAAAATTGACGAGGCCGCTATGAAGACATTTGCTGATACAGTGAACCAGATTAATTTAGCTAAGGAAAACAGCTATAAAATTGACTCTCACTAGATTCATTTTGAAAAAGGGGGCTGTGAGTGTCCTGACAATAGCTCCACTCTCCCGCGATTTGTTCTCAAAGATAAAAAATAAGAGGGCCTGCAAAAGTACATATCAACTTTTTCAGTCCCTCTTATTTGTATTAGTGTCCTTCTAATAATTCTCTCGTTTTTTCCAATATTTCTTCATCTCTCAAGCGAAATTTAAATTCAACCCTTCGGGAGTCCTCATGACTATAATTTCCTTCCTCATCCGTTCTACCATCAGTATAGGACCTTCCATTAACCGTTAACTTTTCCTTTAAAGGTTCTTGAACAGTAGGGTCGGAAAAACGATCACTTAATATATGCTCTGCGACACTAAAAGCCCTTTCTTGAGAAAGCTCTAAATTATACAAATAACCACCTGTTCTATCAGCATGACCCTCTATAATAATTTCTGAAATGTATTCATCATAGCCTCCTTCCAACAATACTTCTAAATAAGTTGGGACAAACTCATCGAGAAATTCAAATCCCTCAGGCTTCAGTTCTGCTTCATCAAACTCAAATAAAATATCGGTGTTAAATATGAGCGCTCCGGTGTTTTCATCAATTTCAACTGCTAAACTAGAATCACTAAACTCTTCATTTAAATCTTCAATAATGTTCACTCTTACACCCATAATTTGATCTATCGTTCGCTTCATCTCTTCAATTTGGAAGGACTTTATGACCATCATGACGATAAAAATAAGTACAAAGCAAAGGAGAATCGCCGTAAGTAAATCTGTGAAGGATGGCCAAAAATGCCCTTCATCTTGTTCGCCTTTAAATAATCTTTTGTACTTATTATTAATCATTGCTGCCAACCCTCATCCTATTTTGTGGTCTTACCATGTCTTGGGTATATGATTGAAGAAGGCGATTTAAATTCTGAAACTCCTGATTCAAGTCGCTCAATACTTGCTGTGTTTGACGAGCTGTTCTCTGCTGATTTTCCTCAGAAATATCTCCAATTTGCTTAAACTCTTTTTTAATAGAATCATTCATATCTACAACAAAATCACCTATACTTCTCCCTACCTTATCTAACCGATCGCCTAAAGTCCCTTCTAGATTGTTCACATACCTAGATAAAGTATCCTTTAATACACCTACGCTTGATTCTATTTGACTTTCTCTCTGTTGGAAGGAGTCAGTAATTTGCTGTGTGACACGATTAATTTCTGCAAGCATTTGATTGTTTTTCATCGCAATTTGCTCATGAGATTTTGACGCATCAGATAAGTGTCTTTCAAAGCTTTCTGACTCAGCTGCATGTGTTTTCAAATGGTTATTGAAGTCTCTATTAAATTGCTTTAGCTCTTCAAAACGATCAGAGAATAATGTTCTAAACTCCGCTTGTGCCATATTGATCGTTTCTAGTGCATCTGGAAGACGAACAACCGAATTCCCAAGTTTATTAAAATCACCCTTGAGCTCGCTTAAGTAAGTATTAATTCCACCAAGCTTCGCACTCACATCATTACCGAATATACCTTTAAACTGTTTGTTGTTTTCCTTCATCATATTTGTGAGTGTTTCACTTTGGGCTACAACCCTCTCAAACGATGTATGAATCGTATCTTGTCTATCAGCAATAGATGAAATATATTCCTTCCACTCCTCAACTGCCCCTTCAAAATGCTTTAAAGTTTCCATCTGCGAAGAAGTTAAATCTTCAATTTTTTTATACGTATCCTGAAATGCCGTCGTCATCCTCTCGTTCCTCTTATCCATTTTATTAAAATACGAGAATAACGAATCAAAGTTTTTATTGAGATTTGTTATAGATCCATCTAATTTGTCAGTTACCTTCTTTACATTTGCAAAAAGAACATGGAAGTCTTTTAGATTGGAGGATAATCCTTCATTAAATTTCGCTAAATCTTTTGCAGATTGCTGTAAACCTACTGTATATTCTTGGAATCCATGAAAAGCCTTTTCAATGTTTGATAATGAAGCTTGGTTCGTTTCACGCAGCTCTACGATAGAGCCATTGATTGTTTTTGATACATCAATTAAGCGAGACATCGCGTCCTCTTCGTTTTCCTGTAAATACGACTCCATTTTTAACATAATGTCTGTTAACATGTATTCAGTATTAGCAACCCTCGTCATCACTGTCATAATTAAAGAGAATCCCATACCGACAATACTCGTATAAAACGCGACATCAAGTCCTGCAAGTACGGCTGCTACATTTTCTACTAGTTGGTCTCCCGTACCGTCTATGCTTCCTAATGACATTGCAAGCCCTATAAACGTTCCTAACACACCTACTAATATAAAAATAGAAATCGTCATTTGTACCATCTTTATTAAACTAACAACAGGAACATTTAATACACGCCAGCTAGAAAACTTCTGCTCAACAAACGTCTCTACCTTTACAGACTCCTCCTTCTGCTTTTCATCAAAGTCTTTCTTAAACGAACTTAATGGTTCAATATTCAAGGAATTCGTAGCATATAAGTGATGGCGAATTCTTCTTAACCTACTATACAAAATAAAATGAACGAAAACTGTAACAACAAAGGTTACAAACAGCACCATGAAAATAAGTTCAATGAACGAATTTGATAAAATTGATTCTACTTGCTGATCATTAATAAACAGCTTCAAAATTGCTTCGACCATTAGATTTCCCCCTATATACAAGAATCCGAAATCATTTAGATAAAGTATCATTAAAGTGAAAAATTCCTTTATCTATTCTCCCTATCTTATTGCTATTCACAACTTGGACAATTCATGTTTGTTAGTTGATGATATTTAGGAATAATATAGAAAATCACACCATCTATTGTTAAAATTGATATAAAGCTATAAAGCGCTTTCAAGTTACGTTAATCATTTTTATTTAAGGAGATGGTGTGATGACGACAGCAAATAGGGCAAAAATGGTCATAGATAAGGATTTTGTCATATCTAAAGTAGACCCAAGAATTTACGGCTCTTTTATCGAACATTTAGGTAGAGCAGTTTATGGAGGAATTTATGAACCCGATCATCCTACTGCAAATGAATTAGGGTTTCGTCAGGACGTACTTGATTTAGTAAAGGAATTGCAAGTACCTATTATTCGTTACCCCGGAGGAAATATGGTGTCCGGATACAATTGGGAAGACGGCGTTGGTCCAAGAGACGCTCGTCCTACACGACTCGAGCTGGCATGGAGAGTATTAGAAACGAATGCATTTGGGACCAACGAATTCGTTGAATGGACAAAAGCGGTCAATAGTGAAGTGATGATGGCAGTAAATCTGGGAACGAGAGGAATGGAAGCAGCAAGAGATCTTATCGAGTATTGCAACCATCCAAGTGGTACATATTGGAGCGACCTTCGTCGCCAGCATGGCTATGAACAGCCACATAAAATAAAAACATGGTGTCTTGGTAATGAAATGGATGGTCCTTGGCAAATTGGTCAAAAAACAGCTGAAGAATACGGACGACTCGCTGCAGAAACAGGAAAAGTGATGAAGCTCGTAGACCCTACTATTGAATTAGTTAGCTGCGGAAGTTCCGGTTCAGGGATGCCTACTTTCCCAGAATGGGAAGCTACTACATTAGATCACACATATGAAGTAGCCGATTATATTTCCTTACACCAGTATTACGGTAATCGCGACAACGACACCGCCAATTATTTTGCACAGACATTAGATATGGAAAACTTTATTAAAACAGTTACTGCAACTTGTGATTATATGAAAGCAAAGAAGCGTAGCAAAAAGACTATGTACTTGAGCTTTGACGAATGGAACGTGTGGTTCCACTCCAATGATCAAGATAAAAAAATTGAACCTTGGTCATTTGCACCGCCGCAGCTAGAGGATGTCTATACTTTTGAGGATGCCATTCTAGTAGGTTCTATGTTAAACACTTTATTGAAGCACTCCGACCGTGTAAAAATTGCTTGTATGGCTCAATTAGTGAATGTCATTGCACCAATTATGACGGAAAATGGTGGTAACGTATGGAAACAAACGATCTTCTATCCTTTTTACTACACGTCTGTTTATGGTAGAGGCTTAGCGCTAAACCCTATTATTAGCTCACCTAAATATGACAGTAAAGACTTCACAGACGTTCCTTATTTAGACAGTGCTGTCGTCTATCATCCTGAAAACGATGAACTCGTTATTTTTGCAGTAAATCGACACCTTGAGGAAAGCCTAACTGTCGAAGTTGATATTCGTTCGTTTGAAGGATTATCAATCATTGAGCATGTCGTATTAGAACACGAGGATAAACATGCTACAAATATAATCGGAAACGAAAGCGTTCAACCACATGTTAACGGGCAATCAACAATAGATTTGACAGAAGGAAAACTAATGAGTCAACTTCCTAAAATGTCATGGAATATGATTAGATTAGGGAAAAAGTAGGCTGATTTCCCCTTAGATAGTTGTTGGTTTTTTTGAATAGAAGTGAGTATTCTTCTCGCTATTACGTGGGGAAAGAAACAGTCTAAACTCAATACAAGGAAGGCTTAAGAGATTGTAGCAACTCTTTAAGCCTTCCTTTTTTATTATGGAAAGAATTTTAGCTATATTCAAAATACGTCGATTTTAGTATACTTATGTCGAAGGTGGTTGTACTATAACATATTGAAAAAATCAGGAGGCAAGTCATATGAATAAAAACACTTTTTATCACGGTAGGAATAAAATTGTAACGATATTACTATGGGTTTCCTATATTTTAGGGCTCATTAACAGCCTCATTATTGGAGCAGAATGGAGTGGGCTGATTACATATGGCATCGCTGGACTTTTCATTGTTATTCCAATGACGATCTTCACCTTTTTTAAGTTATTTACTACTAAACTACATTATTATGTTGCAGTTGGATTTCCTTTACTAGTACTTGTAACCATAATCGGATCACCGAAATTATCAAACTATGCACTCATCTATTTTAGTCTTGCTATCGTAATGCTTTATAACCATACTATATCAATAGCTTTGACAGGTTTTTTAGGTGGATGCTTGACCGTGTTTTTTTTCTTCAATTTTCATGAAGAAATGTTCTACGGGGCTGATACAGAAATATTAGTAACACTGTTAGCTGTCAACATTGCTACTGTCATCATCTTTGTAACCCAAGCTTACTTAGGTGGGAAAACATTAAATAAAATGGAAAAAGATAGTATTGAAATTGAAAATAAAAAGAATGATGTGGAGAAGCTATTATCTAAGGTAAAAGAAACTGTAGGGGTTCTTGCTTCCTTTAATACATCATTTAAATCTAACATTGAGAAAACAAATCAAATTTCAGACGAGCTTACAATTGGTTTTTCAGAAGTGTCAAAAGTGATTGAAGCTCAAGCAAGCAGTGTTACAGATATGAACGAATCAATGATTAACTCAGGAGATATTATTACTAATGTCGTCGATAGTGCAAACACACTTTCAAGTATTTCTAAAAAGACTGAAATGGCAGCTCATAGTGGGCAAGCAATGATTAACACCCTTTCTGATGAAATGATGCAAGTGAACAAATCTGTTCATAATGCAAGTTCACTAATGGTTCAGTTAAATCAAGAAACAGAAAAAATTGGAAGTATTCTCAATACAATTAACGAAGTGAGTGAACAAACAAATCTATTAGCATTAAATGCCGCAATTGAAGCTGCTCGTGCTGGCGAAGCTGGTAAAGGCTTTGCTGTCGTTGCCGACGAGGTGAGAAAGCTTGCTGAAAGCTCACAAAAATCTACATTAGAAATTGCTGGAATCATTAATAGCATTCAAGCTAAAACGGTAGAAGTAACAAATCAAGTTCAAGAAGGCGAACAAGCAGTATCAACTAGCCTAGAAGTAACCGAGAAAACAAAATCAACCTTTGTTGAAATGCTAGAGCATGCAAATGAAGTACTGCGACAGTCTGAATTAGTGGCACAACAACTAAAGGCGATGGAAAATAACTCCTCAGCCATTATTGATGAAATTTCTTCTCTTTCTAGTGGTGCACAGCAATCAAGTGCTTCTGTAGAAGAAATATTAGCTAGTGCTGAAGAGCAGCACCAACAAATAAATGATATTGTAAAATCGTACAAAGAGTTAGAACTACTCTCTGATCAATTACAAAGCTTGGTGAAAAACTAATAAGTATTCTAGATTACACTCGGTAATCGAAGTCGATCGCATATTTATAATAGTGTATTTTTGGAGGGAGAGAACGTTGCTTTTTCCCTTCAGCTATTTATTTTCGCCTGAAGGGAAGATGGCATAGTTCCATCTTACCTTCAGGCGCTTTTTTCTTTGCTCAAGGGCAGATGGTTCAACTCTCACCCACTTTCCGATCCCCTCATGGACAGATGACGCATCGCAACTCGCCAAGCGTCCACTATAAGAAGCGATTTAAAGAATGGTAAAAGGTTGACTCAACAGGTAAAAATCAACCTATCGAGTCAACCTCAAGTGGATTAGCTTCATATTTACATACCCAACTCATAGACGTCAAAATCGCCCTGATCGAAAAATCGAAAAAAACAGCCAAACGACCATGAGAATAGAAATGACAAAGCTAATTTCAATGATGGGTAACCGCCATAAGATTGTTTGTGTACCACTTAACGCTGCTCCAATGATTAAGCCAAGCATAATAATGCTTAGCGAAAGTAGCACGATACTAAACGATAATCGATTACTTATCCGATCCATCTTTCTCATTAGCACGTCTGTTTGAGGAGAGTCTATTTCTATTTTCATCTTCCCATGACGTAGAATTGATAAAAACTGCTTTAAGCTTACTGGTACTTCATTCAATAAATCTAGATAATCTTGCACGTCCATAGATATACTCTTTATTTTTTTCCATGGATCGAGTCTATCAAGAATTAATTTTTTTCCCATAGGTTCTGCAACATCAAATATACTAAACGTTGGGTCTAGCGCCACAACTACACCTTCTGTTGTTAGCAACGATTTGCCTAACAGTGTTAATTCCGTTGGGATGCGAATTTGGTGTTTGAAAGCAATAGTAAACAAATCTTCAATTGCTTGTCCTAAGCTTAGTTGCTCTAAAGGTACATCATAATACTTTTCTCGAAGATCATCGACATCTAAATATAGTTGATCCATATTAGTATCCGGATGAACGATTCCCATATTTGTAACTGCACGTAAAATACCCTTTGTATTTTGATTTCTCAATGCAATAATTAAGGATACTGCGTACTTCTTTTTTTCTGGAGATAAACGGCCAACCATGCCGAAATCAAGTAACGCAATACCTCCATTAGGGAGGGCTAAAACGTTACCTGGATGAGGATCCGCATGGAACACGCCGTCAATCAACACTTGATGGAAGATAGTTTCAGATAGTCTTTTTGCAAGCAAACTCCGATCATAACCTGCGCTATCTAATGCTTCTAAATTTGAAATACGAATTCCCTCAACATAATCCATTGTTAAAATTCGCTTCGTTGTATAGTTCCAATATACATCTGGAATATGAATGTACTCATGATTCACCGACTTATTTGCGAATCTTTCCATGTTACGTGCTTCATTTCGATAATCGAGTTCTAGAAGCATCCCTTTACCAATCTCGTCAATAATATCGCGTAAACCATAATCACGCGCCCAGTCAAAATGAGTCTCTGCTAGTCTCGCCCAGTCAGCAATGATTTCTAAATCTGTTTCCATTTGAGGTATAATGCCAGGCCTTTGCACTTTAACTACTACCTCAGTGCCGTCTTTTAAAACAGCATAATGAACTTGGCCAATAGAGGCAGCAGCTAAAGGAGTCTCTGAAAACTCCTTAAATAGGCTTTCAACAGGTTCCCCTAGCTCCTGCTCAATAATGACGGAGGCTTCTTCATATGAAAATGGAGGTACATCATCTTGTAAACGTCCTAGCTCTTTAACAATGTCAGGTGGTAATAAATCTGGTCTCGTACTAGCAATTTGACCTAGCTTAATATAGGTGGTACCTAATTCCTCCAATAAAAGTCGGACTCTTTCTCCGGTACTCTTATCTTTTACCGCTTTTCTTTCTTCACTTCGAAAGGATAGTATCTTTTCGGTTAATCCAGTCTCATGGAAAAGGTAGCCAAGTCCATTTCTTGCTAAGGCTGTAGCAATCGTTCTATAGCGTTGAAGCTGTCGAAAACGTCTACCTGAGCCCATTACTAATGCCTCCTAGTCATTCGCACCTTCTTCTTCTTCCTTCTCTTGCTCTAATTTGGCTAACCTACGCTCAATCTCGATTAGATCTTTTTTTCTCACTAGCTTAGAATCACCTAAAATCGCATCAACTCGCTCCTTGACGATTTCCTCCATTTGTTCCTTTGTTTCGTCACCCTTACGTAGCAATTCATCAATTAACGCTTTAGATTCTTCCTTTTTTACCTCTCCTCTTTTCACTAGCTCATCTACTGTTTTTTCAATCTGTTCTTTACCTGCAATCGCAAGCCCTAAACCTAACGAAATAGCTTTACCAACAGTTGATCTCATTTTTCTTCCTCCTCAGAATTTTTTTACTAAGATATTCTGTTAGAAAATATGCATGTGACATTAATCTATGATGAACTTCAAAAAATCGCATCTAAACGTATTGTCTACTAACCTGGTCTCCTTATACGAGAAACTCAAATAGCAAGTGATTGTTTTAGCTTTTCCCGAATAAAGGTAGTGTTAACCATTTATAGCAAGGAACAGATTGTATTTCGGCGACTACTATTCTTTTAAAGTGCCATTTATATTACGTACGTTTTTAAATCGTATGAGGTTCCATATTTATTTCACGATACGTGCAAATTGACTTTTTGTTATAAAAAAGAACAAGCCATAAACAAGCGCATATAATATATACATGACAGTAGAAAAAGCTAGAACCGTTAAATACGAATTTTCAACGGCTATAACGTAAGTAAACACCATCGTGTCAGCCGATTTCATTGCAAAAATACTGTGAAGAATTCCTACCAATAACGGAAGCAAAAATACTGGAAGCAATCTTTTTCTTATCACTTTTTTTTCCGTCTTACTGTCCATCCCTATTTTTCTTAGCATCTTAAATTGGTGTTTTTCTTCTTCTGCGGCCATCATTTGTTTAAAGTATAAAAGGCTTGCTGTCATTAAAATAAACACAACGCTCATAAAAAAACCGATGAAACAAACTAATCCGAAAGTTTCCATCCCTTCATTAAAGTTATTGAGAGCGGTTCGATAGCTCCCTACTTTACCAGAAAGCAGCGCATTCAAATCTTTATTTAATTCCTGTGAGGATAACGCTCTTTCAAAATTAAATACATGTGCTTCACTATTCTCATGTAGACTTAATTTAATATCACCTGCTTCATATAAAGCATCATAATCCTCATCATGAATAACAATCGTATGAATTGCCCCGAATTCTCCAACAGGAATTTCCTTTGATGATGTGATTTCCAATGTTTTTACCGAAAAGAGTAATTCGTGATTCATTAGCGCCTCTTGCATCTCATCAGGAATGAAACCACGTACGTAAACCGCTTCTCCTGTCGCCAAAGATAATGGTGGAATATCCAACCTTGAAATTGCTGTTAGCTCATTAAATTCGGAACTACTATAAATACGAAAATAATGATCATTGTCTGCATGAATATATTGAACTCCGTCTCCCCAAACATCTTGCATATGAGGGCTCGTTTTGTATAACATAACGGAATATTGTTCTGTCATTTCAGTATCGTGCTCAACAAACGTATTATAAACAGCTTCTAGTACATCTTCATCGCCCCCATAATAATACATATCGTATCCAACGGTGTTATAGGTGTTCACTTCAACATTACTATAAAGCGTGTAGCCTGTAGCAATAGCTGTTGTCGCAACTGCAGACAAAATTGCAATTGTTGCCATCGTCGAGGATATTGTTAACACTCTATGTGATAATGATGAGGTAGCTATAAGATTGTCACCCTTCAAATACATCCTTTTATTTTTCTTTAATAAATAAAGGATTTTCGGTAGCCCCACCCAGAAAAACATGTATGTTCCGCCTATGACGAGAATGAGAATAAGTAATGCAAAGGTAGCGACGGTTTCTTGGTTTTCTAGTGTCGCTATTCGATAACCAATACCTATGAGTAAAAACGAAAATAATAGACCAAAATAAGATCCCTTCGTTCTTCCTTCTGATATTTTAGATGCTTTAAATAAATCAACAAGTTCAAACTTACTAATGACGCGCAGGCCAGACAATCCCATTAAAACAAAAATAATGAAAAATATACTAACTGTGATAACGATTGACATCGGGTCGATTGAAAAGGCTATATGTCCCGTAAACGACGCTAAAGTAATGTCCAACAGGATCATTGCAATCAGCTTAGAAAAAAAGATACCTGCTCCTATACCAATAATAAGCGTACCGGCGCCAACAATGATCGTCTCAATAAAAAGCAACTTACCAATCTTTATGTTTGACATACCGAATAAGGAATAGGTGGAAATCTCTTTCTTTCTAGCTTTAATAAAGCTATTATTCGAACTGATCAAAAAGAATATAACAAAGACCATAATGAGAAATCCAAAGCTTATTAAAAGGGATTGATATCTATCATCATAAATAAACTGTTGCTTTATATCTTCATTTTGAATTAGCGCTAAAAAAGAGTAAGTAGTAAATACACTGAAGCTAAGCGAAAAGAAATATATGACATATTTTTTGAAATTGAGCTTGATATTCCTGAGTGCCAATGTCGAAAGCTTCATTTCCTCTCGCCTCCAAGCACACTCATTACATCAATAATCGAATCAAAAAATTGCTTCTTATCCTCTCCTGCGTAAAGTTCGTTATATATTTCTCCGTCGCGGATAAACATAATCTTTTCACAATAGCTCGCTGCAAACACATCATGAGTAACCATTAAAATTGTGGCTTGATACTGCTTGTTAATATACGTCAATATGTTAAGTAAGTCTTTACTAGATTTAGAATCGAGATTGCCGGTAGGCTCATCTGCTAATATTAGTCTCGGATTAGTAATGAGGGCACGACACGCAGCTGCCCGTTGCTGTTCGCCTCCAGATACCTCATACGGATATTTCATTACGACATCTGAAATTCCCAAATCTGTAATAAGTGGTTCGAGCTTTTCTTCAATTACACTAGCATCTTCTCCTTGAAGGGCAAGTGGTAAAATAATATTTTCCTTTAGCGTCATCGTTTCAAGTAAATTATAATCTTGAAAAATAAAGCCAATATTTTTCATTCGATGTTCTGCAAGCTCTTTTTTACTTAAGGAAGCAATATCCTTCCCAGCCATTTCAAACGTTCCAGAGGTAGCCTTGTCTAAACTTCCTAATATGTTAAGGAGTGTCGTCTTCCCTGATCCTGATGCACCCATGACACCGATAAACTCTCCTTCAGTCACTTGGAAGCTAATATTTTTCAAGGCTACATATTCATTTACCATTTTCCTTGACCCGTACGTTTTACTTATATTTTCTACTGATAAAATCTGCATTCTTCTACCTCCAACTTTTATTGATGAGATAACTATATATGAGAATACAGACGCTTTACATCGAATTACCTTACAGTTTCTCCATCCATACTTACAATTTTGTCACATCATAAATCGTTTTGTTTTCATGAAACTGAAGATGAAATTCAGCATACTCATTGTATACTGACTTTACCGTTAGTGTATGACCGAGCAAGTCTGATAGTTTTTTTGCCAAATATAGACCATACCCCGTTGCCTTTAACCCTGTTCTTCGTTCACTTGACGTATACCCTTTTTTGAAAACTTGTCCAATATCACTAGGGTGGATGCCTTGACCACTATTTCTAATACTTATCGTTATATCTCCACTGTCTTCCCGCATTGTTTTTATACTAATTCTTCCATTTTCAGGTGTGTACTTTACTGCATTCGAAATAATTTGGGAGAGGATATACCCACTCCATTTTTCGTCGGTAAGTACGGGGGTGTCCTCTCCCTCCATATTCATCGCTAACTTTTTGTAGCTAAAAAAACTGGAGTACCCCTTTAATGCACTAGCAATTAATTTTTTTGTTTGCGTTGGTGCAATTTTATAATCATCATAAAATCGATTCGTTTTCATTTCATAAAAGACACGCTGAGCAGACTCCTCAATAGAAAATAACTCATGATACAAACGTTCATATAGTTTTTTCGGTATAGCCTGTTCTTCTGTTTCGAGAATTAATTTACTGGCTGATATTGGGACCTTTACGTCATGAAGCCATTTCGTTATAAACGTCATTTCTTCAGAAGTAAGCGCCCTTATGTCGCTTCTATATTTCTCATATTTTAATATAATGCTTTCCATTTGCTTAGCAATCCTATTATCTAATGGATAGATAAATTCATCTACTTCTTCAGAAGAGGCATTTAGGTTTGTAAATGCTTCAAGTTTTTGTAGTCGGTAGTTTAAAACGAAATAGTCCACAGTCACAAAGATGGTAAAAAGAATCCCCCATCCCACCAATATATAAGATCCACTAGATTGACTTAAATAAAGACTAACATCTAGCTTATATACAATTAAACTAAAGGAAAAGGCAACAAATAAAAATAAGTACGTTATCCAACGCTCTTTCATGTATTGTAAAAAGCTCATAGTAAACGATATCCTTCCCCTTTTACAGTTTTTATAAAGTCATCGTCTGACGGTAGTGAGGCTAGCTTTTTCCTCAATCTATTGACATTTACAGTTAAAGTATTCTCATCAACAAAGCTTTCATCGTCCCAAAGAGCTTTCATCAATCTCGTCCGTGATACAACATTCCCTCGATTTCTAATAAGCACCGCAAGAATTCTAGATTCGTTCTTTGTTAACAATATCTCACTATCTCCACAAAATACTACCTGCTTTTCAATATGAAAAACGAGATTGTCGTATTGAAGCACATTTAATTGTTGGTCACTGTAGGAATAGGTTCTTCGGAGTGTCGCTTGTATTTTAGCAATTAGTAAATCGATTGAAAAAGGTTTATCGATATAATCATCCCCACCTTGGGAGATCGCACGAATTTTGTCCGCATCAGTGTCTCTTGATGAAATAAAAATGATAGGAACTGTAGAAAGCTCCCTTATTTTCGTACACCAATAAAAGCCATCGTAAAATGGTAGATTAATATCCATTAAAACTAAGTGGGGTTGAATAGCTGTGTACTCTGTCAACACTTCACGAAAATCATTAATTCTAAAAGATGAGAACCCCCATTTACGTAGATTTTCTTCCATAATGCTGGAAATCGTCTCATCGTCTTCAATGATTAATACTTTATACATGTTTTTTCACCTTCTATTTTGGCAGAATGAGAAGCTCCTCCCATTCTTTTTCTCGATCAAACGGATATATTGTTCCTGCACCACCAATGATGTACGTACCATCCGTATCTGATATTTTAAAATACGGAATTGTATGGATAATAGATTGTTCAACTTCTTTCACCATTTTGTCTGTGTATGGAAAAAAAAGTAGTGCTCGATTTGACTCAAGCTCTAATGGAAGTGAAAAATTTTCACCCTCAAAACTTGCGGATCCTTGTAAATAGTCATCCATTACAGCATCCTCTGAAACTAGCATATCATTTTTTATATAGTTCTCATCCATACCTGGTAGCCAATACATAATGTCTTCTATAGTAGCCCCACTTAGCTGAACTAAAAAGCCAATATTTGTTTCAGTATCCTGATCCCTTAATGGCATAGTACTTTCGACTTCTCCATTAGGAATATCGTCATTCTCCTCCATTAATGGATGCAGTTTATAAGTGCTTTCCATATGGAAGGTAAGTCTTTCATCGTTAAAAGTAAGTTCCAAACGATCCACATAATAATTTTCATATAATGCATCATTTAACGGATATAGAATCTCTCCTGTCTCATGAATCACTTTTTCACCATTAATGCTAAATGGGATGATTGCAGGTACATTTCTTCTATTCCACGCGTTGCGCCTTTCATCTATTTCAAGTATAAATTCCCCTTCGATGTGTGCGATAACTTCTCCTTTTTCATTATAAAGGATAGCGTCATCTATCATCGGCGGTTGTTCCCAAGGCTGTGTTTTAATCCAACGAACCGGAAGATGAAAATCCACCATTCTCTCTTCTTCATCTATCTCAATAACAATCAATCCAGCCTGCCTCTCAGGATAAATGCCGCTCGATACAGGTGCTTTGGACATCCACCACCAAATGAGGAAAATTGCTAGTAATAACAGCGTAATTAATAGCATCCACTTTTTCATTCGTTTCCTCCCAACATTTTCTCGTTTTTTAAAAGACTAATTATTATTATGTATTCTTGTAACTTAGCATTCACATTCGTTCGTCTGCTTCTTTAATTCCACACTTGTATGGATAATTCCTTGCTTACGTGTTCATCTATTTTGCATTTAATGCCACTGTCACTCTTTACTCGTTTATGTATGTAAGCTACCCTAGTTATGTAGAGCATTTATCTATATTGAGTTAGGGGGAGATGGGATTGGTAACAAGGCAAAAAAGAGTAGCTCCTTCGATATACATTCGACTAAAAACACCACAAAAGTATTTACGAAAGATTGAGGAGTTATCTAGCCGCGTCATTGTTGAACCTTGGAATTGGCGCGAGCCAGAACCAGAGGTTTCATTTGATATTAGTGATTGCGATGTCATTTTTACACTTGGCGTTCAAGATCATTTAAATATATTAAAAAAAGCACCACACGTTAAATGGGTGCACTCTTCTAGTGTCGGAATTGATGCGATGCTTCATGAGGAGATCGTTAGCCATGACCTTATAATTACTAACTCAAAAGGCTGTACGTCCATCCCTATAGCAGAGCATACAATGGCAATGATGTCTGGACTAGCTAGAGGTATACCAGGAATGGCGAAGCGACAGTTAAATAATGAATGGCATGTATCGAAGGTGAAAGAGCTCTATAACGCAACACTCGGCATTATCGGTTATGGAGAAATAGGATCTGAAATTGCTAAAAGAGCAAAAGCTTTCGGTATGCATGTCATCGGCTGCAGAAGGAATCCTGACAAATCTAAAGAAAACGAGTATGCTGACCATATCGTTGGCATGAGAAATATTAATGATGTGCTGAAACAGTCGGACTATGTCGTTCTTGCACTTCCTTCAACAGCTGAAACAATCAATCTAATGAACAAGGAACGACTTCGTTTCATGAAAGAAGGCAGCTTTTTGATTAATGTTGGACGGGGAAATACGATTAACGACGATGATTTAATTGATGCAATAAGAGAAGGACATTTAGCAGGAGCAGCTCTTGACGTATTTGACGAAGAGCCATTGCCAAAGAGCCATCCATTTTGGTCGATCGATAATATTCTTATTTCGCCACACTTAGCATACTATTCACCAAAAAACCTTGATCGGATCATGTCGTTGTTTATACACAATCTTGAACAGTACATTGCAGGCAATCCACTTAAGAATGTCGTCAATAAAAAAATGGGATATTAGATAAGAAGAACGAAAAACGAGTTTTTCGTTCTTCTTAGAAGCGGTAAAGAAATGATGCCACATGTTTTTAAAGTAGTAGTGAGTGCTCTTCTCACTACTACGCGTGGCTTCATTTCCACCGCCATATTTTATACTCTCATATCTTTTATGAAAAACGAAAAACGAGTTTTTCGTTTTTCTTAGAAGCGGTAAAGAAATGATGCCACATGTTTTTAAAGTAGTAGTGAGTGCTCTTCTCACTACTACGCGTGGCTTCATTTCCACCGCCATATTTTATACTCTCATATCTTTTATGAAAAACGAAAAACGAGTTTTTCGTTTTTCTTAGAAGCGGTAAAGAAATGATGCCACATGTTCTTAAAGTAGTAGTGAGTGCTCTTCTCACTACTACGCGTGGCTTCATTTCCACCGCCATATTTTATACTCTCATATCTTTTATGAAAAACGAAAAACGAGTTTTTCGTTTTTCTTAGAAGCGGTAAAGAAATGATGCCACATGTCTTTAAAGTAGTAGTGAGTGCTCTTCTCACTACTACGCGTGGCTTCATTTCCACCGCCATATTTTATACTCTCATATCTTTTATGAAAAATGAAAAACGAAAAACGAGTTTTTCGTTTTTCTTAGAAGCGGTAAAGAAATGATGCCACATGTTTTTAAAGTAGTAGTGAGTGCTCTTCTCACTACTACGCGTGGCTTCATTTCCACCGCCATATTTTATACTCTCATATCTTTTATGAAAAATGAAAAACGAAAAACGAGTTTTTCGTTTTTCTTAGAAGCGGTAAAGAAATGATGCCACATGTTTTTAAAGTAGGATTTATGCTTTATCTCACATATTAATTTGTCCCACAACAAAACATACTCATACGTATATTTCACGGAAGGGAGTTAACAATGATGATTTTAGCAATATTAACAGGTGTTGTTATTTACATGGTAAGCGGCATGATATACTATACAATCCTCGGTAATAAATGGGTAACTAATTTAAACATTACACCAAATCAACCGAATTATGGATTACTATCCTTAGTAACGCTAATGACTACAATCTTTCTATACGGTGTTTTACGCGTGACCGGAGCAGAATCTTTTCTTGATGGAGGATTAATCGGTGGTGGAATAGGTTGTATCGTAGCACTTTCGTATGCAAAGGATTTTATTTTTGGGCTAGGTACAAATAGTAAAAGTGCATTGACTATATATGTTATTGCTGTAGGTTACCACATTATCGCCCTCACCACTATAGGGATTGTAATGATGTTTTTCATATAAAAAAACTAAAAACGAGCTTGAAGGAAGCCACTGAAAAAGTGCAGAGCAACTACTTCAGTGGCTTTTATTGCTTATGTAATACCCATTATGATATTAGCCATTAATAAAATTTCATATGCGTTTTATCGGCTTTGTAGTATGATAATCGATCCTGTAAAGTACCAGTGTGAAACTCAAATTTATGACCATCTGGGTCAGTAAAGTAAATCGATTTTTTATCTTTTGTGTCTCTAGGGCGGCTAGGTAATATCGTCACATTCCATTGCTTTAGTTTCGCTAACATTTCGTCAAAATCGGACTCATCAATAGTAAATGCGATATGCGTATATGAATGCTTTATCTCATTTCTAGGTATATATTTTTCTTCGTTCAGTGCTAGCCACATACCACATAAATCAAAATATGCAGTTGTTTTTCCCTTTACTAATATCCTTGCATCAAACACCTTCTCATAAAACTCAATAGATTTATCTAGATTTGAAACTGAAAATAAAAAGTGATTTAACCCTTTTATCATATTGTTTCACCTCACTTTCAATCTTGGAATACATAGTTAAAAGCAATTCATTAAATATAATGAACCTTCACTTTAGGCCATAAAGATCTCCAATTTTTTTTAGCTATCCTATCGTTGTAGATAGCCGCTCTTTCTTCCGTCATAGTGAAAAAAGTTGTTGGTTTCACTTCTAAATTAATAACATCCTGAATGCCACAAGGTGCTGTTAAAATGACATTCCCTTTTTTATCAAGTTTTACTCCAAGAGCGGTTGCTGTTTCTGGAAATTTTGAAATTGCATCAACTGATGACGTGTATGGAGGTAGATTGTTTACTTTGTGCATTCTTGCCTCATTTTTAACTGACCACGGAACACGTGGATGAATAGAAAATAAATCCTTCTCCAATCTCTTTTCATATTTTTCTTCTATATTACCCTGATCAAAATAAATGACATCGACATCAGGGATTTTCGTACTTGTTGTATAACCATGTAATGTATCCCATATTTTGGCACGAACAAAACCAGCACATACCCACCAATCTGGTAACTTTAATGTTTCTACAGTTTCTAAAATATGCATCATTTCTTTGTCTTTCTTTATTATATAAATAATGTCATCTTCACTTATTAGCATACGTAACACTCCTTGTCGTAGAAGAAGCAGCTCTTAATCCCTCACTTTAACAAATTACCAAATGCCCCAAATAGCCCCTTCAAATGCTTCTTCCCATAAAACGCGATTATTTTCGTCTAATCCTTGAATCATGAAAGTACTAAAATCCTCTGTCGGCACTTCACCATCATTGACAATGTACCAAACATCAAAGTGATAATCTAGTTCTACGACAGTGGATTCTCTCGTAAAATTGTTATTTTGCAATAATTGCACTTTCGATATTCTTTCGTCCGTAATAAAACCACCTATTGTATAGCTATCCCCACTCGCAACACCACTCCAGCTCATTTCGTTATATTCAGCCTGTTCAATAAAATGAAAGTAAACTTGAGGCTCAGCATTTCTCGTGTTAACGTTTAATGTATATCCATGTTTGTCTTTGTAAAATAAAGTATATTGGTCTTCACTAACCTCTCTGTATATGATAGTGGTTGCTTCTTGACCTGGAAACAATTCATAAACTAAATCTGAGTCTACAATAATCCTCATCAAGTCAAAATAGCTAGATTCATACTCCTCATCAAGGTTTTCTATCTCTTTCTTTAATTGCTCATTTTCTTCTCTTAAGTTAATAACATCTATATAGTCTATGCGCTCATCATCTATATCTACTTCCATAGTTATATCTGTTTCTGAGTCCCTAAAAAAAATGATTACAACAGCAATAAAAACGATAATCATTCCAAAGCTTATCATTTGTTTTTTATCCATTAAACCCTCCAAATCTCTGACAATATTTTTCCTACTCCTTTTAAAGTAGTGCTTGCAATTCCCACTACTTGTATCACTTCAAGTGCACAACATACTCATTATTTGTAAAAAAATAGCGCACCTGCTAAATCACAGAAACGCTATATACTATAGAATATTTAGTGGTTTTTCTAAGTATTACTTCATAATTAATAAAAACTTCACCTAAAGGCACTGTGAAACGTTGTTGCTTCATTAATAAAAAAATTTCTACACGTAAGCACTTGTCCCTCTATTCTACTTGAATAAATGTCTTCCACTCTGCTACCATCTCTTCCAAAGTCGCTCCATATATTTCTTCGAAAGCTTCGATACTCTCAAACACTTTCAAAAAATCGTCTTTTCCTTGCTGTTCGATTAAATATAAAATAAAGGAGCTGCTTTTAATATAGCCATCTAAATCTTCAATATAGTTATCCATATCTGGACTATATTGGTGACTAGAAAAACGGTCGTCGTATTCAAATGCGAGAAAGGAATTTGCAAACATAAAACTGCGATAATCTACCCCTTCCCCTGGTTCAAAAGGTTCTCCATTGATGACATGATAATTTTCTAATATTTTTCTATTTGTCTCATTATCTTGATTATGATAAACCTCTTCCATGCTATGAGTAACTCTATTATCTCCTTCAAACTGTAAGTCAGATATAACTTCATCATGAATCGCTTCTACGACCCCTTCAGTAAACGGATAAAAGTCAGACGTAAGACCGCTTCTTTCTTTTATTATGTTGGCAACATGATAAGATACTAACCATAAACTGGATTCATCGTGCACATTGTAGACTGTAATGATTTGGGATGTTGTTGGTATATGATCATACTGTGAAGCATGTTCACGATACATATGTACAACAAGCTCTTCCTCTAACTCATAGTTAAACCAATCCTCTACATACTCGATTGTTTCATTCATGTATGTTAAATGATCTATAATTGTCTCTTCCTCCCAGTTATCTCCTCGAAAACTGGCATTCACTTTACCTCTCGTTAATTCAAATAAAAAATGTTGATAATTGTATACATATTTATAACTTACGTCTAGTTGTGCGTCTGTTATTCCAGTAAAAGAACGCCAATGTTGTTTTAAAGTCTCATTTGATCCGTGTCCATGAACAAAAAACGAAACGACATCGTGTAAATAGCCTTCTTCATCAAGATACTTAACAAATAAATGTGCAATGTCATGAGCCGCTTCCGTATATTCAGCATCGATAAAACCAGGTACAAACCAGGCGTCTCCATAGTCTCGCCCGTCTAATTCGTGCGCTCGTATTACCCACTCGTTTACTTCTGAAATATCCATATACTCATTCTCATTTGAAGTCCAATAAAGTTCAAGTCCAGTGCTTAACCAAGCTGGTAGTTTCTGGTCACTAAAACGACTAACAACAGCCCCAATAGAAGCATCCTCATCCTGCATGATTATAACTCTATTAGAACTATTATCTACTGTCGCTTCATTTTCACTAGTTTGATACAGAAGCTTTACATGTATATTGTCTTTGTTAATACCAAAGTTCTCCTGGAGCTCTTGTAATACTTTTTCTGTATTGTATACAATCTCTTCCTTCTCTAAATCAGTAGATTCTGTAAACATATATTCAACATTATCAATTCTAGTTTCCACAACATAACCACGTTCAGACCAAACTGAGTCCGTCTCATTAAACTCCACTTCTGTTTCCTCATTCTCCTCAACACGATTTGTATCTCTAAAGAAAAAACTAACAGCAACAACGAGCATAACCATTACTGCAAAACTGAATATCTGTTTTTTATCCATGCTGCCTCCTACATCGTTCATTCATCTATTATTTGTGCAAACAACACTACCGCCCCTGCAACATCTCATAAATCTTCTCTTATTAAAGGTCTCTATAGTCGGTTCTCTGAATGGTATAATTAGGAATGTAGCCATTACATAAAACTTCAAATGGTTGGCTGTGAACCAATATTTGTGTTGTTGTCGCTAAACTGATACACCTTATATTCACCGTTTCGTAATGAATATTTTAATATATTTCCGTCTGATGGAACCCCTTCAAAGAACGCACCTATACAGCTAGTCGTACATCGGTGCCCGATAAGTAATATATTCACATCTTTATTACTATAGCGAGTTTCAAGCTCCTCCATGAAATCAAAGATTCTTTTAACAAAACTACTATTTTTCTCAATGCCTTTATATACACTGGAGTCTGGTATCATCCCTGACATTTTTACTTCACTCTTTTTTAAGCGATCAGCCTCTCCTAACTCATAAACATCAATTCTTCTATCTATTATTGGCGTCGTACCCGAAATAATTTCTGCGGTTTTGATTGCTCTTTCCTGCGGAGAAGAAAACACATAATCAAACTCGATGTTAACTAACTTGTTCTTTAAGCTTTTCGCCTCGTTCATTCCATATTCATTTAACGGTAAACCGAGCCTTCCTTGCAATCTATCTTCTTTATTTAAATCTGTTTGACCATGCCTAACAACATAAATCATGAAGATACCTCCTAAGAAGAATGAATGTGCTTTTATTTTAATCCACTTTTTTCACTTAAGGTTACAAACTTTATTTTACCATTAAATTCCTTTTGTTTGTAAAAAAACAGCGCTCCCTATAACAGAAAACGCTTAGCTTTTTTTATTTATCTAAAAAGTCTTCGATAATTTTCCGATGACTTTTTACAACTCCATCAGGGAGTTCATCAACTTGAATATATGCCGCACTTTTTGATTCTGTTTCATCCACTATAAGTTTACCAGTTGTTTCACCTGTATGATAAGCAACAATGACAACATAAAATTCGTCACCATTCGCAGCCATCACGAATTGGTCTGGGCCAGAATACACCTTCAACAATTCTAATCTACCAAGTTCTATATTCATTTCCTCGTACACTTCTCTACGAGCAGTCTCTTCAGTAGACTCTCCTAATTCCATCAACCCTCCAGGAAGCCCCCAAGAATGAGGTGGGTACTGACGCTCCTGTAGAAGAATTCTTCCCTCACTATCCGTAATAATGACAACAGCTCCCACAAAAATGAGTGGTCTAGTACCAACTAATGCTCTTAACTCTTCTACATATCCCATGGAAATCGCCCTCTCTTGCTCTACCTAACGTTTTTCTAAACTCTTCCGTTCCATCCCTTATGCTTTTACTTTCCATCTACTATTAGCTTAAATTGATCGTAAATGATAGAAGGTAAAAAAGAATAAGCTCAGTCATTAATAAGAGAAGAAAACTACTGATAGACTGAAACTTCAGTTGTAAATAATAAATAGCACCCCAGATTACAGAAACTGCTAATGGTAGCGCCACATACAACAAGTTACCATTTGGTCCGAACGCTAACACTCCCCATGCAAAAAATAGGCTAGATCCAACTGCAACTAAACCTACTAAAAAATTGATGATGTGAATGATTGCTTTGTTCATGGACAACACTCCTATGTATAACCCAAAATATATATCATGTATATTTTGAATATGTAAGATGTATTCTCAAGCTATCGATTGTTCACAACATGTGAGTATGTACTTCCAATAGCATAACCAACAAAATAGCTCGCTATGGTAAAAATAATGACGCAGTAAAAAACAAATTCGCCATACTTCATGTTTGGTTTTACACGCTTTCGCACGAGCTCATACCATTTGTAAAACATTGCCTCTCCCCTTCTCAATTAGCGCTATGCTTGAATTGATTGATATATGGTTCTATATAACTAAGATAATCCTTTGTTAAACCTTTAGGTAAACGGTCTAAGCTAAAGAACTTTACATCTATAGACTCCTCATTATCAATTTTAATTTCTCCATCATATTCTCTGCTTACATAAACAGACGTAACAGAATAATACTGATCCCCATTAGATAGTTTAAAAAAGTAATCAGCCCCTGAAAACATACCTAGAAACTTTAAGTTTTCTATCGTTAGCCCTGTTTCTTCTTTCACTTCTCTTTTTGCTGTATCTTCCAAGCTTTCACCTAGTTCCATTAATCCTCCAGGTAGTCCCCACGCTCCACTTGGTCGCTGTTGCAATAACAGCTCGTTCTTTTCATTAATCACTAACACTACTGCACCAGGGAGAATTAACGGTCTATTACCAATTAACTTCCTCAATTCTTTTACATATTCCATAGGATACCTCCATGCTATAACAAAACTTATGGTCATTTTAACACTTTTTTCCGCAGACCTCCCAGTTCAGTGAAAAAACAGTTAGAAAATATTACTAAAATTAGTAATATTTCGTGGTATTATGTAAGAAGTTATTACAAAACCTTAAAAGTCGAGGTGACCTTCATATGAAAATAAATGCTTTAAATCCAGTTTTATATATCACGTCCCTTTTACTAATCATCATTCCTACTATAATCGTACTGGCTTCTGACACGAAATTCAGCTCTACTTTTTCTTATATTGTTATAAATAGTGCCATTGCTTTGATCATAATCGGAATGTCATTAACCGCACTTCAAAAGAGGAGAGAAGGAGAAACAATATCCTACCATGTCGGTGGTGCTATTGGGCTTTCTATTGTTTTAGTGATACGTCTATTCGAGATTTCACTTTAGTCGTTTTTTAAATAGGCTCTGTTAAAGGCTAATGTCGATTTTCACGAAAGGTATGGAGACGGATCGAAACTGGAAGAGGAAGAGACAAGCGAGCGTCCTGAAGCGAAAATCAACAACAAAGTTTAACATAGCCTTTAAATAAAGATAAAGGAGGAAGTTCGAAATGGAATATGAAATTCCTAATGTCATTTTCTTAAGACCTGTATTTATCGTATTTATCATTATCCTCTGTGCTTTACTCATCTTCTCAATCGTTCAAAAAAGAGAAATTGTAAATATGTTTTCAATTGTAAGTATTACTGTCATTTCTGTCGTAATAAGCGCCTTATGCCTTTATGCTACAGGATATATTGCTGATGAATATGGAGCAGGTAGTGATGCCACATCGACTATTTTATGTATGGTAGTTGCATTACTAGCATTGATTAATGTTATCGTTTATCTTATTAAACATAGAAATAAGCTAGCATAAATAAAACAGTATTACATTGGAAATAGGTGGTGTGACATGGGAGTCTATGACCCTTTATATATTTTTTTCTTTACAGTTTTAATAGGAATCATTTATTTAGTAGTTTTATTTTACACAATCTACAAAACGAAGTTTAATGTTATTGGCAACATACTCGTTGGTATATCCATCATTAGTTACTTACTAGTTGGCATGTATATGATTGGTGCTGGCTATTATGCTGATGCTGGCTATTATGAAGACGGATATACTGGAATGTTACTTGGTATTGGATTTCTAGAACTGATTTTATTAACGTATCCATACATCTTCATTACTTTGGCACTATTGTTAGGAAAAAAAGAGGATGCTACAAAAAGTTAACCTTTTTGCAGCATCCTTTCTTTTTGACATTAAATATCATATTTTTCGTATATCATGTTGTTATTTACTAAAACAACATCCCTGCAATCGATGCGCTTAATAATGATGCCAGCATTCCAGCTAACACCGCTCTTAAACCTAACCTTGCAATATCAGGACGGCGACTAGGGGCTAAGTTACCAAGCCCACCGAGTAATATACCTAGTGATGATATGTTTGCAAATCCACATAATGCAAAACTAATCACTGCAACTGTTTTCGGTGTTAACTCATCGATCATTGGAGAAAAGTTTGCGTAAGCAACGAACTCATTCAGTATTAATTTTTGGCCAATAAAGCTACCTGCAGTTACTGCTTCAGCCCACGGTACCCCTATTGCAAACGCTAATGGTGAAAAAATATAACCTAATATCACTTCAAGCGTTACATTTTCAACACCAAACCAAGTCCCTACCCAACTTAGTAATCCATTTACAAGTGCAATGAGTGCCATAAACGCTAGAAGCATCGCACCTATATTTAATGCTAGCTGTAATCCTGTACTTGCCCCCCTTGCAGCAGCATCAATGACATTTGCAGAGTCTTTGTCCTTTTCTAACTGTAATTCATCCGACCTTTCAGTAAACTCTGTTTCAGGAACGATTATTTTTGCCATTACTAATCCAGCGGGGGCAGCCATAAAGCTTGCAGCAAGTAAATACTCAAGTGGGACACCTAGTAAGGAATAACCAATAAGAACAGAACCAGCTACTGACGCTAGTCCCCCTGTCATAACTGCGAATATTTCAGAACGTGTCATTTTATCTAAGTAAGGTTTTACGACAAGTGGCGCTTCTGTTTGTCCGACAAAAATATTAGCTGCCGCAGAAAGAGATTCCGTTTTACTCGTCCCTAGTAACTTTGAAAGTGCGCCACCTAACCATTGAATAACAAGCTGCATGACACCAATGTAATATAATACAGAGATTAATGCAGAAAAAAATATAACGATTGGTAATACCTCAAACGCAAATATAAAACCTATATTTTCAGAAGCAACCACTCCTTCAAATAAAAAAGCTATCCCTTCGTATGCATAACTAATAATATGATCAACACCAAGTGCTATCCGAGCTAAAACGCTTTGTCCAAACTCCCATTTTAAAACGATAAAAGCAAACGTTACTTGTATTGCTAGACCTCCTAATACCGCACGAAAGCTTATTGATTTTCGATTACTAGAGCATAAAAAGGCAATAAGTAAAACTGTAATAATACCTAAAATACCCCAAATAACATTCATGATAACACTCCTGCTCATTTTTTAGTATTCTTGTAAGTTTTATTTTGCCTTTAATCCTTTCTATTACTCAATAAGAGCAAAAAAAAATAACTCTTCGATAACTTGTAGAAGTGTTAGGAAAGAGTTATTTTTGCCTTTGTGTATTTAATTAAATTCCTGTTTAATTGGCAGGGTGATTCTAATAGTTGTGCCATCTTTATTAGTATTTGATATAGTAAATGTCCCGTTATGCGTCTGTATGATTTTTATCGTTGTCATCATACCGAGACCTGTTCCCTTTTCCTTTGTCGTATAAAAAGGAGAGCCTATTTTATTTAATATTGTTTTTGGAATTCCTAGTCCTTCGTCCTTAATTTCGATAACGATGTTCGTATCAGCTTCGTTGACAGTAATGTATATCATCCCCCCATGAGGCATCGCTTCAATTCCATTTTTTATCACATTAATAAATGCTTGCTTTAATTGATTTTCGATACATTTTATTTTAGGTAAGGATTCAATCTTCATATTGAAGTCAACATGGTTCATTAATGCCTGAGAACTGAGTAGCGTAACTACATCTTCAATAATGACACTTATGTCAGCGTAGTGAAAATCGTGTGCTTGTGGCTTTGCTAGCATTAACAATTCACCTGTGATTAATTCGATTCTCGTTACTTCATCTGCTAAAATATCAAAGTACTCTGCTTTTGAAATATCATCTGACGTTTTCATCAGCTGTATAAACCCTTTGATTGAAGTCAATGGGTTTCTTATTTCATGTGCAATTGAAGCAGCTAGCTGGCCAACAGCAGTAAGCTTTTCAGACTCTAACAAAAGCTTTTCTGTTTTCTTTTCTTCTGTTACATCCCTTGCCATGCCATATACACCAACAATTTCACCGTCAATGGTAATTGGCATATTGGTAACTTTTACGTCAATAATTCTTCCATTTTTATGTCTTGACTTTGTTTCATAGTGTTGTGTAACACCAGAAGCGGCTTTAGAAAAATAAGAATTCACTTTTTTTATCTCTTCTTCAATAACTAAAGGAGAGTAATTCATACTTAAATACTCATCTTTACTATAGCCTAACAGTTTTTCCATCGCTGGATTAATGCTTATATAGTTACCTTCAAGATCAAAAGAAAATACTGCTTCCGAATTATTCATAAATAATGATTTATACTGATCATCCCGCAATGTCGCTTGCTGCTTTTGTTCTGTAATATCTTGAAAAAATACAGAAAGGCCATTCTCAGAAGGATAAGCCCTTACACTATACCACATGTCACGTGGCGGCCAATACATTTCAAAGAAGACGGGGACCTGCTCCTTCACCGCTTTATAGTACTGTCTATATACTTCTTCGTATTTCGCCTCTGGGAATTTCTCCCACAGATTTCCATATAGTACTTCTTCTTTATCTCTTCCCAATAACTTCGTTGCTTCTATATTAAAATATGTTACATTCCAATCTTGATCTACAGCAAAAAAGGCATCTGATATTCTATCTAGTATCTCATATTCGGTATTGTTTACCATAAACGTTCACCTCGTTTTTATGACCTTTGTACGATTATTTCTGCTTTTTCGAGCAGCATTGACTTCGTATAATGACCTTCGTATGATTATTTCTGATTTATTGAGCAGCATAAGCCTCGTATGACGACCTTCAGAAGATTATTTCTAGTTTTTCGGTAATTTATCAATTAAATCTCCCATTAGTGAACATTGTCTTAACTAACTTTCTCCTAAAATATAAAAATACCTTTTTCTTTTTTAGCTTTTTGGTCATTTAGTCTAAAGTTATAGTATTTGCTCTATTTACTTAACGAGTGCTATTATCGTCACTATATAAATGATTATGAGTATTATTTTCTTATAAAAACAACCTTTACATACTAGACCATATTTTTTAACGAACTTTTAAAATGTACAGATAAGGGGAGAGCTAACACATTGATGAAGCTTAGCATTTTAGACCAATCACCTATTTCTACAAATCAAACAGTACACCAAGCGTTACAAGCATCATTAACAGTAGCACAATCAGCTGAAAAGTATGGCTATACACGCTATTGGATAGCCGAACACCACGATTTAGGGGGACTTGCCTGCTCTGCTCCTGAAATTATGCTTAGCTATATCGGTGCACAAACAAAAAGCATTCGAATTGGCTCCGGCGCTATTTTACTACCTCACTATAAACCATATAAAGTTGCTGAGATTTCCAATATGCTTGCAACTTTATTCCCTGGAAGAATTGACATTGGCATTGGCCGTGCGCCAGGTGGTTCAGCAGAAGTCACGAATGCTCTTTCTACTAACTTTCTTCAACAAGTTTACGATATGCCAAAATCGTTAGAGGCTCTCCTACATTATGTTTATAACGTCTTTTCAGAAGAAAATAAACCGGTTGCCGCTCCTATCCCTGATATAGCCCCTCATGTATGGCTTTTAGGAACGAGCAAAAAAAGTGCCCAGCTCGCTGCAAAACAAGGATTACCATATGCATTTGGTCAATTTATGACTGATAATGATGGCAGGGGCATTATTAACGAATACATTCAAACGTTTAATATTCAAAAACATAACGAAAAACCATACACCATCCTTACCATTTCAGCTATTTGTGCTGAAACAACTGAAAAAGCATTTGAGCAAGCATCTAGTAGTCTTATTTGGTCTATTCAAAAAGCGCGTGGGGAAGGACAGGAAGGAGTTCCTTCTATTGAAAAAGCTACTAAAATATCGTTGAGCTTAGAGGAAAAAGATACGGTAAAGAAAATGCAAGCAAACATGGTGATTGGGAATCGAAAAGAAGTAGCAGAGAAGCTCCGAGACATCAAAAAAATGTACCAAGCCGACGAAATCATGATCGTCACGATTACACATTCCCTTGAAGACAAACTGAAGTCCTACGAATTAATTGCAAATGAACTTTTGTAATTTTTAAACTAAACACATTCTCTTCTTTTTCTCTACAAGTGATATATCATTACAGATATAAATGGACAGAGCGCAATACTTCCCTGTCCATACTTTTTTTCACCTTCTTTTTTCATGCATAAACTTCATCCATTTCCGCAGCTTATAGCTAAACACTAAATATCCAAAAGATGACAATGCAGTAACCCCAATACATAGCTGCATGATGAAGTCATGCTCTGTGTATATTCCTACCAATATACCAATAGCACTGCTAGCTGATAAATAGAAAAGTCGTTGTTTGCTATTTTCATATAATGTAAATTGAAATTCTCTTCTTTGTTCGGTTTCTTTTAGTTCCTCCAACGTTTTTGGGAGCTTTAAAAATTCTGCTATAGAGTAGAAGAATTTAAACACAGGCTGTGATTGTAACCAGTATGATATAAAGGACCATTTATTATTTCCTTTTTGTTTTAACCAATTCATAAATATTGGCTTAAATAAAGCCATTAGTTCTTCATCTGTTGCTAATCCTCTCAATACACCTTCTATCGTTACGAAGGAGCGTCCAAGAAATACAAAACGTGTCGGCACTTGGATGGGCAGTGCTTGAATCATGTCATTCATTTCTAGCTTCATTGCAACAAGATCCATATTTTTTAGCTGATTTGGTTGAATTGTCATCATCTCAGCCAAAAGTTTTTCCATAATTCTCGGGTCAGCCTCTGGAAGTAAAAAACCTAAATGGACGAGACTATCTACTGCTTTCACATAATTCTTTGAAAGTAACCCTTCAATTAACTTTTGAAAATAAATAGCGTCACTGTTTGATATTTCCCCTACCATACCGAAATCTAATAATATAATTTTTCCTTCCCTTGATACGAGCATATTTCCTGAATGAGGGTCTGCGTGGAAGACTCCGGGTTCTAGCCATTGTGGCAGAAAGACTTTCATTATACCCTCTACAAGATCACCACGGTTTATCCCAAGCTCGTTTAACCTTACCTTATCCGTAACCTTTATTCCGTCGAGCCAGTCCATTACTAGTACACTAGAAGTGCTCAGTTCATCATAGACGCCTGGAATAATAACAGATTCATTCTCTTTAAATCGTTCTTTAAAAGAAAGCAAAACATTTTTCTCCTGAGAAAAATCAAGTTCCCGCTCAATGACCTCTTTTAACTCTTTAAACAAAACTTTAAAATTGATAAAGCCTTTTGGTAAAGGTACTAGGTGGTCAGCAAACCATATAATCACTCTTAAAGTACGGAAGTCTGTTTTAATAATAGATTGGATGTCAGGACGCTGAACTTTAATGGCTACCTCCTCACCACTTTTTAACACCGCTTTATACACTTCGCCTATCGAAGCTGAAGCAACAGCCTTTTCCTCAATAGATAAAAAATGTTCCTCTATAGAAGTGCCCCATTCCCTCTCAAGTATCTCCTTAATTTCGCCCCACTCCGATGGCGGAACATGGTCTGTTAGATCTTGAATTTGATTGATAAATCCATGAGGCAATAGGTCTGCCCTAATACTTAATAATTGGCCAATTTTAATAAGTAACCCCTCTAGCTCAAACAATGTGTTCCGAAATCGTTTCCCAATTTTTATCCATAACAGTTCCCAGTCAGACTCAGGTTTTTTTCTAAGCTTGTACCAATACACCTGTAAAAAAATGACGAAAGCCATCTTTAAAACTATAGCCATACGCCGAACCTTACTTTTTACCTTCATCAGTCATCACTCTCTCTACTTCGTTTAATTTAGTAAATAATTTTTGAATGGTAATACAGGTATTGATTTGTAGCAAACTTAAGAAAATAACCTTTTGTGGAAATCCAAGACATAACTTAACAAAGCATTTGAAAAAAATTCATCTCTACTATAATAATATATACGATATAAATTAGCGTACGTTTCACAAAAGCCAGCAAAAGAGGTAGAAACCTTTTTGCTGGCTTTTATGTTTAACACTGTTTTCTATTATATAAATGGAACCATTATTAGCGTAAGACCGATAAAGAAGAAAACAATTGGTGAAACGATATTAAGTATTAATCCAAGAGTAGCAAATAGCTTCTTTCCTTTTGCCGTTGCTACACCTATAATTCCTAGAACGACTCCAATCACATGACCAACTGCAATTCCAAATGCTAGCATAATAGCAATTCCTAACCTGATGTCAGCACGATCCATTAAATCAGCATACTCAGGTGCTGCCGTTTCGAGAGTCATCATTTCTGTTAACTCATCGAATGTATAAGGTGTATTATCCGCAATCGTATAGTAATCGTTAATTGAAGATTGTACAAGGATAACTGCTACTATAGCTAATAAAAACATGACACCAAAGATAATGAAAGAAATTATTCCTAATACTGAATGTTTCTTTTGATTTCCTTGCTCATGGTGCTCAGAAGTAAAACCTTGCTGATTATGCGTTTGCATTTCGTTGTTCAATTGTACTTTACCTACCTTTCGAAATTCGGAATGATATTTTTTTTTACCGCACGAAAAAAGCGGCCCAAAAAAATTATACAATAAATTTCTGTCTATAAACCAAAAATTTCCTGATACTTTCGAATCGTTTCTATATTCTCTCATCATTACAATCGACCCATTAAAACAACTTATTAATCATTGTAATAGTACAAAGGTATTAATTAATCCACTTCCAACGTAACCACTACAATTTCCGGTCGATTAAATAACCTTACTGGAAACAAACTATTCCCAAGTCCTCTATTTACAATCATTGTAGAAACTTCTTGGGTTTGCTTCCCTGATGCGTACTTCGGAAATAAACCTTGATTCGGTGCTAATACTCCTCCAACGAAAGGCAGCCTAAACTGACCACCATGAGCATGTCCTGAAAAGATCAAATCCATATGGAACTTCGAGTATACTGGAAACAATTCTGGTCGATGAGAAAGTAAAATATGGAAATAATCTTCCTCCGTTTCATTAGTGATTGCGTCGTTCATAAACTCGTTCACTACATCATAGTCGGAGCGACCCGTTGTATCCTGTTGTGGATCGTCAATACCTGCAATCATTATAGAGTCGTTATCAATACGAATTTCTTCAGAACGATTTCTAAGAACTACGACCCCTAATTGAAGTAGTTTACTCTCTAGAGAATCATAGATTCCAGAACGCCATTCATGATTACCAGTCACATAATAAACTGGTGCAACTTCAATTAAACGTTCCATTAAAAGTAAACTATTCTCTTCGCCACCTCTTCTGGAATCTATTAAATCGCCAGTAAATACGATGATATCTGGCCTTTCCTCTTTCACTACCTCCATTAATCTATTTTGGTCATCTCCAAACTTTTTCCCATGCAAATCTGAAAGCTGAACAATTTTAAAGTCTTCAAAGCTAGCAGGTATTTTATGTGATTGAATTGTGTAATCTGTCAAAGTCAGGGCATTATTTTCGTAATAGAAAAAATAAATAATTGCCATTAACAGTAATAATAGATACATATACTTTCTCCTATATAATTTTTTCAATAGACTCACCACCATTAGCTCGTGTATTTACAAACCTTATTAGCCACTCCAATTAGTAGCTTTATTTTAAACTAATATTGTTTGGAAGTCTTTGAAAAAAATGATCATATTTAATAAATGATAGAGTTTTTGTGAAAATACTCACATTCACATTTTCGTCACTAGTTTGCAACATAACGTTCATAAGTGTGACGTTCATCACACCTTTATCCGTTATATACTACAAGTGAAGATAGTTAGTGGTCACTAACAAGAGCGACGCAAAGTCAATCACCTTAACAAAAGCTATTATTATTAACTTATTAAAAAGAACAGATCACAAACGATCTTCGAAAAATAAAATAAAAACCTTTAGGGGAGGAATTATTCATGTTTATCGATTTCTTACGAAACAACAAAATTGCAGCTGGTCTTTTAACAGTTTTACGTCTTTACTTAGGTTGGTCTTGGTTAACAGCAGGATGGGGAAAAGTGACAGGGGGATTTGATGCTAGTGGATATTTAAACGGTGTTGTTGCTAATGAAACTGTTGCAGCTACTTACCCAACGTACCATGCCTTCATTGAGAACTTTGCACTTCCATTTGCAGGAACATTTAGCTTTATGGTCGCTTGGGGAGAGCTTCTTGTAGGATTAGGATTAATATTAGGTGTATTAACAACAGCTGCAGCGTTCTTTGGTATCGTTATGAACTTCGCATTTATGTTTGCAGGTACTGTGTCTACTAATCCTTGGATGGTTCTCATTACCATTTTCATCTTAGCAGCTGGCTACAATGCAGGTAAATTCGGTGGAGACCGTTGGGTTATCCCTTACCTTCGCACTGTAATTTTCAGAGGAAAACTTGATAAAACAGCAACGGAAATTGCATGATGATATGAGGAGGACTCAATAACCAATTGAGTTCTCCTTTATTTATAGTTAAAGTAAAAGTTTGCTGTTGATTATCACTTCAGGACGCTTGCACCTGTTGTGAATATTAACACCAGCCTTTAACTGAGTTTTCAAACAATAGTATATGCTTTCCAATTTTTTTATGTTATAGTTATTAGCAATTACATATCGTGTAAGAATTGGTGCCAAACTGCGGTTTGGCTTAAAAGGGAAGAACGGTGTAATTCCGTCGCTGTCCCGCAACTGTAAATCGGAGTAACTCACAGTTACCACTGTCTTTGATGATGGGAAGGTGTGAGAAGCATTGATGATAAGCCAGGAGACCTGCCAATTCCTAGTACACACCAAATACCTACGTGGAAATAGGTGGTGACATTCAATTTGTACGACAAACGAGTGATGAGGATGCTCATTTAGCATGTTTTTTCTACTTATCAAACTTGATTGTTAAGCCATCTCCTAACGCGGGGATGGCCTTTTTGTTATTTGGAGATATGTAAAACATTTATGGGAGGGTCCGAAATGAATTTAATTAGTACAGTACATGGTTATCCTTACATCGGTGATAACAGAGAATGGAAGAAATGTTTAGAAGCCTTTTGGAAGAAAGAAATAACAGAGGAGCAATTTAACTCAAAAATGGAAGCAATTCGCTTAAATCATCTGAAGCGCCAGCAAGAATTAGGTTTAGATTTTATCACTGTTGGTGATTTCACCCTATATGATCGTATGCTAGATCATGCAACAATGTTTGGTATCATACCTGAACGTTATAGTTGGATAGGTGGGAAGGTCGAGTTTTCAACATATTATGCAATGGCACGTGGGAAAAGTGATGTTATCGCATGTGAAATGACAAAGTGGTTCAACACGAACTATCACTACATTGTACCCGAATATGAAGACAGACCGTTACAATTAACTGAAAACTATATTTTAGAGTATTTTATAGAAGCAAAGGAAAAATTGGGTCTTATTACAAAACCAACTATCATTGGTCCGTACACTTTTGTGCAATTATCTAAAGGATATGATGAAAAAACGAAAGCATCGTTTTACTTAAAACTATTACCATTGTATGTAAAAGTGTTGCAGGAGCTTGTTGACGCTGGTGCAGAGTGGATACAAATCGAAGAACCTTCATTAGTACTATCTCTAGATAAGGACGATATTAAACTCGTTCAACAAATATACAGACAATTAGTCGAAAGTGTACCATCAGCTAAAATTATGCTGCAAACATACTTTGAAGGTTTATCAGCATATGAGGACATTTGTGACATCCCTGTCGCAGGAATTGGATTAGACTTTGTACACGGTAAAGAGCAAAATACATCCTCCATTCGCCAGTATGGTTTTCCAAAGGATAAAGTGTTAGGAATTGGGGTGATTAATGGGCGAGACATTTGGCGTGCTAATTTAGCAGAAAAAGCAACAGATGTTCATGCTGTATTATCCATCAGCGGTGCTACTAAAGCATGGATCCAATCGTCATGTAGCTTACAGCATGTTCCTGTGACTACAAAATCAGAAACGAAGCTTGAGTCAACACTAATAAACGCATTAGCTTTTGCTGATGAAAAAATAGTTGAAATAACAAGTGTAACTTCCTATGTGCGAGATGATGCTTGGTACGGGAACAAGCGCGTATCTGACAGTATGAAAGCTATTGAAACATTAAGTCAGCATAAAATGAGAAAAAATGAAAAAGTGAGAGAAGAACTTTCTTTACTCGAGCAAAATCATTTTTCAAGACCAATGGCTTTTAAAGAACGACAATCTTTACAAAAAGAAGTACTGCAATTACCCGATTATCCAACAACGACTATCGGCAGCTTCCCTCAATCTAAAATAGTAAAAGAAACACGTAAGGCATGGAGACAGCAAGAAATTAGTGATGATACTTATAGAGATTTTCTAGAAAAAGAGACGGCACGTTGGATCTCCCTTCAAGAGGATATTGGACTGGATGTTTTAGTGCACGGAGAATTTGAACGTACAGATATGGTTGAATACTTTGGAGAAAAATTAAGTGGCTTTGCATTTACTGAAAAAGCATGGGTTGTCTCATACGGTTCCCGCTGTGTAAAACCACCAGTGATATACGGTGACATTGAGTGGACTTCTCCAATGACTGTAAAAGAAGTTGTGCAAGCACAAAAATTAACTTCTAAACCTGTAAAAGGAATGCTAACAGGACCTGTGACTATTCTAAATTGGTCCTTCGTTCGTGATGATATTTCACATGAACAAGTAGCGAATCAAATTGCATTAGCACTAAGAAAAGAAATTACCGCTTTAGAGGATGCTGGAATTAAAATTATTCAAGTTGATGAACCTGCATTACGTGAAGGCTTGCCACTACGTATCGAGAATAGAGATGCATATTTAGCTTGGGCAATAAACGCATTTAAACTAGCAACATCAAGAGTTAAAAATACGACTCAGATTCATACGCATATGTGCTATTGTGAATTTAATGACTTTATTGAACCGATTCGTGCACTTGATGCTGATGTTATTTCTATTGAGACTTCTAGAAGTCATGGCGAACTAATCGAGTCGCTTAAACAAGATCCATATGATTTAGGTATCGGACTAGGGGTGTATGATATTCATAGTCCACGCATCCCTAGTGTCGAAGAAATAGATACAATATTAAAAGATAGTATACAAGTCATACCTAAAGAACAATTTTGGGTCAATCCCGACTGTGGATTGAAGACACGAAATGAAGAGGAGACAATAGCTTCTCTTAAAAATATGGTTAAGGCTACACATAAGCTTCGCAAGCTTCAATCATATCCAGTTCAATGAAACAAAATCTACTAAATGACAATTAATTATACTATTTTAGAGAATTAATAGGCTAAGAGTATTGACAACTTCCTCTAAAAGAGTATGATAATAATTTCCATGATTGCAGTCTCTAGCGTTATCTTTAGTACTAGAGATTGCAATATTTTTTATTTAGGAGGTTTTTTGAAATATGATAACCGAACCTTTATATCCAACAATAGAGCCCTATGAGTGGGAAAAAGAGCTATTACTAAGCACTCCAGTAAGACGGCTCAAGCACTTAGCACACTTTGGAGCAGGCGCACTCTTATCATCAGTAGTTCATTCTAGATACGAACATACAATTGGCGTTTGGAAATTAGCTTCATATTTCTTTCCAAACGACAATATATTAAGAATTGCTGCCATTCTTCATGATGTTGGTCACCTACCATTTTCACATTCAGTAGAAAAAACATTAGGCTTCAATCACCACCACCTCACAGAACAAATGATTAAAGAAAAAGAAATTAGCGACATTTTACATAAAGTTAACATTTGTCCGAGCGAAGTTATTCAATTTCTTAGACACACTTCTCCCTTGAATGGTAATGAGTATATTTTAGGCATTGACCACCTAGACAGTTTTCTCAGAGATACATACATGATGGGAAAAATTGATTTTCTTCCAAAGCACTTGTTACCTCAATTATCTTGTACATCAAAAGGAATTGCTACAGATGAAGAAACAGGTATTTACTTATTGAAACTAATAAAACGCGACCATCAAGTTTTTCTCGATCCGATTATGGTTGCTGTTGATAGATTACTTGCAGAAGCAATTAAGTGTCACTGGAATGCAACTGCTCAAAACGATAAAAAGCTATTCCCTACACTGACTGACTCAGCTGTTATAGAGATGCTAAAAGAGTCTCCTTCTAGTAAAGCAAGACGTTTGATTCATACGATTTTATACGCTCCACACAAGATTATTATTACAAAAGAACAAGGGATTGGTTTGCCTATAAGTATCCGAAAAGTTTACAATAAAACACCACTCTTGAATGGAAAACCATTAAACGAAGAGAGTGAAGAAGCTCGAAAAATATTTGATAGCTTGTCATCACTTACGTTTCAATTAGAAGTTTTCATAAAGGATTAATTACTCCATTATTAAGGCAATTTTGAAGTGGAAAGAGGCTGTTGAAAAAGCTATTTCAGTTTCTGGCAACGACCCCATTCGCCGCGCGTCCATTATAAGAAATCCACTTATAATGGCTCTTAGAGATTACGTCGGTTCCGCACATTGTTTAGAGGATGATTCAGAAGGCAAAAATTCGGCCTTTCGAGTTATCCTCTCAATCGTCTCCTCTCCCTTGTGAAAATAATCACATTCACATTTTCGTCACTAGTTTGCAACATAACGTTCATAAGTGTGACGTTCATCACACCTTTATCCGTTATATACTACAAGTGAAGATAGTTAGTGGTCACTAACAAGAGCGACGCAAAGTCAATCACCTTAACAAAAGCTATTATTATTAACTTATTAGAAGAACAGATCACAGACGATCTTCGAAAAATAAAATAAAAACCTTTAGGGGAGGAATTATTCATGTTTATGGATTTTTTACGAAACAACAAAATTGCAGCTGGTCTTTTAACAGTTTTACGTCTTTACTTAGGATGGTCTTGGTTAACAGCAGGATGGGGAAAAGTAACAGGTGGATTTGATGCAGGCGGATATTTAAACGGTGTTGTTGCTAATGAAACTGTTGCAGCTACTTACCCAACGTACCATGCCTTCATTGAGAATTTTGCACTTCCATTTGCAGGAACATTTAGCTTTATGGTCGCTTGGGGAGAGCTTCTTGTAGGATTAGGATTAATATTAGGTGTATTAACAACAGCGGCAGCGTTCTTCGGTATCGTCATGAACTTCGCATTTATGTTTGCAGGTACAGTGTCTACTAACCCATGGATGATCCTTATTACAATCTTCATCTTAGCTGCTGGCTACAATGCAGGTAAATTCGGTGGAGACCGTTGGGTTATCCCTTACCTTCGCTCTGTAATATTCAGAGGGAAACTTGATAAAACAGTAACGAATGCAGCATAGATACACGACATAAATCAAACTCATAAGAAAAAATAAAAACGAGCTTAGTGAAGCTCGTTTTTATTTTTTCTTTGTTTTTTACCTATAAACGAAGGGAGGATGTCTTAAAAGCCATCCTCCTCTTCAATTTTTGAAGAATACCATGCTTCTGAAATATCCACGAGAAGTATCCTTCACCTCCTATAGTCATTTCTTCTTTTGACGGTACAAGTCCATTGTTTTATACCCTTGTGAAAGCACCTCAATCATTTGCTCTTTTCGCTTATCTCTTGTTTTTTGCTGCTTAGCAGAAAATATAAATCGCGCCCAATCTTTCTTGTATCCTGGTGTTAGCTTTTGATAAAAATCAAATTCGTCTTTATTATTTTGAAGCAATTCCTCAACATCCTTCACCATTCCTTCGTAATCTGCAACACATTGGCTTGATGGAATTGATTTTTGTACTTTCTTTTTTTCACGTTTTAACCCAACAACAGTGAATACATCATCCATACTAACCATACGTGAAAACTTTACATCGCTATTGCCAACATAACCATCTTCTCCAACCTTCAACTTAGGAAAAATCTCGTCTCTGTGTACAAAGGTTTGATATCTTTTATTTCCTTTTTTCGGATATGCAATATAAATATACCCTTTTTCGGACAGCTTATTTTCTTTTATTATATGATCTATGTTTTCCATCATTTCCTCTATTGTTTCAACAAAAACAAATATAGCGTCGTGTTCCTTCGTCAAAGTATTTGGATAATCAGCAAATACGCGATAATCCTCTGGTTCATTTAACACAGCCATATTACTATATTTATCTAGCTTTAATTTCCTAATAATTTCCATAGTATGCTCCTTCATCAGTTAATAACATGTTTATTTTAACACTAAAAATGTAGTGATAAAATATCTGGTTAAATGATGAGTCCCTAAGTAAAAAAGTTAGTGATGAATGATGACATTCATCATATATTTCATACAGAGAATAATCAAAGCTTAAAAGAAATGGGTGATACGATGAATCATGTTATATTTTTTGAAGACAATGACCTTTTGTTAAGTCAAATTAGAGATGTTGTACCTCAGGAAGAGGAAGGAATTAAGCTAAAAGGCCGTAAAGGAAAAGTACTTACTGTAAAAAATAAATATAGGAATGTGTACCATGTAGAAGTGGAACTGATGAAAAAAAAGCAAGAAGGCTAACAGAGGCTAACAGGGACGGTTCTCACTCGCCAGTTTGATAGTTTTGCATGATTTGGTCAAAGTTATGTGCGATTCCTTTCAAGTTACAAACGATTTTGATCGAGTTATGTGCGATTTAACACGAGTTTCACGCGATTTGGAAACCAACTGGAAAAACACTTTAATTAGGCTAATAGGGACGGTTCTCCTTTGCATACTTTTTACCTATCAAACCATCCCTTTATTAACTTACATGACTTAATATACATCATTTGACCAGCATAAACCTCTCGCCCATTTTTATTTTTTTACTTACTTATAAATAGACATCTGCATAGGATAAAAGGAAAATGGACTTTCGAGAGGAGAAGAAAATGTATTATCCACCATACCGACCATCCCATTGGCCTAATGCGGTGAACACTCAGTGGAACTATAGCAACGGAGGCTATGACACATGGCTTAACAATCCTAACTATAGGAGTATTAATCCTAAATACCGAGACACGAATCTTGTTGATTACGGATCAAACCCTTTTGTAGTTGATATGGAGACAGTCACGAAGAATAATCAAAATTTCCGGACAGCTTTATGGACAGGTAAACATTTGCAATTAACTTTGATGAGTATCGACGTAGGTGAAGACATCGGCTTGGAGGTTCATCCTCACCTTGATCAGTTCCTTCGAATCGAAGAGGGGCAAGGATTAGTGCAAATGGGCGATAGAAAAGAGTACCTAAATTTCCAACAGCAAGCGTATAAGGATTATGCGATATTTGTACCAGCTGGAAAGTGGCACAACCTTATCAATACAGGTCATCAGCCACTAAAACTATACTCGATCTATGCTCCACCAGAGCATCCATTTGGTACCGTACATGAAACGAAAGCCATTGCAATGGCTGCCGAAAACCATCGTTATTAAGCTTACTTTTTTGAGGATATCCTACATGTTTAAAAGGGGACTGGAAATAGTATATTTACTATTTCCAGTCCCGGAAATTTCGGCGAAAAAGTTGCTCTTTACTTTTTCAGTAACCTCAACAATCAACCTCTGGCATCCCCTCTATTTTTAATCTGTAATTGCTCCTTTGGATGCTGAAGATACTAAACGAGCATATTTCTTTAATGTTCCGCGTATATTTTGCTCTGGTGCTGTCCAATCCTTTAGTCTTTCAGCAAATTCCTCTTCTGTAATATTAACAGTCAACTCCTGTGTCTCACTATCAATTGTAATTAAGTCTCCCTCTGTAATTAATGCAATCGGCCCACCTACTTGTGCTTCTGGAGAAATGTGTCCTACTACAAGCCCATGAGTACCTCCGGAAAAACGGCCATCTGTGATTAAACCAACCTTTTCTCCAAGCCCCTTCCCGACAACAATAGCTGTAATAGATAACATTTCAGCCATGCCAGGTCCACCTTTTGGACCAACATAACGAATAACAATTACATCTCCAGCGTTAATTTTATTATTTAACACAGCTTCGGTTGCTTCTTTCTCAGAATCAAACACACGGGCTGGTCCAGTGATATTTTTTATTTTTAACCCTGACATTTTTGCTACTGCACCTTCTGGAGCAAGATTTCCCTTTAATATTACTAGGGGACCATTTTCTCGTTTCGGTTTTTCAAAAGAAACAATGTTTTGTCCTTCTTTTAAATGATCAACCTCAGCAAGATTCTCAGCAACCGTCTTACCGGTAACAGTTAAGCATTCACCGTGAAGTAGCCCTTTTTCAAGAAGCAGTTTCATTACAGCAGGTACCCCACCAACCTTTGATAATTCTTCCATAACATATTTGCCACTTGGTTTTAAATCGGCAATATGAGGGACACGCTGACGAATTCGTTCAAAGTCATCTAAATCGAGTTCGACATCAACAGTATGAGCTAATGCTAATAAATGAAGTACAGCATTTGTTGATCCCCCCAATGCCATGACAACAGTGATCGCATTTTCAAATGCTTTTTTAGTCATAATATCCTTTGGAAGTATCCCTTGATTCGCAAGATTTAAAACTGCTTTTCCTGCCTCAATACAATCTTCCATTTTTTCAGGGGATTCTGCTGGATTTGATGAACTCCCCGGTAAACTCATCCCCATTGCTTCGATAGCTGATGCCATTGTATTAGCAGTATACATACCACCACATGCCCCTGCACCTGGACATGCATTACATTCAATCTTGTTTAACCCGTCACTATCTATATCTCCATTGTTGTATTTCCCTACTGCTTCGAAGGCAGAAACAATATCAATGTCCTCTCCATCATTTTTGCCTGGACGAATCGTCCCGCCATAAACGAACACAGATGGCAGATTTAGGCGGCCAATTGCTATCATACAGCCAGGCATGTTTTTATCACAGCCACCGATAGCTACAACACCATCGTAGTTTTGGGCTCCAACGACTGTTTCTATAGAATCAGCAATCACTTCTCTACTAGGTAACGAAAAACGCATCCCCTCTGTTCCCATCGAAATACCATCGGAGACGGTAATTGTATTAAAGATGAACGGCGTCCCTCCACCTTCTTTAGCTCCCTGTTTCGCTTTCCTAGCTAATTCATCAATATGCATATTACATGGTGTTACCTCACTCCACGTACTAGCAACTCCTATAAAAGGTTTTTCGAAATCTTCGTCGGTTATGCCCATCGCACGTATCATTGCACGATTTGGAGCCTTGTTAATATCATTAAAAACATTACTGCGGCTTTTTGAATGGTTTGCCATAATTAACTCTCCTCTCTATTATTTATTTCATAAGTATAACAACTAGTTATTAGAATTAAAAATATATTCTAATAAATCACCCCCAAAAATAAAAGTAAAAAAATGAAAAATTATAAAAGCTTACGGTACGAATTACATAAATGATAGAAAAGAAATATGGATATTAGAAGAGCACGATGGAAACGTATGCGATTGATTGAAGTGAACTGATGGTTAAAACGAAAAGACCTACTCATATTAAGGGAGTTAATGCCTATATTTCCCCGACAATTTAGGTCAAAAGGTGGTGTTTTTGTTCCCCCTTATATGAAGATTAGAATGGTAGACAAAGAAATGGGAGTAGTCCTATATGAGAACGCACCCACTGAAACTTATAGAATAGCCGCAATTAATAGAATGCATCCGATATTCAGGAACACACCCCATGATATTCGTTGCATGAAAATATAAAGGTCAGTCCTTTCAGGATTCCTAACACTTAACATGTGTTTCGCTGTAAAAAACAATAATGGAAACTTATAGTCTATTGAAAAACTCCCGAGTTAAAAAATGATTCATGTAAAAAAATAGTGCTACTCCAAGCAAAGTTAAAATGATGATTTGTAAAGGCTTTTTAGTGATGCTGTAATGAATAATATTTTTCACAATGACAACAGCCTCTTTCCTTTGCAACCTACTTGAATACTATTACATACGATTTTTCAGCAATTTAAGTTGCACGTTTTTTATACAAATAAGGAGTATAACTCAAAAGGTAAAAATTCCACCTGTTAAGTCATACTCTTAAAAAAATAGTTTTATATAGTAAAACTTGAAACATTGCTAGTTGCCTTTCTTCTCATCCACTGTGTTGCTGCCCATTTATCTCCAATAACAACTGGTGCTCCCCCATGTAATGTTAGCTCGTTTAAAGTTGTGTCATTGTAGAA